>NZ_PIOK01000019.1:0-4557 GCF_002810515.1 Klebsiella sp. D-Nf1
AGTCGGCGTGGCCCGGGCAGTCTACGTGCGCGTAGTGGCGAGTCGGGGTGTCATATTCAACGTGGGAAGTGTTGATGGTGATACCACGAGCTTTTTCTTCCGGTGCGTTATCGATCTGGTCGAATGCGCGAGCAGCACCGCCGTAGGTTTTAGCCAGTACGGTAGTGATTGCAGCGGTCAGCGTTGTTTTACCATGGTCAACGTGGCCGATAGTACCGACGTTAACGTGCGGTTTTGTACGTTCAAACTTTTCTTTAGACATCGATTGTCCCTCTAAGACACGGATAAATCGGTGATATCACCACATCAACCAGGCAACATGCCCGACTTGTTGAATGCAATAAACAGAGAGAAACAGGGAAGGAGAGATAAAGAAGTGGTGCTGATACCCAGAGTCGAACTGGGGACCTCACCCTTACCAAGGGTGCGCTCTACCAACTGAGCCATATCAGCACGTCTGGAGCGGGCAGCGGGAATCGAACCCGCATCATCAGCTTGGAAGGCTGAGGTAATAGCCATTATACGATGCCCGCATCCTGAAACTCGGCTACCCAGTTCTTTCTGTCACAAAAAAGAGATTGCTCTCTTTAATGTTGAGCTGATTAGTTTACCCAACCAACTCCGGCTACGCAAAGCGTCGCCAGAAAGTGGTGGTGGGGGAAGGATTCGAACCTTCGAAGTCGATGACGGCAGATTTACAGTCTGCTCCCTTTGGCCGCTCGGGAACCCCACCCAAATTGTTATGGTGCCGACTACCGGAATCGAACTGGTGACCTACTGATTACAAGTCAGTTGCTCTACCTACTGAGCTAAGTCGGCATCAAGTAGCGCGCATTCTAGGGAGAGGAGCGAGTTCATGCAACTAAAAAATTGCATAAAACGTTCTCTTGCTCACATTTTGTGCTCTTCCGCGGAAAAATGGGGTAATTTCAAACAGTGGAGTGCAAATATTCGCCAGGAAATCGGCTCATCAGCCTCTTTCCGGCATGGTCTGTCACCGAGAACACTCTCCGACAGCTGACAGAAAGATATACAGCCCATTAGCGCTTATCCCATCAGCAACGCACATCCTTTACCCAGAATAAGAAACTTATTCATCTCTTGTGATGCTGACGCGAGAATGCAGCATTCAATGAGTTTTTTTCTTATTATTCCCGGCAATCTGGTGTTACCCTCCTGCCCATTGTCCTGATTAACTCGTGTGAAGCATCGCCGTTTCGACGTATTCGGTGATGGTAAGAACATGCTTATGAGCCAAAAAGAGCAGACGTTAATGACACCGTACCTACAATTTAACCGCCACCAATGGGCTGCACTTCGTGATTCTGTCCCGATGACGTTAACCGAGGATGAAATCACGCGGTTAAAAGGCATCAACGAAGATCTCTCTCTGGAAGAGGTTGCTGAGATCTATTTGCCACTGTCGCGTTTGCTCAATTTCTATATCAGTTCTAACCTGCGTCGTCAGGCTGTCCTCGAACAATTTCTTGGCACCAATGGTCAACGAATTCCCTATATCATCAGCATTGCTGGCAGTGTTGCGGTAGGAAAAAGCACCACAGCCCGTGTACTGCAGGCCTTGCTTAGCCGTTGGCCAGAGCACCGCCATGTTGAACTCATCACCACTGACGGATTTTTGCACCCTAACTCGGTATTGAAAGAACGCGGGTTAATGAAGAAGAAAGGCTTTCCGCAGTCCTATGATATGCATCGACTGGTGAAGTTTGTCTCCGACCTTAAATCAGGTGTACCGCAGGCAACCGCACCGGTTTATTCCCATCTGATTTATGATGTTATTCCAGACGGCGACAAAACCGTCGCACAACCGGATATTTTAATTCTTGAGGGGCTCAACGTTCTGCAAAGTGGAATGGATTATCCGCACGATCCCCATCATGTATTTGTATCCGATTTTGTCGATTTTTCTATTTATGTCGATGCACCGGAAGAATTATTGAAAAGCTGGTATATCAATCGTTTTCTCAAATTCCGTGAAGGGGCGTTTACCGATCCTGACTCCTATTTCCACAATTACGCAAAGCTGTCTAAGGAAGAAGCGGTAGATATTGCCACCTCGCTATGGAATGAGATTAACTTAATGAATCTCAAGGAAAATATACTACCAACCCGTGAGCGCGCCAGCCTGATTATGACCAAAAGCGCCAATCATTCTGTGAATCAGGTACGCTTACGTAAATAAAGCAAAGGGAGCCGAAGCTCCCTTTTTATTCTGCGCTGCGCAATGATATTTCACCGCCAACCCAGGCTTTTATCACTCCATCCTGTTCCAGCAATAGTGCACCCTGCGCGTCAATGCCTCGGGAAATTCCATAGATCTCTTTATCACCGATAATGAGTTTTACCGGGCGATGAATAAAGTTATCCAGTTTTTCCCAGCGCGGCAGATAGGGCGCTAACCCTTCCTGCTCGAACAGTTCGAGGCCCAGACGTAGCTCTTTAATCAGGCGCGCGGCGAGGAGATTGCGGTCGATGACAACCCCCGCCTCCTGAAGGCTTATCCACCCCTGATTGACCACGTCAGACTCCACGCGACGCATCACAAGATTGATACCCGCGCCACTAACGATTTGTGCAGCATCACCCGTTTTCCCGGTCAGTTCCACGAGGATCCCTGACAGTTTACGATCTTGCAGGTAAATATCGTTTGGCCATTTCACACGAACCTGATCGGCCCCGAGTTGCTGCAGAACTTCAGCGATCACGATACCAATCACCAGGCTGAGTCCAATAGCCGCCGCCGGCCCCTGCTCCAGGCGCCAGTACATCGAGAGATAAAGATTGGCGCCAAAGGGCGAGAACCATTTTCTACCTCGCCGTCCTCGCCCTGCCTGCTGATATTCAGCCACACAGGCATCCCCGGATGTCAGCTCATCAAGCCTGTCCAGTAAATACTGGTTAGTGGAGTCAATCACGGGGAGAACCGTCACTCGGCCATGTTCAATCTGTTGGGAAATCTTTTTCTCATCCAACAGATGAATGGGCTCCGGCAGGCTGTAACCCTTGCCTGGCACTGTAAACACATCGACGCCCCAGTCGCGTAAGGTCTGGATATGCTTATTAATCGCCGCCCGGCTCATGCCTAACTGCTCGCCAAGCTGTTCACCTGAGTGGAACTCGCCATCAGCGAGGATAGAAATCAACGTTAAGGGAATAGTATGGTCTTTCACGCAATGCTCTCCTCTGCGTTGACTTCGCCATGCGTTCCAATGAAGCGCACCTCGGGCTGAAGCCATACATCGAATTTCTCACCCACCTGCTGGCGAACGTAATGGGCTAGTTTTACCACGTCCTCGCTGGTCGCTCGATCTTCATTAATGAGTACCAGGGCCTGTTGTCGATGGACGGCCGCGCCGCCAATGCGTTGTCCTTTGAGCTGACATTGATCGATTAACCAGCCCGCGGCCAGCTTGACGGTGCCGTTTGCCTGCGGATAATGCGGCGCCTGGGGGAATTTCGCCAGCAGAGCTTCAGCAACCTGAGCGCTGACGATCGGGTTCTTAAAGAAGCTTCCGGCATTGCCGTTAATCTTTGGATCCGGCAACTTCGTCATTCGCATATGACAAACGGAATCGAATACCTGCTGTGGGGTGACGGTCTGTGGATCAAGACGCGTTAAATCACCATAGCTCAGCACCGGCTGCCATACTTTCGCCAACGATAATCCAATCGCGACGATGGCGTAGCGATCCTGATATTCATGTTTGAAGATGCTGTCGCGATAGCCGAAATGGCATTCCCCTGCTGAAAGACGTTCCTTACGACCCGTTTCCAGCTCGATGCAGTCAACATATTCGCAAACCCGCTGCAGCTCGACACCGTAGGCGCCAATATTCTGGATCGGCGAAGACCCTGCGCATCCAGGGATCAATGCCAGGTTTTCCAGTCCTGGCATCGCATGCTGTAGCGTGAACTGCACCAGTTGATGCCAGTTTTCACCAGCACCGACGTGCAAGCACCAGGCTTCCGGGGTTTCGCTCACCTCGATCCCCATAATCCGGTTAATGATCACCGTACCGGCATAGTCGTTCAGAAACAGAACGTTACTGCCTTCCCCAAGAATCAGCGTGGGCTGACCTTCTGCGACAGCAGTTTGCCAGGCGCTTAATAACTGCTGCTCAGTTTCGGCGCGTACAATCGTCTTGGCGGAGCGCTCAATGCCAAAGGTATTCCAGGGTTTGAGGGAGTGGTTCATAGTGGCTTCCTGATGCAAAATCGGCGTTAGTTTACCGTATCTGGCGGGGGAAGGCTTGCCCGATTGCAGGGGCAATGATGTTGCAGGGCGTTATCGGGCTGCGCGGTCAGCAGATGGCTGAGGATCCGTAGCCCCGGTCAGCGCAGCGCCACCGGGGAGATATACCCCACACAGCAAAAAAACCCGCACCTTTCGGCACGGGGTCCTTTTTTAACGCAAAACAAAAAGCTCAGTCTTTCGACTGAGCTTTCTGCTTTGTTTGATGCCTGGCAGTTCCCTACTCTCACATGGGGAGACCCCACACTACCATCGGCGCTACGGCGTTTCACTTCTGAGTTCGGCAT
>NZ_PIOK01000020.1:0-2815 GCF_002810515.1 Klebsiella sp. D-Nf1
AGTCTCAGGGAGAACTCATCTCGGGGCAAGTTTCGTGCTTAGATGCTTTCAGCACTTATCTCTTCCGCATTTAGCTACCGGGCAATGCCATTGGCATGACAACCCGAACACCAGTGATGCGTCCACTCCGGTCCTCTCGTACTAGGAGCAGCCCCCCTCAATTCTCCAGCGCCCACGGCAGATAGGGACCGAACTGTCTCACGACGTTCTAAACCCAGCTCGCGTACCACTTTAAATGGCGAACAGCCATACCCTTGGGACCTACTTCAGCCCCAGGATGTGATGAGCCGACATCGAGGTGCCAAACACCGCCGTCGATATGAACTCTTGGGCGGTATCAGCCTGTTATCCCCGGAGTACCTTTTATCCGTTGAGCGATGGCCCTTCCATTCAGAACCACCGGATCACTATGACCTGCTTTCGCACCTGCTCGCGCCGTCACGCTCGCAGTCAAGCTAGCTTATGCCATTGCACTAACCTCCTGATGTCCGACCAGGATTAGCTAACCTTCGTGCTCCTCCGTTACTCTTTGGGAGGAGACCGCCCCAGTCAAACTACCCACCAGACACTGTCCGCAACCCCGATTAGGGGTCTACGTTAGAACATCAAACATTAAAGGGTGGTATTTCAAGGTTGGCTCCACGCAGACTGGCGTCCACGCTTCAAAGCCTCCCACCTATCCTACACATCAAGGCTCAATGTTCAGTGTCAAGCTATAGTAAAGGTTCACGGGGTCTTTCCGTCTTGCCGCGGGTACACTGCATCTTCACAGCGAGTTCAATTTCACTGAGTCTCGGGTGGAGACAGCCTGGCCATCATTACGCCATTCGTGCAGGTCGGAACTTACCCGACAAGGAATTTCGCTACCTTAGGACCGTTATAGTTACGGCCGCCGTTTACCGGGGCTTCGATCAAGAGCTTCTCCTTACGGATAACCCCATCAATTAACCTTCCGGCACCGGGCAGGCGTCACACCGTATACGTCCACTTTCGTGTTTGCACAGTGCTGTGTTTTTAATAAACAGTTGCAGCCAGCTGGTATCTTCGACTGGTCTCAGCTCCATCCGCAGGGACTTCACCTACACACCAGCGTGCCTTCTCCCGAAGTTACGGCACCATTTTGCCTAGTTCCTTCACCCGAGTTCTCTCAAGCGCCTTGGTATTCTCTACCTGACCACCTGTGTCGGTTTGGGGTACGATTTAATGTTACCTGATGCTTAGAGGCTTTTCCTGGAAGCAGGGCATTTGTTACTTCAGCACCGTAGTGCCTCGTCATCACACCTCAGCGTTAAAAGGTACCGGATTTACCTGGAACCTCCGCCTACATGCTTAAACCGGGACAACCGTCGCCCGGCTAACATAGCCTTCTCCGTCCCCCCTTCGCAGTAACACCAAGTACAGGAATATTAACCTGTTTCCCATCGACTACGCCTTTCGGCCTCGCCTTAGGGGTCGACTCACCCTGCCCCGATTAACGTTGGACAGGAACCCTTGGTCTTCCGGCGAGCGGGCTTTTCACCCGCTTTATCGTTACTTATGTCAGCATTCGCACTTCTGATACCTCCAGCAGCCCTCACAGGCCACCTTCGCAGGCTTACAGAACGCTCCCCTACCCAACAACACATAGTGTCGCTGCCGCAGCTTCGGTGCATGGTTTAGCCCCGTTACATCTTCCGCGCAGGCCGACTCGACCAGTGAGCTATTACGCTTTCTTTAAATGATGGCTGCTTCTAAGCCAACATCCTGGCTGTCTGTGCCTTCCCACATCGTTTCCCACTTAACCATGACTTTGGGACCTTAGCTGGCGGTCTGGGTTGTTTCCCTCTTCACGACGGACGTTAGCACCCGCCGTGTGTCTCCCGTGATAACATTCTTCGGTATTCGTAGTTTGCATCGGGTTGGTAAGTCGGGATGACCCCCTAGCCGAAACAGTGCTCTACCCCCGAAGATGAGTTCACGAGGCGCTACCTAAATAGCTTTCGGGGAGAACCAGCTATCTCCCGGTTTGATTGGCCTTTCACCCCCAGCCACAAGTCATCCGCTAATTTTTCAACATTAGTCGGTTCGGTCCTCCAGTTAGTGTTACCCAACCTTCAACCTGCCCATGGCTAGATCACCGGGTTTCGGGTCTATACCCTGCAACTTAACGCCCAGTTAAGACTCGGTTTCCCTGCGGCTCCCCTATACGGTTAACCTTGCTACAGAATATAAGTCGCTGACCCATTATACAAAAGGTACGCAGTCACACCCTAAAGGGTGCTCCCACTGCTTGTACGTACACGGTTTCAGGTTCTTTTTCACTCCCCTCGCCGGGGTTCTTTTCGCCTTTCCCTCACGGTACTGGTTCACTATCGGTCAGTCAGGAGTATTTAGCCTTGGAGGATGGTCCCCCCATATTCAGACAGGATACCACGTGTCCCGCCCTACTCTTCGAGTTCACAACCTGTGCATTTTGGTGTACGGGACTATCACCCTGTACCGTCGGACTTTCCAGACCGTTCCACTAACACACAAGCTGATTCAGACTCTGGGCTGCTCCCCGTTCGCTCGCCGCTACTGGGGGAATCTCGGTTGATTTCTTTTCCTCGGGGTACTTAGATGTTTCAGTTCCCCCGGTTCGCCTCGTTAACCTATGTATTCAGTTAACGATAGTGCAACGAATTGCACTGGGTTTCCCCATTCGGACATCGCCGGTTATAACGGTTCATATCACCTTACCGACGCTTTTCGCAGATTAGCACGTCCTTCATCGCCTCTGACTGCCAGGGCATCCACCGTGTACGCTTAGTCGCTTAACCTCACAACCCGAAGATGT
>NZ_PIOK01000021.1:0-2048 GCF_002810515.1 Klebsiella sp. D-Nf1
GGCGCGTAGTAGTTCGTCGCCTTGTAGACAAACTGCACCGTGTCGCTCAGCGCCATAAACCCGTGGGCGAACCCTTCCGGGATCCACAGCTGACGTTTATTCTCTGCGCTGAGCACCGCGCCCACCCATTTGCCAAAGGTGGGCGATGAACGACGGATATCCACCGCCACGTCAAACACCTCACCTTCCACACAGCGCACCAGTTTGCCCTGGGCGTGCGGATCCAGCTGATAGTGCAGCCCACGCAATACGCCTTTCTGGGACTGGGAGTGGTTGTCCTGAACAAAATCCACCTGGCGGCCCACCGCTTCATTAAAGACCTTGCTGCTGAAGCTCTCGAAGAAGAAGCCTCGCGCATCACCAAACACGCGCGGTTCAAAAATCAGCACGTCAGGAATATCTGTTTTAATAATGTTCATCGTTTGCTACCCGTTTATTTGCCCAGGACTTCTGTTACCACGCGTGCCACACCCTGACGCCAGTCCGGGAGAGTCACCCCAAATGCCTGCTGGAATTTTTCATTCGACAGGCGTGAGTTGAGCGGACGCTTCGCCGGCGTCGGATAGGCCGTCGTCGGAATGCCCTTCACTTCCTGGACCGCCAGCTCTGCACCGTGCGCCCTCGCCACCTCAAACACATAGCGGGCGTAGTCGCACCAGCTGGTCTCGCCGCTGGCCACCAGATGATAGGTGCCGGCCAGCGCCGGATTGCGCAGCGTTTCACGGATTGCCGTCGCCGTGCAGTCTGCCAGCAGCTCAGCGCCGGTGGGCGCCCCGTGCTGGTCGTCAATGATGGAGAGCGTCTCTTTCTCACCCGCCAGGCGGAGCATCGTTTTGGCAAAGTTGGCGCCGCGGGTGGCATACACCCAGCTGGTACGGAAAATCAGGTGACGCGGGTTGCCCTGCTCCAGGGCCAGTTCACCGGCGCGTTTGGTTTCGCCGTAGACGTTCAGCGGGCCGGTTGCTTCATCTTCCCGGCGATAATGGCTGCCGGCGCCGTCGAACACATAATCCGTGGAATAATGCACCATCAGGGCACCCAGCTTCGCCGACTCTGCCGCCAGCACCGCCACCCCTTTGTCGTTCAGCAGGTCGGAGAGCTCCCGCTCGCTTTCTGCCTTGTCCACCGCCGTGTGCGCGGCGGCATTCACCACCACGTCCGGGCGGACGGTACGCACGGTCTGCGCGATGCCTTCCAGATTAGTCAGGTCACCGCACAGCTCTTTATCAAAGTAGTCCACCGCGACCACGTCGCCGAGGGTGGACAGTGAACGCTGCAGCTCCCAGCCCACCTGGCCATTCTTGCCAATCAGTAAAATCTTCATTCTCTGTATCCTGTCGTTGACGAAGAAGGCATTAACGCTCGTTCAGCAGGCGCTTCAGATAAGCACCGTACTCGGTTTTCTTCAGGCGTTCGGCCTGAGCCGCCACCCCTTCCGCCGACAGCCATTTATTACGGTAACCAATCTCTTCCAGGCAGGCCACTTTCATCCCCTGGCGCTTCTCAATGGTGTGAATAAACTGTGATGCGTCCATCAGGCTGTCGTGGGTGCCCGTATCCAGCCAGGCAAAACCGCGCCCCAGCAGTTCCACCTGCAGGTCACCTTGCTCCAGATACATCTGGTTCAGGGTGGTGATCTCCAGCTCGCCGCGCGCTGAAGGCTTCACATCCTTCGCCATCTCCACCACGTTATTGTCGTAGAAATAGAGCCCGGTCACCGCCCAGTCCGATTTCGGCTTCAGCGGTTTCTCTTCGATGGACAGCGCCTTAAAGTTCTCGTCGAACTCCACCACCCCGAAGCGCTCCGGATCCAGCACCTGATAACCAAACACCGTGGCACCGGAGGTCTTCGCCGCCGCCGCTTCCAGCTTTTTACCGAAGCTCTGACCAAAGTAGATGTTATCCCCCAGCACCAGGGCACAGGCATCGTTGCCGATGAACTTCTCGCCAATGATAAAGGCCTGCGCCAGGCCGTCCGGCGACGGCTGGATAGCGTAGCTGAAGTTCACCCCGAACTGCGACCCGTCACCCAGCAGGCGCTGGAAGGA
>NZ_PIOK01000022.1:0-1992 GCF_002810515.1 Klebsiella sp. D-Nf1
CAGATCCGAAAACGCCGCCAAAACCTATTGTCACCCCGGTTACGCCATCCCAGCCGGGTTGCACGGGGTCGGGGTGCCAGGGGAAGACGGGCTATACCACACCGAAGGTAAACCCCTGTGGCGCTATCGAGTGCCCCCCAAAACCGACAGATCCGAAAACGCCGCCAAAACCTATTGTCACCCCGGTTACGCCATCCCAGCCGGGTTGCACGGGGTCGGGGTGCCAGGGGAAGACGGGCTATACCACACCGAAGGTAAACCCCTGTGGCGCTATTGAGTGTCCTCCCAAACCGACAGATCCGAAAACGCCGCCAAAACCAGCTGTCGGCCCGGTTACGCCATCTCTGCCAGAATATTGATTATAGAATTAGCTTTTTTGAGACTTAAGACAGAATAACTTTTATGTTCAAATGAAATTCCCGGCCGTGGATATGATCGAGCCAGCAGTGCTCGCCGCAGCCGAGCGACAGGGCGAAGCCCCGAGTGAGCGAGGAAGCACCAGGGAACAAAACTTATAAATTCTGCTTACGCTAAATGCCTGAAAAATCACCTCCCCCTCGGGGTTATCCACTTATCCACGGGCATATTTTTATAAAGTACTTTTTTATTCTTTTTCTTTATTTTACATCTTTTAGGGAGCCTGAAAGCCGCGTACAGTGCGGCCTGAGAGGGGGCCTATATGGGCAACTGGTAAACATAATATGGGAAATTAATCACGTATCAGTGGGTTTTGTGTCAACAAGCTATGGGATACGCATCAACAAGCTATGGGAAAGAGGTCAAGTTCAGTTCTCAATTATCCACTTGTGGATAAAGTGCAGATTTTTCCGGTGGATAAGTATCGCGATAGCTTGCAATTTCTGTTTTCACTGTCATTATGGGTGAGTAAAAAATTACCCATAGGCATTGAAATGGATACTCAAGCACTCTTGCCAGCTACTAAAACGTTTAAAAAACGCGCCAGTATAAAGCAATCTAACGAATTGACCGAAGCTGCATATTACCTGCCTCTTCAGGCAAAACGTGTGCTGTGGTTATGCCTCATGCAGGCCTATTTTAATGACAGCCAGGAAGATGACTCTGACGTATTGCCGCTCTTCAAAATCAGCGTTTCTGATTACGTCAAATACTTCAATGTCGCTACGTCTGTCGCCAGTCGTGATGTGAAGGCTGGGGTAAATGCTCTGGGCGAATCAACGGTTACCTTTTATCCAAAAGAAGGTGAGTTTGAAGAAGTTAAACGTCCGTGGCTGGCTGAAGCAGGAATGAAGCGAGGCCGGGGTTCCTGGCAGATTGAATTTAACTACAAGGTCATGCCATTCCTTGTCGGCTTAACCTCCCAGTTCACTACCTATTCTCTCTATGACTGTGGCCAGCTTAATAGTGTTCGTGTCATCCGGCTTTATGAAAGCCTGTGTCAGTTCCGGAGCACTGGTGTCTGGATCACCACACATGACTGGTTATGTGAAAGGTTTATGCTCCCTGCCTCGCAGAAAAACAATATTGCTGAAATGAAGCGTACCTTCCTGGAACCTGCTCTGAAGAAAATTAATGAGAAGACGCCATTAAAGGTAACATATACCACTGAAGAAGATGGTCGCTTGCTGTTTAATTTTCTTGATAAAAAACAATAGCCTGTATTTTTTATTTCCTCCCCCCTTAGTTTGTTGCTGACATATGGGGGGATACTAAACTTGCTGTATTTCCCATAGTGCTTGCCTAACTTGACCTGTTTCCCACAATCCCGGCTGTCCGCGTAGTTGACCTGTTACCCACAGTCCCGCCCGTCTGCAAAGTTGACCTGTTTCCCATAGTCCGGGCCGTCCGCGTAGTTGACCTGTTTCCCACAGTCCCGGTCGCCTGCAAAGTTGACCTGTTTCCCATAGTCCCGGACGTCTGCAAAGTTGACCTGTTTCCCACAGTCCGGGCCGTCCGCGGAGTTGACCTGTTTCCCACAGTCCCGGTCGTCTGCAAAGTTGACCTGTTTCCCAC
>NZ_PIOK01000023.1:0-1794 GCF_002810515.1 Klebsiella sp. D-Nf1
GCTTTGTGGAGCGCGCCGTCAAAAACGGCATGGACGTCTTCCGCGTCTTCGACGCCATGAACGACCCGCGCAACATGCTGGCCGCCCTGCAGGCGGTCCGCCGCCACGGCGCCCACGCCCAGGGCACCCTCAGCTACACCACCAGCCCGGCCCACACCCTGCAGACCTGGCTCGACCTCACCGAACAGCTGCTGGAGACCGGCGTTGATTCCGTCGCCATCAAGGACATGTCCGGCATTCTGACGCCGCATGCCGCCTTTGAGCTGGTCAGCGAAATCAAGAAGCGCTATGACGTCACCCTGCACCTGCACTGCCACGCCACCACCGGGATGGCGGAGATGGCCCTGCTGAAGGCCATTGAGGCCGGGGTCGACGGCGTGGATACCGCCATCTCCTCGATGAGCGCCACCTACGGCCACCCGGCCACCGAGGCGCTGGTGGCCACCCTCGCCGGCACGCCGTACGACACCGGCCTCAATATCCACAAGCTGGAGAGCATCGCCGCGTACTTCCGCGAGGTGCGTAAGAAGTACCACGCCTTCGAAGGCCAGCTGAAGGGCACCGACAGCCGTATCCTCGTCGCCCAGGTTCCGGGCGGGATGCTCACCAACCTCGAAAGCCAGCTGAAGCAGCAGAACGCCGCGGACAAGCTGGACCAGGTGCTGGCGGAAATCC
Organism: Klebsiella sp. D-Nf1; assembly: GCF_002810515.1. Lineage (NCBI taxonomy): Bacteria > Pseudomonadati > Pseudomonadota > Gammaproteobacteria > Enterobacterales > Enterobacteriaceae > Klebsiella > Klebsiella sp. D-Nf1. Next base: position 676 of record NZ_PIOK01000023.1, read on the forward strand.
CCCGCGTGCGCGAGGACCTCGGCTTCATCCCGCTGGTGACCCCGACCTCGCAGATTGTCGGCACCCAGGCGGTGCTCAACGTCCTGACCGGCGGGCGCTACAAAACCATTGCGAAGGAGACCGCCGGTATCCTGAAGGGCGAGTACGGCCGCACCCCGGCGCCGGTGAACGCCGCCCTGCAGGCGCGGGTGCTTGAGGGCGCTGAAGCCATCACCTGCCGCCCGGCGGACCTGCTGAAGCCGGAGCTGGCGCAGCTGGAAGCCGACGTCAGACGCCAGGCGCAGGAGAAGGGCATCACGCTTGCCGAAAACGCCATCGACGACGTGCTCACCGTGGCCCTGTTCCCGCAACCCGGCCTGAAGTTCCTCGAAAACCGCCACAACCCGGCAGCCTTTGAGCCCGTGCCGCAGGTGGAAGAAGCCAGACCTGCCGCGAAGGCTGAGAAACCAGCCGCCTCCGGCGTCTACACCGTGGAAGTGGAAGGTAAAGCCTTTGTGGTCAAAGTCAGCGACGGCGGCGACGTCAGCCAGCTGACGGCGGCCGTACCTGCTGCCTCTTCCGCACCGGTTCAGGCCGCCTCGGCCCCGGCAGGCGCCGGCACCCCGGTGACCGCCCCGCTGGCGGGCACTATCTGGAAGGTGCTGGCCAGCGAAGGCCAGACGGTGGCCGAAGGCGAGGTGCTGCTGATTCTGGAAGCCATGAAGATGGAAACCGAAATCCGCGCCGCGCAGGCCGGGACCGTACGCGGTATCGCGGTGAAATCCGGCGATGCGGTGGCGGTCGGCGACACCCTGCTGCAGCTGGCGTAAGGACGAGGAGCGGAAATGGAAAGTCTGAACGCCCTGATTCAGGGCATGGGGCTGATGCACCTGGGGGCCGGCCAGGCAGTGATGCTGCTGGTCAGCCTGCTGCTGCTGTGGCTGGCGATTGCGAAGAAGTTCGAGCCGTTACTGCTGCTGCCGATTGGCTTCGGTGGCCTGCTCTCCAATATTCCGGAGGCCGGGCTGGCGCTGAGCGCGCTGGAAAACCTGCTGGCCCACCACGACCCGGTCCAGCTGGCGGTGATTGCCGCGAAGCTCCACTGCGCTCCGGATGTCCACGCCATCAAGGAGGCGCTGG
>NZ_PIOK01000024.1:0-1788 GCF_002810515.1 Klebsiella sp. D-Nf1
GCTTTGTGGAGCGCGCCGTCAAAAACGGCATGGACGTCTTCCGCGTCTTCGACGCCATGAACGACCCGCGCAACATGCAGGCCGCCCTGCAGGCGGTCCGCCGCCACGGCGCCCACGCCCAGGGCACGCTTTCATACACCACCAGCCCGGCCCACACCCTGCAGACCTGGCTCGACCTCACCGAACAGCTGCTGGAGACCGGCGTTGATTCCGTCGCCATCAAGGACATGTCCGGCATTCTGACGCCGGGGGCCGCCTTTGAGCTGGTCAGCGAAATCAAGAAGCGCTACGACGTCACCCTGCACCTGCACTGTCATGCCACCACCGGGATGGCGGAGATGGCCCTGCTGAAGGCCATCGAAGCCGGGGTCGACGGCGTGGATACCGCCATCTCCTCAATGAGCGCCACCTACGGCCACCCGGCCACCGAGGCACTGGTGGCCACCCTCGCCGGCACGCCGTACGACACCGGGCTGGATATCCACAAGCTGGAGAGCATCGCGGCGTACTTCCGCGAGGTGCGTAAGAAGTACCACGCCTTCGAAGGCCAGCTGAAGGGTACCGACAGCCGCATCCTCGTCGCCCAGGTTCCGGGCGGGATGCTCACCAACCTCGAAAGCCAGCTGAAGCAGCAGAACGCCGCGGACAAGCTGGACCAGGTGCTGGCGGAAATCCCCCGCGTGCGTGAAGACCTTGGCTTCATCCCGCTGGTCACTCCGACCTCGCAGATTGTCGGCACCCAGGCGGTGCTCAACGTCCTCACCGGCGAGCGCTACAAAACCATTGCGAAGGAGACCGCCGGTATCCTGAAGGGCGAGTACGGCCACACCCCGGTGCCGGTGAACGCTGCCCTGCAGGCGCGGGTGCTTGAGGGCGCCGACCCGGTGACCTGCCGCCCGGCGGACCTGCTAAAGCCGGAGCTGGCGCAGCTGGAAGCCGACGTCAGACGCCAGGCGCAGGAGAAGGGCATCACGCTTGCCGAAAACGCCATCGACGACGTGCTCACCGTGGCCCTGTTCCCGCAGCCCGGCCTGAAGTTACTCGAAAACCGCCACAACCCGGCAGCCTTTGAGCCGGTGCCGCAGGTGGAAGAAGCCAGACCTGCCGCGAAGGCTGAGAAACCAGCCGCCTCCGGCGTCTACACCGTCGAAGTGGAAGGCAAAGCCTTTGTGGTCAAAGTCAGCGACGGCGGCGACGTCAGCCAGCTGACGGCGGCCGTACCTGCTGCATCTTCCGCACCGGTTCAGGCCGCCCCGGCCGGCGCCGGCACCCCGGTGACCGCCCCGCTGGCGGGCACTATCTGGAAGGTGCTGGCCAGCGAAGGCCAGACGGTGGCCGAAGGCGAGGTGCTGCTGATTCTGGAAGCCATGAAGATGGAGACCGAAATCCGCGCCGCGCAGGCCGGGACCGTGCGCGGTATCGCGGTGAAAGCCGGCGATGCGGTGGCGGTCGGCGACACCCTGCTGCAGCTGGCGTAAGGACGAGGAGCGGAAATGGAAAGTCTGAACGCCCTGATTCAGGGCATGGGGCTGATGCACCTGGGGGCCGGCCAGGCGGTGATGCTGCTGGTCAGCCTGCTGCTGCTGTGGCTGGCGATTGCGAAGAAGTTTGAGCCGTTACTGCTGCTGCCGATTGGCTTCGGCGGCCTGCTCTCCAATATCCCGGAGGCCGGGCTGGCGCTGAGCGCGCTGGAAAACCTGCTGGCCCACCACGACCCGGTCCAGCTGGCGGTGATTGCCGCGAAGCTCCACTGCGCGCCGGACGTCCACGCCATCAAGGAGGCGCTGG
>NZ_PIOK01000025.1:0-1605 GCF_002810515.1 Klebsiella sp. D-Nf1
CGTAATTCATTACGAAGTTTAATTCACGAGCATCAAACTTAAATTGAAGAGTTTGATCATGGCTCAGATTGAACGCTGGCGGCAGGCCTAACACATGCAAGTCGAGCGGTAGCACAGAGAGCTTGCTCTCGGGTGACGAGCGGCGGACGGGTGAGTAATGTCTGGGAAACTGCCTGATGGAGGGGGATAACTACTGGAAACGGTAGCTAATACCGCATAACGTCGCAAGACCAAAGTGGGGGACCTTCGGGCCTCATGCCATCAGATGTGCCCAGATGGGATTAGCTAGTAGGTGGGGTAACGGCTCACCTAGGCGACGATCCCTAGCTGGTCTGAGAGGATGACCAGCCACACTGGAACTGAGACACGGTCCAGACTCCTACGGGAGGCAGCAGTGGGGAATATTGCACAATGGGCGCAAGCCTGATGCAGCCATGCCGCGTGTGTGAAGAAGGCCTTCGGGTTGTAAAGCACTTTCAGCGGGGAGGAAGGCGATAAGGTTAATAACCTTGTCGATTGACGTTACCCGCAGAAGAAGCACCGGCTAACTCCGTGCCAGCAGCCGCGGTAATACGGAGGGTGCAAGCGTTAATCGGAATTACTGGGCGTAAAGCGCACGCAGGCGGTCTGTCAAGTCGGATGTGAAATCCCCGGGCTCAACCTGGGAACTGCATTCGAAACTGGCAGGCTAGAGTCTTGTAGAGGGGGGTAGAATTCCAGGTGTAGCGGTGAAATGCGTAGAGATCTGGAGGAATACCGGTGGCGAAGGCGGCCCCCTGGACAAAGACTGACGCTCAGGTGCGAAAGCGTGGGGAGCAAACAGGATTAGATACCCTGGTAGTCCACGCTGTAAACGATGTCGATTTGGAGGTTGTGCCCTTGAGGCGTGGCTTCCGGAGCTAACGCGTTAAATCGACCGCCTGGGGAGTACGGCCGCAAGGTTAAAACTCAAATGAATTGACGGGGGCCCGCACAAGCGGTGGAGCATGTGGTTTAATTCGATGCAACGCGAAGAACCTTACCTGGTCTTGACATCCACAGAACTTAGCAGAGATGCTTTGGTGCCTTCGGGAACTGTGAGACAGGTGCTGCATGGCTGTCGTCAGCTCGTGTTGTGAAATGTTGGGTTAAGTCCCGCAACGAGCGCAACCCTTATCCTTTGTTGCCAGCGGTCCGGCCGGGAACTCAAAGGAGACTGCCAGTGATAAACTGGAGGAAGGTGGGGATGACGTCAAGTCATCATGGCCCTTACGACCAGGGCTACACACGTGCTACAATGGCATATACAAAGAGAAGCGACCTCGCGAGAGCAAGCGGACCTCATAAAGTATGTCGTAGTCCGGATTGGAGTCTGCAACTCGACTCCATGAAGTCGGAATCGCTAGTAATCGTAGATCAGAATGCTACGGTGAATACGTTCCCGGGCCTTGTACACACCGCCCGTCACACCATGGGAGTGGGTTGCAAAAGAAGTAGGTAGCTTAACCTTCGGGAGGGCGCTTACCACTTTGTGATTCATGACTGGGGTGAAGTCGTAACAAGGTAACCGTAGGGGAACCTGCGGTTGGATCACCTCCTTACCTTAAAGAACCTGCCTTTGTAGTG
>NZ_PIOK01000026.1:0-1200 GCF_002810515.1 Klebsiella sp. D-Nf1
AACCCGCAGACCACCGCCGCCTCGCCGGATATGGCCATTCCGTTCGGCCTCAAGTTCAGCGGCTATGCCCGCTATGGCGCCCACTTCCAGACCGGCGACCAGAAATATGTCGGCGTCGACGGCTCCTATAACGGCGCCTCGGCGATCGGCCGTCTGGGCAACGAAAGCAACGGCGGCGAATTCCAGATCAGCAAGGCCTTCAAAAGCGCGCAGGGGGCCATCTGGGATCTCAACGTGATGTTCGACCACTGGAGCGACGAAGTTAACCTGAAGAAGGCCTACGTTGGCGTCACCAACGTCCTCGACTCCAACCCCAACGCCTATCTCTGGGCCGGGCGCGACTTCCACCAGCGTCCGCAACAGGGGATCAACGACTACTTCTGGATGAACCACGACGGCCAGGGCGCCGGGGTGAAAAACTTTGATATCGGCGGCGTGCAGTTTGACGTGGCGACGGTCTCGCAGGTGAAATCCTGTAGCCCGGAAGTGATGGCCGACGAGACCAACCCGTCGCGTATCACCTGTACCGGCAGCTCCGACACCGGCGACAACGGCCACTACGCGCTGACCACCAAAACCCACAACATCAAGGCCGGGCCGATCGACGTCGAGGTGTACGCCAACTACGGTTTTGACTCGAAGGCGGTGGACAGCGACGCGCGCCTCGAAGCCTGGCAGGGCGGTCTGGTGCTGAGCCACACCAACGACAGCGGGGTGAACAAGGTGATCCTGCGCTACTCCGACAACTCGGATAACAGCGTCTACAACAAGACCGACGACCTGACCACGGTCTACGCCAGCTTCGAGGGCAGCCATAAGTTCACCCAGCAGGCGCAGATTGAGTATCTGCTGGCCTTCCACGACTACGACAACGGTAAGGACAACACCGACAACCGTAAAAACTACGGCGCGATCGTGCGGCCGATGTATTTCTGGAACGACGTGCACTCCACCTGGCTGGAAGCGGGCTACCAGCGCGTGGATTACGACCAGGGCGGGGATAACCACGGCTGGAAGCTGACGCTGTCGCAGAACATCGCCATCGGCATGGGGCCGGAGTTCCGCCCGATGCTGCGCTTCTATGTGACCGGCGGTCAGGTGGACAACGAGCACACCGCGAAGGTTAACGGCACCCAGGACCAGCAGCTGGATTCGCTGAACGTCGGCGGGATGTTTGAGGCGTGGTTCTGATGCGATAGC
>NZ_PIOK01000027.1:0-1007 GCF_002810515.1 Klebsiella sp. D-Nf1
GCATTCGACCAGATCGATAACGCACCGGAAGAAAAAGCTCGTGGTATCACCATCAACACTTCCCACGTTGAATATGACACCCCGACTCGCCACTACGCGCACGTAGACTGCCCGGGCCACGCCGACTATGTTAAAAACATGATCACCGGTGCTGCGCAGATGGACGGCGCGATCCTGGTTGTTGCTGCGACTGACGGCCCGATGCCGCAGACTCGTGAGCACATCCTGCTGGGTCGTCAGGTAGGCGTTCCGTACATCATCGTGTTCCTGAACAAATGCGACATGGTTGATGACGAAGAGCTGCTGGAACTGGTTGAGATGGAAGTTCGTGAACTGCTGTCTCAGTACGATTTCCCGGGCGACGACACTCCGATCATCCGTGGTTCTGCTCTGAAAGCGCTGGAAGGCGACGCAGAGTGGGAAGCGAAAATCATCGAACTGGCAGGCTTCCTGGATTCTTACATCCCGGAACCAGAGCGTGCGATTGACAAGCCGTTCCTGCTGCCGATCGAAGACGTATTCTCCATCTCCGGTCGTGGTACCGTTGTTACCGGTCGTGTAGAGCGCGGTATCGTTAAAGTCGGTGAAGAAGTTGAAATCGTTGGTATCAAAGAAACCGCGAAAACCACCTGTACTGGCGTTGAAATGTTCCGCAAACTGCTGGACGAAGGCCGTGCTGGTGAGAACGTAGGTGTTCTGCTGCGTGGTATCAAACGTGAAGAAATCGAACGTGGTCAGGTACTGGCTAAGCCGGGCAGCATCAAGCCGCACACCAAGTTCGAATCTGAAGTGTACATTCTGTCCAAAGACGAAGGCGGCCGTCATACTCCGTTCTTCAAAGGCTACCGTCCGCAGTTCTACTTCCGTACTACTGACGTGACTGGTACCATCGAACTGCCGGAAGGCGTAGAGATGGTAATGCCGGGCGACAACATCAAAATGGTTGTTACCCTGATCCACCCGATCGCGATGGACGATGGTCTGCGTTTCGCAATCCGTGAAGGCGG
>NZ_PIOK01000028.1:0-895 GCF_002810515.1 Klebsiella sp. D-Nf1
CGTTAATCGCTAAATACCGGACCGGCCGGGAATCTGACCAGAAACCCGGTCACCGCCAGCAGCGATCTCAGCGCGGGCCAGACTATCTGTCGCTCGCGAAGCTCATCATCCAGCGTCAGTAGCGCAAACTCCCCCTTCTCACCCAGCACGCCTCCCTGCCAGAGCAGACGCTGCGCCTGCTGCCGCGCCCAGGGCGACTCACTCTTCCAGGCCAGCAAATGCAGCAGCGCCTGCTGCAGACAGACGCTGTGGGAATGGTTATCCCGCCGCAGCCGCCGGTAGACGGGGAGGGACACGCTGCGCACGGTATAAAATCCACTGCCCGCCTCTTCATCGCCTTCAGGGATAGCGCGGGCGAACTGCCCCGCCACGTCGCACAGCCGGTTGTGCGTCAGCGGAAGTTGCCGGGCGCTGAGCGCCCCGGCCGCCATGCACAGCAGACCGCTGCGCTGCAGCGAGGGCGTCGCAGAGCGCACGACCGCCGCCGGTAAGGCAGTCACCGCCCGTGTCGCCTCGTCAGCGTTGTGGTCGGCGCCGGCCTCATAACAGCTGGCCAGCAGCGCTTCACCAGGCGTGGCGTTCAGCGGGGGCGAAAGCAGGTTCAGCGCCGGCTGCAGTTGCGCAAGTTCATCGCCTGACGCCAGCATGGCGTCGACAATCGCCTCCCGTGTTGATGTCCGGTTTTCCGGACAGCATGCTATGGCTTCATTCATCACCGTCTCCTTATGAGAAATCTCCGCGGCCGACATGCCAGCCGCGGGAACAGGCTGGCCTACATCGCCAGCACGTACTTGAGCATCACCCCGGCGGCGATCGCCGAGCCGATCACTCCGGCCACGTTCGGGCCCATGGCGTGCATCAGCAGGAAGTTCTGCCCGTCTGCCTCCAGACCCAC
>NZ_PIOK01000002.1:0-746127 GCF_002810515.1 Klebsiella sp. D-Nf1
TTGCGCTACTGACGCTGGATGATGAGCTTCGCGAGCGACAGATAGTCTGGCCCGCGCTGAGATCGCTGCTGGCGGTGACCGGGTTTCTGGTCAGATTCCCGGCCGGTCCGGTATTTAGCGATTAACGAGGCTCCCCAAACGGGGAGCCGTTTAGTTGGTGGCCGGGTATTCCTGGACGGCGATATGGAGCGTAATTTTCTTATCATCACGCATGATAACCACCGGAATTTCCGATCCCGGGCGGATCTCGGCCACCTGATCCATCGTCTCCAGCGCAGAGACCGCGGGTTTGTCATTTACAGAGATGATCACGTCGTTGGCGCGGATCCCGGCTTGCGCGGCCGGTCCGTCCGGCGCCACATCGTTAACCACGATCCCCTGGATCTGATCGATCCCGCCACCCTGCGCGTGCAGCGGGGCGATCTCCCGGCCGCTAATGCCGATATAGCCGCGGATCACCCGGCCATCCCGGATCAGCTTATCCATAATTTTGGTCGCTAACTGGAACGGGATCGCAAAGCCAATGCCTTCCGGCGTTTCGCCGTCATTGCTCTTGTCAAAGGAAAGGGTGTTAATCCCCATCAGCTCGCCGAGGGAGTTCACCAGCGCCCCACCCGAGTTACCGTGGTTAATCGAGGCGTCAGTCTGCAGGAAGTTCTGGCGGCCGGTCGGGTTGAGGCCAATGCGCCCTGTGGCGCTGATGATCCCCTGAGTGATGGTCTGCCCCAGGTTATAGGGGTTGCCAATCGCCAGGACGACATCGCCAATATGCGGCGTGCGTTTCGGGTTGATCGGGATCACCGGCAGCCCGCCGGTGGCGTTGATCTTCAGCACGGCGAGGTCAGTCAGGGTGTCGGAGCCGACCAGCAGCGCTTCGAAGACGCGGCCGTCCTGCAGCGCGACAATGATCTGATCGGCATCGTTGATAACGTGTTTGTTGGTCAGGATATAGCCGCGCTGGTCCATGATCACCCCGGAGCCAAGCGTCAGCTGATTATGGCTGGTGCTGTTCAGGGCGCGGTTATAGACGTTCACCACGGCGGGCGCCGCGCGGCGTACGGCGGCGTTATAGCTCACAGGGGAGTCGTCTGCCGTATCGTTTTGGGTGGTCGGCGTCAGTTGCCACTGGCGCAGCGATGGCATCAGGGCCAGCAGCAGGCCCCCGACAATCAAACCGATAAGTATCGAACGTAATAACTTTCCAGGCATGATGCAAGTATCGTTAATGAATGGTCAGACGCAGCATAGCATGAGTTGTCCGGACATCGCACATGGCGGCGATGTCCGGGAAGACAATCAGCGCAGCAGCAGATAAATGCTTTCGTTGCCGCGGATCACGTTCAGGGCGATGACCGGCGGTTTGCCTTCAAGCACTTTGCGCAGTTCGGCAATCGAGTGAATACGTTCCCGGTTAAGGCCAATGATAATGTCATCCTTATGCAGGCCGACCTGGGCGGCGGCGCTGCCTTTATCGACATTATCGATCACCACGCCTTTGGTACCGTCCTTCATCTGACCATCGCTGAATGAGGCTCCCTGCAGGGCTGGGATAATCAGCTCGGCGCTGGCGGTGGAGGAGGTGCTCTTATCCAGCGTCACTTCGACATCGACCGGTTTTCCATCGCGCAGCAGGCCAAGTTTGACCTTGGTCCCCGGTTCGGTGGTGGCGATACGCGAGCGCAGTTCGGCAAAACTGTTCAGCGGCTTGCCGTTCAGACTGACAATGACGTCGCCGGATTTGATCCCTGCTTTGGCGGAACCGGAGTTTGGTAACACTTCACTGACGAAGGCGCCGCGCTGAACGTCGAGATTCATCGCCTTGGCGATATCGGCGCTCATTTCCATGCCTTTAATGCCCAGCAGGCCGCGTTTGATTTCGCCAAACTGAATGAGCTGGTCGGCGAGGGTTTTCGCCATGTTGCTTGGAATGGCAAAGCCGATGCCGATGCTGCCGCCGCCCGGCGCCAGGATCGCGGTGTTGATCCCGATAAGCTCGCCATTGAGGTTCAGCAGCGCGCCGCCAGAGTTGCCGCGGTTAATCGAGGCATCGGTCTGGATGAAATTCTCCAGCCCTTCAAGATTCAGGCCGCTGCGGCCAAGGGCTGAGATAATGCCGGAGGTGGCAGTCTGGCCAAGGCCGAACGGGTTGCCGACGGCGACAGCGAAGTCGCCGACGCGGAGTTTATCGGAGTCAGCAATGGCGATTTGCGTCAGGTTCGCCGGCTTAACCAGTTGCAGCAGCGCAATGTCGCTCTGTTCATCGCTGCCGACCAGTTTGGCATCAAACTCACGGCCATCGTTCAGCTGGACGCTGATCTTCTGCGCCTGATTGATGACGTGGTTATTGGTTAGCACGTAGCCCTTCGCTGCGTCGATGATGACACCGGAGCCGAGCCCTTCAAACGGCTGCGCCTGCTCCTGCGGGGCGTTATCACCAAAATATTTCTTCAGCTCTTCCGGCATATTGAGCGTCGGCGAGGCGGTGCCTTCCACCTGCACGCTGACCACCGCTGGCAGGACCTTTTCCAGCATCGGCGCCAGGCTCGGTAACGCGCCCTGGCCGGGCACCTGAGTCGGTAAGGATGCTGCTGCCGGAGGCAGGGCCGACAACGATAACCCAATGCTTAACGCTAACGCACTCAACAGCAAAGTCTGTTTCTTCATTAGATGCTGGCTCTCGTAACCTGAGGTGTATGGAAAAACGTCCTGAATAACCTGATGTTATTGAATTTTTGCACAGGTAACAATGTGGGTACTGGTTTAAATTGTAGCCGGGAAGTGGGGGAAGGAGCGGGCGCGGTGGGCGCGCCCGGAGATATTTTATCAGACGCGATCAGTTAATCGCGTTTTGCGCCACCGCGCAGTAAACCGGATGCGCCTTCAGAATAGTCGCGCGGCATCTGGACAGGGGCCTGATCGTTGCTGGCTTCTGACTCTTCCAGGCGGTTGCGGAACGGGTTGGCGTCTGCCATAGAGTCCGGCAGCAGGTTGTTAGAGCTTTTCGCCATATGCTGATACAGCTGACGATAGTCGTGCGCCATGTTATCCAGCAGTTCGGCGCTGCGCGCGAAGTGGCTGACCAGCTCTTCACGGTATTCTTCAAGCTCGGCTTTATTTTTTTCCAGTTCGAACTGCAGCGCCTGCTGCTGGCGCAGTTTGCGGTTGCCGAAACGCATGGCGACGGCACCAATAATGATACCGACGACTAATCCAATTAGCGCGTATTCCCAGGTCATGAACATCTCCCGTTGTTTTGTGGTTCCGTAGGGTGGCTGTTAGGCTCTCCGCCTGCGCCCGATAGTGCCACTATAACCGCTAATTCCACAGAAGTGGAATCCTGGCGTATCATCGCGTAGTGTAGAACGGCCTTTTTTTCGTCAATCGTGAGCTTCGGCATTACGGTTTTCAAGGAATAACAATTAGATCATGCAAAGCCTGTCTCCAACATCGCGTTACCTTTTAGCCCTGAAAGAGGGCAGCCATCAACCCGACGACGTCCAGCAAGAAGCGGTGAGCCGCCTTGATACCATTTACCAGGAACTGCAGACTCAGCCCGCGCCCGTCGCGTCAGGCGGCGGTTTGCGCGCGAAATTCGGCAAACTGCTGGGTAAGCGCGAACCGGCTGCCGAGGCGGCACCTGTCCGCGGCCTGTATATGTGGGGCGGCGTGGGGCGGGGAAAAACCTGGCTGATGGACCTGTTTTACCAGAGCCTGCCAGGCGAGCGTAAGCAGCGCCTGCATTTTCATCGCTTTATGCTGCGCGTGCACGAAGAGCTGACCACCCTGCAGGGACATAGCGACCCGCTGGAGATTGTCGCCGACCGCTTTAAAGCGGAAACCGATGTGCTCTGTTTCGACGAGTTTTTCGTCTCCGATATTACCGATGCCATGCTGTTGGGCGGGTTGATGAAAGCCCTGTTTGCCCGTGGCATCACCCTGGTCGCCACCTCCAATATTCCGCCGGATGAGCTCTATCGCAATGGCCTGCAGCGCGCTCGTTTTCTGCCTGCTATCGACGCCATCAAGCAGCATTGCGATATTATGAACGTCGATGCCGGCATCGATTATCGTCTGCGTACGCTGACGCAGGCGCACCTGTGGCTGTCGCCGCTGAACAGTGAAACTCGCGAACAGATGGATAAACTGTGGCTGGCGCTAGCCGGGGCGCCGCGCGCGGCTGTCGGCCCGACGCTGGAGATCAACCACCGCGAGCTGCCCACGCTTGGCGTCGAAAACCAGACGCTGGCGGCGTCGTTCGCCACGCTGTGTGTGGATGCCCGTAGCCAGCATGACTATATTGCTCTCTCCCGTCTGTTCCACACCGTGATGCTGCTCGACGTGCCGGTGATGACCGCGCAGCTGGAGAGCGAAGCGCGGCGCTTTATCGCTCTGGTGGATGAGTTCTATGAGCGCCACGTGAAGCTGGTGGTCAGCGCCGCGGTGCCGCTGTACGACATTTATCAGGGTGAGCGGCTGAAGTTTGAGTTTCAGCGCTGTCTGTCGCGTCTGCAGGAAATGCAGAGCGAAGAGTACCTCAAGCGTCCGCACATGCCCTGACAGGGCACTTTTTCCCGGCAGATTCAGGGCCGGAAGGCCGCCCCGGGACCTGCCTGAAAAATCTCATAAAGGGGTCGATCTTTGACCCCGACTTCTCTATAATCTTGCGACCCCACGTTACAAGAAGGTTTTTTTCCCGAAACTTTCTATGTGCCGGCATAGGCTATTCGAAGGGGTAGGTTTGCTGGACAATGTCGTGTGAACCTCAACTGACTAAACGTTTGGGTGTTCACCAACGTGTAACTTATTATTTGGGTAAGCTTTTAATGAAAACTTTTACAGCTAAACCAGAAACCGTAAAACGCGACTGGTATGTTGTTGACGCGACCGGTAAAACTCTGGGCCGTCTGGCTACTGAACTGGCTCGTCGCCTGCGCGGTAAGCATAAAGCGGAATACACTCCGCACGTTGATACCGGTGATTACATCATCGTTCTGAACGCAGAAAAAGTTGCTGTAACCGGCAACAAGCGCGAAGACAAAATGTACTACCACCACACCGGCCACATCGGTGGTATCAAAGAAGCGACCTTTGAAGAGATGATTGCCCGCCGTCCTGAGCGTGTGATTGAAATCGCGGTTAAAGGCATGCTGCCAAAAGGCCCGCTGGGTCGTGCTATGTACCGTAAACTGAAAGTTTACGCGGGTAACGAGCACAACCACGCGGCACAGCAACCGCAAGTTCTTGACATCTAATCGGGATTATAGGCAATGGCTGAAAATCAATACTACGGCACTGGTCGCCGCAAAAGTTCCGCAGCTCGCGTTTTCATCAAACCGGGCAACGGCAAAATCGTTATCAACCAGCGTTCTCTGGAACAGTACTTCGGTCGCGAAACTGCCCGCATGGTAGTTCGCCAGCCGCTGGAACTGGTCGACATGGTTGAGAAACTGGATCTGTACATCACTGTTAAAGGTGGTGGTATCTCTGGTCAGGCTGGTGCGATCCGTCACGGTATCACCCGCGCTCTGATGGAGTACGATGAGTCTCTGCGTGGCGAACTGCGTAAAGCAGGCTTCGTTACTCGTGATGCTCGTCAGGTTGAACGTAAGAAAGTCGGCCTGCGTAAAGCACGTCGTCGTCCGCAGTTCTCCAAACGTTAATTGTTTTCTGCTCACGCAGAACAATTTGCGAAAAAACCCGCTCCGGCGGGTTTTTTTATGGATAAAACGGCTGTTATCCACAATCATGCCGCCGCTTTTCGCCACTTTTTCAGCATTTCCAGAATCCCCTCACCACAACGTCTTCAAAATCTGGTAAACTATCATCCAATTTTCTGCCCAAATGCTGGTGATTGTTCATTTTTTGTTTTATTCGTGAACGAAGGTGACATCACGCTACTGGGGTTTTTACATCTGGCCGGTCATGAGTGACTGGCAGCAGTACAAAATTCTGAATATACCTGGAGGTTTTCATGGCTGTCGCTGCCAACAAACGTTCGGTAATGACGCTGTTTTCTGGTCCTACTGACATCTATAGCCATCAGGTCCGCATTGTGCTGGCTGAGAAGGGTGTCAGTTTTGAGATAGAGCACGTGGAGAAGGACAACCCACCTCAGGATCTGATTGACCTCAACCCGAATCAAAGCGTACCGACGCTGGTGGATCGTGAGCTCACTCTGTGGGAATCTCGCATCATTATGGAGTATCTGGATGAGCGTTTCCCGCATCCGCCGTTAATGCCGGTTTATCCGGTGGCGCGTGGAGAAAGCCGCCTGTATATGCAACGTATCGAGAAGGACTGGTATTCGCTGATGAATACCATCCAGAGCGGTACCGCAGCACAAGCTGATGCTGCGCGTAAGCAGCTGCGTGAAGAACTGCTGGCTATCGCGCCGGTCTTCACCCAGAAACCTTACTTCCTGAGCGACGAGTTCAGCCTGGTAGATTGCTACCTGGCGCCGCTGCTGTGGCGTCTGCCGGTTCTCGGTGTGGAACTGGTTGGCGCAGGCGCGAAAGAGCTCAAAGGCTACATGACTCGCGTATTTGAGCGTGATTCCTTCCTCGCTTCTTTAACTGAAGCCGAGCGTGAAATGCGCCTCGGTCGGGGCTAAATAATGGATGTATCACAGCTGACGCCGCGTCGTCCGTATTTATTGCGGGCGTTTTATGAGTGGCTGCTGGATAACCAGCTGACGCCGCACCTGGTAGTGGATGTCACTCTGCCGGGCGTGCTCGTACCGATGGAGTACGCGCGCGACGGTCAAATCGTTCTCAATATTGCCCCGCGTGCGGTCGGCAATCTGGAGCTGGCGAATGACGAGGTGCGTTTTAACGCGCGCTTTGGCGGCGTTCCGCGTAACGTTTCCGTCCCGCTGGCTGCGGTACTCGCCATCTATGCCCGTGAGAACGGCGCTGGCACGATGTTCGAACCTGAGGCGGCCTATGACGAAGATGTCAGCAGCCTCAACGATGATGACGTCGCGCCTGAGAGCGAAAGCGAAACGGTGATGTCGGTGATTGATGGCGATAAGCCGGATAATCACGACGACGATCCTGACGACACGCCGCCGCCGCGCGGTGGTCGCCCGGCGCTCCGCGTTGTGAAGTAACGCCTGACAGGCCCTCCGGGGCCTGTTTTTTTTGCCTGCCTGCTTTGTTAACCCCGCCACACATCACGCGTCCTGCGGCTGATACTGTTATTGCCACACTTATCTTTCAGGGAGCAGTCATGTCTTTACTTGCACAACTGGATCGGCGTATTCGCCATGACGGCGGGTTAATTGTCTCCTGTCAGCCGGTACCGGGCAGCCCGCTGGATAACCCCACCATCGTCGCGGCGATGGCGCTGGCGGCAGAGCAGGCGGGGGCGGTGGCGCTGCGCATAGAAGGTCTGGCCAACCTGCATGCCGTTCGTCCGTTAGTGACGGTGCCCATTATCGCGCTGATTAAGCGCGATCTGCATGATAGTCCGGTGCGTATTACGCCGTGGCTTGAGGATGTGAATGCCCTGGCGCAGGCGGGGGCCGATATCATTGCGGTTGACGGCACGCGGCGTCAGCGTCCGGCCTCTGTCGCATCGTTGTTGGCGGCCATTCACCGCCAGGGGAAAAACGCGATGGCAGATTGTTCCTCTCTCGACGATGCCCTGGAATGCTGGCAATTGGGTTTCGATATGGTTGGCACCACCCTCTCAGGCTATACCGCAGAGGAGACACCGGACGAACCGGACCTGGCGCTGGTGAAAAGCCTGAGCGCCGCGGGATGCAGAGTCATCGCTGAGGGGCGCTACAATACGCCTGCGCAGGCGGCTGAGGCGATGCGTTGCGGTGCGTGGGCGGTAACCGTCGGATCGGCGATCACCCGCTTAGAGCATATCTGCGGCTGGTATAATTCGGCGCTGAAAGCGGCGGTTTGCCCGGCGAATGAGCAATAAAAAAGCCCGATGGCGTTAACCATCGGGCTTTTATGCGCTGAGGCTCAGAGTCTAATCAGACTTCAAGGTAGTTCAGGATCCCGTCCGCCGCTTTACGGCCTTCGGCAATCGCAGTGACCACCAGGTCGGAACCGCGAACGATATCGCCACCGGCGAAGATTTTCGGGTTGCTGGTCTGGAACGCGTTGTCGCTGCCTTCCGGCGCGATGATGCGGCCCTGAGAGTCCAGCTCGACGCTGTGCTTCGCCAGCCACTCCATGCTGTGCGGACGGAAGCCAAAGGCCATTACCACCGCATCAGCCGGCACCACGTGTTCAGAACCGGCGACGATCTCCGCGCGACGGCGGCCTTTCGCGTCCGGCTGGCCCATCTCGGTGCGTGCCATCTTCACGCCGCACACTTTGCCATTGGCATTCACTTCCACACCCAGCGGCTGGACGTTGAACTGGAACTCCACGCCTTCTTCACGCGCGTTTTTCACTTCGCGTTTTGAACCCGGCATGTTCTCTTCGTCACGACGATAGGCACAGATCACGTGCGCCGCATTCTGACGAATGGAGGTCCGCACGCAGTCCATCGCGGTGTCGCCACCGCCGAGCACGACCACGCGTTTGCCTTCCATGCTGACGTAGGGCTCATCAGCGGTTTCACCGAAGCCCATGATCTGCTTGGTGTTAGCGATCAGGAACGGCAGCGCGTCGTAGACGCCCGGGGCGTCTTCGTTGTCCAGTCCACCGCGCATCGACTGATAGGTCCCGACGCCGAGGAACACGGCATCGTACTCCTTCAGCAGGTCGTCGAGCTGCACGTCACGGCCCACTTCGGTATTGAGTTTGAACTCAATGCCCATGCCGGTGAAGATTTCACGGCGGCGGGTCATCACCTCTTTTTCCAGCTTGAACGCCGGGATACCGAAGGTCAGCAGGCCACCGATTTCCGGATGGCGGTCAAACACCACCGCTTTGACGCCGTTGCGGGTCAGCACATCGGCACAGGCGAGGCCCGCCGGGCCAGCACCGATAATAGCGACGGTTTTACCGGTCGGCTTCACGCCGGAGAGATCCGGACGCCAGCCCATTTCAAACGCTTTGTCATTGATATAGCGTTCGATGTTGCCGATGGTCACCGCGCCGAACTCATCGTTCAGCGTACAGGAACCTTCACACAGGCGGTCCTGCGGGCAAACGCGCCCGCAGACTTCCGGCAGGGTGTTGGTCTGATGCGACAGCTCAGCCGCCTCAAAAATACGCCCCTCGTTGGCCAGCTTCAGCCAGTTCGGGATGTAGTTATGCACCGGGCATTTCCATTCGCAGTACGGGTTGCCGCAGGAGAGGCAGCGATCTGCCTGCGCCTTGGCCTGGCCTTCTGAAAACGGCTCGTAAATTTCCACAAACTCAATTTTACGGATCTTCAGCGGTTTCTTTGGCGGATCAACGCGCTGCAGGTCGATAAATTGATAAACGTTCTGACTCATCTTAACCCCTTACTGCGCCTGCACCCGCAGCTCAGCTGCGGAACGACTACGGTGACCCAACAGTGCTTTAACATCGCTGGACTTCGGTTTAACCAGCGCAAACTTCGCGGAGAAGGCCGGCCAGTTGGCGAGGATCTCTTCGCCACGTTGCGAACCGGTAAGCTGCACGTGTTCGGTGATTAAACCGCGCAGGTGCTCTTCATGGATAGCCAGAGAATCAACGTCCAGCACTTCCACCAGTTCCGGGTTCACGCGTTTACGGAAGTCGCCATCTTCATCCAGGACATAAGCAAAGCCGCCGGTCATCCCTGCGCCAAAGTTGACGCCGGTTTTACCGAGCACGCAGACGATGCCGCCGGTCATATATTCACAGCCGTTGTCACCGATGCCTTCCACCACGGTAATGGCGCCGGAGTTACGCACGGCGAAACGCTCGCCTGCGCGGCCTGCGGCGTACAGACGACCACCGGTCGCGCCGTACAGGCAGGTGTTGCCGATAATGCTGGCTTCATGGCTGCGGAACGCAGAGCCGACCGGAGGACGAATGGCCAGCAGACCGCCCGCCATGCCTTTCCCGACATAGTCGTTGGCATCGCCGGTCAGATGCAGCTCTACGCCACCGGCGTTCCACACGCCGAAGCTCTGGCCTGCGGTGCCGCTAAAGTGGGCGACGATCGGATCCCCGGCCAGTCCCTGGTCACCATGGGTCTGGGCAATATACCCGGACAGCGAGGCCCCCACGGAGCGGTCGGTATTGCGGATATCGAACCAGAACGTTTTGCTCTGCTTTTCATCCACGTACGGTTTCGCCTGCTGCAGCAGCTGCGCGTTGAGTACACCGTTATCGAACGGTGGGTTGTTCTCGGTGCAGTACAGCGCTTTGCCCGGATGCGGCTCTGCGGTCTCCAGCAGTTTACCCAGATCCAGTTTCTGCTGTTTGGCAGTAAACCCATCCAGCTCTTTGAGCAGATCGGTGCGGCCAATCAGATCCACCAGACGCTTGACGCCCAGCTGGGCCATCAGCTCGCGGGTCTCACGGGCGATAAATTCAAAGTAGTTGGTCACTTTGAACGGCAGACCGTGATAGTGGTTCTTACGCAGTTTGTCATCCTGAGTCGCCACGCCGGTCGCGCAGTTGTTCAGGTGGCAAATACGCAGGTATTTACAGCCCAGCGCGACCATCGGGCCGGTACCGAAACCGAAGCTCTCTGCGCCGAGGATCGCCGCTTTGATGATATCGAGGCCGGTTTTCAGGCCGCCATCCACCTGCAGACGGATCTTATGACGCAGACCGTTAGCAACCAGCGCCTGCTGGGTTTCCACCAGGCCAAGCTCCCACGGACAGCCGGCATATTTCACCGAAGAGAGCGGGCTCGCCCCGGTGCCGCCGTCGTAGCCGGCGATGGTGATCAGGTCGGCATAGGCTTTGGCCACGCCGGTGGCGATGGTGCCAACACCCGGTTCAGAAACCAGTTTGACCGAAATCATCGCTTTCGGGTTGACCTGCTTGAGGTCGAAAATCAGCTGTGCCAAATCCTCGATAGAGTAGATATCGTGGTGCGGCGGCGGGGAGATCAGCGTCACGCCCGGTACGGAATAGCGCAGTTTGGCGATATACGGGGTAACTTTATCGCCTGGCAGCTGGCCACCTTCACCCGGTTTCGCCCCCTGGGCGACTTTGATCTGGATGACGTCGGCATTGACCAGATAGGCTGGCGTGACGCCGAAGCGGCCGGACGCGACCTGCTTGATGCGCGACACTTTATTGGTGCCGTAGCGCGCCGGGTCTTCACCGCCTTCACCGGAGTTAGAGAAACCGCCGATGCTGTTCATCGCTTCCGCCAGCGATTCGTGCGCTTCCGGGCTCAGGGCGCCGATCGACATCGCCGCGGTATCGAAGCGCTTGAACAGCTCTTTCGCCGGTTCTACGTCGTCGATACTGATAGCGTCTTCGCCTGGATTGAGCGCCAGCAGATCGCGCAGCGTGGCCGCCGGACGTTCGTTAACCAGCTTCGCGTATTGTTGATAGTCGCTGTATTCGCCGCTCTGCACGGCCTTCTGCAGGGTCTGAACCACGTCCGGGTTGTAGGCGTGATATTCGCCGCCGTGCACGAACTTCAGCAGGCCGCCCTGAGCCAGTGGCTTACGTGCCAGCCAGGCGCGTTTCGACAGATTCAGCAGATCCTGCTGGAAATCGTCGAAGCCGGCGCCGCCGATGCGGCTGACCACGCCCTGGAAGCAGAGATCGGAAACCTCGCGATGCAGACCGACGGCTTCGAACAGCTTCGAGCAGCGGTAGGACGCGATGGTGGAGATCCCCATCTTCGACATGATCTTGTACAGACCTTTGTTGATACCGTTGCGATAGTTCAGCATCACCGCACGGTAGGCTTTATCGATAGCTTTGCTGTCGACCAGCTTCGCCAGGGTTTCATAGGCGAGGTACGGATAGATAGCTGTCGCGCCGAAGCCAAGCAGGACCGCAAAGTGATGCGGATCGCGGGCGCTGGCGGTTTCAACGATGATGTTGGCATCGCAGCGCAGACTTTTATCGACCAGACGGGTCTGGATCGCGCCAACGGCCATCGGCGCCGGTACCGGCAGGCGGTCTTTGGCGATGTTGCGGTCGGACAGCACCAGCAGCACGGTACCCTCGCGCACCATTTGCTCTGCTTTGTCACACAGGGCTTTCACCGTCTCGCCGAGGGAGGTCTCTGCCGGGTTAAATGTGATGTCGAGGACGTCGGCACGATAGTGCTCTTCTTCCATCGTCGTCAGCTGTTTGAAATCGGAGTACAGCAGGATCGGCGATTTGAAGCTCAGGCGATGGGCCTGGCCTTCCGCTTCGCAGAAGACATTCATTTCGCGACCGATGCTGGTGGCCAGCGACATGACGTGCGCTTCACGCAGCGGATCGATAGGCGGGTTAGTCACCTGGGCGAACTGCTGACGGAAGTAATCGTAGATAATGCGCGGCTGGCTGGAGAGCACGGCGAAAGGCGTGTCATCGCCCATCGAACCGACCGCTTCCTGGCCATTTTCGCCGAGCACGCGCAGGACGGAGTCCAGCTCTTCCGCGCTGTAGTTAAACTGTTTCTGGTAGCTGGCGAGCGTGTCGTCATCCAGTTGGCGGCTGCCGACTTCTTCTTCCGGCAGATCTTCGAACGGCACCAGGCGACGAACGTTTTTCTCCATCCACTCTTTGTACGGGTGGCGGCTCTTCAGATCGTCATCGGTTTCTGCCGAGTGCAGAATGCGTCCGGCGCGGGTATCGATAACCATCAGCTCGCCCGGGCCCACGCGGCCTTTCTCGACCACTTCGTCCGGCTGGTAGTCCCAGATACCGACTTCAGAGGCGCAGGTGATGAGCTTATCTTTGGTAATGACGTAGCGCGCCGGGCGCAGGCCATTACGATCGAGGTTACAGGCAGCGTAGCGGCCATCGGACATGACGATGCCCGCCGGGCCATCCCACGGCTCCATATGCATGGAGTTAAAGTCGAAGAACGAACGCAGCTCCGGATCCATATCCGGGTTGTTCTGCCAGGCTGGCGGCACCAGCAGGCGCATGGCGCGCACGATATCCATCCCGCCGGCCAGCAGCAGCTCCAGCATGTTGTCCATTGAACTGGAGTCAGAGCCGGTTTCGTTAACGAACGGCGCGGCGTCGTGCAGATCCGGGATCAGCGGGGTCTGGAACTTATAGGTACGGGCGCGGGCCCACTGGCGGTTGCCGGTGATGGTGTTGATTTCACCGTTATGCGCCAGGTAACGGAACGGCTGGGCCAGCGGCCAGCGCGGCACGGTGTTGGTGGAGAAGCGCTGGTGGAACAGACAGATGGCCGACTCCAGGCGCAGATCCGCGAGGTCCAGGTAGAAGCGCGGCAAATCTGCCGGCATACACAGACCTTTATAGATGTTGACCAGGTTGGACAGGCTACAAACGTAGAAATCTTTGTCTTCCTGCAGGCGTTTTTCAATGCGACGACGCGCAATGAACAGACGGCGCTCCATATCGCGCGGGCGCCAGCCAGCCGGGGCGTTCACAAAGATTTGCTCAATACGGGGCAGCGAGGAGAGGGCGATTTCACCGAGGACGCCTTCGTTGGTCGGCACATCGCGCCAGCCGACAATCGACAGGGTCTCAAGCTGAAGTTCTTCTTCAACGATGCGGCGCGCCGCTTTAGCCAGCTCAGGATCTTTATTCAGGAACAGCATCCCAACGGCGTAGTTTTTGGCTAAACGCCAGCCGCGCTCTTCAGCAACGATGCGGAAGAAACGATCGGGTTTTTGCAGCAGCAGACCGCAACCGTCGCCGGTTTTACCATCGGCAAGGATTGCGCCACGGTGCTGCATGCGGGCCAGTGCGTGTATCGCGGTTCGCACTACCTTGTGGCTAGGTTCGCCTTCTATGTGGGCGATCAGGCCGAAACCACAGTTATCCCTCTCAAGGGATTTGTCGTACAACATATCAGTGAACCTCCCCAGGCTCTACGGACACCCTCCGATACCGATTGCGCACAGGCACAGAAAGAGCATGGCGACGGGGTTTGCACCTCGCATTCGCCCTCTTTAAATCCTTTTCGCATCGGTACACAAGTTTGAGGACTTGCTGTTAAGAGGGAATCTCAATTACTGCATAAATATGATGAGCAGAGTGCTCATCCAGAAAGCTTCCAGCGGATCCCCAACTTATCGGGAATCCACACTTACGTCAAATGGCAATCTTATTAATACAAAAATGTGCTATACAGGTATTAACTTATTGTTTTAAAAATAAATAGTGCCATTTTTTGTGCTCTTGATACGCCTGCTTAGGGTAAGGCTAGTGTGATCTGTCTCACTGTGCGCGCGGCTTTGCGTTACCGTTATGCGCTGAAATATATTCCACTGTTAGCATATTTGACTGCAATGTATTTTCATGGTGGATATTAATACTGTTTTTTGCCGTGAAGAAGATTAGGGCTATCCGCAGGTGAAATATAAGCAAAACTCATCACCGCAGAGGTGAATGAAATTGCAGTAATCATGATTGTTTATGCAATGAGGGTGGCCGCCGCGCTGACGATTGATCCAGGTCATCGCCGTCGGTGACAAAAAGTGGCAGGCTTGGCCCCCTTTGTTGAGGCCGGTCTATCAGATTATGCAGTTACAGAAATTAGTCAATATGTTTGGTGGGGATCTTATGCGCCGCTATGGCGAAAAGGTCCATAAGCTGACGCTGCACGGCGGTTTTAGCTGCCCGAACCGCGACGGCACGCTGGGCCGCGGCGGCTGCACTTTCTGTAATGTGGCTTCCTTTGCCGATGAGGCGCAGCAGCATCGCTCCATCGCCGAACAACTCGCTCATCAGGCGCAGCTCGTCAACCGGGCAAAGCGCTATCTGGCCTATTTCCAGGCCTATACCAGCACCTTCGCTGAAGTGCAGGTGCTCCGCTCGATGTATCGTCAGGCCATCAGCCAGGCGAATATCGTCGGCCTCTGCGTCGGCACCCGTCCGGACTGCGTGCCGGAGGCGGTCCTCGATCTGCTGAGTGAGTATCATGAGCAGGGGTATGAGGTATGGCTGGAGCTGGGACTGCAAACCGCCCATGATAAAACCCTGCATCGGATTAACCGTGGGCATGATTTCGCATGCTACCAGCGCACCGCGCGTCTGGCGCGAGAGCGCGGGCTGAAGGTCTGCGCGCATCTGATCGTCGGCCTGCCCGGGGAGACTCAGGGGCATTGCCTGGAGACGCTGGAGCGGGTGGTGGCGACCGGCGTGGACGGCATCAAGCTGCACCCGCTGCATATTGTTAAAGGCAGTATTATGGCCAAAGCGTGGCAGGCCGGGCGTCTCGATGGCATTGAGCTGGAGGCGTATACCGTTACCGCCGGGGAGATGATCCGCCATACGCCGCCGGAGGTGATCTATCACCGGATATCGGCCAGCGCCCGTCGACCCACACTACTGGCGCCGCTGTGGTGCGAAAATCGCTGGACCGGAATGGTTGAACTGGATCGCTATCTGAATGAACAGGGCGCTCAGGGATCGGCGCTGGGCCGCAGCTGGGTCGTCCCCCAGGCCGTGAAGTGATATCAGATGATGCCCGGCCAGATCGCTGCGCCGGGCATGGCTTTCCTGTCACCTACGCCTGGCTGGTTTTCATCGTCAGACGTGGGGTTTTAATCACGAACAGTACCAGAAGGGCGCCAAGCGCGGCGATGGTGCCGGCGAGAATAAAGGCGCTGTCGAATTTGCCGGTAGACTGCACGATATAGCCCGTAACAATTGGCCCCACGATGCCGGAGACGCTGCCGATAAGATGGATAAAGCCGCTGGCGCCGCCGACGCGGGATTTATGCACCACGTCCTGAATAATCGCCCAGTAGATCGCCCCGGTCACATAGAGGAAAAAGATGGAGACCGACATCAGCAGAACGGCAGGAACGACGCTGCTAACGGTACCGGCGAGTCCCACGCAGAGCGCGGCCATTAACAGGCATACCACCAGCACGATTTTGCGCGACAGCAACAGCCGTCCAGTCAGGTTAAATATTTTATCGGATATATAACCCCCCAGCGCCAGACCAACAAAGCCGACAATCCACGGGATCATAGTGGTGAGACTCATCTGTTTAATATCCAGATGGTGCTGCTGGACCAGATAGGACGGGAACCAGCTGAGAAAGAAAAACAGAATATAGTTGTAGCAGAAGAACGCAAATGCCGTCACCAGAATAATAGGCTGCTTGAGATAATAACCCAATGAGTGGGCAGTTTGATTTTCTACGGTTTCCAGGGCGTCCTCCTCATGCTTCATTTTATTAATGAGCATGAGCTCTTCCTGACTGACATGCTTATGTTTGTCAGGCGAGTTAGCGGCAATAAAAAACCACACGACCATCCACACAATACCGATGGCGAAAATAATCATAAACGCGGGACGCCAGCCGAAAGCCAGGGCCAGATAACCGACGATGGGACCGGCGACCGCGCCGCCCAGCGGAGAGCCGGCGCTGAGGAACCCCACTGCGGTTGCCGCTTGCTTTTTAGGAAACCAGCCGTTAATCATCTTGTTCGCTGAGGCGCAAATCGGGCCCTCTGCCATCCCGAAGAGCACCCGCAGCACCAGCATGGAATAAAAGCCGGTGGCAACCGCGGTTAAGCCGCAAAACAGCGACCATAACCCAACCGCCAGACCCATCACCAATGTGGCGCCAAATTTATCGACGGCGAGGCCGCCAATAAAATTAAAGACCGCGTAGCCGAAGAAAAAGCTGCCGAAAATCATACCAAATTGTTCAGCGTTAAGTGCAAGGTCCTTTTCAATCATCGGCACCGTAATGGATAATGCCACCCGGTCCAGATAATTTATCATATATACTAAAAATAATAACAGGACGATAATCCAGCGAATATTTTTTCCCATGATAACACCATGCTCATTATATGATTTATATCAGGCGCGGCGGATGTACAGATATCCGTCGGCCGTTATTTAAAAATGATGTCGGCTTAGCCTAGCTGCAGCAGCACTTTGCAGCAGGTCTTCCGATCGTTGGCGAAAATCTCCATGGCCTCTTTCACCTGCTCCAGCGGCATACAGTGGGTTATTAACGCCTCAGGATGAATAAGGCCTTTCTCCATCCAGTCGATGACCAGCGGAAAGCGCCCGCTGTTCAGTCGGGAGGAGAAAATGGCGATCTCTTTACTGGTGATGCTTTGCTGGGTCAGCGTGGACGCCTCGCCGGAGAAACCGAGTATGCCGATACGGGCGGCAGGGGAGGCGAGGAGGATTGCCTCCTGCAGAATGGCTGGGTGGCAGGCGGCATCAATGACCAGCGTGGGGGCTAGCTGCCGCTGCGCCAGCTGATCCGCCAGCGGCTGATGGGTGTTATCGAGCGTCAGATCGGCGCCGTTGTCCCGCGCCATCTGTAGACGCTCGGCAATGCGGTCCACGGCGATTACCTGCTTAACGCCATACACCCCCTTCAGCGCCTGGATCACCGTCAGGCCCATCGGGCCAGCGCCGTAGACCAGGGCGATATCCTGCGGCGTGGGCTGCAGTTGGGCGGTAATATTTGCTGCAATAGTAAAAGGCTCAACCATTGTCGCCTGACGATCGCTGATGGCCTCCGGAATGCGCCAGGCATTCTTGGCTGGCACGCAGGCATAGTCGCTGAATCCCCCATCGCGGTGCACCCCGATGACCTGGAGCTGCGCGCAAACATTCGGCCGACCTACCGAGCAGGGATAACAATGGCCGCAGCTGACTACGGGGTCGACCGCGACGCGTTCGCCGATACGCGACGGAGAGACCTGCTCGCCGACGGCATCGATAATGCCGAAGAATTCATGACCAATAACGCGGGGATATTTCGCGAAGGGGTTGTGGCCCTGATAGATATGCACATCGGAACCACAGATCCCGGCAAAGGCGATTCTCACCCGTACCTCATGGCTGCCCGGAACGGGAACCGGACGTGATTCAATATTCAGCTGGCCTGGCTCTTTGACGACGACGCTTCTCATTTCTTTTCCTTCCATTGTCTGTTTTGCGAACGAATGTCGCTGCTTTTTATTACCATACAAGTATGCATTTGATCATAAATAGCTCTGGATCACATTTGGAAGAGGTCGTCAGAAAAAGCCAGGCTATTATTAATCTATTGAAATAAATTGAAAAAAAAATATGAATACGCCGGGATGGGCTTGCCCGGTGCAGGAATGTGATCGTTATCACGACAGTGAAGGACAATTCGATTATGATTGCTGGTATGGTAGTAGGGTAAAAATTTAAATTATGAAGCAGGTGATAACGATGCAGATGACAATGCGCTGGTTTGGGCCAGAGGAAGACAAGGTTTCATTAGAGCATATACGACAGGTGCCCGGCGTGGAGGGGGTAGTTGGCGCGCTCTATGACGTCGCGGTGGGTGAGGTATGGCCAGTCGATAAAATTGAGCGTCTGGTCAGCCAGGCCCATGCCGCGGGCCTGAAAATGGAGGTGATAGAGAGCGTCAACATTCATGATGACATTAAAATCGGCCTTCCTTCCCGTGACCGCTATATTGCCAACTATCAGCAGACCATTCGCCACCTTGCCCGCTTCGGCGTCAAAGTTATCTGTTATAACTTCATGCCGGTTTTCGACTGGATGAAGACGGATATGAACTACGTCCTGCCGGATGGCTCGCTGACGATGGCTTTTGAGAAGAAAGATATCGATAAGCGGCTGGAAGACGTAGTGAAAGAGGTACTGGAGAACTCAAACGGCTTCGCCTTGCCGGGCTGGGAGCCGGAACGGCTGGCGGAGGTGCAGACCCTGTTTGCCAAATATAGCGCGGTGGATGACCACAAGCTGCGGGAGAACCTGGTCTATTTTCTGCGGGCGGTGATCCCGGTCTGTGAAGAGGTCGGGGTGAAAATGGCGATCCATCCGGACGATCCGCCGTACTCGATTTTTGGCCTGCCGCGGGTGGTCAAAAACCGCGACGATCTGGACTGGATCTGCCGGGCCGTCGACTCGCCCGCCAACGGCATCACGCTCTGCACCGGCTCGATTGCCGAAGATCCGGATAACGATGTGTACGCTATCCTGGCAGAGTTTACCCGGCGCAAGCGGATCCATTTCGCCCACGTCCGCAATATTAAGCTGATGCAGGATAAAGACTTTTACGAGTGCGCGCATCCATCAGAGTACGGTTCGCTGGATATGTATAAGGTGATGCAAGCGCTGTATGACAACGGGTTCGACGGCTATATTCGCCCGGATCATGGCCGCTTTATCTGGGGAGAGACCGGACGGCCGGGCTATGGCTTGTACGACCGCGCCCTCGGCGTGACCTACCTGAAGGGCCTCTGGGAGGCATTAAGCAAGCGCTAACCACTCTCCTGACCCTGCCTCTTTTTAGCGGCTGGTTCGCCTCGGCGACCGGCCGTCATATCGGCTCCTTCCCGCATTTTTTGCACAACTTACAGCGCATTGCTCAGAATTGAGTATTATTGTGCGGAGTTGTCGTGAAGGAATCCCCTATGAAGCAAATTCGTATGCTGGCGCAGTATTATGTCGACCTGATGATGAAGCTGGGTCTGGTCCGCTTTTCGATGTTGTTGGCTCTTGCGCTGGTGGTGCTGGCCATTGTGGTACAGATGGCGGTCACCATGGTGCTGCATGGCCAGGTTGAAAGTATCGACGTTATCCGCTCTATCTTCTTCGGTCTGCTGATCACCCCCTGGGCGGTCTACTTTCTCTCGGTGGTGGTGGAGCAGCTCGAAGAGTCCCGCCAGCGTCTTTCGCGGCTGGTGGACAAGCTGGAGGAGATGCGAGAGCGCGATCTGAAGCTGAACGTGCAGCTGAAAGATAACATCGCGCAGTTGAATCAGGAGATTGGCGAACGTGAAAAGGCGGAAGCCGAGCGCGAGACCACTCTCGAGCAGTTGAAGATCGAGATGAAAGAGCGTGAAGAGACGCAGATCCAGCTCGAACAGCAATCCTCCTTTCTGCGCTCTTTCCTCGACGCTTCGCCAGATCTGGTTTTCTACCGCAATGAGGATAAGGAGTTTTCAGGCTGTAACCGGGCGATGGAGCTGTTGACCGGCAAAAGTGAGAAACAACTGATCCACCTCAAACCGCAGGACGTCTATAGCGAAGAGGCCGCGGAAAAAGTGTTGGAAACCGACGAGAAGGTGTTCCGCCACAATGTATCGCTGACCTATGAGCAGTGGCTGGACTATCCCGATGGCCGCAAAGCGTGCTTCGAAATCCGCAAGGTCCCGTACTACGATCGCGTCGGTAAGCGTCGCGGCCTGATGGGCTTCGGGCGCGATATCACTGAACGAAAACGCTATCAGGATGCCCTCGAGCGCGCCAGCCGGGATAAAACTACCTTTATTTCGACCATCAGCCATGAGCTGCGTACCCCGCTGAATGGGATCGTCGGGCTGAGCCGTATTTTGCTGGATACCGAACTGACCAGCGAGCAGGAGAAATACCTGAAGACCATCCATGTCTCGGCGGTGACGCTGGGAAATATCTTCAATGATATTATCGACATGGATAAAATGGAGCGCCGTAAGGTTCAGCTCGATAACCAGCCGGTAGACTTCACCAGCTTCCTTGCCGACCTTGAAAACCTTTCGGGTCTGCAGGCCCAGCAGAAAGGCCTGCGCTTTGTGCTGGAGCCGAGCCTGCCGCTACCGCATAAAGTGATCACTGACGGTACGCGTCTGCGCCAGATCCTGTGGAATCTTATCAGCAACGCCGTGAAGTTTACCCCACAGGGCGGCGGGGTAAATGTCCGCGTGCGCTATGACGAAGGCGATATCCTGCACTTCGAAGTGGAAGACTCCGGTATCGGTATTCCTGAGGCGGAACAAGACAAAATATTCGCCATGTATTACCAGGTCAAAGACAGCCACGGCGGCAAACCAGCCACCGGCACCGGGATTGGCCTCGCCGTATCGCGTCGCCTGGCGCGCAATATGGGCGGCGATATCAGCGTAACCAGCCAGCCGGGTAAAGGGGCGACTTTTACGCTCACCGTCCATGCGCCTGCCATTGCGGAAGAAGTGGAAGACACGTTGGCGGAAGACGACATGCCATTACCTGCACTCAACGTGCTGTTGGTGGAAGACATTGAGCTCAACGTCATCGTGGCGCGCTCGGTGCTGGAAAAGCTGGGCAACAGTGTGGATGTCGCCATGACCGGGAAAGCCGCGCTGGAGATGTTCGAGCCTGGCGAGTACGACCTGGTGCTACTGGATATTCAATTGCCCGATATGACGGGGCTGGATATCTCTCGTCAGCTAAAACAGAACTTTGCCGCGGATGAGTTGCCGCCGCTGGTAGCCCTGACCGCCAACGTACTGAAGAATAAGAAAGAGTATCTTGATGCCGGGATGGACGATGTGCTGAGCAAGCCGTTGTCGGTGCCAGCGCTCACCGCCATGATCAAGAAATTCTGGGATTCGCCGGAAGAGGAAGCGCAGGAAGCGCCGGCGGCCGATGTGCATAAAGCCGACGCGGTGCTGGATACCGATATGCTGGAGCAATATATCGAACTGGTGGGACCGAAGCTTATCAACGATGGACTCGCGGTGTTTGAGAAGATGATGCCGGGCTATATGTCTGTCCTCGAGTCCAATCTCACCGCCCGCGATCAAAAAGGGATCGTCGAGGAGGGGCATAAGATCAAAGGGGCGGCCGGTTCTATCGGTCTGCGCCATATTCAGCAGCTGGGGCAGCAGATCCAGACCCCGGATCTGCCTGCCTGGTCTGATAATGTCGCTGAATGGGTTGAAGAGATGAAATCTGAGTGGCAAAACGACGTGGCGGTACTGAAGGCGTGGGTGGCGAAGGCCGGGAAAAAATGACCCCGGACAGACCGGGGTGCGCGAATACTGCGCCAACACCAGGGAACTGGTGGTTGAGCCAGTGTTATTTGAGTGATGTTGTTACGTGGCGCAACCTGAGAAGTGGATTGCTCGCTCATTAAGATAGCAAAGCTTAACTAATTTGTTACATGAATCAGTAAAATATGTGAAGCATAGCGAGTAAATCGACATTTTTGACTGGTTTCAGCGAGTTGCATGGAGGAGCGAAAGCGATGAAAAAAATTGGTGTGGTACTGAGCGGCTGCGGCGTGTACGACGGCAGTGAAATTCATGAAGCGGTGATTACCCTGCTGGCGATCGCGCGCAACGGCGCGCAGGCGGTGTGCTTTGCACCCGATAAACCGCAGCGCGACGTCATCAACCATCTGACGAGGGAACCGCTGACGGATCAACGCAACGTGCTGGTGGAAGCGGCGCGAATTGCCCGCGGCGACATCTTACCGCTGACGCAGGCGCGTGCGGAGACGCTGGACGCGCTGATCGTCCCCGGCGGCTTCGGCGCGGCTAAAAATTTAAGCAGCTTCGCCGCCGAGGGCAGCGAATGTCAGGTGGACCGCGATCTGCAGGCCCTGGCGCTGGCGATGCATCAGGCCGGCAAACCGCTGGGCTTCATGTGCATTGCCCCGGCGCTGCTGCCGAAGATCTTTGCGTTTCCGCTACGGATAACCATCGGGACCGATCTCGATACTGCCGATGTGGTCGAAGAGATGGGGGCGGAGCACGTGCCTTGCCCGGTCGACGACATCGTGGTGGATGAAGACAACAAAGTGGTCACCACCCCGGCGTATATGCTGGCAGAGAATATTGCGCAAGCCGCCACCGGGATCGAAAAGCTGGTCGCCCGCGTGCTGGCGCTGAGCGCATGAGACTCCGCGTAGCGCCCTTTGCGCTGCTAAAACGACTGGCGCTGCGTCTGCTGCTGATCGCCGCCGTCTTCTGGGGCGGGGGGATCGCGCTGTTTAGCGTGCTGCCGGTGCCGTTTTCGGCGGTGATGCTCGAACGGCAGGTGAGCGCCTGGCTGTCCGGAGATGTCCACTATCTGGCGCACTCTGATTGGGTCGGCATGGATGAGATCTCTCCGTGGATGGGGCTGGCGGTGATTGCCGCCGAAGATCAGAAGTTCCCGGAACACTGGGGGTTCGACGTATCGGCGATAGAAAAAGCGCTGGCGCACAATGAGCGTCATGATACCCGCATCCGCGGCGCGTCAACGCTGTCGCAGCAGACGGCGAAAAACCTGTTTTTATGGGATGGCCGCAGCTGGTTGCGTAAGGGACTGGAAGCCGGGCTGACTGTCGGTATAGAAACCGTCTGGAGTAAAAAGCGGATCCTGACCGTCTACCTGAATATCGCCGAGTTTGGTGATGGGATATTTGGTGTGGAAGCGGCCGCGCAGCGCTATTTTCATAAGCCTGCCAGCCAGCTGACGCCGGGGGAAGCGGCTCTGCTGGCCGCGGTGCTGCCAAATCCGATCCGCTATCGCGCCGACGCGCCTTCGGGCTATGTGCGCAGCCGCCAGGCCTGGATCTTACGCCAGATGCGACAGCTGGGTGGAGAAGGGTTTATGCGCGAGCATAAGCTGTATTAGCGCGTTAATCCGGCGCCGGGGCTGGCACTGTCGCCAGTCGGCCGTCGCCGGGAAGCGTAACGCTTAGTCTTCATCAAATCCGGCATTAAACAGGGCTATCACCGCGGCGAGTGCCTCAACTTCCTGCGGACCGCTGGCTTCCACCTCTATCTGCCGCCCTTTCGCCGAGTCCAGCATCAGCAGGGCAATCACGCTGTTTGCTTCTGCCTCCGTGCCTTCATCGTTGCGCAGCAGTACTTCGGCATCGAAATTCTGCATCAGCTCAAACAGCTTCATCGCCGGGCGGGCGTGCATGCCCAGCTTATTGGTGATTTCAACGGTCTGCTTTACGGTCATGATTTACGTTTTTCCAGCGTCCGATGACGAGACTGTACGTTCTTGCCGCGGGAGCGGAAGTAGTCAGCCAGTTGTTCAGCAATATAAACCGAACGATGTTTACCGCCGGTGCAGCCAATGGCCACCGTCAGATAGCTGCGATTGTTGGTCTCCAGCATCGGTAACCATAGCTCAAGATAGCTCCGGGTCTGGTAAATAAAGTTGTGCACTTCGGTGTGCCGGTCAAGGAAGGCGGCCACCGGTTTATCCAGACCGGTCATTGGACGCAGCTTCGGATCCCAGTGCGGGTTTGGCAGAAAGCGCACGTCAAAGACGTAATCGGCATCGATCGGAATACCATGTTTGAAGCCGAAGGATTCGAAGACCATCGTCAGTTCGCGCTCGCGTTTACCTAACAGGCGAGTACGCAGCATTTCGGCCAGTTCATGCACCGACATTTCGGACGTATCGACGATCAGATCCGCACGGGAGCGCAGCGGCTCCAGCAGATCGCTCTCTTCGTCGATAGCGCTTTCGAGCGACAGATTCTTGCTGGAGAGCGGGTGTAAGCGACGCGTATCGCTGTAACGGCGGATCAGGGTATTACGGTCGGCATCAAGGAACAGCAGTTGCGGAGAAAAGCATTCTGGCAGGTTCTGCATCGCCTGTTCAAAGATTTCCGGTGATTCTGGCATGTTACGCACGTCGATGCTGACGGCCGCGGAGATATTGCGGTCAGCCAGCGACCGCGCCAGGTCGGGCAGCAGCACGACCGGCAGGTTATCCACGCAGTAAAAGCCCATATCTTCCAGCGCTCGCAGAGCGACGGATTTCCCCGAGCCCGAGCGGCCGCTGACGATCATCAGTACCATGTACCGTTTCTCCTCAGTACGATAAAGGATAAGGTGCGACTGCCGTTATGCGTCATCGCTGCTTCCTGCTTCGGTGATGATCTCATACAACTCTTCATCGCTCTGCGCCGCGCGCAGGCGACGGCAAATCGCTTTGTCCGCCAGCCGTTTGGCCACCAGGGAGAGCGTATGCAGGTGAGTCTTTGTCTGGTCGGCTGGCACCAGCAGCGCGAACAGCAGGTCGACAGGCTGATTGTCGATCGCGTCGAAGGCGATGGGGGTTTCCAGCTGGACAAAAACGCCGACAGCACGCAGCGTATCCTCTTCCAGTTTACCGTGAGGAATGGCGATACCATTGCCAATCCCGGTACTGCCCATTTTTTCGCGGGTGAGGATCGCTTCGAACACCACCTGCGGCGGCAAACTTAACTGTTTGGCGGCCAGTTCGCTAATGATTTCCAGAGCACGCTTCTTGCTCTGGCAGTGAACCTGGCTACGGGTACATTCCTGGTTCAGGACGTTGCTCAGTTGTAGAGCCGAATCGTTGTTCATCATAATTTCACCTGAGCGCCCCCACGCCCGCCGCCGATGTTAAACCACGACGGACGCAGAGGGGCCCGGACAATTAGTGTTGTTTTAGTTTATCTTTGTGCTTCGTTAACTGCCTTGCCAGCTTGTCGATAAGACCATCGACAGCTGCATACATATCCTGCCCTTCCGCACTGGCATGGATTTCGCCACCGTTGACATGCAGATTCGCGTCCGCAATTTGCGTCACTTTCTCTACTTTTAACACAATATAGACCTGATTGATCCGGTCGAAAAATTGCTCCAGTTTGCTGAACTTCGCCGTGACGAAGTCGCGCATCGCGGGGGTGATCTCGACGTTGTGTCCTGTAATGTTGAGCTGCATAGTGTCTTCCTTATCGGTTGTGTCAGACCAGTTGTTTACGCTGGTTTGACGGCGGAATGGATAAAGACTCTCTGTACTTCGCGACAGTGCGGCGCGCGACCATGATACCCTGCTCGGACAGCATGGAGGTGAGCTTACTGTCGCTCAACGGCTTCGCGGGGTTTTCCGCGGCGATTAACTTCTTCACCAGCGCGCGAATGGCCGTCGACGAGGCTTCGCCGCCGCCTTCGGTATTCACATGGCTGGAGAAGAAATACTTCAGTTCAAAAATACCGCGCGGACTGTGCAGATATTTTTGCGTGGTGACACGGGAAATGGTGGATTCATGCATCTCGACAGCCTGGGCGATATCGGCCAGCACCATCGGCTTCATATACTCTTCACCCTGTTCGAAAAAAGCCTGCTGCTGTTCAACGATGCAGCGGCTGACGCGCAGTAGCGTATCGTTGCGGCTTTCCAGACTTTTAATCAGCCAGCGGGCTTCCTGCAGATTGCTGCGAATGAACTGGCCGTCGGCGTCATTACGGGTGCTGTTGCCCATCGCCGCATACTGCTGATTAATTTTCAGCCGGGGAATGCTGTCGGCGTTGAGCTCCACGGTCCAGCGGCCGCTGACCTTGCGGACCAGTACGTCCGGAATGACATATTCTGGTTCACTGGTATGAATGGACTGCCCTGGGCGGGGATCCAGTGACTGGATCAGATTCACCGCCTCTTTCAGCACCTCTTCTTTCAGGCGCGTTACTCGCATCAGGGTACGGAAATCATGATTAGCCAGCAGATCGAGATGATCGCTGATAATCAACCGGGCCTCTTCCAGCCACGGCGTCTCTTTGGCGAATTGCGACAGCTGGATCAGCAGGCAGTCGCGCAGATCTTTCGCCGCGACGCCAACCGGATCAAAGCGCTGGATGCGCTTCAGGACGGCTTCCACCTCTTCCAGGCCGATCTCGTCATCGCCGATGCTCTCAACGATGTCTTCAATCTGAATGGTGAGATAGCCCGTATCGTCGACGGCGTCGACGATAGAGGTGGCAATGGCGCGGTCGGTATCGGTGAAGGGCGTCAGCTCGACCTGCCACATCAGGTAATCCTGAAGCGTCTGGGTGGTCTCACCTTGATAGACGGGCAGCTCGTCGTCCTGATAGTCCACGCCGTTGCCTGACGGCGTACCGGCGGTATAGATTTCATCCCAGCTGGCATCGAGAGGGAGCTCGTCCGGCATCTCTTTTTGCTCAAGCGCATCGACGGTATCGAGGGACTCGCGGTCCTCCACTTCTTTCGCTTCTACCTCTTCGTGAAGATCGGTTTGCTCAAGCAATGGGTTACTTTCCAGCGCTTGCTGGAGCTCTTGCTGGAGTTCTAACGTGGACAACTGCAGCAAACGAATCGCCTGCTGCAGCTGCGGCGTCATGGCAAGCTGTTGGCTAAGCCTTAATTGCAAACCTTGCTTCATGTTCAGGGTAAATATCTCCGGCTAAAACGTCTGTAACCTCTACCCTATCAGAGTCTGAAGTCTTCCCCAAGATACACGCGCTTAACCTGCTCATCTTCGAGGATCTGCTGCGGTGTGCCATGAGCAATAAGGTGTCCCTGACTGACAATATACGCGCGTTCGCAGACGGCGAGGGTCTCTCTGACGTTATGGTCGGTGATCAGCACGCCGAGGCCGCTGTCGCGCAGGTGCTCAATAATGCGTTTGATATCGATAACGGAGATCGGGTCAACACCGGCAAACGGTTCATCCAGAAGGATAAATTTCGGGTTCGCCGCCAGCGCGCGAGCGATTTCGACACGGCGGCGTTCACCACCGGAGAGCGCCTGACCGAGGCTGTCGCGCAGGTGCTCAATATGAAACTCTTCCATCAGCTCTTTGGCGCGATCTTCACGCTGTTCGCTGGTTAAATCGTCACGGATCTGCAGGACCGCCATCAGGTTGTCATAGACGCTCAGACGACGAAAAATAGAGGCTTCCTGCGGCAGATAGCCGATGCCCCGGCGCGCGCGCGCGTGCAGCGGCAGCAGGCTGATGTCTTCGTCATCGATAATAATATTGCCCGCATCGCGCGGCACAATGCCGACCACCATGTAGAAGGTGGTGGTTTTACCGGCGCCGTTAGGGCCGAGCAAGCCGACAATCTCTCCGGAGTTAACGGTGAGACTGACATCTTCCACCACGCGGCGGCCTTTATAAGCTTTGGCGAGATTCTTCGCAGTTAAGGTTGCCATAACGAATTAGTTACTCTTCTTTTGCTGGTTGCCGCTTTTATCCTGCAGCTCGGACGGCACCAGAACGGTGGTGACGCGTCGACCTTTGTCGCTGAAGGCCTGCATTTTTTGCTCTTTCACCAGATAGGTGATTTTATCGCCCTTGATATTGCTGTCGAGCTGCTCAAGGTAAGCGTTGCCGGTCAGCACGACGTAATCATTCTGCAGCTCGTAGCGCATTTTCGACGCCCGGCCTTTTACCGGTTTGCCGTTATCCTGCATCTGGAAGAAGGTGGCCGGGTTACCGAAGCCTTCGATCACCTCTTTGCCTTTCTCATTGCCCGGACGGGTGACCACCACTTTATCTGCGTTAATTTTGATCGTCCCCTGGGTGACGACCACGTTACCGGTGAAGGTGACGACGTTACCCTGCATATCCAGCGACTGCTGATCGGACTCGATATGGATCGGCTGATCGGTATCGCCCGTCTTGGCCAAAGCCGGCAGGCTGGCGGCCAGTAAAGCGCCGGCGAGCGCAATCTTAAGGCTGAGTTTGTTTGTTCTGAATTTCATAAGAGGTTCTCACCTTTTCAATCAGCTCGGCATTTTTGCTGCGAAGGTTTCCACGCATTTTCAGGCCGCTGGAATTAAATGTGGTGCCGTATAACGTCACCATGTCATCGGAGGTAACGTCCTGTGTGACCAGATTTATCTGGGCGTTATCCGTCGTAATTTTGCGCAGTTGAGAGTCAGGCGCGAGCGCATTCACCTCAACGTGCCCGTAAAGATAGAGCATACGGTCATTCGTCAGCTTCGCTTTATCTGCCCTGATTGACCAGGTTGGCACCTTATTGGTATCAAAAGTGGTCATCACCGGCTTGGTAAACCAGGAAACCTCCTGATCGGAAAAGTATTCCACATGCTCGGCAATCAGCCGATAGCTCAGGGCGCCTTCCGGGCTGTACACGACGGTGTCGGTATGTTCGCTTTTATACGTCGGGTCGTTGGGATTGACCTCCGGCTGGGCCGTGTCGTCCGTATTCGCCAGATTCAGGCCGATGAGGATCAGCGCGAGCAGCGACAGTAAAATGATAACCCAACGTCTGGTTTTACTCATATTGATTGCCCTTTGGCCTCATCCAACTTGCCCTGCGCCAATAGTAACAAATCGCAGACTTCGCGTACCGCGCCGCGTCCGCCGTTAATGCGCGTGACATAATTCGCCCGCGGCAGCAGCAGCGGATGCGCATCGGCGACGGCGACGCTTAAACCCACTTCCGCCATCACCGGCCAGTCGATCAGATCGTCGCCGATATACGCCACTTCATCCGGACGAACCGCCAGTTTGCTGACTAATTCGCGAAACGCCAACAGCTTATCCGACTGACCTTGATAGAGATGCGTAATGCCCAGCGTCTGGCAGCGGTCTTCTACCAGTTTAGCTTTTCGCCCGGTAATAATCGCCACTTCGATGCCGGAGGTCAGCGCGCAGCGGATACCATAGCCATCGCGGACGTTGAACGCTTTCAGCTCCTCGCCGTGATTACCCATATAGATAAGTCCGTCGGATAATACACCGTCAACATCGAGGATCAGTAGACGGATCTTAGCCGCGCGATCGAGAAACGCCTGGCTTACCGGCCCATAGCATGTCGCTAACTGAGCATCAGCATT
Source organism: Klebsiella sp. D-Nf1 (assembly GCF_002810515.1). Lineage (NCBI taxonomy): Bacteria > Pseudomonadati > Pseudomonadota > Gammaproteobacteria > Enterobacterales > Enterobacteriaceae > Klebsiella > Klebsiella sp. D-Nf1. The sequence goes on from NZ_PIOK01000002.1 coordinate 29,338, forward strand.
ATTCATTATTTTTTCCTTACTTACACTACGCCCGCGCGCAGGAGATCGTGCATATGTACCACACCTAGCAGGTGGTCGCCATCGGCAACCAGCACGCAGGTGATATGACGGGATTGCATCAGGTTTAGCGCATCTACCGCCAGGGTGCCGGGACGGATGCGGATCCCTCCCCGGGTCATGACATCGGCAATGCTGGCATTACGCATATCGACGCCGGTATCAAAGACCCGGCGCAGGTCACCATCGGTGAAGATCCCGATGATGTTCATATCGTCATCGCAGACGGCGGTCATGCCTAAATTTTTACGCGTGATTTCCAGCAGCGCATCGCGCAGGGTGGCCTGCAGGCCGACGTGCGGGATTTCATCACCGGTATGCATAATATCATTGACGCGCAGCAACAGCTTACGACCGAGTGCGCCGCCAGGATGAGACAGGGCGAAATCTTCGGCGGTAAAGCCACGGGCTTCCAGCAGAGCGACGGCGAGGGCATCACCCATCACCAGCGCCGCGGTGGTGCTGGAGGTGGGCGCCAGCCCTAACGGGCAGGCCTCTTTGGGCACTTTCACGCACAGATGGATATCCGCTGCGCGCGCCATGCTGCTCTCAGGCCGGCTGGTGATGCAGATAAGCTTCACCTGCTGGCGCTTCAGGACCGGGATCAGCGCCAGAATTTCATTCGATTCGCCGGAATTCGACAGCGCAATCACCACATCCTGTGGAGTGACCATTCCTAAATCGCCGTGCGCCGCTTCGCCGGGGTGGACAAAAAAAGCCGAGGTGCCGGTACTGGCGAACGTCGCCGCCATTTTGCGGCCGATGTGGCCGGATTTGCCCATCCCCATCACCACGACTTTGCCGCCGCAGCGGAAAATCGTTTCGCAAGCATGGGTAAAGTCTTCATTTATATATTGATCGAGCTGGGCCAGACCTTCACGTTCAATTTCCAGCACCTGACGGCCTGCCTGTTGAAAGTCAAAATCCGTGGGCAAATCTATTTGCGACATGATGTTATCCCGAGTCATTCAACGAAGAGCGGCGCTGTCCAGAACAGCATCGCCAACCAAACCACAAAGCCGCCGACCAGCAGTGCGCCAATCAGTCGTCCCGGCTGCTGCTGGCGGCGCCAGCACAGCACCGCGAAGATCAGGCTGACCAGCAGCATCACGCCATAATCGCGAGTAAAGGCTTCGCTCGCAAAGCTCCCCGGCGCGATCAGCGCCGGTAAACCCAGCACCAGCGCAATATTGAGGATATTGGCGCCGATGATATTGCCGATAGCAATGTCATCTTCCCCTTTCCGCGCCCCGGCGATAGCGGTGGCCAGCTCTGGCAGGCTGGTGCCTATCGCCACCACCGTCAGACCGACGGTCAGCTCGCTAATGGCAAAAAAGTTTGCCAATACCGTGGTGTTATCCACCACCATACGGGTAGCCATCGGCATGACAATCATCGCCACCCCTAACCAGAGCAGAGCGACCGGCAGCGATCCTTCTCGCGGCAGCTCCGCCAGCTGTTCGCGGGTCAGACTATCGCTGCCCTGGCGCTCCGCCAGACGGGCAATCTTGATGGTAAACAACAGCCACAGAAGCGCCAGCGCCAGTAAAAACAGCCCGTCGAGACGGGACAACTGTCCATCGTAGAGCACCAGCCCGGCCAGCACGCTGACCAGCAACATTAGCGGTAATTCGCGGCGCAGAATATCAGAATGCACGGTAAATGGCCTGAGTAAGGCGGCGAGACCGAGGATCAGAAGAATATTGGTAATGTTGGAGCCGAGCGCGGTGCCGACCGCCAGATCGATCTGCCCATGCAGCGAGGCCGTGGTGGAAACCATGATCTCGGGCAGGCTGGTGCCGATACTCACCACCGTCATACCGATGATCAGCGGCGGGATCCCCAACATACGACACAGGATGGAAGCGGCATAGACCAGACGATCGGCGCTGTAGACAACCAGCAGTAAACCAATAATTAACAGAGCCGTCGCTAAGAGCATCTAAAGTCCTTTCTTCAGGTATAATCGTCGCCTCGCTGGGTTATCCCTACGCAGCGTAACGAATTCTTAATTTTGACTTTATGTGTGCCAAAAGTAAAACAAATGCCAGCTTTCGCTAACCTGTGCAGGTAAGATTCTGTAAAAATGTTGTGATTGTGGCGCAAGAAAGGGCCATGCTTGCCCGTCAGGTGTTTAGTAAGGATGATTTTATGAGCCAAACTCAGGCGAATTTAGTTGAAGTGCGCGGTATCCGCTTTTCTCGCGGCGATCGTGTGATCTTTGACGACATCTCGCTGTCGGTACCGCGCGGTAAGATTACTGCGATCATGGGACCTTCGGGGATCGGCAAGACAACCCTGTTACGCCTGATCGGTGGGCAGATCCCGCCGGACAGGGGAGAGATCCTGTTTGATGGCGAGAACGTACCACAGATGACGCGTTCGCGTCTTTACACGGTGCGTAAGCGGATGAGCATGTTGTTCCAGTCCGGCGCGCTGTTCACCGATCTCAATGTATTTGATAACGTTGCCTATCCGCTGCGCGAGCATACGCAGCTGCCGCCTGCGCTGTTGCATACGACGGTGATGATGAAGCTGGAGGCGGTGGGGTTGCGAGGTGCGGCGAAGTTAATGCCCTCCGAGCTTTCCGGCGGGATGGCGCGCCGCGCCGCCCTGGCGAGAGCCATTGCGCTGGAGCCGGACCTGATTATGTTCGACGAACCGTTTGTCGGGCAGGATCCCATCACCATGGGCGTGCTGGTGAAGTTGATTTCTGAACTCAACAACACGTTGGGTGTCACTTGCATCGTGGTTTCGCACGATGTGCCTGAGGTGCTTAGCATCGCAGACTACGCGTATATCGTGGCGGATAAAAAGATTGTCGCCCACGGTAGCGCCCAGTCGCTGCGGGAAAATGCCGACGCTCGGGTTCGTCAGTTCATTGATGGTATTGCCGACGGCCCGGTGCCGTTCCGTTATCCGGCTGGCGACTATCACCATGATTTATTAGGCATAGGGAGTTGAGCGACTCATGCTGTTTAATGCGCTGGCCGCGCTAGGGCATCGCGGGATTAAAACCACCGCGACGTTTGGACGCGCCGGATTAATGCTTTTCAACGCCATTGTGGGCAAACCAGAGTTTCGCAAGCACGCGCCGCTGCTGGTTCGTCAGCTCTATAACGTTGGCGTTCTGTCGATGCTGATTATCATTGTATCGGGCTTGTTTATCGGTATGGTGCTCGGCCTGCAGGGGTATCTGGTCTTAACCACCTACAGCGCAGAGACCAGTCTTGGCATGCTGGTGGCGCTGTCGCTGCTGCGCGAGCTGGGACCGGTGGTTGCTGCGCTGTTGTTTGCCGGCCGCGCCGGATCGGCGCTGACCGCCGAGATTGGCCTGATGCGGGCCACGGAACAGCTCTCCAGTATGGAGATGATGGCGGTGGACCCGCTGCGCCGCGTGATTTCCCCCCGCTTCTGGGCTGGCGTCATTTCGCTGCCGCTGCTGACGATTATCTTCGTGGCGGTGGGGATCTGGGGCGGTGCGCTGGTAGGCGTGAGCTGGAAGGGTATTGATGGTGGCTTTTTCTGGACCGCGATGCAAAATGCCGTCGACTGGCGAATGGATCTGGTGAACTGCCTGATTAAGAGCCTGGTATTCGCCATTACGGTAACCTGGATTGCGTTATTTAACGGTTATGACGCTATCCCCACTTCCGCCGGGATTAGCCGGGCGACAACGCGCACCGTGGTGCATGCGTCGCTGGCGGTTCTGGGGCTGGATTTTGTGCTGACTGCGCTGATGTTTGGGAATTGAGTTCATGCAAACGAAAAAAAATGAAATCTGGGTAGGGGTGTTCTTACTGGTGGCGCTGCTGGCGGCGCTGTTTGTCTGCCTGAAGGCGGCGAACGTTACCTCACTACGTACCGAGCCGACTTACCGCCTGTACGCGACCTTCGATAACATCGGCGGCCTGAAGGCGCGTTCGCCGGTACGCATCGGCGGTGTGGTTGTGGGGCGGGTAGCGGACATCACTCTCGACCCGAAAACCTATCTGCCACGCGTGGAGCTCGATATTGATGAGCGCTACAACCATATCCCGGATACCAGTTCGCTGGCGATCCGCACCTCGGGTCTGCTGGGCGAGCAGTATCTGGCGCTGAACGTCGGTTTTGAAGACCCGGACCTCGGGACGGCTATCCTTAAAGACGGCGGCACGATCCAGGACACCAAGTCCGCCATGGTGCTGGAAGATCTGATTGGTCAGTTCCTTTATAACAGCAAGGGCAGCGACAATCAGAATTCTGGTAATGATAAGGCCGCGGCAGAAGGCCATACTGACGCGACGCCGGCAGCCGGCACGACGCATTAATTTCAGGAGAAACACGATATGTTTAAACGCTTACTCATGGTCGCCATGCTGGTGATTGCCCCGCTGACCGCCGCCCAGGCGGCAGACCAGTCCAACCCGTATAAGCTGATGAATGAAGCGGCGCAGAAAACCTTCGATCGCCTGAAGAATGAACAGCCGAAGATTAAAGCTAACCCTAACTATCTGCGCGACATCGTCGACCAGGAGCTGCTGCCGTATGTGCAGGTGAAATATGCCGGCGCGCTGGTGCTGGGCCGCTACTACAAAGAAGCGACCCCGGCGCAGCGTGAAGCCTACTTTGCCGCCTTCCGCGAATATCTGAAGCAGGCCTACGGCCAGGCACTGGCGATGTACCATGGTCAGACTTATCAGATTGCTCCAGAGCAGCCGCTGGGGGATGCCACCATCGTGCCTATCCGCGTGACCATCGTCGACCCGAATGGCCGTCCGCCAGTGCGTCTGGACTTCCAGTGGCGTAAAAATACGCAGACCGGCCACTGGCAGGCTTACGATATGATCGCCGAAGGGGTCAGCATGATCACCACCAAACAGAATGAGTGGAGCGATCTGCTGCGTACCAAAGGCGTCGACGGGCTGACTGCGCAGTTGAAAGCGATCTCCGCTCAGCCGATCACGCTGGATCAGAAAAAATAATGACCGGGCAGCTGAGCTGGACTCGCGAGGGCGAGACGCTGGCGCTGCACGGAGAGCTGGACCAGGATCTGCTGGTCCCGCTCTGGGAAGCACGCGCCAGGGCGACGGAGGGGGCGACGATCATCGATCTCAGCCAGACTACGCGCGTGGACACGGCGGGCCTGGCGCTGTTAGTGCATTTTGTGGCACTGATCCGCCGTCAGGGGCGGGAAGCGCAGCTGATCGCGAAGAGCGAAAATCTGCAAACGCTGATCGGTCTTTACAACCTGCCTGTTGATATGATCCCATAACCTTTTCAGTGTCTTAGCGTTGAAGCTATTCCGAAAGCCCCGGCAATCTTTTCGTCGGGGCTTTTTGCTTGTTTAAGACCGCGCCACTTTCCTCTAAGATGTTGGGCTGTTTTCACTATCAGATAAATTTGAGCCCATGGAAAATCATGAAATTCAGACCGTGCTGATGAACGCACTCCCCCTCCAGGAAGTCCACGTCTCTGGCGATGGCAGCCACTTTCAGGTTATTGCTGTGGGTGAGATGTTCGATGGCATGAGCCGGGTTAAAAAGCAGCAGAGCGTCTACGCGCCGCTGATGGAATATATTGCTGACAACCGTATCCATGCGCTGTCGATCAAGGCCTTCACTCCGCAGGAGTGGGCGCGAGACCGCAAACTAAATGGCTTCTAAGCTGTGGGGGGTCCCCTGCAGCGTATGTGAATTTTTAATAGAGAACAGAATCAATGGATAAATTCCGTGTTCAGGGGCCGACTCGCCTTCAGGGCGAAGTCACCATTTCTGGTGCAAAAAACGCCGCCCTGCCAATCCTCTTTTCCGCGCTGCTTGCCGAAGAGCCGGTAGAGATCCAGAACGTACCCAAGCTGAAAGATATCGATACCACCATGAAGCTACTGAGCCAGCTGGGCGCGAAGGTTGAGCGCAATGGTTCGGTATGGATTGACGCCGGCCCGGTTGATGTATTCTGTGCTCCATACGACCTGGTGAAAACCATGCGTGCCTCCATCTGGGCGCTGGGCCCGCTGGTCGCGCGTTTTGGTCAGGGACAAGTTTCTCTGCCAGGCGGCTGTGCCATCGGCGCGCGTCCGGTCGACCTGCACATTACCGGTCTGGAACAGCTGGGCGCCGAAATCAAACTGGAAGAAGGTTATGTGAAGGCGTCTGTCAACGGGCGACTGAAAGGCGCGCACATTGTGATGGATAAGGTCAGCGTAGGCGCGACCGTGACTATCATGAGCGCGGCGACGCTGGCTGAAGGTACCACCGTTATCGAAAACGCCGCGCGCGAGCCGGAAATTGTCGATACCGCCAACTTCCTTAACGCGCTGGGCGCGAAAATCAAAGGTCAGGGCACCGATCGCATTACCATCGAAGGCGTGCAGCGCCTGGGTGGCGGCGTATATCGTGTACTGCCGGACCGTATCGAAACGGGTACCTTCCTGGTGGCCGCGGCGATTTCCGGCGGCAAGATCCTCTGCCGTAACGCGCAGCCAGATACCCTCGATGCCGTTCTGGCGAAACTGCGTGACGCCGGGGCTGACATCGAAACGGGCGAAGACTGGATTAGCCTCGATATGCACGGCAACCGTCCGAAAGCGGTTAACGTGCGTACCGCGCCGCACCCGGGCTTCCCGACCGATATGCAGGCCCAGTTCACGCTGCTCAACCTGGTGGCGGAAGGGACCGGTGTGATCACCGAAACGATCTTTGAAAACCGCTTCATGCACATTCCTGAGCTGATCCGTATGGGTGCGCATGCGGAAATCGAGAGCAATACCGCTATCTGTCACGGCGTGAAGCAGCTTTCAGGCGCACAAGTGATGGCGACCGATTTGCGTGCGTCGGCGAGCCTCGTACTGGCAGGCTGTATCGCTGAAGGGACCACCATCGTCGATCGCATCTACCACATCGATCGTGGCTATGAGCGTATCGAGGATAAACTGCAGGCGCTGGGTGCCAATATTCAGCGCGTGAAAGGCGAGTAATAGCATCATGGCAGTGACCCCGTGGGGGTCACTGCCAGTCAATCACATCACTTGTCTGTCTTCTTTTGACGCATCATCTGCGTTCTGTCGATAAACTCATGAGTCACCGGGTCGTGGTAGCGTGACGGCCAGATGACCCACGGCTGCGTTTCCAGCGCCGTGGCGATAATCAACTCGCCTTTCGGCCAGGGGCGAGTCAGGGCGTTCGCCAGCGTTGAAGAACTCAGGCCATGCCGTCGCGATTCTGCCGCCAGCGATGTTCCACGTTTACGTAATCCGGCAACAATATCTGCGGGATGCCAGTCGATGAACTTATCCATAAATTCTCCTGGTGATAAAGATCCAGATCGTCCCACATGGGCGATAAGGACACTATACCCGCGTACTATGTAAGGTTCTAACAAGTTCTGTTAAGGCGCCTGAATATTCAGAATGTATCAAGATAGCTGGAAATTAGGGTGGAAAATGGACTTTTACTGGAACTTTCCCGCGCATCGCGCGGGAAAGGAGAGGGGATTAATGATCGCGCTGGACCGCGATATGTGCCAGCCCAATCAAGGCTTCGCGCCACGGGGTGTCCGGGAGGATCTGCAGGGCAGCAATCGCTTTGTCGGCTTCTTCTTCAGCACGTTTCTGCGTCCACTCCAGCGAGCCACAGGTGGCCATCGTTTCCAGAACAGCATCCAGCAGATGGCGACCATTGCCTTGCTCGATCGCCCCGCGGATCATCGCCGCCTGATCGGGGGTACCGTGATGCATAGCATGCAACAACGGTAGCGTCGGTTTGCCTTCGTTCAGGTCATCGCCGACGTTTTTACCGAGCCGCTCTCCGTCGGAACTGTAGTCGAGTAAATCGTCGATCAGCTGGAAAGCGGTGCCGAGATAGCGACCATAATCCTGCAACGCGCGCTCTTCTTCCGCAGAGCAGTCGGCCAGCATTCCCGCACACTGCGAGGCCGCCTCAAACAGGCGCGCCGTCTTGCTGTAGATGACGCGCATGTAGTTCTCTTCCGTGATATCCGGATCGTTGACGTTCATCAACTGCAGCACTTCGCCTTCGGCAATGACGTTCACCGCCTCCGACATGACCTCGAGGATCTTCAGTGAGCCTAGCTGGGTCATCATCTGGAAAGCGCGGGTATAGATGAAATCGCCAACCAGCACGCTGGCGGCATTGCCGAACGCCGCATTGGCCGTGGCTTTGCCGCGACGCATGTCAGACTCATCGACGACGTCGTCATGCAGCAGCGTGGCGGTATGAATAAATTCAATCAGCGCAGCAATAGTGACATGCGCGCTCCCTTGATAGCCCACCGCGCGCGCGGCAAGCACAGCAATCATCGGGCGAATGCGTTTGCCGCCGCCGCTGACGATGTAATAGCCTAACTGATTGATAAGCTGAACATCGGAGTTGAGTTGCTCAAGAATCGTCGCATTGACACCCGCCATATCTTGCGCGGTTAACTCATTGATTTTTTCTAAATTCATCGCAAAAGCCGGGCCAAATGTCCTGTTACCATGAATCCAGGTGGGATCACAGAAGGATTAAGACAGAATTAAAAGAAGATATGATTGTACTGAAAAATTGCCGTAGATAAACGTTGTCGTGAAAGTTGTGTTTTTTTTCTGCATTGATCGCTGATCGCTCTTGTCAAAGGCTCGCGTTTTGCGTAATATTCGCGCCCTATTGTGAATATTTATAGCGCACTCTGAATCACATAAAGAGGTGCGCGGAAGCGGAGTTTTATATGTACGCGGTTTTCCAAAGTGGTGGTAAACAACACCGAGTAAGCGAAGGTCAGACCGTTCGCCTGGAAAAGCTGGACATCGCAACTGGCGAAGCTGTTGAATTCGCTGAAGTGCTGATGATCGCAAACGGTGAAGAAATCAAGATCGGCGTTCCTTTCGTTGAGGGCGGCGTAATCAAAGCTGAAGTTGTTGCTCACGGTCGTGGCGAGAAAGTTAAAATCGTTAAGTTTCGTCGTCGTAAACACTATCGTAAGCAGCAGGGCCATCGTCAGTGGTTCACTGATGTGAAAATCACTGGCATCAGCGCCTAAGACCTGAGGAGTAGATTTAAATGGCACATAAAAAGGCTGGCGGCTCGACTCGTAACGGTCGCGATTCAGAAGCTAAACGTCTGGGCGTAAAACGTTTCGGCGGTGAAGCAGTTCTGGCAGGTAGCATCATCGTTCGTCAACGTGGTACCAAATTCCACGCTGGCACCAACGTTGGTTGCGGCCGTGACCACACTCTGTTCGCTTTGACTGACGGTAAAGTCAAGTTCGAAGTTAAAGGCCCGAAAAACCGTAAATTCATCAGCATCGTTGCTGAATAAGTTTTTCGCGTCCCGGTAACGGATGAAAGCCCCGCAACACGTTGCGGGGCTTTTTACATTCGTCTACTGGAAAATCTTGCAGGGAAACAGGCATGAAGCAGCAGGCTGGGATTGGCATTATTCTGGCGCTCACCACCGCGATGTGCTGGGGAGCGTTGCCGATTGCAATGAAGCAGGTTCTCGAGGTGATGGCGCCGCCTACGGTGGTGTTTTATCGCTTTCTGATGGCAAGTATTGGGCTTGGCGCGATCCTCGCGATCAAAGGCAAACTGCCGCCGCTGCGAATTTTTCGTAAGCCGCGCTGGCTGGTCTTATTAGCCATTGCCACCGGTGGCCTGTTCGGTAACTTCATTCTGTTCAGTTCTTCCCTGCAATATCTCAGCCCCACAGCTTCTCAGGTCATCGGCCAGCTATCGCCGGTGGGCATGATGGTGGCAAGCGTCGTGATACTGAAAGAGCGCATGCGCGGCACCCAGGTGGTGGGCGCGTTGATGTTGCTCAGCGGGTTGGTGATGTTCTTCAATACCAGCCTGATTGAAATCTTTACCCGCCTGACGGATTACACATGGGGGGTAATTTTCGGCGTTGCTGCTGCAACGGTGTGGGTAAGCTATGGCGTCGCGCAAAAGGTGTTATTGCGCCGTCTGGCATCACAGCAGATACTATTTTTGCTGTACACTTTATGTACGATTGCATTACTGCCGCTCGCTAAGCCCGGGGTGATATCCCAGTTAAGCGACTGGCAATTGGCATGCCTGATTTTTTGCGGGCTGAATACCCTGGTCGGCTACGGGGCGCTGGCGGAAGCCATGGCGCGCTGGCAGGCGGCGCAGGTCAGCGCGTTAATCACCTTGACGCCACTGTTTACGCTACTGTTTTCTGATTTATTATCAATGGCCTGGCCCGATTTTTTCGCCAGACCGATGTTAAACCTGATTGGTTATCTCGGTGCGTTTGTCGTGGTTGCGGGCGCGATGTATTCCGCCATCGGCCATCGTCTTTGGGGGCGTTGGCGTAAGCGAGAGGCGGTTGTACCGCTGCCCCGCTCAGGCGAATGATTTACGGAGAGTAAAATGAAGTTTGTAGATGAAGCAACGATCCTGGTCGTAGCAGGTGACGGCGGCAATGGTTGCGTAAGCTTCCGCCGCGAAAAATATATTCCACGTGGCGGCCCGGACGGCGGCGATGGCGGTGACGGCGGCGATGTCTGGCTGGAAGCGGACGAGAACCTGAACACCCTGATCGACTACCGTTTTGAAAAATCGTTCCGCGCCGAACGCGGGCAGAACGGTCAGAGCCGCGACTGTACCGGTAAACGCGGTAAAGACGTGACGGTGAAAGTGCCGGTAGGGACGCGGGTTATCGATCAGGGGACCGGCGAGACCATGGGCGATATGACCAAACACGGTCAGCGTCTGATGGTGGCGAAAGGCGGCTGGCACGGTCTGGGCAACACCCGTTTCAAATCATCCGTTAACCGTACCCCGCGTCAGAAGACCATGGGTACCCCGGGCGATAAGCGCGACCTGCAGCTTGAACTGATGCTGTTGGCCGACGTCGGGATGCTGGGGATGCCGAATGCCGGTAAATCCACCTTTATCCGTGCGGTCTCTGCTGCCAAGCCGAAAGTGGCTGACTATCCGTTTACCACCCTGGTGCCGAGCCTGGGCGTGGTGCGTATGGATAACGAGAAGAGTTTCGTGGTTGCTGATATCCCGGGGCTGATTGAAGGGGCGGCGGAAGGCGCAGGCCTTGGTATCCGCTTCCTCAAGCACCTTGAGCGCTGCCGTGTGCTGCTGCATCTCATCGACATCGAGCCAATCGACGGTTCCGATCCGGTTGAGAATGCGCGCATTATCATTGGCGAGCTGGAGAAATACAGCGAGAAGCTGGCCTCTAAGCCACGCTGGTTAGTCTTTAACAAGATTGACCTGATGGACAAAGCGGAAGCCGAAGCCAAAGCGAAGGCGATTGCCGAAGCGCTGGGTTGGGAAGAGAAATTCTACCTGATCTCAGCTGCCAGCCAGCAGGGCGTGAAAGATCTGTGCTGGGATGTGATGACCTTTATCATCGAAAACCCGATCGTGCACGCGGAAGAAGAGCAGAAGCCGGAGAAAGTCGAGTTCATGTGGGACGACTATCACCGTCAGCAGCTTGAAGAAGCCGAAGTCGAAGTGGAAGATGACGAAGACTGGGATGACGACTGGGACGAAGACGACGAAGAAGGCGTCGAATTCATCTACAAACGTTAATCCTGACTTCTCTGGATCAAAAAGGGCCGCATCTCTCATGCGGCCCTTTTGTTTTTAGTTGTTCTGGTACAGATCTTTATACAAGCGGCTTTCAAAGCGGACCAGCGGGATGCGGCGATTACGCTGGTCGGCGGGTTCCACGGCGTAGCCGGAGAGATACTGCACGAAGGCCACCTTTTGTCCGCTGGCGGTAGTGATAAAGCCAGCAAGGTTATAAACCCCCTGCAACGAACCTGTTTTCGCCGAGACTTTACCATCCACGCCCGCCTGGTGGAGACCGGCGCGATATTGCAGCGATCCATCGTGGCCCGCCAGCGGCAGCATCGAGATGAAGTTGAGTTCGGTATCGTGCTGGGCGATATACTGCAGCACCTGCATCATGGTCGCGGGGGCGATCAGGTTGTGGCGCGACAAGCCAGAGCCGTCGGCGATGATCGTGTTGCCGAGATCGACCCCAGCCTGTTGCCGCAGGATCTGGCGTACGGCATCGGATCCTGCCCGCCAGGTGCCTGGTACGCCGAAACGGGCGTGGCCGATGGTGCGAAAGACGGTGTCGGCAATCATGTTGTCTGATTTCTTCAGCATGATCCTCAGCAGATCGTGCAGAGGAGCCGACTGAGTGGTGGCTAATACCGTTCCGGGGTCATTGGCCAGCGTCTGGCGCAGCAGCGTGCCGCTATAGGTGATCCCCGCCTGGGTCAGCTCCGCTTTGAGGATCGCCCCGGCGTAGCTGGCGCCATCCTGAATGGCGAAGGCCAGCGGCAGCGGTTCGCTACGCTGCGGCAGGCAGCCGGTGAGGGTATAGCGGTTGAGATCGCCCGGCACCACGTCGAGCTCGCAATACTGCGCTTCCGATGAGCCACGCGGCAGCGTTCGCACCTGGCTGAACATGGTGACCGGATAATAGGACGCAACGCGAATGAAGGCGAGATCGCCCGGTTTCTGCGCGCTATACAGTGAGACAGAGAAGCAGTTACGGTCGACAATCGCCGCCGCCGGCGGAGCGCTGAAGCACTGCGTCAGGTCGTTCCACGGCCAGCCCGGCGCTTTGTCGTGGCTGGCGAAGACCGAGGTATCGATGAGCACATTGCCTTCGATACGCTGCACGCCGGCTTTTTTCAGTGTCGCCACCATATTGCGAATATCCTGCCGTTTGAGCGTCGGATCGCCGCCGAAGCGGGCAATCAGGTCGCCTTTCAGCACGCCGCCGTCAAGTGAGCCTTTGGTTTCCAGCGTGGTGGTAAAGCGGAAATCGGGCCCCAGCTGCAGCAGAGCCGCCAGCGCGGTGATAACCTTTTGCGTACTGGCCGGGAGCGCCATTTGCTGGCTGTGGTAGTCGATTTCCGGCGTCGATGCGCCGACCTTTTGCGCCATAAAGGCAAGGTTCGCACCGGCGGGAAGCTGGTTGATGTACTCGTCAATATTCGCCGCCTGAGCGCTAAGCGCTATACCGGCAGTCAATCCGATGATAAATCTGGGAAATCGCATAATCTCGCGCTAACAACCTGAAGCCAGGCCGTCATACTACGGTGCAACGCCCAGTAAAGTAAACGATGACCCATAATGAACTTCGGGGTAAAATACCTATCAAATGAAAAATTGCTGCTGACCTGGGGAGTGTTTCCCGGGTCGGTTTCTTTTTGCTCGTGTCCTGCCTGTGGGCAGGACAGGTGGCGGGGCGGGACTATCCGTTCCCTGAAGGAATGATAAAGAGGTATAACTAATGCAAGCGATTCCGATGACCTTACGTGGCGCTGAGAAACTGCGCGAAGAACTGGATTATCTGAAGTCTGTGCGTCGTCCTGAAATCATTGCCGCTATTGCTGACGCTCGTGAGCACGGCGATCTGAAAGAGAATGCTGAGTATCATGCCGCGCGTGAGCAGCAGGGCTTCTGCGAAGGGCGAATCAAAGATATCGAAGCGAAGCTGTCCAATGCCCAGGTGATTGATATCACCAAAATGCCGAATAATGGCCGGGTGATTTTTGGTTCAACCGTCAGCGTGCTGAACCTGGATACCGACGAGGAACAGACCTACCGCATCGTGGGTGATGATGAAGCGGATTTTAAGCAGAATCTGATCTCCGTGAACTCACCGATCGCGCGTGGTCTGATCGGCAAAGAGCAGGATGATGTCGTGACTATCCGTACCCCGGGTGGTGAAGTGGAATACGAAATTACTAAGGTTGAATACCTGTAAGGCGTATTTCCCGCTACGATGTTTATAGATTGTAAAGAAAGGAAAAAGGCCGCATAGCGGCCTTTTATCAACGTCAGGAGCATGGCATTTTGCTCGCCTGGCCGCAGAAATCCCTCGTTTTACACAAAGTTGTGTCGAGATTCAGGATATTCTTAGCGTGGCAGCGAGATCTTACGCTCTGGCGTTGGGCGGTACAGAACCAGCGTTTTACCGATGACCTGTACATTACAGGCGCCGGTTTCACGCACGATGGCTTCCACGATCAAGGCTTTAGTTTCGCGATCTTCTGAGGCGATCTTCACCTTGATGAGCTCATGGTGCCCTAACGCTTGTTCGATCTCGGCCAGTACCCCTTCGGTCAAACCATTATTGCCAAGCATAACTACTGGCTTGAGCGGATGTGCCAGACCTTTCAGGTGCTGTTTTTGTTTAGTACTCAGATTCATCGTATTTTTTTGCTTACGTTGGGATTGAAAACGGGTCATTCTACCGCCATCTCCCATATATCGCCAAACTACCGCGTCGATTTTTACGCAGTAAAGTACGATGAACCCGAACGGGAATGTTAAATGACAGGTAAAAAGCGTTCTGCCAGCTCAAGCCGCTGGCTTCAGGAACACTTTAGCGATAAATATGTTCAACAGGCACAGAAAAAGGGGTTACGTTCCCGTGCCTGGTTTAAACTTGATGAAATACAGCAAAGTGACAAAATTTTTAAGCCGGGGATGACGATAGTTGACCTCGGTGCTGCTCCCGGTGGCTGGTCGCAGTATGCGGTCACGCAGATCGGCAACAGCGGCCGCATCATTGCTTGCGATCTTTTACCAATGGATCCAATCGTTGGTGTGGACTTCCTTCAGGGCGATTTTCGTGATGAATTAGTCCTGAAAGCGTTACTTGAGCGAGTGGGCGACAGTAAAGTCCAAGTTGTCATGTCCGATATGGCGCCGAATATGTGCGGAACACCGGCGGTGGATATTCCCCGGGCTATGTATCTGGTAGAACTGGCGCTTGAAATGTCTCGTGATGTATTAGCGCCAGGTGGTAGTTTTGTAGTGAAGGTGTTCCAGGGCGAAGGCTTCGATGAGTATCTTCGAGAAATTCGCTCCCTGTTTACGAAGGTCAAAGTTCGTAAGCCGGACTCTTCCCGCGCTCGTTCGCGTGAAGTGTATATTGTAGCGACCGGGCGTAAACCATAACCGGCAGATTTCAAACGAAAGTTTGAATGAAACTGGATATAGAGTATCCTGACGCTGTTTTTAACACAGTTGTAATAAGAGGTTAATCCCTTGAGTGACATGGCGAAAAACCTAATACTCTGGCTGGTCATTGCCGTTGTGCTGATGTCAGTATTCCAGAGCTTTGGGCCCAGCGAGTCGAATGGCCGCAAGGTGGATTATTCTACCTTCCTGCAAGAGGTCAATCAGGACCAGGTTCGCGAAGCGCGTATCAACGGACGTGAGATCAACGTTACCAAGAAAGATAGTAACCGTTACACGACTTACATTCCGGTTAACGATCCGAAGCTGCTCGATAACCTGTTGACTAAAAACGTCAAAGTTATTGGCGAACCACCAGAAGAGCCAAGCCTGCTGGCTTCCATCTTCATCTCCTGGTTCCCAATGCTGCTGTTGATCGGCGTCTGGATCTTCTTTATGCGGCAAATGCAGGGCGGCGGCGGGAAGGGCGCGATGTCCTTCGGCAAAAGCAAAGCCCGTATGCTGACGGAAGACCAGATCAAAACGACTTTTGCCGACGTTGCCGGGTGTGACGAAGCGAAAGAGGAAGTCGGTGAGCTGGTGGAATACCTGCGTGAGCCGAGCCGCTTCCAGAAACTGGGCGGTAAGATCCCGAAAGGCGTCCTGATGGTCGGCCCTCCGGGTACCGGTAAAACGCTGCTGGCGAAAGCGATCGCTGGCGAAGCGAAGGTGCCGTTCTTCACAATTTCCGGTTCTGATTTCGTCGAAATGTTCGTCGGTGTCGGTGCATCTCGTGTGCGTGACATGTTCGAACAGGCCAAGAAAGCAGCGCCTTGCATCATCTTCATCGATGAAATCGACGCCGTCGGCCGCCAGCGTGGCGCGGGCCTTGGCGGTGGTCACGATGAACGTGAGCAGACCCTGAACCAGATGCTGGTTGAAATGGACGGCTTCGAAGGTAACGAAGGTATCATTGTTATCGCGGCGACTAACCGTCCGGACGTTCTTGACCCGGCGCTGCTGCGTCCAGGCCGTTTCGACCGCCAGGTTGTTGTTGGTCTGCCGGATGTTCGCGGTCGTGAACAGATCCTGAAAGTGCATATGCGTCGCGTACCGCTGGCGCCGGATATCGACGCGGCGATCATTGCGCGCGGTACCCCGGGCTTCTCCGGTGCGGACCTGGCGAACCTGGTCAACGAAGCGGCGCTGTTTGCTGCTCGCGGCAACAAACGCGTTGTGTCGATGGTTGAGTTCGAAAAAGCGAAAGACAAAATCATGATGGGTGCGGAACGTCGCTCCATGGTGATGACGGAAGCGCAGAAAGAATCGACCGCTTACCACGAAGCGGGCCACGCCATTATCGGCCGTCTGGTACCGGAACACGATCCGGTCCATAAAGTGACGATTATCCCGCGCGGTCGTGCGCTGGGTGTGACCTTCTTCCTGCCGGAAGGCGATGCGATCAGCGCCAGTCGTCAGAAACTGGAAAGCCAGATCTCCACGCTGTACGGCGGTCGTCTGGCGGAAGAGATTATCTACGGTCCGGAACATGTTTCTACCGGTGCGTCCAACGATATTAAAGTGGCGACAAACCTGGCGCGTAACATGGTGACTCAGTGGGGCTTCTCCGACAAACTCGGTCCGCTGCTGTATGCGGAAGAAGAGGGCGAAGTCTTCCTCGGCCGTAGCGTAGCGAAAGCGAAGCATATGTCTGATGAAACCGCGCGTATCATCGACCAGGAAGTGAAATCGCTGATTGAGCGTAACTACGGTCGTGCTCGTCAGCTGCTGAACGACAACATGGATATTCTGCACGCGATGAAAGATGCGCTCATGAAATATGAGACCATCGATGCGCCGCAGATTGACGACCTGATGGCTCGTCGCGATGTTCGTCCGCCAGCGGGTTGGGAAGAATCTGGTTCTTCGAACAACTCTGACAACAATGGTACGCCTCGTGCGCCGCGCCCGGTTGATGAACCGCGTACGCCGAACCCGGGCAACACCATGTCAGAGCAGCTGGGCGACAAGTAAGCTACCGCTGTTGATGTCTTGTTTTAACCTTAAAACCCCGGGGCGCCCGCTCCGGGGTTTTTCTTTTTTAACCTCTTCAGTCTCAGGGATTTTGTGATGAAACTTGTAGCCCAGGGCTCAACCCTCGATCTCTCTCATCCCCATGTGATGGGCATTCTTAATGTGACGCCCGACTCCTTCTCCGATGGCGGTGCCCACAACTCGCTGGTTGAGGCGGTGAAGCATGCCAACCTGATGATTAACGCCGGGGCGACCATCATTGATATCGGCGGTGAATCGACGCGGCCAGGGGCGGCTGAGGTGAGCGTAGAAGAGGAACTCGCACGGGTGATCCCGGTCGTCGAAGCGATCGCTCAGCGCTTTGAAGTGTGGATCTCGGTGGATACCTCCAAACCGGAGGTTATCCGCGAATCGGCCCGGGCAGGGGCGCATATCATTAACGATATTCGCTCGCTGACCGAACCTGGCGCGCTGCAGGCCGCCGCGGAAACCGGGCTGCCGGTGTGTCTGATGCATATGCAGGGTCAGCCGAAAACCATGCAGGAGGCGCCGAAATATGAGGATGTCTTCGCCGATGTCGAGCGCTTTTTTACAGAACATATTGTGCGCTGCGAGCAGGCGGGGATCGCAAAAGAAAAATTGCTGCTCGACCCGGGATTCGGTTTCGGTAAAAATCTCTCCCATAATTATCAACTGCTGGCCAGACTGGGGGAATTTCACCACTTTGGGCTGCCTCTGCTGGTCGGTATGTCGCGTAAGTCGATGGTAGGTCAGTTGCTGAACGTCGGGCCGTCAGAACGGCTGAACGGCAGCCTGGCGTGTGCCGTCATTGCAGCAATGCAGGGCGCGCAGATAATCCGCGTCCATGATGTCAAAGAAACGGTAGAAGCGCTGCGCGTGGTGGAAGCCACCCTCGCCGCTAAGGGAAAAAAACGTTATGAGTAACCGCAAGTATTTTGGCACCGATGGTATTCGTGGCCGCGTCGGCGATGCGCCGATCACTCCGGAGTTTGTGCTTAAGCTGGGCTGGGCGGCAGGGAAAGTGTTAGCGCGCCACGGCTCGCGTAAAATTATCATCGGCAAGGATACCCGTATTTCGGGCTACATGTTGGAGTCGGCGCTGGAAGCTGGGCTGGCGGCAGCGGGGCTCTCTGCGTCGTTCACCGGACCCATGCCGACACCGGCTATCGCCTACCTGACGCGCGCATTCCGCGCCGAGGCGGGGATCGTTATCTCGGCTTCGCATAACCCTTTCTACGACAACGGTATTAAATTCTTCTCCATTGAGGGCACCAAGCTGCCAGACGATGTGGAAGAGGCGATTGAAGCCGAAATGGAGAAGGAGCTTACCTGCGTGGATTCGGCAGAACTGGGCAAAGCCAGCCGTATCGTCGATGCCGCCGGGCGCTACATTGAATTTTGTAAAGGCACCTTTCCCAACGAACTGAGCCTCTCCACGCTGAAAGTGGTGGTGGATTGCGCGCACGGCGCGACCTATCACATTGCCCCCAATGTCTTCCGCGAGCTGGGAGCCCAGGTTATCGCGATGGGCTGCGAGCCAGACGGCCTCAACATCAACGAAGAGGTCGGCGCCACCGACGTGCGTGCGCTGCAGGCGCGCGTGCTGGCGGAGAAAGCCGATCTGGGCATTGCCTACGATGGTGATGGCGATCGGGTGATCATGGTTGACCATGAAGGTAATAAAGTCGATGGCGACCAGATCCTCTATATCATCGCCCGGGAAGGACTGCGTCAGGGGCAGCTGCGCGGCGGCGCCGTCGGCACGCTGATGAGCAATATGGGACTGGAGCTGGCGCTCAAGCAGTTAGGTATCCCGTTTGCCCGCGCGAAGGTCGGTGACCGCTATGTGCTCGAGATGCTGCAGGAAAAAGGCTGGCGCATTGGTGCGGAAAACTCCGGCCACGTGATCCTGCTGGATAAAACCACCACCGGCGATGGCATCGTCGCCAGTCTGCAGGTGGTCGCGGCGATGGTACGCAACCATATGAGCCTGCATGACCTCTGCAGCGGCATGAAGATGTTCCCTCAACTGCTGGTGAATGTGCGGTTTACCGAAGGCAGCGGTAATCCACTGGAGAACGAGCATGTCAAAGCGGTAACCGCAGAAGTGGAAGCGGCGTTAGGGAAACGCGGCCGTGTCCTGCTGCGTAAATCCGGAACAGAACCGCTGCTCCGCGTCATGGTGGAGGGCGAGCATGAAGAGCAGGTGCACGAGTTCGCGCACCGTATCGCCGAAGCGGTAAAAAGCGTTTAGCTTTCCGGGCTAAGTGGTTAAAAAGGCGGCGCTTGCCGCCTTTTTTATGATAGAAAACCGACTTTTTGCTGTTTTTTTCTGCAGTTGATACAATGTGTCGAAATTGCCCTTGCGAAGGTCATTCGCTTTGGTTAGTATTCACACCCGCTTCAGTGGGAAACGTTAAAACGTCCCGCTTTATTGGTCGAAGCACTTGGTATGCGGCAAATCCGCAAGGAACAGGTTGATTATGTACGAAGCTCTTTTGGTAGTTTTCCTTATTGTAGCGATTGGCCTTGTTGGTCTGGTTATGCTGCAGCAAGGTAAAGGCGCTGATATGGGAGCCTCCTTCGGTGCAGGCGCTTCCGGCACACTGTTTGGGTCCAGCGGTTCTGGTAACTTCATGACCCGTATGACCGGCATCCTGGCTGCGCTGTTCTTCATCATCAGTCTGGCGCTGGGTAATATCAACAGCAACAAGACCAGTAAAGGAAGTGAGTGGGATAACCTGAGCGCGCCGAAAACGGAGCAAACTCAGTCAACTGCACCGGCTCAGCCGAGCAGCGACATCCCGCACTAAGTATTCTGTACCGAGGTGGTGGAATTGGTAGACACGCTACCTTGAGGTGGTAGTGCC
Organism: Klebsiella sp. D-Nf1; assembly: GCF_002810515.1. NCBI lineage: Bacteria > Pseudomonadati > Pseudomonadota > Gammaproteobacteria > Enterobacterales > Enterobacteriaceae > Klebsiella > Klebsiella sp. D-Nf1. Next base: position 49,267 of record NZ_PIOK01000002.1, read on the forward strand.
CTAACGGGCTTGTGGGTTCGAGTCCCATCCTCGGTACCAATATTCCAGAAAAAAGACGCTGAAAAGCGTCTTTTTTTGTTTTTGTCCCCACCGGCCATTTATTTATAAACATCTCTTTGCTGGTTCCCTCCTTTTACTGTCGTTAAAGTCGCCTCGTCAAATTAACAGAGGTGAAGTGACATAATGAACAAGATCGGGTTGCTTATCGTCGCCGGCGTGCTCGGTTTAGCAGGGTGCAGTTCAACATCGCCCTCCCAAACGGTGGAGACGATTAATGCGCTAACGGTACCGGTATCGCACAGTGAGCCTGGGGCTACAGCGAATAATGCCCAGGCGGTGACGCGCTATTTCCAGGACAATACGGCACTGATTGGTCGCCTTAACCATTCGTTGAAAAATCATTATTTGCAGGATGTGGAGCGCCGCGATGTGTTTGACAGACATAGTGAGGCGTACCAGGTGTATGGCGCCCTGACCCGTCTGGAGCAGATGGCGTCCATGAATGACGTTTACCGGAAAGAGAATAATGTTGCTGGTCTGCAGGAGATCAACCGCGTGCTGAAAAGCGTGCCGTTGGCCAGCTGAGAGAAGACAGGGACTGCCGGACGGCAATCCCTGTGTAAGGATTAAAAGCGGAAGTTAACCCCGGCATAGGCCCCGTCGGCCAGGGTGTTGTCACGATGGCCATCTTTCCCCGCAATATCGATATAACGATAGCCTGCTTCGATATTCAGAGACGGGAGCACGTTAATACGTAATCCGGCATTGGCCTCCACATAATCATCGACGCCGCTGGACATTGAGTCTGGTGAGTAATAGCCCTCACCGAAGAGCGTGAAGTACTGGCCGAGGGGGAGCTCTGCTCCGCCACCTGCAGCAATGGCGTAACCTTCATCCCCATCGTTGGGGTTCAGATAGACACCTTTACCGCCCAGCGTCATCAGAAAAGGCCCAAGGTTAAAGTTGTAGCCCATTCCCAGTCCTACGCTATCCCCGTCGTTGTCGCTGTGGACCCACTGGGTATTGAACGTCATACCCGGTTCCCCGGCGCCAAAGCTGGCGGAGAGATTGGTGAACTCGGCACCGGCTTCACCATGCAGGTTAACGGATGCGCAGACGGCGCTGCTGGCCCCCAGGGCGATCATCACGGCAACCAATTTTGGAGTAATAGACTTCATTGTGGAATTCCTTCAGATAAAAAAAAGCCCGATACGGGCGTTCGGGCAAAATTAACGGGTTCTTGGATCTCATCGTTATGGTCGCTGCAGACGACAGGCGAGGGGGTCAACTCCCGCTACCGCTGCTAACGCCTGGCCGATTTCCGGTGGCACATCCTGAGCCGGTGCAGGCCCGGCGGTTAACGCCGTGAGTGGCTGCCTGCTGGTCGAGCCCAGGGACATGTTGTCCGCCGGTAAATTCAGATGCTCAGCATAAAATTTTTCTTTTTTTACCGTTAGCGTTTATTGATTTAAATTTAAACATTTTCAACAGTGAGGTGAATAACAACAAATAAAGGTGACTGGCGCGGTCAAAATTTTTCAGGAAGTGAGGCGATGCTTTGCAAATAACCGCCGCGGGCAAAGGCAATATAACCGCCTTTCTTTAATGCTGACAAGACATTGAGAATACTGCTGCGCGACAGGTGGGTCCTGTCCTGAATATATTCAAGAATAGACACGCGCTGTCGGGTCTCTTCGGTTAATAGCATCATTTCCAGTAGATGGTTACGTATGACCGAATAGGTTCGCTGTTGCAGGACCAGATCGTCACGATATACCAGGTACGAAGTATGATAGGCCAGCAGGCTGGTCACCTCTTCCCAAAGGTTATGCTGGCGAAATAGTGCGGAGGCCAGGTCATAGTCGATCCGTAGCAGCTCGGAAGAGACCTCCGCCCGCAGACTATGGCTACGACTAGGCTGTAGCATTTCCGCCACGCCGAAAAGGTGCGGCTCATAGACGGTTACCATCAATAGCTTGTCGGAATTACGGATAATCGACAGTTCGCCTTTTTTAAAAATAAAGAGCTGAGTTTTGCCTTTATATTCCCATGTCAGTCTTTTTCTGGCGATCGCGTTAACGGGCGTGGCGTGCGGCTCAAGCACATCGATCAGTCGGTCAATGGCCTTTTGTGGCCTGATCGGTGGTTTAATATTCATTATGTTTATCACCAGATATGAATTAATCAATTGAAGTTATTATAGTCAACAATTTTGCTGGTCGGGCGATAAGGAAAAAATGCGTCCTGGCGATTTTTTTTGATGTTGGTGGGTAACAAAAAATAAAAAGCCGGCGGAAAGCCGCCGGCGGAGAGCAAACATCGTCAGGCGATTATTTGCCTTTGTTTTCCAGATTCTCAACCTGCGGTAAACCGGTTGCTGAGGAGGCGCTCAGCAGGCCAGACTGGGCATAGCCAAACAGCTTCTCGCGGGTATCGGTGATATCCAGATTACGCATGGTCAGCTGACCGATACGGTCTTCGGCGGTAAACATAGAATCGCCTTTTTCCATGGTCAGACGCTCTGCTTTATAGGTCAGGTTGTCTGAAACGGTATTGAGGATCGAGTAGTCGTTACCGCGACGCAGTTCGAGGGTGACTTCACCGGTGATCTGGCTGGCAACCCAGCGTTGCAGTGAATCACGCAGCATCAGCGCCTGGGAATCGAACCAGCGTCCCTGATACAGCAGGCGGCCCAGCTGACGACCGTGGGCGTGGTATTGCTCGATAGTATCTTCGTTATGGATACCGGTCAGCAGACGCTCATAGGCGATATGCAGCAGCGCCATCCCCGGGGCTTCATAAATGCCGCGGCTTTTCGCTTCGATAATGCGGTTTTCAATCTGATCGCTCATGCCCAGACCGTGGCGACCACCGATACGGTTGGCTTCCAGCATCATCTCGACGTCATCGGCGAAGGTTTTGCCATTCAGCGCCACCGGATGGCCTTGCTCAAAGCGTACAGTCACCTCTTCCGCAGGGATCTTCACGGTTTCGTCCCAGAACTTCACGCCCATAATCGGGTTGACGATCTTGACGCTGGAGTTCAGGAATTCGAGGTCTTTCGCTTCGTGGGTCGCGCCGAGCATGTTGGAGTCGGTGGAATAGGCTTTTTCGACTGACATCTTGTAGTCAAAGCCGCAGGCGATCATAAATTCGGACATTTCGTGACGGCCGCCGAGTTCATCAATAAAGTCGCTGTCCAGCCACGGCTTGTAAATCTGCAGTTCAGCATTGGTCAGCAGGCCGTAACGATAGAAACGTTCGATATCGTTGCCTTTATAGGTGCTGCCATCGCCCCAGATGTTGACGCCATCTTCTTTCATTGCCGCCACCAGCATGGTGCCGGTGACCGCGCGGCCCAGCGGCGTGGTGTTGAAGTAGGTCAACCCACCGGTGGTGTTATGGAATGCGCCACACTGAATCGCCGCGATCCCTTCTGCGACCAGCTGTTTGCGGCAGTCGATCAGACGGGCACCTTCGGCGCCATACTCTTTCGCGCGGCGCGGAATAGCATCGTAGTCGTCTTCGTCCGGTTGACCCAGGTTAGCGGTATATGCATAAGGCACGGCGCCTTTTTTGCGCATCCATAACAGCGCGGCGCTGGTATCCAGTCCACCAGAGAAAGCGATACCAATACGTTGACCAACCGGGAGATGCTTGAGAATCGTCGTCATAAAATAAAACCCTGCTCGATAGACTGTGGTGAGTTCGACTCAACAACCTTAACTGCATTTTTATGCATTAATTGTGAGTATTCATTTAACCATCTTTTACTGGCGACAGGAAGGGCTTCATCATCTTTTTGCTAAAAAAGCCTGAAATACCAGCACAAACGGCAATCGGGGGTGATAAAATGCATGTTGACAAAATATACTAATTGCCGATACAATTCACCCCGATTTTATGTCCCGTCTTCGGTACCAAATCCCAGCAGTATTTGCGTCTTTTACTCAATAAGAGTAAAATATGCCACGTTTCAGGCGCGGGGTGGAGCAGCCTGGTAGCTCGTCGGGCTCATAACCCGAAGGTCGTCGGTTCAAATCCGGCCCCCGCAACCACTTTCCCATTAAGTACTTTTTCAAATATACTGTGAGGACTAAGTGTCCTTCGTAGCCGAATTTGAAAGAATTCTTGCGGAAGGTGTTCCAGATCGCCATGGCGATCTCAGGGTTCAGTTATCTAAAGCCCCGATTTATCGGGGTTTTTTGTTATCTGACTTCAGAATAACTGGGCTATACGCCCTTTTTTTATGTCTTGGGGGTGGGTTTGTCCACATTAGAGCAAAAATTAACAGAGATGCTCACTGCGCCGGTTGAAGCGCTTGGCTTTGAGCTGGTCGGCATCGAATTTATTCGCGGTCGCACATCCACACTGCGCATCTATATTGATAGTGAAGATGGCATCAACGTTGATGATTGTGCTGATGTGAGCCACCAGGTAAGCGCCGTCATGGATGTTGAAGACCCGATCACTGTCGCTTACAACCTGGAAGTCTCTTCGCCTGGTCTCGACCGTCCGATGTTCACCGCCGAACACTATCAACGTTTCACTGGCGAAGAAGTTGCGCTGGTGCTGCGCATGGCGGTTCAGAACCGTCGCAAATGGCAGGGCATTATCAAAGCGGTAGACGGTGAAATGATCACGGTAACCGTCGAAGGCAAAGATGAAGTGTTCGCGCTGAGTAACATCCAGAAGGCGAACCTGGTTCCCCACTTTTAACAGTCTGGATTGAGGTGAAAGGCCCCGATGAACAAAGAAATTTTGGCTGTTGTTGAAGCCGTTTCCAACGAAAAAGCGCTGCCGCGCGAGAAAATTTTCGAAGCGCTGGAAAGCGCGCTGGCAACGGCCACCAAGAAAAAATACGAACAAGAGATCGACGTTCGCGTAGAAATCGACCGTAAGAGCGGTGATTTTGACACCTTCCGTCGCTGGCTGGTTGTTGAAGAGGTGACTCAGCCGACGCGCGAGATCACGCTGGAAGCGGCGCGTTACGAAGATGAAAGCATGAACGTCGGCGACTATGTCGAAGATCAGATTGAGTCTGTTACCTTCGACCGTATCACCACGCAGACCGCTAAGCAGGTTATCGTGCAGAAAGTCCGCGAAGCCGAGCGCGCGATGGTGGTCGATCAGTTCCGCGAGCACGAAGGTGAGATCATCACCGGCGTGGTGAAAAAAGTGAACCGCGACAACATCACCCTTGATCTGGGCAACAACGCTGAAGCCGTGATCCTGCGTGAAGATATGCTGCCGCGTGAAAACTTCCGTCCGGGCGACCGCATCCGCGGTGTACTGTACGCTGTCCGTCCGGAAGCGCGTGGCGCCCAGCTGTTCGTGACCCGTTCCAAACCTGAGATGCTGATCGAACTGTTCCGCATCGAAGTGCCGGAAATCGGGGAAGAAGTGCTGGAGATCAAAGCGGCAGCTCGCGATCCGGGCTCTCGTGCGAAAATCGCGGTGAAAACCAACGACAAGCGTATCGACCCGGTTGGCGCTTGCGTCGGTATGCGCGGTGCGCGCGTGCAGGCCGTCTCTACTGAGCTGGGCGGCGAACGCATCGATATCGTCCTGTGGGATGATAACCCGGCGCAGTTCGTGATTAACGCCATGGCGCCGGCAGACGTCGCGTCTATCGTGGTGGATGAAGATAAACACACCATGGATATCGCGGTGGAAGCGGGCAACCTGGCGCAGGCGATTGGCCGTAACGGTCAGAACGTTCGTCTGGCTTCGCAGCTCAGCGGCTGGGAACTCAACGTGATGACCGTTGACGATCTGCAGGCTAAGCACCAGGCGGAAGCGCATGCCGCTATCGATACCTTCACCAAATATCTCGATATTGATGAAGATTTCGCGACAGTGCTGGTTGAAGAAGGCTTCTCCTCGCTGGAAGAACTGGCCTATGTGCCAATGAAAGAACTGCTGGAAATCGACGGTCTGGATGAAGCCACCGTTGAAGCACTTCGTGAGCGTGCGAAAAACGCACTGACTACGCTGGCGCTGGCTCAGGAAGAAAGCCTGGGAGACAACAAACCTGCCGATGATCTGTTGAATCTGGAAGGTCTGGATCGTGCTCTGGCATTCAAACTGGCCGCCCGTGGTGTTTGTACGCTGGAAGATCTCGCCGAGCAGGGCGTTGATGACCTGGCTGATATCGAAGGGATGACCGACGAGAAAGCTGGCGAGCTCATCATGGCTGCTCGCAACATTTGTTGGTTCGGCGACGAAGCGTAATAAACTGTAGCAGGAAGGAACAGCATGACAGATGTGACTATTAAAGCGCTGGCCTCAGAAATTCAGACCTCTGTGGATCGCCTGATACAGCAATTTGCTGATGCAGGCATTCGCAAATCAGCTGATGATTCTGTGACCGCGCAAGAGAAGCAAACCTTGTTAACGCACCTGAATCGTGAACACGGTTCGGCGCCTGACAAGCTGACGTTGCAGCGTAAAACGCGCAGCACGTTGAATATTCCAGGTACCGGTGGAAAGAGTAAATCGGTACAAATCGAAGTCCGCAAGAAACGCACCTTTGTGAAACGCGATCCGCAAGAGGCTGAACGCCTGGCCGCGGAAGAGCAGGCGCAGCGTGAAGCGGAAGAGCAGGCCCGTCGTGAAGCTGAAGAAGCAGCGAAACGCGAGGCGCAATTAAAAGCTGAACGTGAGGCCGCAGAACAAGCTAAACGTGAAGTCGCTGATAAAGCGAAACGTGAAGCCGCGGAAAAAGACAAAGTGAGCAATCAACATACCGACGAAATGACCAAGACCGCCCAGGCTGAAAAGACCCGCCGTGAGAACGAAGCAGCGGAGCTGAAGCGCAAATCGGAAGAAGAAGCACGCCGCAAACTTGAAGAAGAAGCGCGCCGTGTAGCGGAAGAAGCACGCCGTATGGCTGAAGAAAATGAAAAAAACTGGACTGAAACTCCAGAAACCCCTGAAGAAACGACCGACTACCACGTAACCACCTCTCAGCATGCGCGTCAGGCTGAAGATGATAACGACCGTGAAGTCGAAGGCGGCCGTGGTCGTAGTCGTAGCAGCAAAGTGGCTCGTCCGGCCAAAAAAGGCAACAAACACGCTGAATCTAAAGCTGACCGTGAAGAAGCCCGTGCGGCCGTTCGTGGTGGCAAAGGCGGCAAGCACCGTAAAGGTTCCGCTCTGCAGCAGGGCTTCCAGAAGCCGGCTCAGGCTGTTAACCGTGACGTTATCATCGGCGAAACCATCACCGTTGGCGAACTGGCTAACAAGATGGCGGTGAAAGGTTCTCAGGTCATCAAAGCGATGATGAAGCTGGGTGCCATGGCGACCATCAACCAGGTCATCGACCAGGAAACCGCACAGCTGGTTGCCGAAGAGATGGGCCATAAAGTTATCCTGCGTCGTGAAAACGAGCTGGAAGAAGCAGTAATGAGCGACCGTGACACCGGCGCTGCGGCTGAACCGCGCGCACCGGTAGTGACCATCATGGGTCACGTTGACCACGGTAAAACCTCGCTGCTGGACTACATTCGTTCTACTAAGGTTGCCTCCGGCGAAGCGGGTGGTATTACCCAGCACATCGGCGCCTACCACGTAGAAACCGATAACGGCATGATCACCTTCCTGGATACCCCGGGCCACGCCGCGTTTACCTCCATGCGTGCTCGTGGTGCGCAGGCAACGGATATCGTGGTTCTGGTGGTGGCAGCAGACGACGGCGTGATGCCGCAGACTGTGGAAGCTATCCAGCACGCCAAAGCGGCGCAGGTGCCGGTAGTGGTTGCGGTGAACAAGATCGATAAGCCGGAAGCGGATATGGATCGCGTGAAGAACGAACTCTCCCAGTACGGCGTAATGCCGGAAGAGTGGGGCGGCGAAGCGCAGTTCATCCCGGTATCCGCGAAAGTCGGTACTGGTATCGACGACCTGCTGAACGCTATCCTGCTGCAGGCTGAAGTTCTCGAACTGAAAGCCGTACGTAACGGTATGGCGAGCGGCGCGGTCATCGAATCCTTCCTCGATAAAGGTCGTGGTCCGGTGGCTACCGTTCTGGTTCGCGAAGGTACCCTGCATAAGGGCGATATCGTACTGTGTGGCTTTGAATATGGCCGCGTGCGTGCGATGCGTGACGAACTGGGTCGCGAAGTTCTGGAAGCGGGTCCGTCCATTCCGGTGGAAATCCTCGGTCTGTCCGGTGTTCCGGCTGCGGGTGATGAAGTGACCGTGGTTCGTGACGAGAAAAAAGCGCGTGAAGTTGCACTGTATCGTCAGGGCAAATTCCGTGAAGTTAAGCTGGCTCGTCAGCAGAAATCTAAACTGGAAAACATGTTCGCTAACATGACTGAAGGCGAAGTTCACGAAGTGAACATCGTGCTGAAAGCGGACGTGCAGGGTTCTGTCGAAGCGATTTCCGATTCCTTACTGAAACTGTCTACCGACGAAGTGAAAGTGAAGATCATCGGTTCCGGCGTAGGTGGTATCACCGAAACCGACGCGACCCTGGCAGCAGCTTCCAACGCGATTCTGGTTGGCTTCAACGTTCGTGCCGATGCCTCTGCACGTAAAGTTATCGAAGCGGAAAGCCTGGATCTGCGTTACTACTCCGTCATCTATAACCTGATCGACGAAGTGAAAGCAGCGATGAGCGGCATGCTGTCTCCGGAACTGAAACAGCAGATCATTGGTCTGGCTGAAGTACGTGATGTGTTCAAATCGCCGAAATTCGGCGCCATCGCAGGCTGTATGGTTACCGAAGGGACGATCAAACGTCACAACCCAATCCGCGTACTGCGCGACAACGTGGTTATCTATGAAGGCGAGCTGGAATCCCTGCGCCGCTTCAAAGATGACGTCAACGAAGTCCGTAACGGCATGGAATGTGGTATCGGTGTGAAGAACTACAACGACGTTCGCGTTGGCGATATGATCGAAGTGTTCGAAATCATCGAAATCCAGCGTAGCATCGATTAATCATCTGATGGCTAAGCAGCCGGGGAAGCGAAGCGCCACCCGGCAATCATTTTAAAAAGGGGCTTTTGGCCCCTTTTTTGTCTTTATTCTGGAGAACTTATTATGGCGAAAGAATTTGGTCGCCCGCAGCGTGTGGCCCAGGAGATGCAAAAAGAGATTGCCATCATCCTGCAGCGTGAAATCAAAGATCCGCGTCTGGGCATGATGACCACCGTTTCCGGTGTGGAAATGTCCCGCGACCTGGCCTATGCCAAGGTATATGTCACCTTCCTGAACGACAAAGATGAAGCCGCGGTAAAGGCGGGCATCAAAGCGCTGCAGGAAGCCTCTGGCTTTATCCGCTCTCTGCTGGGTAAAGCGATGCGTCTGCGCATCGTGCCGGAACTGACTTTCTTCTACGACAACTCACTGGTGGAAGGGATGCGCATGTCCAACCTGGTCACCAGCGTGGTGAAACACGACGATGAGCGTCGTGTGAACCCGGACGACAGCAAGGAGGACTGATGAGTCGTCCTCGTCGTCGCGGCCGCGACGTGCACGGCGTATTGCTGCTGGATAAGCCTCAGGGCGCTTCCAGCAACGATGTGCTGCAGAAAGTAAAACGTATTTATAACGCCAACCGCGCCGGGCACACCGGCGCGCTGGATCCGCTGGCGACCGGTATGCTGCCTGTGTGCCTTGGCGAAGCGACCAAGTTTTCCCAGTATTTGCTGGACTCCGATAAGCGTTATCGCGTGATTGCCAAACTTGGCCAGCGCACGGATACCTCCGATGCCGACGGTCAGGTGGTGGAAGAGCGTCCGCTAACCTTTAGCGACGAACAGCTGGCGGCGGCGCTGGAGAGTTTCCGCGGCGAGACGCAGCAGGTGCCGTCGATGTACTCGGCGCTCAAATATCAGGGCAAGAAGCTGTACGAATATGCTCGCCAGGGTATTGACGTCCCGCGGGAGGCCCGGCCGATTACGGTCTATGAGCTGCTGTTTATTCGCCACGAAGGCGATGAACTGGAGCTGGAGATCCACTGCTCGAAAGGCACCTACATCCGGACGATTATCGATGATTTAGGTGAGAAACTCGGCTGCGGCGCGCACGTGATTTTCCTGCGTCGCCTGGCGGTGAGCAAATACCCGGTTGAACGGATGGTGACCCTCGAGCAGCTGCAGACACTGGTCGATCAGGCGGCGGCGCAGGATATCCCTGCCGCGCAACTGCTTGACCCGCTGCTGATGCCGATGGACAGCCCGGCTTCGGACTATCCGCTGGTAACGATTCCGGAGACTTCCGCGGTCTACTTTAAGAACGGCAACCCGGTACGTCAGTCTGGCGCGCCGCTTAGCGGGCTGGTGCGGGTGATGGAAAACGAGTCTGGCAAGTTTCTCGGCATGGGCGAAATTGACGATGAAGGCCGCGTGGCGCCGCGTCGTCTGGTGGTGGAATACCCGGCGTAAGCGCTTTTCTTGCGATAAAAGCCTGCTACGAGTAGAATATCGCCGCTTAACGTCCGCTAAAGTGTTTTAACATTTTCGGGCGTTGCATCAGGGGTCGCTGAATTAGAGATCGGCACCCTTTCTTTCTTTTAATTTTTGGAGTTATAAAATGTCTCTAAGCGTTGAAGCTAAAGCAAAAATCGTTTCTGAGTTTGGTCGTGGCGAAAACGACAGCGGTTCTACCGAAGTTCAGGTTGCACTGCTGACCGCACAGATCAACCACCTGCAGGGCCACTTTGCAGAGCACAAAAAAGATCACCACAGCCGTCGTGGTCTGCTGCGCATGGTTTCTCAGCGTCGTAAACTGCTCGACTACCTGAAACGTAAAGATGTTGCACGTTACTCTTCGCTGATCGAGCGTCTGGGTCTGCGTCGCTAATTCTGCGAGTTTCAGAAAAAGGGGCCTGACGGCCCCTTTTTTCGACCGGGCGGCAGCAATTCATTCAAAACTCATGTATTGTTGCTAGTAATGATCTTCATGCAGAGGTTCGCGCGGCTAATGAGAGGCTTCATCCGCAGGGGCGGGTAAAGGTTGTCATTAGTCGCGAGGATGCAGAGGATCGGGTCAATAGACGCTATGTCGTGGATATGGCGTCATTTATAGATAAAAAGGATAGAATTTTGCTTAATCCGATCGTTCGTAAATTCCAGTACGGCCAGCATACCGTGACCCTGGAAACCGGCATGATGGCGCGCCAGGCAACGGCCGCTGTGATGGTTAGCATGGATGACACTGCGGTATTCGTTACCGTTGTGGGTCAGAAAAAAGCGAAGCCAGGCCAGGACTTTTTCCCGCTGACTGTTAACTACCAGGAGCGTACCTACGCTGCCGGTAAAATCCCGGGTGGTTTCTTCCGTCGTGAAGGCCGTCCAAGCGAAGGTGAAACCCTGATCGCGCGTCTGATTGACCGCCCGGTTCGCCCGCTGTTCCCGGAAGGCTTCGTTAACGAAGTTCAGGTTATCGCCACTGTCGTTTCCGTTAACCCGCAGGTTAACCCGGATATCGTCGCGATGATCGGCGCTTCCGCTGCGCTGTCCCTGTCTGGTATTCCGTTCAATGGCCCAATCGGCGCCGCGCGCGTGGGTTACATCAACGACCAGTACGTACTGAACCCAACCCAGGAAGAACTGAAGTCCAGCAAACTGGACCTGGTGGTTGCCGGTACTGAAGCGGCCGTGCTGATGGTTGAATCCGAAGCTGAACTGCTGAGCGAAGACCAGATGCTGGGCGCAGTGGTCTTTGGTCACGAACAGCAGCAGATTGTTATCCAGACCATCAACGATCTGGTGAAAGAAGCCGGTAAACCGCGTTGGGACTGGCAGCCGGAAGTCGTTGATGCCGCGCTGAACGCGCGCGTGGCTGCACTGGCTGAATCCCGCCTGAGCGATGCTTACCGTATCACCGACAAACAAGAGCGTTACGCTCAGGTTGACGTGATCAAGTCTGAAACCATCGCCACGCTGGTTGCAGAAGATGAAACCCTGGACGCTAACGAACTGGGTGAAATCCTGCACGCTATCGAGAAGAACGTTGTTCGTAGCCGCGTACTGGCAGGCGAGCCGCGTATCGATGGCCGCGAAAAAGACATGATCCGTGGTCTGGACGTTCGTACCGGCGTACTGCCGCGTACTCACGGTTCCGCACTGTTTACCCGTGGCGAAACGCAGGCGCTGGTTACCGCGACCCTGGGCACCGCACGCGATGCGCAGAACATCGACGAACTGATGGGCGAGCGCACGGACTCCTTCCTGTTCCACTACAACTTCCCTCCGTACTCCGTAGGCGAAACTGGCATGGTGGGTTCTCCGAAGCGTCGTGAAATCGGTCACGGTCGTCTGGCTAAGCGCGGCGTACTGGCCGTGATGCCGACTATCGACGAATTCCCGTACACCGTTCGCGTGGTGTCTGAAATCACCGAATCCAACGGTTCTTCTTCCATGGCTTCCGTCTGTGGCGCCTCTCTGGCGCTGATGGACGCGGGTGTACCGGTGAAAGCCGCCGTTGCGGGTATCGCAATGGGCCTGGTGAAAGAAGGCGACAACTTCGTTGTTCTGTCTGACATCCTGGGTGACGAAGACCACCTTGGCGATATGGACTTCAAAGTAGCGGGTTCCCGCGACGGTATCTCTGCGCTGCAGATGGATATCAAAATTGAAGGTATCACCAAAGAAATCATGCAGGTTGCTCTGAACCAGGCTAAAGGTGCGCGTCTGCACATCCTGGGCGTGATGGAACAGGCGATTAACGCGCCGCGCGGCGACATCTCCGAATTCGCACCGCGTATCCACACCATCAAGATCAACCCGGACAAGATCAAAGACGTTATCGGTAAAGGCGGTTCTGTTATCCGTGCCCTGACCGAAGAAACCGGCACCACCATCGAAATCGAAGATGACGGTACCGTGAAGATCGCAGCGACCGACGGCGACAAAGCGCAGCACGCTATCCGTCGTATCGAAGAGATCACTGCTGAGATCGAAGTTGGCCGTATCTACAATGGTAAAGTGACCCGTATCGTTGACTTTGGCGCGTTCGTTGCCATCGGCGGCGGTAAAGAAGGTCTGGTTCACATCTCGCAAATCGCTGACAAGCGTGTTGAGAAAGTGACTGACTATCTGCAGATGGGTCAGGAAGTACCGGTGAAGGTTCTGGAAGTTGACCGTCAGGGCCGTGTCCGTCTGAGCATCAAAGAAGCAACTGAACAGACTCCGTCTGCCGCAGCGCCGGAAGCTCCGGTCGCCGAGCAGGGCGAGTAAGGTTGCCGTTAGCCCTCCGCTTTTGCGGAGGGCGTTTTACGGGCAGGACGCCTCGTTTGCAGCCGGGGAACAGGACGTTCATCCAATCGTTGTCTTCGGGAGTGGGAAATGAAGCCTTTTTTGCGCTGGTGTTTCGTGGCGACAGCTCTCACGCTGGCAGGATGCAGTAGCACCGCCTGGCGTAAGGACGCCGTCCTCGCAGTACCATTGCAACCGACTTTACAGCAAGAAGTGATTCTGGCACGCATGGAACAAATTCTTGCCAGTCGGGCTTTATCCGATGACGAACGCGCACAGCTTTTATATGAGCGCGGAGTGTTGTATGATAGTCTCGGTCTGAGGGCATTAGCGCGAAATGATTTTTCACAAGCGCTGGCAATCCGACCCGATATGCCTGAAGTATTCAATTACTTAGGCATTTACTTAACGCAGGCAGGCAATTTTGATGCTGCCTATGAAGCGTTTGATTCTGTACTTGAGCTTGATCCAACTTACAACTACGCGCACTTGAACCGCGGTATCGCCCTGTATTACGGCGGCCGGGCTAAGTTAGCGCAAGATGATCTGCTGGCGTTTTATCAAGACGATCCCAATGATCCTTTCCGTAGCCTGTGGCTTTACATCGCCGAGCGTAAACTCGACGAGAAGCGGGCGCTTGAAGCACTCAGAGAGCGCTTAAACAAGTCGGACAAAGAGCAATGGGGATGGAACATTGTCGAGTTCTACCTTGGCGACATTAGCGAAAAAGAGCTGATGACTCGTCTGAAGGCAGACGCAACGGATAACACCTCGCTCGCTGAGCATCTCAGTGAAACCAACTTCTATTTAGGTAAGTACTACCTAAGTCTGGGGGACAAGGACAGCGCTACGGCACTGTTCAAACTGGCGGTCGCCAACAACGTACATAACTACGTTGAGCACCGATACGCATTGTTGGAATTATCGCTCTTGGGCCAGGAGCAAGATGACCTGGCAGAATCGGACCAGCAATAGCTGACGAACACATCAGCCCATAGTTTTTTGCTTGCTATCACCTTTGCGGGTGAGGGCGTTGTTGTTCGTTAATACACCTACTTTGAGCCGGTTCACACTTTTCAATGAAAATTACCGAAAATTTTCACGATGAGTTATGTAGACTGGCCGCCATTAATTTTGAGGCACACGTACTACATGGCTGAATTCGAAACCACTTTTGCAGATCTGGGCCTGAAGGCTCCCATCCTTGAAGCGCTTAACGATCTGGGTTACGAAAAACCATCTCCGATCCAGGCTGAGTGCATTCCGCATCTGCTGGACGGCCGCGACGTTCTGGGTATGGCCCAGACGGGTAGCGGTAAAACCGCAGCGTTCTCTTTACCGCTGCTGAACAACATTGATCCTGAGCTGCGAGCTCCACAGATTCTGGTGCTGGCACCGACCCGCGAACTGGCGGTACAGGTTGCTGAAGCAATGACGGATTTCTCTAAACATATGCGCGGCGTAAACGTGGTTGCCCTGTACGGCGGCCAGCGTTATGACGTGCAGCTGCGCGCCCTGCGTCAGGGTCCGCAGATCGTTGTCGGTACCCCGGGTCGTCTGCTGGACCACCTGAAGCGCGGCACGCTGGATCTCTCTAAACTGAGCGGTCTGGTACTGGACGAAGCCGATGAAATGCTGCGCATGGGCTTTATCGAAGACGTAGAAACGATTATGGCGCAGATCCCGGAAGGTCATCAGACCGCGCTGTTCTCTGCCACCATGCCGGAAGCGATTCGTCGCATTACCCGCCGCTTTATGAAAGAGCCGCAGGAAGTGCGCATTCAGTCCAGCGTCACGACTCGCCCGGATATCAGCCAGAGCTACTGGACTGCCTACGGCATGCGTAAAAATGAAGCGCTGGTGCGTTTCCTGGAAGCGGAAGATTTTGATGCGGCGATTATCTTCGTGCGTACCAAAAACGCGACCCTGGAAGTGGCTGAAGCGCTGGAGCGTAGCGGCTATAACAGCGCCGCGCTGAACGGCGATATGAACCAGGCGCTGCGTGAGCAGACTCTGGAACGTCTGAAAGACGGTCGTCTGGATATCCTGATCGCCACCGACGTTGCGGCCCGCGGCCTGGACGTTGAGCGTATCAGCCTGGTTGTTAACTATGACATCCCGATGGATTCCGAGTCTTACGTTCACCGTATCGGCCGTACCGGTCGTGCGGGTCGTGCTGGCCGCGCACTGCTGTTCGTTGAGAACCGCGAGCGTCGCCTGCTGCGTAACATCGAACGTACGATGAAGCTGACTATTCCTGAAGTAGAACTGCCGAACGCAGAACTGCTGGGTAAACGTCGCCTGGAAAAATTCGCGGCTAAAGTTCAGCAGCAGCTGGAAAGCAGCGATCTGGACCAGTACCGTGCGCTGCTGTCGCAAATCCAGCCGACGGCTGAAGGCGAAGAGCTGGACGTGGAAACGCTGGCTGCTGCGCTGCTGAAAATGGCCCAGGGCGAACGTTCTCTGATCGTTCCGCCGGACGCGCCGATGCGTCCTAAGCGCGAGTTCCGCGATCGTGACGATCGTTTCGAACGTCGCGGCGACCGCAATGACCGTGGTCCGCGTGGCGATCGTCCTGAGCGTAGTGGCGAAGATCGTCCGAAGCGCGAGCGTCGTGAAGTTGGTGATATGGAGCTGTACCGCATTGAAGTGGGCCGTGATGACGGCGTTGAAGTTCGTCATATCGTTGGCGCGATCGCTAACGAAGGCGACATCAGCAGCCGTTACATTGGTAACATCAAGCTGTTCGGTTCTCACTCCACCATCGAACTGCCGAAAGGTATGCCGGGCGAAGTACTGCAGCACTTTACTCGCACCCGCATCCTGAACAAACCGATGAACATGCAGCTGCTGGGTGATGCTCAGCCGCGTCCAGACCGTGGCGGTGAACGCCGTGGTGGTGGTGAGCGTCGTGAAGGTGGCCGTAGCTTCGGCGGTGAGCGTCGTGAAGGCGGTCGTAGCTTCGGTGGCGAGCGTCGTGAAGGCGGTCGTGGTGATGGTCGTCGTTTCAGCGGCGAGCGTCGTGACGGTGGTAACCGCGCACCGCGCCGCGATGATGCTGGTGCTGCTCCGCGCCGTGATGACTCCGCCGGTCGTCGTCGTTTCGGTGGCGATGCGTAATTAGCACAACACGCTAGCGTAAAGTAAATAATACAGCCCCAATCGTCATGATTGGGGCTTTTTTTATTCCTTTTGTACTCGTGTACTGGTACAGTGCGTCGCACCCATCGTGGGAAAGTTTTTTTGACTGGAGAATTCGGTAAATGGCGACACTAACCACTACGACCACCCGACCGTCTTTATTTGGCGGCGTGGTGATTATCGGCGGCACAATTATCGGTGCGGGCATGTTCTCGCTGCCGGTGGTGATGTCCGGCGCGTGGTTCTTCTGGTCGCTGGCGGCACTGGTTTTCACCTGGTTCTGCATGCTGCACTCCGGTCTGATGATCCTTGAAGCCAACCTCAACTACCGGATTGGCTCCAGCTTCGACACCATCACCAAAGACCTGCTCGGCAAAGGCTGGAACCTGGTGAACGGCGTGTCGATCGCCTTTGTGCTGTATATCCTGACCTACGCCTATATTTCGGCGAGCGGTTCGATCCTGCACCACACCTTCAGTGAAATGTCGCTGAACGTACCGGCGCGCGCGGCAGGCTTCGGCTTTGCGCTGCTGGTGGCGTTTATTGTCTGGATGAGCACCAAAGCGGTGAGCCGCATGACGGCTATCGTGCTCGGCGCCAAGGTCATCACCTTCTTTCTGACCTTCGGCAGCCTGCTGGGGCATGTCGAACCGACGACGCTGTTTAACGTCGCGGAGAAGAACGCCTCCTATGCGCCCTACCTGCTGATGACGTTGCCGTTCTGCCTGGCCTCGTTTGGTTATCACGGTAACGTGCCGAGCCTGATGAAATATTATGGTAAGGATCCGCGCACCATTACCCGCTGTCTGGTTTACGGTACGCTGTTGGCGCTGGGTCTGTACGTGGTCTGGCTGCTGGTGACGATGGGCAATATTCCCCGTCCGCAGTTTATCGATATCGCGCAGAAGGGCGGTAACATTGATGTGCTGGTGCAGGCCCTGAGTGGTGTGCTGAATAACCGCGGTCTGGATCTGCTGCTGGTGGTGTTCTCCAACTTTGCCGTCGCCAGTTCGTTCCTCGGCGTCACGTTGGGTCTGTTCGACTATCTGGCGGATCTGTTTGGCTTTGACGATAGTGCGATGGGGCGCTTTAAAACCGCGCTGTTGACCTTTATCCCGCCGATGATTGGCGGGCTGGTGAAGCCTGACGGCTTCCTGTATGCCATCGGCTATGCTGGCCTGGCGGCGACGGTATGGGCGGCCATTGTGCCAGCGCTGCTGGCCCGCGCTTCGCGTAAACGCTTCGGCAGCCCACAGTTCCGCGTATGGGGCGGAAAATCGATGATTGTGCTGATTCTGCTCTTTGGTCTCGGCAACGCGGTGGTGCACTTCCTGTCGAGCTTTAATCTGCTGCCGGTTTATCAGTAAGTTTTATTTTACCTGAGCCAGAATTACCGATCTGGCTCAATATATATATGTATACATTCTCTTATTATCAGATAAAGGTTATTTTAAATAAGGGAATGTTTATATGACTGAGCAAGACATAACTTTGCGCAAACTGGAAATTTTCCTGGGATATATGGATACCATGAATATTTCTAAGACGGCAGAGATAATGCATATTTCTCCGGTTAGCGTACACCGTGCGTTGCATTCTTTGGAGGATAATTTACGCTGCGATCTTTTCACACACAATGGCCGAAATTTACATCCCCTACCCGGTGCATGGGTAATGCAAAAGCAGGCCCGCGAGGTGATCAATGCAATGGAACGCTGTATTTATCTGACGCGAGAGGCTTCAGGATTCCATTCTCCTGCATTACGCTTAGGCCTACTCTATTCATTAGTATTAAAAACGGCACCGCAGATAGTACAGGGATTGAAGAAGCGGCGCCCTGAGCTTTCAATTGAGTTTATCATGAACTCTAATAAGAAATTACTAGAGGCGCTTAATGAAGGTAATATCGATGCGGCATTAATCTCGACGCCCGATGAGTATAATTCAAATTTATTCGAAACCTGGACGATATTTTCAGATTCGATTTATTTAGCGGTTCCTGTGCAGGATGCGGATACGCTACAAACCCCCGTGGATCTCTCCCGTTTACAGAGTAAAAAATTTATTGCCTTGAGTGAAGGGTTCGCTACCTGGAGAGGTTTTCAGCAGGCCTTCCGTATCGCTGGTTTTGAGCCGGATATTGCGGTTCGGGTACACGACATTTTTTCGTTAATGAGCATGGTGAATGCCGGGGTGGGTTACACTCTCATACCCGGACGTATGCGTGAGCTTTTTCGGAGTGGGATACGCCTGCTACCTTTGCAGGAAGCCTATCTCATGGAACAAGAAATTTCGCTCGTTTTTCCCCGGAGTCAGGAAAATCATCCTGGACTGCTATCTCTTCTCGCAGAATGCCGTATGTATGCCAGGCAGCTTATGCGGGAGAATAACGATGTAGACAAAGCCCCATGATTTCCTGGGTAATCCGCTGATAAACCTGAGCTTCGCCGTACATGGCGACGGCGAGCCACCGGGAGGTACTGACTAAGGCGATTTTCAGACGGATATGATCGCCGGTGATGGTGTTGGTTAACGCGTGGGTCAACGCCTGGCGGCTGAGTGAGCATAAGGTGAAAATGGCCGACTCCTGCCTGGTGATGATCTGATTCTTCAAAGCACATCCGATGACGCAGCGCTGCAGCTTGTTTCGCAGTTCGTCAGAGGTGCCGCTGATAAACGCAAAGCCGATTCGGTGTTCGGGTTTATCGACCAGTAGCTTTTGCCGGAAAATCTCCTCTTCCTCCTGCGTGCACAGTGAGGCCTGTATCGCAATTTGCCCGGGCTTCATACGTTGAAATGAATACATAAGTCTCCCTGGCGCCTGTTGCATAAAACAACAGGCGCATGCGGTTAAAAGAATGGGGATAAAGAGAGATAGAGCGCAGAGGGTGCCAGCAGACAGCCCAGGCCGGTATAGAAGGTGGCTGTCATTGCGCCATAAGGGACAAGTTTCGGGTCAGTCGCCGCCAGCCCTGCCGCCACGCCGCTGGTAGAACCCATCAGCCCGCCATATACAATGGCTGCAGCGGGAGAGTTCAGTCCGGCGGCTTTGGCCACCAGCGGCGTGACAATCATGATGGCGATAGATTTAATCACGCCGGCAGCGATACTGAGCGCTATAACATCCGAGCTTGCGCTAAGCGCCGCACCGGTAACCGGGCCGACGATAAAGGTCACCGCGCCGCCGCCGATAGTCGCCATGCTGACCGCATCGGTATAGCCGAAGGCCCAGGCAACAATTGCTCCCAGGTAAAAGGAGAGCACAGTGGAGACGACCAGCGCCAGCGCGCCCGCGAGGCCCGCTTTTTTCAGCTCGTCAAGCTTCACGCCAAAGGCGGTGGCGATAATGGCAAAATCACGGAACATGCCGCCGCCCATCAGCGCAATACCGCTAAAAAGCGTGATGTCAGAAAGCCCTTTTTTGCCGCCGGTGAGTTCGCCGCCTAACCAGGCTAGCAGCAGGCCCGCGGCAATGGCGATCGCCGAACTGTGAATTTTACCGCGAAAGACGTGGGTCGAGATCCAGGCCGCGACCCAGCAGACAATACCAACCACCACAAAAGCGGTGATCAGGGCATTGCTGGTGAAGTTACTGGTAAGGATCTTTGTGAGTTGTTCCATTCTTTATGCTCTCCACCGGTTAGTCTGCTGAACGTACCATCGCGCTTTTGCTGCCGATTTTGCTCAGTGGCTTAATCAACAGAAAACCAATCACGACTGCGCCAAGGCCAGCAATAAGCGCCACCGGTCCTCCTTTGAGTGCGGCCACAACGTTCTGGTTCGCGGACATGGCGACAACAATAGGGATATACATCGCGTTCCAGAATCCAACCCCCTGTTCGGCAGGTTTAGATAACAGCCCCTTTTCTGCCAGCTTCTGGGAAATGACGACTAAAAACAGCATGGCAAAGCCGACGCCGCCGATATTGGCGGAAATTCCAAGCAGTAAACCCAAAAGATCGCCGACAATTAACCCGGCGAACATGCACAATCCCATTAACATCAATCCGTAAATAATCATGATGTCTCTCTTTCTATAACCACACTAAAAGCATAAGAGGCTACCCGAACCGGGAAATGACAATAAAGTAAGATAAGGGCCTTTAGCACAGTATGTTTTTATGATGCGGACAGTCAACAGTAAATTTATACGTACACACCCTGCCTGTCATATCAGCGAAATGTTTATCGCTGATATGACTGAGGCATAATGGTTATATCACAAAGGAATGCCGCACTATTTATTTAGTATTAAAAAACGTGACGGTCTACTCAGCGGAAATTTCGAATAAGACCATGCCTGGGTTTACACGTTCGCCTGCGTTCACCGCCAGTGACTTTAATACGCCAGCCTCCGGCGAGGCGACAGGCATTTTCATTTTCATGGCTTCAAGAATAACAACCGGCTGGCCTTTTTCAATTTTATCGCCTACGGCGGCTTTAATTTCATCGACCACACCCGGTACTTTTGATTTAACTTCAGACATATTAATTTCCTTTAATATATTTCATTGAGAGATGTTTTATTAACCCAGCGACATCATGTCGCGTCATTAATTCGACATCGGTATCACCTTTAGCCAGCAGGGTCAGACTCCCGCTAAACCACTCTTTGATATTGATAGAAAAACCGTTGGGCAAATTAATTTCCCCATCAATACGCACTGAATATTGCTGGGCAATATCAGTCAGAACAGAGTAACAATCGCTTAACGCCATTTCGTGCCAGGGCGTAATGCGGATATCTAAATCGGAGCGACTGTCTGTCCATAGCCAGGGCGTCGTCATCTCCAGCGCCACCGACCCCCACACGCCGAGCCCGGTTTCCGGCCCGCGCCATGCCTGACGCAGGGCACTAAAAACACGTATCGCGCTGGTACGACTGACGGCCGGCAGGGTAGCCGTTTGCTCTGGTGTTAACACGCGCGTGACGGCCTGCAATGAAGCAACCGTCGCCAGCCGTAAACGCTGACCCTGCCAGCGCTGCGGAAAGCAAAATCCCAGGGAAATACTCGCCTCATCACGGATGCCCCTGCGCACAATGCCGGGGAGATACCCGGAGAGCAGATAATCCCGCGCCTCTTCCCGCAATGAGGCGGGGAGGGCGCTAAACGCTCCGTTTAACTGCCTCGCGATCAGTCGCAGTTCAGCGCTCTCCAGCCAGCACAGAGTATGGCGTTGCAGGGCGTTCATCGCTGCTTGCTCCATGCTGGATCGTTTTTCGCCTGTTGCTGTAAATCCCGCTGCGCTGCAAGCAGGGCGTCAAACTGCGCGGTGGCCTGCGGACCGATAATATCGACCGGCGCGGCATTTGCCGCTTCCGCCCCAGGAACAGTGACGGGGTAGAGGCGAATATGGGTGGCGCTGGCCTGGGTTTGTAGCTGTGCGCTAACCCGGCAAATACGCCCCTTGATACGTAAAATCGTCCGTGCCGTCCGCTCCACAATTTCCCGGTGATGGGCGGTGGTCGCCATCACCACCATGTCATATTCCGGGGTAGTGCGCTGACGCTTCCAGGTCTGGATTTTGCCCTGCGAATTACACAGATGGCCGTTCATTGCCACGGGAAAGTTGTCCCCGGTCGGCAGGCCGCCGACGATAACTTCCCGCCAGTCACCGCCCTGCGGCGCGGTGACCAGCGAGATATCTTCCCGCAGCGGAAGGCCGTCCAGGATCAGCCAGCCGAACTCCTGGCAACCGTAGACATCATGCAGCCCATAGCCCAGCGAAGCGCACAGCGGAACCAGCTCTTCATCAAGGGGAGTGCCTGCGGTAATCAGCGTCAGCGTTTTGGGTAAATACGCCTTCAGGTTCATCTTTAGCGCCTGTTCCAGCGTGGCGCGTAAAAATGAGGACTCTCCCAGCACCACATTCGGCTGCTGGCGACACAGGGCAACCAGCAGCGCGTCCCGGCAGGAGCGGGATAAAAACGACCAGTGCAGACCGCTCTCATCCAGCGCCTGACGCGTGAACACATTCACCAGCGGCGCGTAGGTCACCACCATATACTGCCCCGCTGTTACGCCGCATTCCGCCAGCACACGCTTACCCGCGGCGATACGCAATGGCAGTTCGTTCTGCGTCACGCCGACGATGTTCTGAAATGCGCTGCTGCCGGTGGTAAAGGTAACCAGCGCAAGGTTCAACGGCGTGTGGATCTCCTCGATAACGTGAGCCGCCGTGGGGCCAGCGATGCCTTTATCGCTAAGCGTACGGCGCGGCATCTCAGTTAACGTGGGGATACCCTGCTGGGCGTCAACCAGCCATTCGAGTGTGGCGATGGGATCGTTCATAGCACGTACTCCAGAATCAGGCCGGCTGATACCGCGCCGCGACCGCCCGATACTCCTCGCGCATCTGCGCCAGAATCACGTTGCGCATTTTTCTGCCGCCGCGCTCTTCGCCTGCGATCCCACGCCCCTGCGGGCCTGTCGCCGTCACGCCAGCCGCCTGTTTCTGCTGGCGCACTTCTGCGATATGGCGAACGATCGCCTCTTTCATCTCCGGGATTGCCTTGATCAGCGCTTCCACTCCGCCCAGTTGCCAGAAGAACTCTGGCCCGGCAGCGAAGACCGGATTGGTACGGGAAAGCTCGCTCAGACGCTCCACGTCCTGGCGGGTAATACGCGCGATACTGCTCAGCGGCATTACGTGGATCATGGTGCCAAATTCCGACGTCAGGCTCAGGATATGGTCGGCCTGCAAACCGTGGCAGAGAAACGCGCCGCTAATAGCGCGACCGATGACCATCGCGATAATCGGGTGTCCGGCATGGCGCGCCTCAGCCAGTGCCAGCTGATAGGCGCCTGTGGCTTTGTTCATGCCGATGATCTCTTCCAGCTTGCCCGGCCCGTTGCCGGGAGTATCGACAATCAGCACCAGCGGACGTTTCTCGCCGACGGGCTTGTCTTTATCCATCGCCAGCGTGCGATAGACCGCTAGCGCCATTTTGTAACCCTCTTCGAGCCCGATAACTCCGGCGTATACCACCGGAAAACGCGGGTTAAAAGTCATGGCATCGTTTGCAATAACGGTGCTGACTTCACCGTTAATGCGGGCGCTGCCGATGACGGCGCCCGGGCCGTAATCCTCATAAGGCAGCTTGAGATAGGCCAGCGCGTTCTCTTCGAAGCTGTTTTCGTCAACAATCAGATCGATAGCGGCACGGCCCTGGCCGAGTAAATTTTCCATTATGCTTCCTCCACCGGCAGGCGTTTAACGTTGCTCAGGAACGTCTCGAGATTCATATCCACCAGCGACTGGGGCGCGGTATTGCCCGCCATCGCCCAGACATCCCGCGCATCTGATGGCTCTGACTCGCTGATTTTTTGCGTTAGCGCCATCTGGGCGCGTACTTTCGCTTCGCTGCCGATGCGGCGCATGGTTTCAATCTGTGGCCAGGGCAGGTCGGCAATCAGCGCGGCCTGCTGGTGGAAGGCTGCAAGCGAGTCGGTAATCAGATAGTTACAATCGCCAACGATGTATTTGTGTTTGCCGCCTGTGGTGCGGAACACCAGCGCGCGGTCTGAGGCGTCAAACTCGCTGCGGCCCATCTCCTGTTCGATGACCTCAGGCCCGGTCAGCCCCAGGCGGCCCGATTCGCTCATCACGATGATGTCGGTGGCGGCGGCGACAAAACCCATCCCGCCAAAGCAGCCGATCTTGCTGCCGATCATCGCCACGACCGGGACGCGACCGCGCAGGGTTTGCAGCATATCCATACACTCGGCGTGGGCCAGCAGCCCGGCGTTGGCCTCATGCAGGCGCACGCCGCCGGTTTCAAAGGAGATGAGAACGATCGGGCGACGGGCCGGGTCGCTGGTCTGCGCCGCCAGTTCGTCCGCCAGCATCAGCGCGCCGACCATTTTTGCGCCGCCCACTTCGCCCACCGCGCCGCCGATAAAGCGCCCTTCCTGGGAGATGACAATGGCCGGGTGCTGGCCCAGCAGGCCGATGCCGGTAACGATGCCGTCGTCAAACTCCACCGCTTCATTCAGCACAGGCAGGTGTGGGCTTGTTCGTTTGTCCGCCGGGCCGATCAGTTCAGTAAAGGTGCCTTTATCCACCAGCGAACTGGCGCGAACGCGGGCGCTGGCTTCCAGAAAACGCAGATCATTCATGATGGATTTCTCCCGGCATAGCCTGCTGTAACGCTTGCTGAATTCGTAACGCGACGACCGCAGGCGTGGCGTTGTTGTCGTTGATGCTGACCTGCATGTTGCCCAGCGGTCCGTTGTCCAGAAACCGTTTCAGAACAATTTCCCAAATATGATCGAAACCGGTCACCGGCGTGCAGATGCTGACTTCAATACCGCCCGCCAGCGCTTTCGGCTCCAGCAGGACCTCCAGATCGCCGGAGCCAACAACGCCGCAGTGCACGGTATGCGGCAGAGATGCTCTTTCGCGGGTGCTGCTGAAATGATGTGATATTTGATGTAGAGCCATGTCCTTTTCCCCTACCAGTTACGAAATCGAGCGGGCGGGTTATAGAGTCCGCCAGACCAGTCAACCAGATCGCGAATGCTTTTCGCCGCCAGCATCTGACGGTTGGCGCGGCGACGGTCAATGCCTAAATCTTCCGGGGTTTTCACGATGCCTGCCTCACGTAGCGCCTGGGTTTGCGCTGGGTCGGCGGCCAAGCCGATATCGGTATAGCCCGCAACGGCGCGGATGGCCGCCATGCGCTGTTCCAGACCATCGCAGCGGTGCAGATAGGCGACACCTTCTTCGGTTAATACGTGGGTGACGTCATCGGCGTAGACCATCACCGGCGGCAGGGCGAGGCCTGCTTTTTCCGCCAGTTGCCAGGCGTCCAGTTTGTCGACAAACGCCGGCTGGCGCTTCTCACGGAAGGTTTCCTGCATCTGTACGACCAGACGTTTACCGCGCGGTATATCGCCAATCAGCTGCTGCTGAGTGACGTTGAACTCTTCACCGCACTTCAACCAGGATGCGGTGGCATGGCGGCGACCTTTGGCATCGCAGCCCATGTTTGGAGCACCCCCAAAGCCGGAGACGCGACTGGCGGTGGCGGTACTGCTGTTACCGTATTTATCGATCTGCAAGGTGCCGCCGATAAACATGTCCAGCGCGTAGTGGCCTGCAGCTTGGGCGAAGGCGCGGTTGGAGCGTAGCGTGCCGTCCTGGCCGATATAAAAGACGTCCGGGCGTTCGGCGACATATTTCTCCATGCCCAGTTCGCCGCCGAAGCAGTGCACCGACTGGATCCAGCCGCTTTCGATCGCCGGGATCAGCGTCGGATGCGGGTTGAGTACCATATGGGTACAGACTTTGCCTTTCAGCCCCAGCTCCTCGCCGTAGGTGGGCAGCAGCAGCTCAATGGCGGCGGTGAAGAAGCCAATGCCGTGGTTAATGCGCTCAACGCCGTATTCGGCATAGATACCTTTCAGCGCCATCATTGCCATCAGTACATGGGTGTCGGTAATGAGTCCCGGATCGCGGGTAAACAGCGGCTCGACGTAGAACGGGCGCGGCGCTTCAATCACCGCATTTACCCAGTCGCCGGGGATATCAACGCGCGGCACTTTATCGACAATCTTGTTGACCTGCGCGATCACAATCCCCTGGCGGAAGTGGGTGGCTTCGGTAATAACAGGAGTATCTTCGGTGTTAAAGCCGGTGTAGAGATTGCCGTCTTTATCCGCTTCAAAGGCGGTGATTAGCGACACGCGCGGCGTGAGGTCGACAAAGTACCGGCTGAACAGCTCCAGATAGGTGTGGATGGCCCCGAGCTTGATCTTACCGTCCTGGATCAGCTTCGCCAGACGTCCATCCTGCGGCCCGGCATAGGCGAAATCGAGCTTTTCAGCGATGCCCTTTTCAAACAAATCCAGATGGCTGGACAACGGTACGGATGACTGCACCATATGCAGGCCGGAGATCTTTTGCGGATCAAGCTGGCACAGGCATTCGGAGAGAAAATCCGCCTGTTTCTGGTTATTGCCCTCGATATTGACGCGATCGCAGCTTCGAATAACGGCTTCCAGCGCGGCGACAGTATCTTTGGCGTCGATAATTTTGCCGTCACGGAAATACGGGGCCAGCTGATTCAGGCGCTGTGCCGTATCGTCCTTGAGTTGATGCCAGTTGTGCTCTTTTAGCATGGGTTGACTCCATTAATTCAGCAGGAATAGCGTGGAGATAAAGATCCCGGTGGCGATAGCCGAGACGATCAGACCGCTCACGCCCGCACCCATCGCCAGCGGCAGGATGATGGCGTAGGGGTTCTCATTGTTAACCTCTTTCTGCGCGATTTTTGCCGTCGTCGGCAGGCAGGAGACGCCCGCAATACCGATAGCCGGGTTATAACGCCCCTTTGAGATAAACCAGATAAACCAGCCGCCCAGCAGAGCGCCGACGGCGGAAATGGCCAGCGCGCCGATACCAAGGATCAGGATGATGGCAACTTTCGGGTCGAGAATAGTTTGCGCTTCGCACAGCGTGCCCAGCAGCAGGCCGAGAAACAGCGTTGCGGTATAGGTCAGCGTGGATTCCAGTAATTTCTGGAACGGTTCGATCTCCGCCTCTTTAATAGCGATGCCGAGGAAGAACGAGAGGATCAGCGGCGCGGCGACCGGCAGCAGCAGGCACAACAGCAGGCAGGAGCAGACGGTAAAGATGAATTTCGCTTTCTTCGATACGGTGGGGTATTCAATTTCAACTTCCATGCCACGGTATTTTTTCGGTACCAGCAGACGCACCAGGTACGGATAACCGGCATAGGTCAGGCTCAGGTAGAGATAAGCGATAATGGCAATGGGGACGAACAGGTTCGGTGCCAGGATAAGGGAGGCAAAGAGCACCATCGGCCCATCTGCGCCGCCGATAGTGGCAATCGACGCGGCTTCGTTGGCGGGCAGGCCGAATACTTCAATACCCAGAAGCAGCGCGGCGAAGGTTCCCGCCTCGGCGAACAGGGCGACAACAATGCTGGCCCAGGGGCGGAGCAGAATAAAGCTGATGTCGCTCATTGCGCCAATGCCGAAGAAAACGATACAGGCGATGAGACCATTGCTAAAGGTGAAGTTATAGACCGGCTGCAGGAAGTTTACCTGCATCAGGTTTATCAGTTCGTTAGGTTCGCTGACCATCGGGTCGAGGATTAAGGTCCCGGTTTGCCCGCTCGCCAGAAACAGTACCCCGGCGTTAACCGCGATCATACCAAGGCCCATCGGCACCATAATTAACGGTTCAAGCTTTCGGCGGAACCCCATCCAGGCCAATATAAAGCCGAGAACAATTAACAGAAAACGTGTAATGGCTATTTTCGGATCTTCAATAAAAAAGGTGCCAATGCCCGAAAAGAGCTTAATAAAGATATCCATAACTATATTCCTGATGGCAAAGGTAAAGTTCGAAAATTAATCGTCGGTGATATTTAACTTATTCATCATCTTGTTGACGCCAACGATGATGCCGACAACCGCAAATGAAATTACAATCGTTAAGCCATACGTTAATAAAGTATAAAAATAGATGTTCATATTCTTCCTTATGTCATATCTCCTTGCGGCTGGTGGCAAAGAAAATACATCGCCAGACACAGCGCTAATAAATCGGCCGAACCGCCAGGGCTGACCCACTTATCCAGGCACCATGAATTAAAATCAGCCAGTTCCTGCTCGATCGCAGGGTTAAACATTCCGCCCTGCGTCACTAAACGTCGAGCATATTGCTTCATTTCCGCCAGCGCCTGCTGGCCGCCGCGAAACAGCACGGTAGTGTCATTGCAATGGGCCATTAAGGTGAGCAGCGTATGAATAAGCGCTTCCCGCCAGGTCAGCCCGTTGTCCAGCGCCTGATGCAACGCGGGTAAGCCAATCTGGCAAACCAGTGGGAAGCCTTGCTCTGCCTCGCCGCGCACGCCGGTAATGCCGAATCCAACATACAATCTCTCACCGTGGGTTTGCGCCGGGCGTTCGGCCAGGGCTGCGAAATCCCGACGGCAGAGATCGTGGCAGAGTTTAGCGACACACTGGCTTAAAGCGTGATATGAGAGGGTTTCCCTGCGCCCGGAAAGCCATCCTGCTGCTGTCGCCAGAACCGCGCCGGAAAAAAGGATGCCGCGCTGGGTATTAACCTGCTGTGTTGCTCGCAGCAGCGTATTTTCATAATGAATGCCAATGGCACGTATTGTTGTAAAAAGTTCCCCTGGCGAGCCCTGATGATTTTCCCCAGCATGGGCGCAGGCACTAAAACAGGGGGCAATAGCCGATGAACTGGTAATAAATAACCAGATATCCATATCTTTATGCGCCCCTTGTGAATGAGGTGTAACAAGGCCGGGTTTAGGCCAGGCGGAGACCTCCATTAACAGCGCTTTTAATAAGCACTCGCCGATCCACATAGCACGGGCAGTTGGTTGGATCATGGGCATTCTCTTTTACCATGTTCAGGGTTGGAAAATAAAACAGAAGAAAACTAACACCGTTGAATGAGGGGGGCAATTACGCCAGAGGTAATGTAATTACGCTCAACGTAATAAGGCGGGGGTTATGCGAAAATATGAATGAAGACGATCACAAAATGGTTTAGCGGGTGAAAAGAAATGCGGCAAAAATGCCGCATAGCTCACTATCCCAACAGCTCCTCTTTCACCTGCATCGCTAAATCAAACGAATACAGGCGCGCCTGATGGTCGAAGATCTGGCCATTGACCATGATTTCGTCCGCCTCGGTTTCGCGCAGAATCGACGCTAAACCATGACGAACCTTAGCCTTATCGCCGACCAGCGACATGCTTAACGCCTGCTGCACGCCATACTGCTCAGACGCTGACCACAGCTGATGCATATTTTCCACCGGCGGCGGCAGTTGTCCGGTTTCGCCGCGACGCAGCTTCACAAACGCCTGCTGCATGGAAGTGAAGAGAAACTCCGCATCGCGGTTGCTGTCGGCGGCG
Organism: Klebsiella sp. D-Nf1; assembly: GCF_002810515.1. Lineage (NCBI taxonomy): Bacteria > Pseudomonadati > Pseudomonadota > Gammaproteobacteria > Enterobacterales > Enterobacteriaceae > Klebsiella > Klebsiella sp. D-Nf1. The sequence continues at coordinate 78,541 of NZ_PIOK01000002.1, forward strand.
ATGATATTGATACACACCATCGCGTACGGTTTTTCCAGCCGCGCCGAAGGTTTGAAATTGCTGCGATACAGATGCAGCGCCTGGAACAGCATGTCCGGCGCGAAGTGTGAGGCGAAAGCAAACGGCAGGCCGAGCTGCGCCGCCAGCTGGGCGCTGTACAGGCTTGAGCCCAGCAGCCACACCGGAATTCGTTCGCCATAGCCGGGAACCGGACGCACGTGCGGGTTCGGATCGCGGGCGTCAAACCAGTCCACCAGTTCTGCCACGTCTCGGGGGAAGTTATCGACATCGCCGCTCATATGGCGGCGCAGGGCGCGCATGGTCGGCTGATCGCTACCTGGCGCGCGGCCAAGTCCGAGATCGATACGCCCGGGATAAAGGGTACTCAGGGTGCCGAACTGTTCGGCGATCACCAGCGGTGAGTGGTTGGGCAGCATCACCCCGCCGGAACCGAGATGCAGAGTGGTGGTATTGGCGGCGAGATAGCCTATCAGCACTGAGGTCGCCGCGCTGGCAATGCCGACCATATTATGGTGCTCCGCCAGCCAGTAGCGGTGATAGCCGCGCGATTCGGCCAGCCGGGCAAGATCCAGAGAGTGGGTAAAGGCTTCTTTGGCAGAAGATCCTTGCGGGATCGGCGCCAGGTCGAGCACCGAGAACGGAACAGATTTGTCAGTCATAAAGGCTCACTTTGCTACAGCATCGTCATCAGATTGAAGGTCTTCTTCCAGCCTGGCGCATCCTGGACGCGCCAGCCAGAAAAGCTGCATCTTTAATAATGCATTAAAATCTGAGCACTGTTGTTAACAAAGTGAGCGGTTTATCAGGCTTGCAGCACCAGACCGGGCAGCCGTTTCCAGTAGCCGTTGCAATCACTATTGCTGGTAAGATCCAGTGGCGCAGCACCGTTTTCGTTGGCGCGGAAGGCCTCTAGCATAGCGAAGGTTTCGTTGCCCATCGGCGACAGGCGCACCATATCCACCAGGCCGTGCATCGAGGTTAACTCGTTGCCAAGGTTATAGACGTAGCCGCTCATCGTCTGGATACCGTTGAGCACGAACACCTGCTGGTTCTCCTGCGACAGCATGCTGCGTCCGGTCGGGTACTTGATGCAACAGGTTTCGCATTCGTCCTTTGGCCGGTCTTCCGAGCGGGCGGTAAAGCAGCGCGCGGAATAGGCCAGCGGCAGATGGCCGTAGCTCAGCACTTCCACTTCAAACTGGTTGCGAATACCCAGCTCTTCGCACTGGGTCAGTAAATTTGCCAGCCAGTCGCGGGAAAGCTCTACCGGCATGCACCAACGCATCATGCCTTGTTTCAGCAGCAGGCGCAGAGTGACGGCGTTATAGCAGTTCAGCGCATGCCCGGCAACGAACGGCAGCTTGCGTTCGGCACAGAGGTTCACCACGCCAAGGTCGCTGGCCTCAATCAGGAACTCGCCATTCTCGACATAGCGCTTCAGTTCGCCCAGTTCGGAAGAGGCCTGCACCAGCGCGAGGGTAGACAGCACCACCTGTTTGCCGCTACCGGCCAGCGCTTTTGCCATCTCGATCCAGTCGCCAACTTTGGTGGCGCGGCGTTTGCTGCACACGGCTTCGCCGAGATAAATGGTGTCGGCGCTGCTGTTTGCCGCCTGCTGGTAAAAATCTTCCAGCGTCTCTTTTGGCCAGTAGTACAGCACCGGCCCTAATGAATATTTCATGTTTCTCACTGCCATTTACGGTGATAGGCGCCAAGGGTGGTTTGCGTCCCTTCGGACATCGAACCAAGGGTTTCCATCCAGGCGGATTGCGGCACAAAATTCTGCGGATCGGCTTTGCAGCGGTCGATCGCCTGGCGCCAGACTTTCGCCACCTGGGTAACGTACGCCGGGCTGCGCTGACGGCCTTCGATTTTCACCGAGGCGATATTGGCGGCCATCAATTCCGGCAACAGCTCCAGGGTGTTGAGGCTGGTGGGCTCCTCCAGCGCATGGTAGCGCTCGCCATCGACCAGGTAGCGGCCTTTGCACAGTGTCGGATAACCGGCGTTTTCGCCATCCTGATAGCGGTCGATCAGCACCTCATTAAGGCGCGATTCCAGCCCCTGCGGCGTTTGCTGCCAACGCACGAAGCGGGCAGGCGAACAGGCGCCGACGGTATTCGGCGATTCGCCGGTCAGGTAGGAAGAGAGATAGCAGCGGCCTTCCGCCATGATGCACAGGCTGCCGAAGGCGAAGACTTCCAGCGGCACCGGCGTGGCGCGGGCCAATTGTTTTACCTGGTGAATAGATAACACTCGTGGCAGTACGACACGCGCCACGTCAAAGTTGCGATGATAGAAGCGAATGGCCTCTTCATTGGTGGCGGAAGCCTGCACCGAAACGTGACGCTCAATGTGTGGATAACGCTCCGCGGCGTACTCCAGCATGGCAATATCGGCCAGGATGAGCGCATCGGCGCCCAGCTGGGCGGCCATATCCACCGCGCGCTGCCAGCGGGCATAGCCGTCGGGATGGGCAAAGGTGTTGATCGCAATATGCAGCTTACGACGGTGCTGATGCACAAAGCTGACGGCTTCCTGCAGTTTTTTTTCGGTGAAATTAAGGCCGGCAAAGTGGCGGGCGTTGGTGTCATCTTTCAGCCCGATATAGACGGCATCGGCGCCGTTTTCGATGGCCGCCTTAAGCGCCGGAAGGTTACCGGCTGGGCAGAGCAGCTCCATAATTTTTCCTGAAAAATGCGGCCGGTCAGGGACGCTGAATGGTTAACGAGCAGGGATTTTAGTTAACCTTCTGGTGACAATTTTTGATTTGAGGCAGTTAAAAGTGTATTGGCGGCGCCAATAACTGGCGGGCGTCATCGCGTTTTTGTTGATTTACGCCGCTATGTTGTTTATGTGATATGGCACAATAGCGGAACAATTGCATTCATGGAGTAAAGCTTGTGTTGGATAAACTGCGTTCCCGGCTGGTCCACTTTGGCCCGTCTTTACTGAGCGTGCCGGTTAAGCTGGCGCCTTTTGCCCTCAAGCGCCAGGTGCTGGAGCAGGTGCTAAGCTGGCAGTTCCGTCAGGCGCTGGCAGAGGGAGAACTGGAGTTTCTCGAGGGGCGCTGGTTAAGTATTCATGTGCGTGACATTGGTCTGCTGTGGTATACCTCGGTAGTCGATGGTCGCCTGGTGGTCAGCCAGCAGGCCGACGCCGACGTCAGCTTCAGCGCCGATGCCAGCGATCTGTTAATGATTGCCGCGCGCAAGCAGGATCCGGATACGCTATTCTTCCAGCGTCGTCTGGTGATTGAAGGCGATACGGAGCTGGGGCTGTACGTAAAAAATTTGATGGACGCCATTGAGCTCGAGCAGATGCCAAAAGCGCTGCGCGTGATGTTGCTGCAACTGGCGGATTTTGTCGAAGCTGGACTGAAGAGCCCGCAGAAACCTGAACAGACATCGGTAGGTGAGGCATGCTGATTCGAGTGGAGATTGGGATTGATGCACCGGGAATCGACGCGCTGCTGCGTCGTACCTTCGGCCGCGATGCCGAAGCGCAGCTGGTGCACGATCTGCGTGAAGATGGACTGATCACGCTGGGGGTAGTGGCAACGGATGATGAAGGCCAGGTGATCGGCTACGTTGCCTTCAGCCCGGTTGCGGTGGAAGGTGAAGAGCTGCAGTGGGTCGGTCTGGCGCCGTTGGCGGTGGATGAACACTATCGTGGACAGGGCATCGGCCGGCAACTGGTCTATGAAGGGCTGGATTCGCTGAATGAGTTTGGCTATGCCGCGGTGGTGACGCTGGGCGACCCGCATTTATACCGTCGCTTCGGTTTTGAGCCGGCCGCGCGCTTCGATCTCCGTTGCCGCTGGCCGGACAGCGCGGAGGCGTTCCAGGTTCACCGTCTGGCGGATGACGCTCTCGAAGGCGTTCACGGCCAGGTAGAATACAGCGACCATTTTAATCGTCTTTGAGCCTCGCCAGCAGGGTATCGAAGGCATCCTCTCCGGCAACGAGGCGCTCTTTTTCGCGCTTCGTTAGCTGCTTAACGCGGTATTCCAGTCGCAACGCAAGTGAGTGTTCACCAACCTCGTGGCTAAAGGCCAGCAGCAGGTCGCCTTTACCGCGCAACGCCTTCGCGCCTTTTCCCGCCTGATGCTGGCGAAAGCGGCGCGGCACATCGGTGGTGATGCCGGTATAAAGGCGATTATCCGCGGTTCGAATGAGATACAGAAACCAGCACACGGTCACAAAGTCGCTATGGTAAGGTGTGTGCACCATAGCATAATGGAGAAGAAAGATGGAAACCCTTGCTGCCATTGGTCGCTGGCTGAGTAAACAGCACGTCGTCACCTGGTGCGTCTCCCGCGACGACGAGCTGTGGTGTGCGAATGCCTTTTACGTCTATGACCCGGATACCGTGGCCTTTTATCTGCTCAGCGATGAGCACACCCGCCACGGTCAGATGACCGGCGAACGGGCGAAAGTGGCCGGTACGGTTAATGGCCAGCCAAAAACCGTGGCCCTGATCCGCGGCGTGCAGTTCAAAGGCGAGATCCGTCGTCTGAGCGGTGACGAAGAGGCGCGGATGCGCCAGCGCTACGTTAAGCGCTTTCCGGTGGCCCGCATGCTGTCGGCGCCGGTATGGGAGATTCGTCCGGACGAAATCAAGTTTACCGATAACACGCTGGGCTTCGGGAAAAAGTTACACTGGCGGCGTGATGCCGGCGCCGAGCAGGCGTAGCGCTTCGCGATTGAAGGCCGGCAGATCGTCCGGCGTTCTGCTGGTGACCAGCTGTTCGTTATCGACCACCACCTCCTGGTCGTAAAACTCGCCCCCGGCGTTTTTCACATCCACCACGATAGGCTTCACCGCCGTGAGCTTACGCCCGCGGATCACATCGGCGCTGATCAGCAGCTGCGGGCCGTGGCAGATGGCGAAGACCGGCTTCCCGCCGTTGACGAAATCGCGGGTAAAGGTGACGAAGCGTTCATCCCCGCGCAGCTGATCAGGGGAATAGCCCCCGGGCAGCAGCAAGGCATCAAATTCGCCAGGTGTGACGTCATCGATGGCTCTGTCGATGGCGACCTCCGCTTCTCCCTGTTTACCCTTCACCGTCTTGCCAGCCTGCTTTTCGATCGTGACGACCTGATGCCCGGCGAGCTTGAACGCATCGGCGGGAGAGGTAAATTCAGAATCTTCAAAGTCGTCGGTAATGAGCACGGCTATCTTTTTACTCATGCTTCCTCCGCTATCTGGATGGTCAATGAGGTAATTCCATGATGATGGTGGATACTTACCTTGTAAGGTATTAAGCCTGGAACATGAGCCCGAAAGTGCAAGGCGGAGAATTCTGTAAAGGAGAATCAATGAGTCAGGTATTATTAACCGGCGCGACCGGGTTAGTTGGCGGTCACTTACTCCGGCTGCTGCAGAATGAGCCGAGCATCAGCGCCATCGCCGCCCCGACGCGTCGCCCGCTGGCACCGGCGGAAGGGGTGTTCAATCCCCACGATCCCCAGTTGACCGATGCTCTGGCGCAGGTGGTCGACCCGGTCGATATCGTCTTCTGTTGCCTGGGGACGACGCGTCGGGAAGCGGGAAGCAAAGAGGCCTTTGTCCATGCTGATTACACGCTGGTTATCGATACGGCGCTGGCCGGAAAACGGCTTGGCGCGCAGCATATGCTGGTGGTCAGCGCGATGGGCGCCAATGCCCACTCGCCGTTTTTCTACAATCGGGTGAAGGGGGAAATGGAGGCGGCGTTGATCGAACAGGCCTGGCCGCGGCTGACCATTGCCCGGCCGTCGATGCTGTCAGGCGAGCGGGAAAAGAAGCGGGCCAATGAGACTTTCCTCGAACCGCTGTTCCGGCTGCTGCCGGGAAACTGGAAGGCGATTCCGGCCCGTGACGTGGCGATTGCCCTGCTGGCGGAGGCGCTGTCGCCCACCCAGGAAGGCGTGCAAATTCTGACGTCATCCCAACTGCGGGAGCGCGCCGCGCAGCAGGCTGAATAGCGTTTTGCAAACGCAAACATCCGGCGTACTATTCACGGCTTCAATTCATATCCACATTTCTTGCTGGGGAATGCTATGACTGGTCAGTCTTCATCTCAGGCGGCGTCACCGTTTCAATGGTGGAAACCCGCGCTTTTCTTTCTCGTCGTGATTGTCGGCCTGTGGTTCGTCAAGTGGCAGCCCTATTACGGGAAAGCCTTCACCGCCGCGGAAACCCACAGTATCGGTAAATCCATTCTGGCCCAGGCCGACGCTAACCCGCTGAAAGCCGCGTGGGACTACGCGATAGTTTACTTCCTTGCCGTCTGGAAAGCGGCAGTGCTCGGCGTGCTGCTCGGGTCGCTGATTCAGGTGCTGATCCCGCGCGACTGGCTGCTGCGCACCCTGGGACAATCGCGTTTTCAGGGCACGCTGCTGGGGGCGATTTTCTCGCTGCCCGGTATGATGTGCACCTGCTGCGCCGCGCCGGTCGCGGCCGGCATGCGCAAACAGCAGGTGTCGATGGGCGGGGCGCTGGCGTTCTGGATGGGTAACCCGCTGCTCAACCCGGCGACGCTGGTGTTTATGGGCTTTGTCCTGGGCTGGCAGTTTGCGCTGGTTCGCCTGGTCGCTGGCCTGGCGACGGTGCTGATTGTCGCGACCCTGGTGCAGAAATGGGTGAAAGAGGCGGCGACGCAGCCGGTAGCAGTGCCTGCTGCACCGTCTGAAGCGGCCAGAGACAGCTTCTTTAGCCGCTGGCTGCGGGCGCTGTGGACGCTGTTCTGGAATACGATCCCGGTTTATATCCTTGCGGTACTGGTGCTGGGAGCGGCGCGCGTCTGGCTGTTCCCGCACGCCGATGGCGCGGTGGATAACACGTTATTCTGGGTCATCGCGATGGCGATAGCCGGCTGCCTGTTTGTGATCCCTACCGCGGCGGAAATTCCGATTGTGCAGACGATGATGCTGGCTGGCATGGGGACGGCGCCAGCGCTGGCGCTGCTCATCACTCTGCCGGCGGTGAGCGTGCCGTCGCTGATTATGCTGCGCAAAGCCTTCCCGGCCAAAGCGCTGTGGCTGACTGGCGGACTGGTGGCGCTTTGCGGGGCGATTGTCGGTGCGCTGGCGCTGGTGTAGTTTGCCGTAAACGTACGGATAGCCGGATTGGGTGCCGGGCGGCGGCTACGCCTTACCCGGCACCCAACGCATAGGGGACGGTAGCCCGGCTAAGCGCAGCGCCAGCCGGGAGACTGCAGCTTTATTTGATGTAGGTAAAGGCGGTGGTCACGCGGGACACGCCGCTCACCCGGCTGGCAATATCCGCGGCCGCCCGGCCTTCACGATCGGTCACCAGCCCCATCAGGAAGACTTCACTGTTTTCCGTGGTCACCTTCACGTTCGAGGATTTGACCTGATCGGTGCTCAGCAGCTGCGAACGCACCTTAGTGGTAATCCAGGTATCAGACGAGGCGGTCCCTAAACCAATCGGCTGGCCCTGGCGCACTTCATTAAACACTTCCGTGGTCCCTTCCACGCCCATGGCGATTTGCTTGGCGCGGGCAGAGAGATCCGGCGTTGGCGACTGGCCGGTCAGCAGGACTTTGCCCTGATAAGCCGTGACGTTGATACGGGCCTGTTTTTTAATCTGTTCATCTTTCGACAAGGCGCTATTGACGCGCAGTTCCAGGGTGCTGTCATCGACCTGGGTTCCCACCGTACGCGGGTCCGTTGCGGCTTTGGTGCCGACAGCTGCCGTTCCGACTACCGCGGCGGCAACACAGCCCTGCAGCAGTAGTGCAGAAAGCAGGATGGCGAGGGGCGAGAGAGCCTTCATGTGTTCTCCTTAATCGTCCTGGTGTGGAAAAAGGGTGTTATCTATCAAATCGCACAGACAGTTGACGGTCAGCATATGCATCTCCTGAATACGCGCGCTGCGATGCGAGGGGATGCGGATTTCGACATCCTGCTGACCTAAGAGGCCAGCCAGCTCACCGCCGTCATAGCCGGTTAACGCGACGATAGTCATGTCGCGGGTCACGGCGGCTTCCACCGCCTTGACGATATCCCGGCTGTTACCGCGCGTAGAGATCGCCAGCAGCACATCGCCGGCGTGTCCCAGGGCGCGCACCTGCTTGGCGTAGATCTCGTCATGCAGGCGATCGTTGGCGATCGCGGTTAAGACCACATTATCGGTATTTAGTGCAATGGCGGGTAAACCAGGGCGTTCCGTTTCAAAACGATTAATCATGCTGGCAGCAAAATGCTGTGCGTTGGCGGCGGAGGTGCCATTACCACAACAGAGGATTTTGTTGCCGTTGAGCAGGGACTGCACGAGCGTCATCGCCGCCCGGGAAATCGCATCCGGGAGTGCTTCTGCTGCGGCAATTTGGGTTTGAATGCTTTCGGTAAAGCAGGCTTTGATTCTGTCGAGCACGGGATCCCTTACTTCTGGTATTACGCTATTCGCCAAAGGCGTTTTTTAGCCATTGGATGTCGTTTCCGGTGAAGGCTACCACATCGAAACGGCAATCCACAGTCTCAAAGCTCCCATTCTGTCGGCAGAGCCACAAACGGGCGGCTTTAAGCAGTCGTTGTTGTTTTTGCGGGGTGACGCTGGCCGCCGCGTCACCGTACTGGGCGCTCCGTCGGTAGCGCACCTCGACAAAAACGGTGACGGCGCCGTCGCGCATGATGAGGTCAATTTCGCCGCCATGCTCGCGGGCATTGGCGGCGATAAAACGCAGGCCCTGGCCTTCCAGCCAGCGGCGAGCCTGGTTTTCCCAGGCATCGCCAGTCTGTTTGCTTAGCTGGCCGGAACGATTTTTCCCTGCTGGTATTTGAGCCATGACAGTTTCCTGTTAATCACACAATCCTGGGTGGCCGTCAGATCGCCGGTATTCCCGTTCAGCTCGAAGCCCGGCGTTTGGCGCATTTGCGTGAAGTGGTTCGCCAGTGACCAGGCGTCAGCGCCCATGGCATACAGGCGCGCCAGCGAGTAGTCATTACGTACAGCGGACAGCGCCTGCTGCATCAGCGCCGGGTTGCTGCCGGCCAGCATCGGGATCTCACTATACTGCAGGCCTTCCATCTCCAGACGGAAATCCGGCCCTGCGGTGCCCTGGGCGCTGCGTGAGCTGGCGTACAGGGTGACATTGTTTTGACTGCCGTTGCGCATGGCGATCATGGGTTTGATATAGGCAATCTGTTCCGGGGTGGCGAGGATATAGGCGGCGTCTACGCTGCCGCCGCTGCTCACTGGCATCTCATCCGCACTGCCGAGGGAACTGTTCTGGGCCGAAGGTAGGGTGGAGACCGGCGTGCCGCTCAGCGCAATGCCCCCTCCGCCGTTGACGCCGGCGCGCAGCTCAGCCGTGGAGCCAAAGCGCTGCTGCAGGACGCTGGCGCCGCCCAGCTTCAGCCATTCGTCGGCAAAAGCGCTAACCACGCGATCGCCCAGCGCACCGCGCGGAACCAGCAGCAGCGGCGTCTGTTTGCCCTGTTGGTGGATATGTCGGGCGGCGTCACGCGCTTCGTCTTCCGGAGAAAGGGCGAAATAGCAGATGTTAGCGCGGCTTTCGACTTTTTCCGGCTGGTTGAGGGCCAGCACGTTGAGCGGCGTGTTGCTCTTAATCACCTCATCCACGTTCTCTTTCAGCAGCGGTCCGACGACTAAAGTGGCGCCGTCCTGCTGAGCCTGGGCAAGCAACTGACTGATGGGCTGGCTGGTGGTGTCGTAAATTTTTAGTTCCGCAGAGGGGTTGGCGGCGGTGGCGACCACGGGTTGAGGCTGCGCGGTCGGGGCGGTTACCGGCTGGGTAGCCGGGGATGCGGTGGTCTGCGGCGTAGCGGCCGCTGCCGGCGCCTGGGCTGCAGGTTCCGCGGCAGGCGCCGCCTGGTCTTGTGCCGGCGCCTGCACCGGTTCAGCGCGGCTTCCGGTGGCGGTAAGATCGCTGATTTCTGCCTGCGACGGACTCACCACATCATCATTCCCGGAGACATTCGCCGCCTGGGCAACCTGCGCGGGAACCGCGCTGCCGTTCACTGGCGGCGCGCCATTTTTGGCGGCTTCAAAGCCCTGCTGGATAGTGCGGCCGAAGATCGACGCCTGACCGTTCAGCGGCAGAAAAAGCGCAATCTTGTTGGTGGATGCGGGCTTATAGTTTTGCATGTTCACCAGCGCCGTCGGCAGCATTTTGGCGCCCGGGTTTTGCGGGTAGCGCGTCTGCCAGTCTTTAACGCCCGCCTTCAGCAGCGTCGGATCGTTGCGATTGTCAAACCACATCCGCTGCAGATCCAGCCAGCCCTGGAGGGTATTTTCATCGGCATTGATCACCAGCGCATTGGCCTGATCCTGGGTCATCGTGGTTAACGCTTGCCAGGTCGCGTCAATGTTTTGCTGGCGTTGTTTGGCATCGCTCAGCAGTGGCTGCTGGGCGATTAACGCACGCAGTAACGTAACTGATGGCTTACCCTGGCTGGCATCAATTTGTGCCTGCCAGTAGCGCGCCTGCTGGGGTTGATCCAGGCTTGCCGGGTCGAGCTTTGCCAGCAGAGTACGAGCGCCCTGGTAGTCGTTTTGCGCCAGCTTCACTTCCACCGCCAGCAGCGACTGTTCGCGGGCCTGGGTGCTGTTCAGGTTCGACGGCAACTGGTTGTACAGGTCGATGGCCTGTTGTTTCTTCCCTTCCTGAAGCAGTGCACGAATGGCGAGTAATTGCCAGTTGGTCTTGCTATCATTCGTGCTTTGCTGCATCTGCTGTAGGTAGAAACTGGAGTTGGCCTGCGATGTACCCTGCATAAACGCCGTGCTTTGATCCTGCGTGTGGGTGCCGCAGCCAGCAAAAAGAAGCGTCGCCAGCAATACGGGCAGACAGCGCGCGGGCTTAGAACGAAGAAATGTTGACGGTACCATAAGTGTCCAGTGATATTTTTTTGGCTCAATGCTCAATATTAAATCGGCAATACGGACGAGACAATGAAACAACACGAATCAGCGGATAATTCTCAGGGGCAGCTCTATATTGTGCCCACTCCGATAGGGAATCTGTCTGATATCACGCAGCGCGCACTGGAAGTGTTGCAAGCTGTTGATTTAATTGCTGCGGAAGATACCCGCCACACCGGTTTGCTGCTGCAACATTTTGCGATTAACGCCCGCTTATTTGCGCTTCACGACCATAACGAGCAGCAAAAGGCGGAAACACTTCTTGCTAAACTGAAGGCAGGCCAAAACATTGCGCTGGTCTCCGATGCCGGCACGCCGCTGATTAATGACCCTGGCTACCATCTGGTGCGCACCTGCCGCGAAGCGAATATTCGCGTCGTACCGCTGCCGGGCCCCTGCGCGGCCATCGCCGCCCTGAGCGCCGCCGGTCTGCCTTCCGACCGTTTCTGCTATGAAGGTTTCCTGCCGGCGAAATCGAAAGGCCGCCGCGATACCCTGAAGGCGCTGGAAGAAGAGCCGCGCACTATTATCTTCTATGAGTCGACGCACCGCCTGGTGGAGAGTCTGGAAGATATCTGCGCGGTACTGGGGGAATCCCGCTACGTGGTGCTGGCCCGCGAGCTGACCAAAACCTGGGAATCGATCCACGGCGCGCCGATTGGCGAGCTGGTGGCCTGGGTGAAGGAAGACGAAAACCGTCGCAAAGGCGAGATGGTACTGATCGTCGAAGGCTTCAAGGCCCAGGAAGAGGCGCTGCCGGCGGCCGCGTTGCGTACCCTGGCGCTGCTGCAGGCGGAGCTACCGCTGAAGAAAGCCGCTGCGCTGGCCGCGGAGATCCACGGCGTAAAGAAAAATGCGTTGTATAAGTACGCCCTGGAGCAGCAGGGGGAGTAACCCTGTAAATTGACTTTGGGATCAGCAAGCCGCTCTTCAGAAATTGAAGGGCGGCTTGAACGTCATCTGAAATGTCGGAAGAAATGTCGGAAGAAATGTCGGAAGAAATGTCGGAAGAAAAGGGCAGAATCGCTTTTCTTGCCGCACAGCATCCCTAACCAACAAGCCCGGATAAATCCGGGCTAAAAGTGGTTAAATTCTCCCGCTCTCGATCAGGTCACCGGCGCCGGGTTAAACACCGCCAGCTGGTTGTGCAGGCCCCATTGATCGGAGAAGGTTTTCTTGCGTCCGCTGGCGACGTCGAGAATAAATTCGAACAGCTTCCGCCCGACATCCTCAATCGTCTCTTCGCCAGTGGCGATGGTCCCGGCGTTAATATCCATTAAGTCATACCAGCGGTTGGCCAGCTCGGTCCGGGTCGCCATTTTTATTACGGGTACCGCCATCAGGCCATACGGAGTGCCGCGGCCGGTGGTGAACACCTGCACGGTGATGCCAGAGGCGACCTGCTGGGTGCCGCAGACAAAATCGCTGGCGGGGGTCGCGGCATAAATCAGTCCGCGTTTGGTCGGGCGCTGGCCTGGAGAGAGCACCTCGACGATGGCGCTTTTACCTGATTTAGCAATAGAACCCAGCGCTTTTTCCACCACGTTGGCCAGGCCGCCTTTTTTGTTGCCGGGGGAGGGGTTGGCGCTGCGGTCGGTTTTGCCCATGTCGAGATAGTTATCGTACCAGGCCATCTCTTCCAGCAGACGTTTGCCGACCTCTTCGTTAATCGCCCGCGGGGTTAACAGATGGATGGCGTCGCGTACTTCGGTTACTTCCGAGAACATCACCGTCGCACCGCAGCGCACCAGCAGGTCGGATGCATAACCCACCGCCGGGTTGGCGGTCACACCGGAGAAGGCGTCGCTGCCGCCGCACTGCATCCCGACCACCAGCTCAGAGGCCGGGCAGGTTTCCCGCTGGCGCTGGTTCAGTTTCGCCAGGTGGCGCTCGGCGACCTGCAGAATGTCATCGACCATCGATTTAAAACCAACATGCTTTTCATCCTGCAGGCTGACGATGCTGGCGCTGTCCACCGGGATACTTTGGACGTCTTCCGTGCCCTGCAGCAGGCGTTCCGGTTGCAGCTTTTCACAGCCGAGACCAATAACCATCACCTCGCCGCCGAAGTTCGGGTTGAGGGCGATATTGTGGATGGTGCGAATCGGCACTACCGCCGCCGGCGCATTAATCGCCACGCCGCAACCGTAGAGGTGGTTCAGACCTACCACGCCATCGACGTTGGGGTATTTCGGCAGCAGGTCTCGCTCAATGATTTTCACCACATAATCAACCACGCCCGCAACACAGTGCACGCTGGTGGTGATGCCCAGCAGGTTCTTGGTGCCCACGCTGCCATCGGCATTGCGGTAGCCTTCAAAGGTATAGCCTTCCAGCGGCGGTAGCGGTTCAGGCACTTTGGTCGCTAGCGGCAGCGTGTTCAACGGCGGGGCGGTAGGCAGTTCCACCAGCGATTCGTCAATCCAGCTTCCCTGTGGGATGTCGCGCACGGCGAAGCCAATCACTTCCCCGTAGCGGATGATTTCACCGTGGGTAGGGATATCCACCAGGGCTACTTTATGACCCTGTGGGATGTGTTCGACGAGCGTCAGGCCGTCCGGGAAACGTGTTCCGGCGGTCAATCCCCGATCGTTAACAATAATCGCCACGTTATCTGTCGGGTCAACTTTAATATAAAACGCGGTTGGCGATTGTTGCCGAATTGCAATGTCAGCCATTGTCCAGTCATCTCCAAACAGGTGCTAAAAAAAGAATGAAATGGTCATTCTGGTGCTGTAGATAAGAATAATGAAATAAAGAATGTCAGGAGTAATGGCTTTAAAATGTGATCTGTGTCACCCCTCTCTGCGACGACGCTCACGTACCGACAGGCAATCATGAGAACTGTGGATTAGCGCCCATGACTTGTGGCATTTGCCTAACTAAAGCGTCAGATAAGATGTTTATATTGTGATTATGCATGGTGTCTGGTGATGGCAGGCTGATTATACTGTGTCATGTTTTTGAGGTAGCCGATAGGCAATAAGAGAGCGTTGATATCGTCTAATTAACAAATAAAGAACCCGATTAAAAAATAATAAAATGTGTTCTGTGTTTGATGAATATCTTCATGATCCTGGATGGGATGAGAAACAAGGAATACCAACTCGCTATTTTATTCTGCTGATTATATTTATGGTTCGCGAGATTAAACGCCTGGAATTGCAGAAGTAAGCAACGATTAACGCAAGGTAAACATCATGGATAACGCAATTTTCCCGAACAAATTTAAGGCCGCGCTGGCGGCTCATCAGGTGCAGATTGGCTGCTGGTGCGCGCTGGCTAACCCGATCAGTACCGAGGTGCTGGGTCTGGCCGGTTTCGACTGGCTGGTGCTGGATGCGGAACACGCGCCGAACGACGTGACCACGCTTATCCCACAGCTGATGGCGCTGAAGGGCAGCTCCAGCGCCCAGGTGGTGCGCGTGCCGACCAATGAGCCGATCATTATCAAGCGCATGCTGGATATCGGCTTCTACAACTTCCTGGTGCCGTTCGTCGAGACAGCTGAGCAGGCGGCACAGGCGGTGGCGTCGACCCGCTATCCGCCGGAAGGGATCCGCGGGGTTTCCGTTTCCCATCGCGGCAATATGTTCGGCACCGTGGCGGACTACTTCGCCCAGTCCAATAAGAACATTTCCATTCTGGTGCAGATTGAGAGCCAGACCGGGGTGGACAACGTCGAGGCGATTGCCGCGACCGACGGCGTCGACGGCCTGTTCGTCGGCCCGAGCGACCTGGCCGCGGCCTTAGGTCATCTGGGCAATGCCGCCCATCCTGAGGTACAGCGCGCCATTGAGCATATCTTCGCCAGCGCGAAGAAGCACGGTAAGCCAAGCGGCATTTTGGCGCCAGTGGAAGCCGATGCGCGCCGCTATCTGGAATGGGGCGCCACCTTCGTCGCCGTCGGCAGCGACCTGGGCATCTTCCGTTTGGCAACCCAGAAACTTGCAGACGTGTTTAAAAAATAATCACCAGGATGAAGAGAGAGAACATTATGACAATCAAAGTGGGTTTTATCGGTCTTGGCATTATGGGCAAACCGATGAGCAAAAATTTGCTGAAAGCCGGTTATTCGCTGGTGGTGTCCGACCGTAACCCGGAAGCGATTGCCGATGTGATTGCCGCGGGTGCTGAGACCGCGACGACGGCGAAGGCGATTGCCGAGCAATGTGACGTGATCATTACCATGCTGCCAAACTCTCCGCATGTTAAAGAGGTGGCACTGGGTGAAAACGGCATTATCGAAGGCGCAAAGCCGGGCACCGTGGTGATTGATATGAGCTCTATCGCGCCGCTGGCGAGCCGGGAAATCAGCGAAGCGCTGAAGGCCAAAGGTATTGATATGCTGGATGCGCCGGTGAGCGGTGGCGAACCGAAAGCCATCGACGGCACCCTGTCGGTGATGGTCGGCGGCGATAAGGCGATCTTTGATAAATACTACGATCTGATGAAAGCGATGGCGGGCTCCGTGGTGCATACCGGCGACATCGGCGCGGGCAACGTCACTAAACTGGCTAACCAGGTGATTGTCGCCCTGAACATCGCAGCGATGTCCGAAGCGCTGACTCTCGCGACCAAAGCTGGCGTCAATCCGGATCTGGTATATCAGGCGATCCGTGGCGGCCTGGCGGGCAGTACCGTGCTGGATGCCAAAGCGCCGATGGTGATGGATCGTAACTTCAAGCCGGGCTTCCGTATCGACCTGCATATTAAAGATCTGGCCAATGCGTTGGATACCTCACACGGCGTGGGCGCCCAGCTGCCGCTGACGGCGGCGGTAATGGAGATGATGCAGGCGCTGCGTGCGGACGGACTGGGCACCGCGGACCATAGCGCGCTGGCGTGCTATTACGAAAAACTGGCGAAAGTGGAAGTCACTCGCTAACAAGAAGGGCGCCCCACGCGCCCTGTTATTCTTGCCTTGCGCGGCACTGTCAGGCTACAAACTTATGAAAATCGTCATTGCCCCAGACTCTTATAAAGAAAGCCTGTCTGCCGCCGAGGTAGCTCAGGCGATAGAAAAAGGATTCCGTGAAATTTTCCCCGACGCACAGTATGTTTCCATTCCCGTCGCCGACGGCGGCGAGGGAACGGTGGAGGCGATGATTGCCGCGACGCAGGGAACGGAACATTCCGCATGGGTGACGGGCCCGCTGGGCGAGAAAGTAGAGGCCTGCTGGGGCATGTCCGGCGATGGCGTCACTGCGTTTATTGAGATGGCGGCAGCCAGCGGTCTGGGACTCGTTCCGCCCGAAAAACGCAACCCTCTCATCACCACGTCACGCGGTACCGGTGAGCTGATATTACAGGCGCTGGCGCATGGCGCGAAGCGGATCATCATCGGCATCGGCGGCAGCGCGACCAACGACGGTGGGGCGGGCATGATGCAGGCGTTAGGCGCCCGCCTTTGCGACGCCGAGGGGCAGGAGATCGGCCATGGCGGCGGCAGTTTGAGCCGTCTGAGCCGGATCGATCTTTCCGCCATCGATCCACGCTTACGCGACGGGATGATCCGCGTGGCCTGCGACGTCACTAACCCGCTGGTGGGCGAGCGCGGCGCGTCGCGGATCTTTGGCCCGCAGAAAGGGGCGACCGAGACGATGATCGTTGAGCTGGATCGTAATCTGGGGCATTACGCCGATGTCATTAAGGCCTTGCTGCAAGTGGACGTTAAGGCGATCCCCGGCGCGGGGGCGGCAGGCGGCATGGGTGCCGCGCTGATGGCCTTGCTTAATGCGGAATTGCGTAGCGGCATTGATATCGTCACCGAGGCGTTGAATCTGGAGGAGCAGATCCTCGACTGCTCATTGGTGGTCACCGGAGAAGGGCGGATCGATAGCCAGTCCATTCACGGTAAGGTGCCGGTGGGGGTAGCCCGGGTGGCGAAAAAATATCGCAAGCCGGTGATCGGTATAGCCGGCAGCCTGACCCACGACGTCGGCGTGGTTCACCATCACGGCATCGATGCTGTTTTCAGCGTGTTAACCACAGTTTCGACGCTGGAAGAGGCATTTCGTGGAGCGTTTGATAACATTTACCGCGCGTCGCGCAATATCGCCGCCACCCTGCAGGTTGGGATGACGACAGAAGGATGACAACGGGCGGTAAACCCTCTATACTGCGCGCCGAAGCTGACCAGACAGTCGCCGCTTCGTCGTCGTCCTCCTTCGGGGGGAGACGGGCGGAGGGGAGGAAAGTCCGGGCTCCATAGGGCAAGGTGCCAGGTAACGCCTGGGGGGTGTCACAGCCCACGACCAGTGCAACAGAGAGCAAACCGCCGATGGCCCGCGCAAGCGGGATCAGGTAAGGGTGAAAGGGTGCGGTAAGAGCGCACCGCGCGGCTGGTAACAGTCCGCGGCACGGTAAACTCCACCCGGAGCAAGGCCAAATAGGGGTTCATAAGGTACGGCCCGTACTGAACCCGGGTAGGCTGCTTGAGCCAGTGAGCGATTGCTGGCCTAGATGAATGACTGTCCACGACAGAACCCGGCTTATCGGTCAGTTTCACCTTTTTATGTCAAAACCCCGCTCCGGCGGGGTTTTTGCTATCTGAATCCGTGACGCGGATGAATGACTGTCCACGACGCTATACCAAAAGAACGCGGCTTATCGGTCAGCTACCGTTATTTAACCACCTTAGGATTTTGCAGCCTCGGTATCGTAGAATCTTGCAACTGATGAACCTGGCCTATTATCGTGGCGATGCTGCCGTTACTTAAGGACTCAACGTCTGATTTTGTATGTGAACCAAAATTGAAGGTAAGAAGTTTATCCGTTTTATTCTGTTCATCTCTCATCGTAACGATATAATAGTAGCTGTCGGCGATACCGCTCATCCGCCGAATGTCAACAATCACGCCACGAATCTTCACCCATTTACCCAGATTATCGCTGCTGGCTTTTGCAGGATTAAGGGCATACGGCTGCAGAAACTGCGCGACCGAATACGTCGGCATCGACGCGGTAGCGTTATCACCGGGTTGAAATAATTTATCCCCTGCGGTAAAAAAGGCCTGCGAGGCCAGGCTACAGCCGCTTAACAGCGATATGGAAAAAAACAACGATAATATGCGAAACCGTAATGACATACCTATCTCCTTTTCTATTCTAAATATGATGTCCCTAACATGCTGGATAACTTCATCCGCGCTTATTAAATAGAGTAAGTGTCACTGCTGTCAATTATTTTGCGCTCTGCAAATGGTTAGGTTAATGTAATGGTTAAGGTATATTTTTTAGAATAATAAATAAGCTTGGAAATATCTTTTTTGTATATATATATTCTATGAATATATTATGTCTGTGAATATAAAAATCTTTATGAATTATTTTTTACATTTATTCATTGTAGACTGAAAAATAATAAACCGCTATTTCAGGCACTTTCACTTCAGGATAAAACAATGAAATTAATGACCCGTATTGCGTTTGCAGCCCTTCTGACTACCGGTTTCTCTCTGACGGCACAGGCCGCGGACGTTAAGGCTGCGCCGGCGCCAGCGCAGGATCCCATTGTCCAGCACTTAAAACTCTCCAGCGATCAGGTCGCGAAAATTAAAAGCCTGCATCAGCAACTGGAAAATAATGTTCAGCAGATTTCACAGCAAGACATTAAAGATGGCGCATTGATTAACGTGATTGATTCCGGAAAATGGGATGAGAAAGCGGTCAAGGATCAGCTGGCAGCCTTCAGTAAGATCGATCAGCAGGTGCGTTATTACCGCGTGAAGTACTATTTCGATGTGAATCAGGTGCTGACGCCAGAGCAGCGTACCCAGGTGAAAAAAGATCTTGCCGACGCGCTGAGTGAATAATGCCATCGGCCCCTTTCGGGGCCGATATTATCTTCAGGCCATAAACGAAAATCGAATCATTGATGTTGCCTTTTCAGGCGAGACTTTCTTCATCCCGCAGACGAATCTCCGCTTCGACAACAATGGCTTCCAGTTCGCTCAGCATCTCATCATAACCAAAGCTGACGACCCCAGCGGTTTCCGGCTGCGTCGGGGCTGATGGCGTCGGGGACGCCTTTTTTCTGTTTTTCTTTTTACTCACTGACAGACTCCATCACTTCCGTTGTTACACCGGTAAATCTATCAGCAAAGCGCGCAGCGGCGTATCGGCGACGAGGGTAATGTTAGCTTCGTCACGAATAAATGCCCCATCACCACAGGTGAGAGCCTGTTTTTGTTGCTCCTGCGCAACGGCATGGACGGTGCCGTGGATCGACTGCAGGTAAGCGCGTGGGCCATGCAGTTGCACGCTAATCTGCTCCCCTTCTTCCAGTGCGATATGGTAGACCCAGGCCTGCTGGCGAAGCTGGAGACTGCCATTCCCTCCCTCCGGCGAGGCCAGCAGCTGCAGCGGTGCGCTCGCCACTTCTATTTTCTGCTGCAGCGGGTTTTCCCGCTGTGGGCAAGCGTCGAGCCACAGTTGCATCCGCGTTAACGACTGCTCTTTGCTCAGATTATGCTCGCTATAGCTCACGCCAGGCTGGGTGGCGATAAGCAGCGCTTCACCGGCTTTAGCCTGCACATGGTTGCCGTCGCTGTCGCGATACTCCGCTTCGCCTTCCAGAATCAGGTTCAGGATATCGACTTTTGGGTACGTCCTGGCCTGGAACGAGGCGCCGGGTGCCAGCACTTCCTGATTGAGCACGCGTAAGGACGCGAAGCCCAGTAATTTCGGGTCGAAGTAGTGGCCAAAGGAGAAGGTGTAGCGGGCCTGCAGCCAGCCGAAGTCTGCTTGTCCGCATTGTTTGGCTGTTCGGGTAGTAATCATGTTCTTGACCTCTCTTTACACTAAATCAATGGTAAAGGTATGGACGCTGTATTGTTAGCCAGATATTCTGCCCGGTATGTTCAAATTTCCTGAATGAGAAAGCGATGGCCAAAGAGAGAGCATTAACGCTGGAAGCGTTGCGCGTGATGGATGCGATCGACCGCCGTGGGAGCTTTGCTGCCGCGGCTGATGAGCTGGGACGCGTGCCTTCCGCCCTGAGCTATACCATGCAAAAACTGGAAGAGGAGCTGGACGTGGTGCTGTTTGACCGCTCAGGTCATCGCACGAAGTTCACCAACGTGGGACGGATGCTGCTTGAGCGTGGGCGCGTGCTGCTCGAAGCGGCGGATAAACTCACCACTGATGCGGAAGCGCTGTCACGTGGCTGGGAAACTCATCTGACAATCGTCACCGAAGCGCTGGTTCCGACCGCGGATCTGTTTCCGCTGATTGAAAAACTGGCGACCAAATCCAACACGCAGTTGTCTATTATCACCGAGGTGCTGGCTGGCGCCTGGGAGCGACTGGAGCAGGGGCGGGCGGATATTGTTGTCGCGCCAGATATGCATTTTCGTTCCTCCTCGGAGATAAACTCGCGCAAACTCTATTCGGTGCTCAGCGTGTACGTCGCGGCGCCGGACCACCCGATCCACCAGGAACCGGAACCGCTCTCTGAGGTTACCCGCGTGAAATACCGCGGCGTCGCAGTAGCGGATACCGCACGCGAGCGGCCCGTCCTTACCGTTCAGCTGCTGGATAAACAGCCGCGCTTAACGGTGAGCACCATTGAAGATAAGCGCCAGGCGCTGCTGGCCGGATTAGGCGTGGCAACCATGCCCTATCCGCTGGTGGAGAAAGATATTGCCGAAGGGCGTCTGCGGGTCGTCAGCCCGGAATACACCAATGAAATTGACATAATCATGGCCTGGCGACGGGACAGCATGGGCGAGGCGAAGTCCTGGTGTCTGCGCGAGATCCCTAAGCTGTTTGCGGGACGCTAGTCGAGAAGACGCTCCTCCCGCTAGCGGGAGGAGCGGGAAGATTAATAGGAGAAGGGTTTCGGATCGGGTCCGAAGCGATTGTTGCCTTCGGTGCCGCGTTGGCAGTTAAAGATCAAGATCACCAGCCAGCCGATGACCGGGATCAACAGCAGTAGCAGCCACCAGGCTGAACGGTCGGTGTCGTGCAGGCGTCGAAACTGCACCGCCCACCACGGTAAAAAGACCAGTACGCCATAGATGGTCGTCAGAATGCCTTCGCCGCCCGCCCGCTGCCAGCCCAGCATTTTATCGATGATGCTCAATACGCCGGTCAGGATGAGGTTGACCAGAATAAACATCCAGTACTCTTTGCGCCGCGCACGGCCGCCAAATCCTATATAGTTTTTTAATGCCTTGAGATACCAGTCCATTTCTACGCCTCAATTAACCGTCAATCACTTGTTTTTTAAGCGATCGCAATAAGAATAGACGTGAATGAATGGTGGGTAAATATCTGTTTTCTGAATTATTGGGCGCCATCACTGGCGCCCGACAGATCAACGGAAGCGCTGATCGCGACCGTGGGGTTCGTTGAGATCCTGCTGCGGTCCAATGGAGATAATGCCGGTTGGATTAATGGTTTTATGGCTGCGGTAATAGTGGTGGCGGATATGCGGAATACTCACCGTCTCTGCGATGCCGGGCATCTGGTAGATGTCGCGCAGAAAACCGTACAGGTTGAGATAATCGCTGATGCGCCGTTTATCGCATTTAAAATGCGTTACATACACCGGGTCGAACCGTACCAGCGTCGTCCACAGGCGAATATCGGCTTCCGTCAGCTGATTTCCCGTCAGGTAACGATGCTGACCGAGGATCTGCTCGAGCCGTTCCAGTGAAGTAAAGACCGCATCGACCGCTTCGTCGTAAGCCTGCTGGCTGGTGGCAAAGCCGGCCTTATACACGCCATTGTTGACGTTGTCGTAGATCCAGCCGTTCAGCTCATCGATTTTTTCCCGCAGCGCCGGCGGATAATAATCCCCGGCTCTGGCGCCCAGACCATCGAAGGCGGTATTAAACATGCGGATGATTTCTGCCGACTCATTGCTGACGATGGTCTGCTGTTTTTTGTCCCACAGCACCGGGACGGTGACGCGACCGGTATAGTGCGGGTCAGCCTGCAGATAGAGCTGATAAAGGAACTGATGATGATAGAGCTGGTCGCCGGTAGCATCAGGAAAATCATCGGCGAAGGTCCAGCCGTTTTCCAGCATCAGCGGATTGACCACGGAGACGGATATAAAGGGTTCCAGTCCTTTCAGCTTGCGCAGAATCAAAGTGCGGTGCGCCCACGGGCAGGCCAGAGAAACATACAGATGATAACGGTCTTTTTCCGCGGCAAAGCCGCCTTCGCCCGCGGGCCCCGGCGTGCCATCGGCCGTGAGCCAGTTACGGAACGCCGAAACGGAACGCTTGAATCGTCCTCCGGTGGATTTGGTGTCATACCAGGTATCTTGCCAGACGCCGTCGACTAATTGTCCCATTACTTCCTCCTGCAGATAGCAAAAGCGAGGAGATATCCCCTCGCTTTTTTAGATTTTTACTCAGTATAGTGCGCTTACCACTTTTTATTCAGCACTCGGTCGATGCTGAATGCGCCCGGACCGGTCACGGCCAGCAGCAGGTAACCGCCAGCGATGGTCAGGTTTTTCATGAACATCAGCGAGTTCACACCTTCCGCAAAGTTGCTGTGGAACAGGAACGCGGTCAGCAGCGTAAAGCCTGCGGTGAACAGCGCGGTGGTACGGGTCAGGAAACCGAACAGAATCGCCAGACCGCCGCCGAACTCAAGAAGGATGGTCAGCGGCAGCAGTGCTCCCGGCACGCCCATGGCTTCCATATACTGCTGGGTTCCGGCGTAACCGGTGATTTTGCCCCATCCTGCAGTGATAAACAGAATCGGCATCAGAATACGTGCTACCAGTACACCAACATCTTCTAATTTTTTCATTTCTTACTCCAGAAAACCCAAAGGGCGGCAGTTTTGTTTTTTAGCGCAATCCCGCGTGGTTACGCAGTATTGCTGTCGATGGAGAGGATAGTAACGAGGCGGAGAAGGAATTGTTAGCAAGGAAAACTGTAGTTCTTCTTCAAAGTTTCTGAGCAATAAGTGCGGTGAGGTGAAATTTTTCTGGCCGCGAGGGGTCACCACCTGTCCCGGTATCGGGTGGGGTGAGCGGAATGGACTGAGATAAGAGGGCGGGCTAACCGTGATTGGCGGCGTGGGCACAGGTTGCTGCGAACGGCGTATTGTATCGGATGGGGAAATGGCAGAGCGGGGCGCCGGGATAAGCGCCCGCGCTCCGGGCTGCTAGCGTATTGACGACTGGCGCAGGATCCCGCGGACCATCCGCCAGGTGCTCCACAGTCCGAGACCGCGTTTGGTCCAGCGCATTAAAAAGTGCGGGTGGCGTATGGACCAGACGGCCATCAGACCGCTGCCAACCATCAGCCACGAACGTAAACTCAGCAGCGTATGCCAGCCGCGATCGAGGGGCGCTGTCGCCTCCAGCCAGTGGCGACGACAGGCGCTAAGCTCCAGTCGTTGCTGCTGGATCTGGCGCAGTAGCAGCGCCTTTTGCCGTTCACGCTCCTGTCGGCCATTCACGGTTTATCGTCCTCCAGAAGGGCACGGTCGTTCTCCAGCTCTTTACGCGTCAGGCGCAGCAGCGTGGAGCGGCGCGCCTTACGTAGGGTAAGGATGCCCACGATCGCGGCGGCGAGGAGCAGAACGACGGTGGTGGCGATCATGACGTGCAGGCGGTACTGGGCGTCAACGGCCCAGATAACCAGCACCAGCAGACTCATGAGGCCAAACGCGGCAAACAGCAGCGTCAGTCCGGTCATGATCAGCAGCTGGAAGAGGTTGGCTTTCTCCTCCTCCAGCTCCACGACGACCAGGCGCAGCCGTGTTTCCACCATTTCGACCAGCAGCGTGACAATGCGCTGGCCAATGGAGAACACGCGCTGACCCGGCCCCTGCGAGTGTTGAGTGTTCGCCATAATCAGCGACGCGACAGCAGGACACCCAGTACCAGCCCGACGGCGGCACCAATCCCGACTCCTGTCCACGGATTTTCGCGAACATAATCATCCGCCCGCGCGGCGGTCTCACGCGTTTGACGCAAAATCGCATCACTGGTTTCACCCAGGCGGGCACGACTCTCTTTTAGCGCGCTCTCTGCTTTACTACGCAGTTTACCAATCTCTTCTTTCGACTTGTCCGCCGAGGAATTCAGAACTTCCTCCAGGGTATCCGCCAGCGTTTTCAGTTCTGCACGAAGGTCTTCAGTCACATTCTCTTTAGCCATGTCGTTCTCCTGTAGCGTGGTCCGTGTTGCGAAAGTTAACTGTTATTAGTAGTCCCGAGACTCCAGCGTTTTTAACTCCTGTTGCGCTTCATTGAGTTTATGCTGGCGTTTATTGATTTTGTCCGCATCGCCTTTCTTCCGGGCTTCCTGCAGATCGCGCTGACGTTCGGCGATCTCTTCCCGCTGTTTGGCAATTTTTTGCTGATGATCGGCTTTGAGTTTACTGTCGCTGCAGTTCTCCCGTACCTGACGTAGCGCGGTATTTAGCCCATCAATGCGACTTTGATTATGATGCTTTTCGGCATAGCTGATCTCTCGTTGAATATCCTGCTCTTTTTCCTGGCAGGGAGAGGCTGCTATGGCGCTGGCGCTAAGTGAAGTCAGGGCCAGAAGCAGAGCGATGCGGTGTTTCATGGATAGTACCTTCCATTGTCTGAGGGTATACCCGGAGGATATACCCGTTCCCGATGGTGAACGGGAATGCGTTGATTCCCGCAGGTTTAAGCATAGTAACAAATGCAGGAAACCACCAGACTGCGTAAAAAACGCAGTACGGTGGTAGTTTACCCGAGCCGGTGAGGCGCGTCGCGCAGACGGGATAACCAGGCGGTGGCCGAGTTATCGTCCTCCAGCAGGGCAATAATATAACCATGTGGCAGAGCGCGACCGAGAACCTCTTTCGCCGCCGCACCCTGGGCGGTGGAGTCGAACTTAATCAGCAGACCATCTTTTTGCGGCGTAATGCTCTTGAAGCGGATACCGTTGGCGTCGAGGTGATGCCAGACGGAGAAGCCGTCCGGCATGCTGACGCCCTGGCCAACCGGACGGATCGCCAGTGTGGCCTCCTGCTGCTGCACCGCCAGCCAGAGCCAGAACAGCGCGCAGAGCACAAGAGAGCCACCCAGCAGCCAGCTCAGCTGGCGCAGGGAGGGGCGTTTTATGACCATCTTCAGCCCCGGCTTCTGTATTTTTTCTTCCACAACACCACCAGCGAGCCGATCAGTCCGAAGACCAGCAGCGCGACCGGAAGGAGCATCAGGCAGGACATCAGCTGATCTTCATACTTGAGAAATACCGGGGTTTTGCCCAACAGATAGCCCAGCGAGGTCAGGATGAGTACCCACAGCAGTCCGCTCATCCAGTTAAAGAACTGAAAGCGAGCGTTATTGAGGCCTGAAAGGCCGGCAATCGTCGGCAACAGCGTACGCACGAAGGCGATAAAGCGGCCGATCAACAGCGCGGAGAGTCCATGCTTATGAAACAGGTGATGCGCGCGTTGATGATAGTGAGAGGGCAGATGCGACAGCCAGTTTTGCACGATCCGCGTATTGCCCAGCCAGCGCCCCTGAATGTAGCTCAGCCAGCAGCCGAGGCTGGCGGCGGCGGTCAGCAGCAGCAAGGTTTCCGGAAAGCCCATCGCCCCTTTGGCGATCAGCACGCCCACGAGCACAAGCAGACTATCCCCCGGTAAAAACGCGGCAGGCAGCAACCCGTTCTCAAGGAACAAAATCATAAACAAGACAAAATACAGCATGCCAATCATGGAGGGATTCGCGAGCGTTTCGTAATCCTGAGCCCACAAGGCATTCAATAACTGGGTTAAAAGTTCCATTCACGATTCCTGGTACATCGGTTAACGGCACGTCTGAGCGCGTGGCATGTTGGGCGACAAGATTTTTATGAGATTTTGGTCGCTGCTTAGGCGCTCTGAACGCTTCCCTGTATAAGACTGAAGTAAGTAAACACCTACCCCCAGAACGGCAAAATGCATCTAATTGTAACAAATCAGCTGACTTTACGTCAGAGAAATTGCAAGGTGTTGCTCGTTGATTTTGCTGATTGCGGCGATGGGAGGCGAGAGGATTTACACAGGCTGACACTATATATGTTTTGCTTACTCCAGCCTGCCTGGCGGGCAGGCGCGCAGGAACCGCGCGCCCTCAGGAAAAGTGATTATTTTGCGCTGTTGGCTGCCGTATCGAGATGAACTACCGGGTTATCGGCAAATAAGTAGCGATCGGCATTAAATTCAAAGTCATCGCTGGTTTCGTTAAACAGCATTTGCTTGGTATTTTCCAGATGCTGCCACATCGCCAGCTTGGCGGCGTTGGGATCTTTACGCAGCAGGGCTTTCAGGATCTGATCGTGATCGTCGCACCAGTTATCGACCGTGCGCAGGTCGATATGCTCATGCAGCTTTTTCCAGTACGGGTTATGCACGCGCTGGGTCCACATTTTTTCCACGATCGCCGCCAGCGCACTGTTCTGCGTGGCCAGCGCCACCTGGACGTGGAACTGGAGATCCCACTCGGAGTCGCGGAAACACTTCTCGTTGCGCGCTTTCTCCTGAATCTCCATCAGCTTCATGATGTCCTGTTTGGTCACCTGAGTCGCCGCGAATTCAGCAATATTGCTTTCAATTAGCTGCCGCGCCTGCAGGAGTTCAAAAGGGCCATAGTTGGCGAATTCAAGGCTTTCATCGGCCACCTGCTGGTACTTGGGATGGTTGGAGATGACGTGAATACCCGACCCTTTGCGGACTTCGACATACCCTTCCACTTCCAGCATGATAATGGCTTCACGAACCACGGTGCGGCTGACGTTTTTTTCATCGGCGATAAAGCGCTCGGCGGGCAGCTTATCCCCTACAAGGTAGACACCTTGTTCGATGCGCGTCTTCAGCTCAGCGGCAAGCTGCTGATACAGACGGCGTGGTTCAATGATTTCCATATTCGCTCCCGCAAGATGGCGACAATATTCGATTTGTTATACCACTTTTACACGCTTTCCACCACTGGCAGGCATGAAAAAGCCGCCTGAGAAGGCGGCTCAATACGCGGTGACATCACCACAAGATCTAACTCTGCGTGGCGGGTTTGCGGCTGCTAAGCGGTGTTGAGTCATCGTCAGCCGGTTTGTTTTTCAGTACCGTCCAGATAACCAGCGCGCCCAGCAGGTCAAAGACGGCCAGTACCGCAAACAGCGGGCTAAAGCCGATGGTATCCGCCAGCGCGCCGACGACCAGGGCGAACATGGTGCTGGCCAGCCAGGCGGCCATCCCGGTGAGACCGTTGGCGGTGGCGACTTCGTTACGGCCAAAGACGTCGGAAGAGAGGGTGATCAGCGCCCCGGACAGCGCCTGGTGAGCAAACCCGCCGACGCACAGCAGCGCGATGGCGATATATGGGCTGGTGAACAGGCCGATCATGCCTGGGCCAATCATCAGCAGGGCACCCATGGTCACGACCATTTTACGCGAAACGATCAGGTTGACGCCAAACCAGCGCTGGAACAGCGGCGGCAGGTAACCGCCAACGATGCAGCCGAGGTCGGCGAACAGCATCGGCATCCAGGCGAACATCGCAATCTCTTTCAGGTTAAAGCCGTAAACCTTGAACATGAACAGCGGGATCCAGGCGTTAAAGGTCCCCCAGGCCGGCTCAGCGAGGAAGCGCGGCAGGGCGATGCCCCAGAACTGACGGTTACGCAGGATCTGCCACGGCGACATTTTCTTCGCGTTATTGGTCTGATGCTGAGACTCCTGGCCGCCAATAATGTAGTCGCGTTCTTCGTCGGATAATTTTTTCTGGTCACGTGGGTGTTTGTAGAAGATGAGCCAGCCGATAGCCCAGGCGAAGCTCAGTACCCCGGAAATAATGAACGCCATCTGCCAGCTGTGCATCACAATCGCCCACACCACCAGCGGCGGCGCGATCATGGCGCCAATAGAGGAACCGACGTTGAAGTAGCCCACCGCAATAGAGCGCTCTTTTGCCGGGAACCATTCGGAACTGGCTTTCAGCCCGGCGGGGATCATTGCGGCTTCCGCTGCGCCGACCGCGCCGCGAGCCAGCGCCAGGCCGCCCCAGCTGCCTGCCAGTGCGGTTGAGCCGCAGAATATCGCCCAGGCGATAGCGAAGAAGGCATAGCCGATTTTAGTCCCGAGAATATCGAGGACATAACCCGCGACAGGCTGCATGACGGTGTAGGCAGCGGAATAGGCTGCAATGATATAGGAGTATTGTTGAGTCGAGATGTGTAACTCTTCCATCAGCGTCGGTGCGGCCGCCGCCACGGTGTTACGAGTCAGGTAGCCCAGCACGGTGCCCAGCGTCACCAGCGCAATCATGTACCAACGTAACCCTTTAATTTTACGCATGTAAACCTCATCGTCTGTTATCTTTCCGCACCAGGTGCGGCCTTTACCGAGCGCGATAAGCGATCGGGAAAGCGAAACGGGGGGTTCAGGAGGGCGATCCCCTCTGGCCCGAACCTTACCATCAGTTGTTATGTTGAAAGTCGGTATCCATTCCGTATAAGCCGATGCCATAAACACCGGTAATGCATTCCGTCGGTTTATATGTTGCGACGGCAGAAAGATAACTTGTCATACAACTTTAAAAGTTGAGTGCTGTCACAAAAGTGGGAAAGTTAGTGTGGTCTTTAGCCCTTACCGGGAAAGCCAGAAATGGCGCGCTCTGCCGGGGTGATTTCCGATGAGGCGGTCGTTTTTTTATCGACGTTTATTGATCTAACTCACGAAAAACAGCTCGGTCTGTAGAAATTGGTGTGATAACTTTGTCAGCATTGTAGTCAATCATCTGAAAGGCTCCCGCTACGGAGCGAAGAGGACACACGAATGACACCGTTTATGACTGAAGATTTTCTACTCGATACCGAATTTGCCCGCCGTCTGTACCACGATTACGCCAAAGATCAGCCCATTTTCGACTACCATTGCCACCTTCCGCCGCAGCAGGTTGCCGAAAACTATCGCTTCAAGAATCTGTATGACATCTGGCTGAAAGGCGATCACTACAAATGGCGCGCCATGCGCACTAACGGCGTACCGGAGCGCCTGTGTACCGGTGATGCGTCCGATCGCGAGAAATTTGACGCCTGGGCAGCCACCGTACCCCATACTATCGGCAACCCGTTATACCACTGGACGCATTTAGAACTGCGTCGTCCATTTGGTATTACAGGTAAGCTGCTGTCGCCTTCCACCGCCGATGAAATCTGGGACCAGTGCAATGATTTACTGGCTCAGGACGCCTTCTCCGCCCGCGGGATCATGAAGCAGATGAATGTGAAAATGGTCGGTACCACCGACGATCCGATCGATTCGCTGGAGCATCATGCGGTTGTCGCCAAAGACACCTCCTTTGATATCAAAGTGCTGCCGAGCTGGCGCCCGGATAAAGCGTTCAACATCGAGCAGGCGACCTTTAACGACTACATGGCTAAGCTGGGTGAGGTTTCCGATACCGATATTCGCCGTTTCGCGGACCTGCAAAGCGCTCTGACCAAACGTCTGGACCACTTTGCCGCACACGGCTGCAAGGTCTCCGACCACGCGCTGGACGTGGTGCTGTTTGCGGAAGCGACCGACGCCGAGCTGGACGCCATTCTGGCGCGCCGTCTGGCAGGCCAGTCCCTTAGCGAACACGAAGTGGCGCAGTTCAAAACCGCGGTGCTGGTGTTCCTCGGCGCACAATATGCCCGTCGCGGTTGGGTACAGCAGTACCACATCGGTGCGCTGCGTAACAACAACCTGCGTCAGTTCAAACTGTTAGGCCCGGACGTTGGCTTCGACTCGATCAACGATCGCCCGATGGCTGAAGAGCTGTCTAAGCTGCTGAGCAAGCAGAACGAAGAGAACCTGCTGCCGAAAACCATTCTCTACTGCCTGAACCCGCGTGATAACGAAGTGCTGGGCACCATGATCGGTAACTTCCAGGGTGAAGGCATGCCGGGCAAGATGCAGTTCGGCTCCGGCTGGTGGTTCAACGATCAGAAAGACGGCATGGAGCGGCAGATGACCCAGCTGGCGCAGCTCGGCCTGCTGAGCCGCTTTGTGGGGATGCTGACCGACAGCCGCAGCTTCCTCTCCTACACGCGCCACGAATACTTCCGCCGCATTCTGTGCCAAATGATCGGCCGTTGGGTGGCTGCCGGCGAAGCGCCTGCGGATATCGCGCTGCTGGGCGAGATGGTGAAAAACATTTGCTTTAACAATGCGCGTGACTATTTCGCCATTGAACTGAACTAAGGCCAGAGGTCGGTTGATATGCAATACATTAAAATCCATTCGCAGGATAACGTCGCGGTCGCGCTGGCGGATATCGCTGCCGGTAGCGTGGTGACGATTGATAAGGATTCGGTCACCCTCGGCCAGGATATCGTTCGCGGCCACAAGTTTGCACTGCGCGCTATCGCGAAAGGGGAAAACGTCGTTAAGTACGGGTTGCCGATTGGCCATGCGCTGGCGGATATCGCGCCGGGCGAGCATGTTCATGCGCACAATACGCGCACCAATCTCAGCGACCTTGACGCGTATCGCTATCAACCGGACCGGGTTGCCCAACCGCCACAGCCTGCGGATCGCGAAGTGCAGATTTATCGTCGCGCTAACGGTGACGTCGGCGTGCGCAATGAGCTGTGGATCCTGCCGACCGTCGGCTGCGTCAACGCGATGGCCAGACAAATGCAGAACCGTTTCCTGAAAGAGACGTATGGCGCTGAGGATATCGATGGGGTGCATCTCTTCAGCCACACCTATGGCTGCTCGCAGCTTGGGGATGACCACATCAACACTCGCACCATGCTGCAAAATATGGTTCGTCACCCGAACGCCGGGGCGGTACTGGTGGTTGGCCTTGGCTGTGAAAACAACCAGGTGGATGCCTTTCGCGAAACGCTGGGCGAGTTTGACCCGCAGCGTGTGCACTTTATGGTTTGCCAGCACCAGGACGATGAAGTGGAAGCGGGGGTTACGCATCTGCATCAGCTGTATGAAGTGATGCGTCAGGATAAACGCCAGCCGGGTAAATTGAGCGAGCTGAAGTTTGGTCTCGAGTGCGGGGGATCGGACGGCCTGTCGGGCATTACCGCTAACCCGATGCTGGGCCGCTTCTCAGACTATGTGATCGCCAACGGCGGCACCACCGTGCTGACCGAAGTGCCGGAGATGTTCGGTGCTGAACAGCTGCTGATGAGTCACTGCCGTGACGAAGCGACCTTCGACAAGCTGGTGACCATGGTCAATGACTTTAAGCAGTACTTTATCGCCCACGACCAGCCTATTTACGAAAACCCTTCCCCGGGTAACA
This sequence comes from Klebsiella sp. D-Nf1, assembly GCF_002810515.1. Lineage (NCBI taxonomy): Bacteria > Pseudomonadati > Pseudomonadota > Gammaproteobacteria > Enterobacterales > Enterobacteriaceae > Klebsiella > Klebsiella sp. D-Nf1. Next base: position 109,702 of record NZ_PIOK01000002.1, read on the forward strand.
AAGCCGGGGGGATCACCACCCTGGAAGATAAGTCGCTGGGCTGTACTCAGAAAGCGGGTTCCAGCCAGGTGGTGGATGTCCTGCGCTACGGCGAGCGCCTGAAGGTTCATGGTCTGAATTTGCTGAGCGCGCCGGGCAACGACGCGGTCGCCACCAGCGCGCTGGCCGGCGCCGGCTGTCATATGGTGTTGTTTAGCACCGGACGCGGCACGCCGTACGGCGGCTTTGTGCCGACGGTGAAGATCGCCACCAACAGCGAACTGGCGGCGAAGAAAAAGCACTGGATCGACTTCGATGCCGGGCAACTGATCCATGGCAAAGCGATGCCGCAGCTGCTGGAGGAGTTTGTGGATGCCATTGTGGCTTTCGCTAACGGTAAACCGACCTGTAATGAACAGAATGACTTCCGCGAGCTGGCCATCTTTAAAAGCGGTGTTACCCTGTAAAGGGGTATTCACATTGGCGCCCAGGGGCGTGGATCGTGGATCGGCCTGATAGCGTAGCGCCATCGGGCTCGTAACAGCGGCGTTTCAGCCAGTGAAGCGCCGTTTGTTTTTTTCAGTCAGGGAGCTTTCATGACCGCGTATTGGCTGGCCCAGGGTGTCGGTGTCATCGCCTTTCTTATCGGTATTACCACCTTTATCAACCGCGACGAACGTCGCTTCAGGCTTCAGCTGGCGGGCTATAGCGCCATTATCGGCGTCCATTTTTTCCTGATGGGCGCCGCGCCGGCCGGGATGAGCGCCGGGCTCAATGCGCTACGTACGGTCATTTCCCTGCGCACCCGCAGCCTGTGGGTGATGACGGTATTCATTCTCCTGACGCTGATCCTCGGCCTTGGCAAGCTGCAGCATGCCATGGAGCTGCTGCCGATCATTGGCACCGTTGCCAGCACCTGGGCGCTGTTTCGTTGCAAAGGGCTGACCGTGCGCTGCGTGATGTGGTGCTCCACCGCCTGCTGGGTCACGCATAATCTGTGGCTGGGTTCGATTGGCGGGACGCTGATTGAAGGCAGTTTTCTGATAGTCAACGGGCTGAATATCATTCGGTTCCGGCGGATGCAAAAGCGCGGTATCGATCCGTTTAAGGTTGAAAATGCAGTCCAGGAAGAGAGCCCCTCCGCCCGATAGCGGAGGGGAAAGGCATTAGCTGCGCAGGGCGTTTTTCGCCAGCTGGTCGTCTTCCGCTATGCAGGCCGCGGCGGTAAACAGGGCGTCGGTGGAAGAGTTCAGCGCGGTTTCGCAGGAATCCTGCAGCACGCCGATAATAAAGCCGACGGCAACCACCTGCATCGCGACATCGTTCGGGATCCCAAACATATTACAGGCCAGCGGGATCAGCAGCAGCGAACCGCCCGCCACGCCGGAGGCGCCGCAGGCGCACAGCGAAGCGACCACGCTCAGCAGCAGCGCCGTCGGCAGATCCACCGGAATATTCAGCGTATGCACCGCCGCCAGCGTCAGCACGGTGATCGTGATCGCCGCGCCCGCCATATTGATGGTCGCCCCCAGCGGAATGGAGACCGAATAGGTATCGCGATCCAGATTCAGCTTTTCACACAGCGCCATATTCACCGGAATGTTGGCGGCGGAGCTGCGGGTGAAGAACGCGTAGACGCCGCTTTCGCGCAGGCAGGTCAGCACCAGCGGATAGGGGTTACGGCGGATTTTCCAGAACACCAGCAGCGGGTTAATCACCAGCGCTACCAGCAGCATACAGCCCACCAGCACCAGCAGTAGCTGGGCGTAGCCCCACAGGGTCTCGAAACCGGTGGTCGCCAGGGTGGAAGAGACCAGACCGAAGATCCCCAGCGGTGCAAAACGGATCACCACTTTGACGATGAAGGTCACCGCGTGGGAGACATCGTTGATCAGGTTTTTGGTGGTGTCGTTACCGTGACGCAGGGCGAAGCCCAGCCCAACCGCCCACACCAGAATGCCGATATAGTTGGCATTCAGCAGGGCGTCGATCGGGTTGGATACCATACTCATCAGCAGGCCGCGCAGCACTTCGACAATCCCCGATGGCGGCGTGATGCTGTCGGCGGCGGTGGTTAACTGCAGTGATGACGGAAAGACAAAACTAAACAACACCGCGGTCAGGGCTGCGCTGAAGGTGCCCAGCAGATAGAGAAACAGGATCGGCCGGATGCTGGTTTTTTGTCCGTGCTGATGGTTAGCGATGGAGGCCATCACCAGCATCAACACCAGCACCGGCGCCACCGCCTTTAACGCGCCGACGAACAGAGTCCCCAGCAGGCCAACAGCGATAGCCGCTGGCTTAGAGAGCAGCGCCAGCAGCACGCCAAGCACCAGACCGATTAAAATTTGTTTCACCAGGCTGCCTTGCGCCAGGCGTGAGAACCACCCCGATGGGGGAGTGCGTGTGGTCATAATTCATTCCTTCCAGTGATGTAGCAAGCCATCCCAGTCACGTATTATTTGTTACGTTTATGTCAGGATGTAAGTAGATGTTTGCATAGTCGAGTATACGGAAAGAATGGCAGGCGGGAAGCGTAAAATGCTGTGATTTTAATCTGGATCTTGTTTTTTAACTATGTTGCAACATCGATGTGACATAAGCGTGGTTGCCGCCGGCGATGGCCGACGGCGCGTTGTGCAGGTTACTCAGGCAGTTTGCGCTGCTTGTCGTGTTGCTTGTTGACCCAGGCGTTAATCAGCAGCGTGACGGCCAGGATGCCTCCTACTACGCCCAGCGAGATGGCGACCGGGATATGGTAGAAGTCGACGATGAGCATCTTCACGCCAATAAACACCAGGATCACCGACAGACCGTATTTGAGCATCGAGAAGCGCTCGGCGACCCCCGCCAGCAGGAAGTACATCGCGCGCAGGCCGAGGATCGCAAACAGGTTAGAGGTCAGGACGATGAACGGATCGGTGGTCACCGCGAAGATCGCCGGGATACTGTCGACGGCGAAAATCACGTCGCTCAGTTCCACCAGGATCAGCACCAGCAGCAGCGGCGTGGCGAACAGCACCCCGTTTTTACGGGTGAAGAAGCGCTCGCTCTCGATTTTATCCGTCATCCGCAGATGGCTGCGGATCCAGCGCACCAGTGGTTTATCGCCGATGCCGGAGTCATCTTCTTTCGCCAGCGCCATCTTCACGCCGGTAAACAGCAGGAAGGCACCGAAGACATACAGCAGCCAGTCGAACTGCGAAATCAGCCAGCTGCCGGCGAAGATCATGATGGTACGCAGAACAATCGCGCCCAGCACGCCATACACCAGCACCCGGCGCTGCAGAGCAGGCGGTACGGCGAAATAGCTGAACAGCATCAACCAGACGAAGACGTTATCGACCGCCAGCGCTTTTTCAATCAAATAACCGGTGAGGAAGGCTAAGGCCTGCGGGTCAGCGACGGCCCGGCCCTGGGTTTGTACCAGATACCACCAGAACGCGGCGTTGAACAGCAGAGAAAGTGTGACCCAGAGAATTGACCAGCCCGCGGCCTGCTTCATGGTCATGCTATGCGAACCGCGTCGTCCCTGAAGCAGCAAGTCGATCGCCAACATGATCGCGACGACGACAGCGAATCCACCCCATAGCAACGGCGTGCCGACAGTATTCATTTGATATTCCTTACATAAAAACAAAACGGCTGACGTCGGAAGACGGCAGCCGCTGCGCTTTTATGCATAGACCTCGCCTTCCGGCAAGGTCTCACTTACAACAACCAAAGTACATCGCGATGAGCTTTGGTTATTGCCCGGCGACCGGATGCGGTATTGCACGCATCGTAATGACGATCAACCGGCAAGGAAGTTACTCCCCTTTGCACGTAACAAAATATGTCACAAGGCGGTTTTCGTCAATGGCGGCCGGTCCGGCCTTTACACTCTTTTACGCCAGCGGCTGCGTATCGGCCGGGAAGATCACTCCGGTCTGGCGACGAATTTCGCTCGACAGTTTGGCCGTGATCCGGCTCACTGCCAGGCCCGGGTGATCAACATCCTGTGTCTCCACCAGGCGCGCAAAGGTCTCCGCCTCATACAGCATAGTATTAATGTGCTGGGGCTGCGTCAGGTCCTGGGCTTTGCCGCCGCGCGGCACAAACGCCAGCTTCTGACATTCGGAGATTTTTTCGATCACTAACGCGCCGTCTTCGCCCTGAATTTCACTGGGGATCACGGAATCGCTAACTTTGGAGTGATGCAGCGTCACGTCGAAGTCGCCATAGCTCAGCACCACGGTGCCCTGGGCGTCTACGCCGCTGTCCAGCAGGCTGGCGGTGGCAAGAACGGCCCGCGGTTCGCCCCACAGCGCCACGGCAGACGCGAGGCAATAGAAGCCGATATCCATAATCGAACCGTTAGAGAACGCCGGGTTAAAGGTGTTGGGGTTTTCGCCGTCAAGGTAGCGCTGATAGCGCGAGGAGTACTGACAATAGTTGATGAAGGCTTTGCGCAGTTTGCCCACTTTAGCGAGCGTCTCTTTCAGTAGCAGAAAGTTAGGCAGACTGGCGGTTTTAAAGGCTTCAAACAGCACAACGTTATTTTCTTTCGCCAGCGCTATCGCCGCCTCGACTTCCTGCAGGTTCGATGCCAGCGGCTTTTCGCAAATGACGTGCTTCTTGTGGCTCAGGAACAGCCGGGTCTGTGGGAAGTGCAGCGAGTTCGGACTGGCAATATAGACCGCGTCAACGTCAGGGCTCTGTGCCAGTTCATCGAGCGAGGTAAAGAGATGCTCGACCGGATAGTCATTGGCGAAGGCTTGCGCCTGTTCGAGGCTGCGGGAGTAGATGGCGGTAAGTTTATATTTGCCGGTTTCATGGGCGGCATCGACAAACTGCTTGGTGATCCAGTTTGTGCCAACAACTGCGAAACGTATCATAAACGTTGACGAACTCCATTAAAGGGAACCTGTCGTCACTCTATCATGCCATCATGACAAAACCAGTGCGTCACTACGCAGAACGATTTAACGAAAGGTGCGTCAGCCACAGGCGGGTATCGAACTCCAGTTGATGGTACTGCGGCTCCATATGGCAGCACAGTTGGTAGAAAGCTTTGTTGTGATCCTTCTCTTTCAAATGCGCCAGTTCATGGACCACGATCATGCGCAGAAACGCTTCCGGCGCGTCGCGAAACACTGTCGCTACGCGGATCTCCGCTTTGGCTTTCAGCTTGCCGCCCTGAACGCGGGAAATCGCGGTATGCAGGCCGAGCGCATTGTTCAGCACGTGGATTTTACTGTCGTACATCACTTTGTTGATCGGCGCCGCTCCGCGCAGAAAGCGGGCCTTCAGATCCTGGGTGTACTGATACAGCGCTTTATCGCTGTTAACGTCATGCCCCTGCGGATAACGCTTTTGCAGCACCTCGCCGAGGCGGTCTTGCTCGATTAAGGTCGTCACCTGCGACAGCAGCGATTCAGGGTAGCCCTGAAGGTAAGGTAGCGTGTTCATGGTGAAAAAAGTTTACTTCTCCGGAGAATTGAGCGATAACACGCGCGAATTTTAGCATTTCGGAGGGGCGATGAGCCAGGCAGAGTTAAACGGTGAGTTATTCACATTAGAGCGGTTCCCACCTAACGCTGAAGAAGAAGCGCTACAGGCATGGGAAGCGGCGGATGAATATCTGCTGCAACAGGTGAATGACGTCGACGGCCTGACGCTCATCTTCAACGACGGCTTCGGCGCGCTCGCCTGCGCGCTGGCGGAGCGCAACCCGGTCAGCATCAACGATTCCTTTATCTCTGAGCTGGCGACCCGCCACAACCTGCGGATGAACGGTATCGATGAAGAGAGCGTGCGCTTTCAGGATAGCCTGAGCCCACTGCCGGCAGCGTCGGCGCTGGTGCTGATTAAGGTGCCAAAACAGCTGGCGCTGCTCGAACAGCAGCTGCGCGCCCTGCGCGAAGTGGTGACGCCGGAAACCCGCATTATCGCCGCGGCGAAAGCCCGTGATGTGCACAACTCGACGCTGGCGCTGTTTGAAAAAATCCTTGGCACCACCACCACCTCGCTGGCATGGAAAAAAGCGCGTCTGATCCACTGCGTTTTCACCGCGCCTAAGCTTGCCGATGCGCCGCAAACCTACAGCTGGAAGCTGGACGGCACGCCGTGGACCATCCATAACCATGCCAACGTTTTTGCCCGCAGCGGCCTGGATATCGGCGCGCGCTTCTTCCTCGAACATTTGCCGTCCGATCTGGAAGGCGAGATCGCCGATCTCGGCTGCGGCAACGGGGTGATTGGCCTGCAGGCGCTGGCGCAGAACCCGAACGCCAGCGTGATGTTCACCGATGAGTCGCATATGGCGGTGGCTTCCAGCCGTTTGAACGTCGAGCACAACCTGCCGGATGATATCGAGCGCTGCGAATTTATGGTCAACAACTCGCTCTCCGGCATTGAGCCGGATCGCTTTACGGCGATTCTGTGCAATCCGCCGTTCCATCAGCAGCACGCGATTACCGATCATATTGCCTGGCAGATGTTTAATGACGCCCGTCGCAGCCTGAAATACGGCGGCGAGCTGTACGTCGTCGGCAACCGCCATCTTGATTACTTCCGTAAACTGAAGCGCGCGTTTGGTAATTGCACTACCATTGCGACCAACAATAAGTTCGTGGTTTTGAAAGCAACCAAGGTGCGCAAGCAGCGCTGATTCGTGTCGCTGTTTCCCCGGCTTGCGGCTGTCGCCTTAGCCGGGCTACCGACTATTGCGACCAATAACAAGTTCGTGGTTTTGAAAGCAACCAAGGTGCGTAAGCAGCGCTGATTCGTGTCGCTGTTTCCCCGGCTTGCGGCTTGCGGCTGTCGCCTTAGCCGGGCTACCGACTGTCGCCTTAGCAGGGCTACCGTCCGGGATTATCGTGGTAGCCCGGGGAAGGCGCATCGCGCCGCCCCCGGGACAGCGCTAAATCGCCAGCGCCAGTTTTGTGCCCTGGGCAATCGCCCGGCGCGCATCCAGCTCTGCCGCCACGTCGCAACCACCGATTAAATGCACCGTTTTCCCCGCCGCGCGCAGCGGATCCGCCAGCTCGCGGCGCGGCTCCTGACCGGCGCAGATAATCACCTGATCCACTGCCAGCAGTTGGCGCTCGCCGCCGATAGTGACGTGTAACCCTTCATCATCGATCTTTTCATAGCTGACCGCCGGGATCATTTTCACGCCGCGCGCCAGCAGCGTCGCGCGGTGGATCCAACCGGTGGTTTTGCCGAGCCCTTCGCCCGGTTTGCTGGCTTTGCGCTGTAGCATCACAATCTGTCGCGGGCTTTTACTCAGCTGCGGGCCTTCAGCACTCAGCCCTCCCGCCGTTTGCAGGCTGGTATCGATACCCCATTCGCGGCAGAACTCGCCGATATCCTGGCTGGTGGCCACGCCCGACTGGCTTAAATACATCGCGGTGTCGAAGCCGATACCGCCGCAGCCGATAATCGCCACCTTCGTGCCAACCGGTGCTTTATCGCGTAAGACATCCAGGTAGCTCAGCACCTTGGGATGATCGATCCCGGCGATCGCCGGCAGGCGCGGGGCGATACCGGTGGCGAGGATCGTCTCATCGAACGCCAGCAGATCGTCTGCCGTGGCGCGGGTGTTCAGGCGTAGATCGACACCATGAAGATCGAGCATGGTGCGGTAGTAACGCAGCGTCTCGTGGAACTCCTCTTTTCCGGGGATCTGTTTGGCGATATTAAACTGACCGCCGATCTCCGGGAGCGCATCGAACAACGTGACGTGATGGCCGCGGGCGGCGGCGTTAACGGCGAAGGCCAGACCGGCAGGACCGGCGCCGACGACCGCCAGCCGTTTAGGCGCGTTGGCAGGCAGGACCGGCATCAGGGTTTCATGGCAGGCGCGCGGGTTGACCAGACAGGAGGTAACTTTGCCGACGAAGATCCGATCGAGACACGCCTGGTTACAGCCGATGCAGGTATTGATCTGATCGGCACGATCGTTCTGCGCTTTTGACATAAATTCGGCGTCAGCGAGGAACGGGCGGGCCATCGATACCATATCGGCATCGCCGCGGGCGAGAATATCCTCCGCGACCTGCGGATCGTTGATGCGGTTGGTGGTGATCAACGGGATCGACACCGCGCCTTTCAGCTTGCGGGTGACCCAGCTGAACGCTCCGCGCGGTACCGGCGTGGCGATGGTCGGAATGCGCGCTTCGTGCCAGCCAATCCCGGTGTTGATAATTGTCGCCCCCGCCGCTTCAATCGCTTTAGCCAGTTCGGTGACTTCCGCCAGCGTGCTGCCGTCGTTGACCAGATCGAGCATCGACAGGCGGTAGATGATAATGAAATCGTGGCCGGCGCGCTGGCGCACCGCCTTAACCACTTCAATGGCGAAACGCATGCGCCTGGCATAATCGCCGCCCCATTGATCGTCGCGCTGGTTGGTACGCGCGGCGAGAAATTCGTTAATCAGATAGCCCTCAGAACCCATCACTTCGACGCCGTCATAGCCCGCCTCCCGTGCCAGCTGGGCGCAGTGGGCAAAATCATCGATCAGCGTCAGGATCTCATCGTGGCTCAGTTCATGGGGCGTAAAACGGTTAATCGGCGCCTGTAGCGCCGAGGGGGCCACCAGCGCGGGCTGATAGCTGTAGCGCCCGGTATGCAGGATCTGCAGGGCGATTTTGCCGCCTTCCTGGTGTACCGCGTCGGTAATATGGCGATGGTGCGCCAGGTGGCTGGCATCGTTGAGTACCGCGCCGCCGGCCATGGTAACGCCAGAGGACGCCGGAGCGATGCCGCCGGTGACGATCAGCGCCACGCCGTGACGGGCGCGTTCGGCGTAAAAGGCCGCCAGCCGCTGCGCGCCGTCCGGCAGTTCTTCCAGCCCGGTGTGCATCGAGCCCATCAACACGCGGTTTTTGAGCGTTGTGAAGCCCAGCTCAAGCGGGGCGAAAAGCGACGGATAGCGGCTCATAGTGGCTTCCAATGTAAAATTATTGTTATGTGGTCGGATGAGTTACTAATTTAGCCGTCGCGGAGAAAAAGGGAAAAGGGGAGTGCGGTGATTGTGATGGGATTCAAAGAACGGAACTCGTTGTCCCTCACCCCGGCCCTCTCCCAAAGGGAGAGGGCCGGGGTGAGGCGGAGCGGCACCGGTAGTTAGGGTGAGGGGGAAGACGCAACACGCTGGCGGCGCTCCAGGCCCGGCGCCTGCCACATTGAGGTGGTCAGCCCGCTATCGACAAGGCCAAGCTGATCGGCGTACACCGTCTGCCACTTGCTCATCATCTCCTGATACAGCTCGCGATGCTGCGGATTTGGGGTGAACTCGCGGTGCCAGCTCACTAACCGTTCTCCTGTACTGGCCATATCGCCATACAGTCCGGCGCCGGTTCCGGCGGCGATAGCGCAGCCCAGAGCGGTGGCTTCGCGGACCACCGGCACCCGCACCGGCAGGCCGGTGACGTCGCTGAGGATTTGGCTCCATAGCGCCCCCTTCGAGCCGCCGCCGGCAAACACCAGGCTCTCGAATGTTACCCCGGAGAACTGCGAAATCTGGGCCAGGTTGCAGGCGGAGACAATCGCCGCGTTCTCCTCCAGCGCGCGGAACAGGGTCGCTTTATTGCACTTTTCCGGATCGATGGAGAGGTTAATAAACGACGGCGCAGCGTGGTACCACTGCTTAAAGTGCATGGCGTCGGAAAAAATAGGCATCACGCCGTGGGAACCGGCGGGCACGCGGCTGGCCATCTCCTCCAGCAGCGAATAGGCATCGACGCCGAGCCGCTCGGCAATCAGTTTTTCTTCAGCGCAAAAGGCGTCGCGAAACCAGCGCATGGTCAGACCGGTAAAGAAGCTGATCGATTCCGCCTGCGCCATGCCGGGAATGACATGAGGATTAACACGAATATTCATCTGCGGATCGGTACGCACCTGCGGCAGGTTGACCACCTGCTGCCAGAAAGTGCCGCCGAGTACCGCAGTTTGCCCGGCGCGCACCACCCCAAGGCCCAGGCAGCCGAGCTGGACGTCGCCGCCGCCCATCACTACCGGCGTCCCGGCGCGCAGCCCGCTCTCATGCGCCGCCGCTTCGGTGACGGCGCCCAGCAGGGTACCGGTCTCTTTGACCGGCGACAGCATATCGGCGCGCAGCCCGGCCATATCCAGCAGCGCCGGACGCCAGTCGCGGCTGAACAGATCGAGCATGCCGGTGGTGCCCGCGTTTGACGGGTCGACCGCCAGCTCGCCGGAAAGCTTCGCTGCCAGCCAGTCGCTGATCATGGTGATGGTCGCCGCTTTACGGTAGATATCGGGGCGGTGGTGCGCCAGCCACAGCAGGCGCGGCATGGCGCTTAGCGCCAGGGTTTGCCCGGAGACCTCGTATACCTCAGACTCAAAGCGATAGTCGTGGATCTCTTTCAGCTCCGCCACTTCGCGGCTGGCGCGGGCATCGACGTTGGCGCAGGCCCAGATGGCCTCGCCGTCGCGGTCATAGAGGACGATCCCTTCGCGCATCGAACAGCAGGCAACGGATTGAATATCGGCGGCAGAGAGCCGGGCGGCGTCGAGCGCCTGGCGAATGCACTGGCAGGCCAGCTGCCAGTTGGTGGTAAGGTCGAACTCCATCGAGCCGGGGACGTTATCGACGCTCAGGTGTTTCCATTCGGCCTGGCCTACCGCCAGCTGGTGGCCATTAAGATCGAAAATGACCGCCCGAATGCTGCCGGTCCCGGCATCTAACGCTAACAGGTAACTCATGACATGCGCCTCGCTGTTGTCGCGCGGCGCATGACCATCAGGAGGCCAGGGTAAGCACCGCGCGTGCTGTTGTCTCTTCCGTTACTAGGCCATTGATGCGCTTTCCAGTCAGAGCGGCATAAATCGCCTGCGCTTTTTCTTCTCCCCCGGCGACGCCGACGATGGTTGGCAGTTGCGCCAGCTCATCCAGGGTTACGCCGAGCAGTTCCCGATGGATCTCCAGTCCTTCTACCGGCCGGCCGTCGGCCTGCAGGAAATAACCTAAAATGTCGCCGACCGCGCCTTTGCGCGCGTACATCAGCTGTTCGCCCTCGCTGATATAGCCGGAGCGTAAAATGGTGGCGTCGCGCCGCTGATCGATGGCGCCAATGCCAACCACCGCCGCGTCCGCCGCCGTCGCCGCCAGCATCACGTCGCGCACGCTCGACTCGCGGCGCAGGATCTCGGCGACCTCCGCCGAAGAGACCCGCAGCGGCGCCGGAATAATGCTGACGCTGCAGGCGGCATCCAGCTGGCCGATGCCGGTCATATACGGGCCGACGCCGCCGGAGAGGGTCACCAGCCGCACCTGCTGCGAGCCGATAAAGCCGCTGAGATGCTGCAGGCAGCTCATGGTGGCTTCGCCGAAGCCGACCGCCAGCAGCTGTCCCGGCTGCAGAATGCCCATCAGCGATTGCGCCGCGCCGATCCCCAGCCGGGTATTCATCGGCGGGGTGTTGAGCGCCGGCAGCACGCGGGCAATCTTGAGGCCAAAGCGCTGCTGGAGTTCACTTTCCAGCGCCAGGCAGCCTTCATAGCGCGAGTTGATCTGCACGCGGATCACCCCGGACTGGCGGCCTTTCTCCAGCAGGCGTGAAATCTTCAGCCGCGGCAACCCCAAACGCTCGCCGATGTCATTTTGCGTCAGGCCGTCGTGGTAGTAGCACCACGCCACCCGCGCCACCAGCTCTTCCTCGGCTAACGCCAGCCCGGCGTAGCGGTTCTCTTCCGTAATGCGTTTTTCGCTCATAAATTGAACTCTTATAAAAATTTAGATCATATGTTCGCTATTGCGCGGCCGGAAAGTGTGAGCCGACTGGCAAAACGGATCTTTCATCGCTGGCGCCTTTTTTCGAAAAGATCTAAAGCGCCAAACTGTGATCTTCGCACGGTTGTAAATATAGTTCACCGTCTACGCTTTTGAACATTATTAAATTTAAAAATCATTTGTTCAAACGAGGCGCGACGATGAAGCCACTGCTTGAAGCTCGCCAGATTTGCAAACAGTTCTCCGGTGTTGCGGTGCTGAAGGGCATCGACTTCACGCTGCATGCGGGCCAGGTACATGCGCTGATGGGCGGCAACGGCGCGGGTAAATCAACGCTGATGAAGATCATCGCCGGCGTCGAAACGCCGGACAGCGGTGAACTGACGCTCGGCGACCGCGCGTTTGCGCGCCTCAACCCGGCGCTGGCGCACCAGTTGGGCATCTATCTGGTGCCGCAGGAGCCGATGCTGTTTCCCAATCTCAGCGTGCGCGAAAACATTCTTTTCCGCCTGCCGAAGCGGGCGGATACCGCCGCGCGGTTGCAGGACAAACTGCAGCAGCTGAACTGCCAGATTAACCTCGATGCCAGCGGCAGCACGCTTGAAGTGGCCGATCAACAGATGGTCGAGATCCTGCGCGGCCTGATGCGCGAGGCGCGGATCCTGATCCTGGATGAACCCACCGCCTCTTTAACGCCGGGTGAAACCGAGAGACTGTTTAGCCAGATCCGCGCGTTACAGGCGCTGGACGTTGGGATCGTCTTTATCTCACACAAATTGCCCGAAATCCGCCAGCTTGCCAGCCATATTTCGGTGATGCGCGATGGCGCGGTGGTGCTGAGCGGCGAGACCGCGGCTTATCGCGATGAGCAACTGATTAACGCGATGACGCCGGCCAGCCGCGACCATGCGCTGAGCGATACGCAAAAGCTGTGGCTGGCGCTACCGGGCAACCGCCGTACTCAACCGCAGGACTTTCCCGTGCTGCGAGTGGAGGATCTCACCGGAGAGGGCTTTATCGATCTCAATCTGGAGATCCGCGCCGGAGAGATTGTCGGTCTGGCCGGGCTGGTGGGATCCGGGCGCACCGAATTTGCCGAAACCTTATACGGCCTGCGTCCACCGCGCGCCGGGCGGATCTGGCTGGAGAACCGCGAGATTAGCCGCGACAGCACCCGCGCCAGGTTGGCCAGCGGGCTGGTCTATCTGCCGGAAGACCGCCAGGTCTCGGGGCTGTTTCTCGATGCGCCGGTGCGCTGGAACACGGTGATGTTCAATCAGCCGTCGTGGTGGCAGCAGGGGAAACGGGAGGCGGCGGTGGTTGAGCGCTATCACCGGGCGCTGGGGATCAAGCTGGCCGATGGCGATCAGCCGGTGCGCACGCTCTCTGGCGGTAACCAGCAGAAGGTGCTGCTGGCGCGCTGTCTGGAAGCTAATCCGTTACTGCTGATTGTCGATGAGCCGACGCGCGGCGTGGATGTCTCCGCGCGCGCCGATATCTATCAACTACTCAAAAGCGTGGCCGCGCAAAACGTGGCGGTGCTGATGATCTCCTCCGATCTGGATGAGTTCGTTGGCCTGGCCGACCGGGTGCTGGTGATGCATCAGGGCCGCTACAGCGGCGAACTGGCGCGACAGGCGGTGACCGTCGATCGCATGATGACCCTGGCCTTCGGAGGGCAGGCATGAAAACGTTACTGAAGAATCGCGAACTGAGCGCCTTCTTTGCCATCGTGGCGCTGTTTGTGGTGCTGGTGGCGCTCAATCCAGCCTATTTCAGCCTGCAGACGCTGGCGATGATTTTCGCCAGCTCGCAGATCCTCTGCCTGCTGGCATTGGGCGCGACGCTGGTGATGCTGACCCGCAATATTGATGTGTCGGTAGGTTCGACCGTTGGGCTGTGCGCCATCGCCGTCGGCGTGGCGCTGAACAACGGTTACGGGCTGGCGACGGCTATCGCCTTTGCGCTGGCGATTGGCGCGCTGGCCGGGGCGTTTAACGGCCTGCTGGTGGTGGGGCTGCGCATCCCGGCGATCGTCGCGACGCTCGGTACGCTGGGGTTGTATCGCGGGGTGATGTTGCTGTGGACCGGCGGGAAATGGATCGAAGGCTTGCCCGACAGCCTGAAATCGCTCTCGGAGCCGGCGTTTATCGGCGTGTCGCTGCTGGGCTGGCTGGTGCTGGCGCTGCTGCTGGCGGGCGGCTGGCTGCTGTCGCGTACCGCCTTTGGTCGTGATTTTTACGCCGTTGGCGATAACCTCGCCGCCGCGCGCCAGCTGGGCGTGGCGGTCAACCGCACGCGGATGCTGGCCTTTACCCTCAACGGTATGCTGGCGGCCTGCGCCGGGATCGTCTTCGCTGCGCAGATTGGTTTTGTGCCTAATCAGACCGGCAGCGGCCTGGAGATGAAAGCCATCGCCGCCTGCGTACTGGGCGGGATCTCGCTGCTCGGCGGTACCGGCACGCTGCTCGGCGCGTTTCTCGGCGCCTTTTTCCTCACCCAAATCGACACCGTGCTGGTGCTGTTCCGCCTTCCCGCCTGGTGGAATGACTTTATCGCCGGCCTGGTGCTGCTTGGCGTGCTGGTGCTCGATGGCCGCCTGCGCCAGGCGCTGGCCCGCCATCAGCGGGCGCTGAAGTACAGCCGTTTCCAGCCCGGTAACAAAGGGGGCAAACAGATTGCCTGCTTTCCCGAACGCAAAAGCAAAGAGGTGGCTTAAATGAAGCTGAAGCTTAACTGGGAAAGCGCGCTGTTGGCGTTGCTGATCGTGGAGATCCTGCTGTTCGGCGCGTTGAATCCGCGCATGCTGGATCTCAATATGCTGCTCTTTAGCACCAGCGACTTTATCTGCATCGGCATCGTCGCGCTGCCGCTGACGCTGGTGATCATAAGCGGCGGGATCGATATTTCGCTGGGCTCGACCATCGGCCTGTGCGCCATCGCCCTCGGGGTGATGACCCAGGCGGGCTGGCCGCTGTGGCTCGCGGTATCGCTGACGTTGCTGTTGGGGCTGCTGTGCGGGTTATTCAACGCCGCGCTGATCCACTACACCGGCATCAGCCCGCTGGTGATCACGCTCGGTACGCTGTATCTGTACGGCGGCGGCGCGCTGCTGCTTTCCGGGATGGCGGGGGCCACCGGCTACGAGGGGATTGGCGGCTTCCCCGATAGTTTCACCGCCTTCGCCAATTTAACTCTCGCCGGACTGCCGCTACCGCTGGTGCTATTCGCGGTTATCACCTTTTTCTTCTGGCTGCTGGCTCATCGCGGGCGCTTTGGCCGCCATCTCTTTTTACTCGGGCAAAACCCGCGCGCCGCGCGCTATGCCGCGCTGTCGGTGAACGGCATCCCGTACGTGCTGTATGGCCTGGTCGGTATCGCCTCGGCGGTCGCGGCGCTGGTGATGGTCTCCTATTTCGGCTCGGCGCGTTCGGATTTAGGCCGCGACCTGCTGATGCCGGCGCTGACCGCGGCGGTACTCGGCGGGGCCAATATTTACGGCGGCTCGGGATCGATACTGGGTACCGCGCTGGCGGCATTGCTGGTGGGGTATCTGCAACAGGGTTTACAGATGGTCGGCATCCCCAACCAGGTGTCGAGCGCGCTGTCAGGGGCGCTGTTGGTTGTGGTGGTGATGGGGCGTTCGCTAAGCCTGCACCGTGAATGGGTGCGCGCGACCTGGCGGCGTCTTTTCTCGCATAAAACAATCGGAGCATAACAATGAAATTAAAACTGATCGTGCTGGCGCTGGCGATGAGCGTGGTTACCGCGCAAGCGGCGGACCGCATCGCCTTTATTCCTAAGCTGGTCGGCGTTGGCTTCTTTACCAGCGGCGGCAACGGCGCGAAAGAGGCGGGGAAAGCGCTGGGCGTGGATGTCACCTATGACGGCCCCACCGAGCCCAGCGTCTCCGGCCAGGTGCAGCTTATCAACAACTTCGTCAACCAGGGCTACAACGCGATTATCGTCTCCGCCGTCTCGCCGGACGGCCTGTGCCCGGCGCTGAAGCGGGCGATGCAGCGCGGGGTGAAAGTCCTGACCTGGGATTCCGATACCAAGCCGGAGTGCCGCAGCATCTATATCAACCAGGGCACGCCGCAGCAGCTCGGCGGCCTGCTGGTCGAGATGGCGGAAAAGCAGGTGACCAAACCTGCCGCCAAAGTCGCGTTTTTCTACTCAAGCCCAACGGTGACCGACCAGAACCAGTGGGTGAAGGAAGCCAAAGCCAAAATCGAAAAAGAGCATCCACAGTGGCAAATCGTCACCACCCAGTTTGGCTATAACGATGCCACCAAATCGCTGCAAACCGCCGAGGGGATCTTAAAAGCGTATCCGGATCTCGACGCCATTATCGCGCCGGATGCCAATGCGCTGCCGGCGGCGGCGCAGGCGGCGGAGAACCTCAAGCGTCAGGGCGTGGCGATCGTCGGCTTTAGTACGCCGAACGTGATGCGCCCGTATGTTGAGCGCGGCACGGTGAAAGCGTTCGGCCTGTGGGATGTGGTTCAGCAGGGCAAAATTGCGGTTAATGTCGCCGATCGATTGCTGAAAAAGGGCGATCTTAACGTCGGCGACAGCGTTGAGGTGAAAGACATCGGCTCGCTGAAGGTCGAACCGAATAGCGTGCAGGGCTACCAGTATGAGGCGAAGGGCAACGGCATCGTGCTGCTGCCGGAGCGCGTGGTGTTCAGCAAAGAGAACATCAACAACTACGACTTCTGACGGAGGATGAGATGGCTGATTTAGACGACATCAAAGAGGGTAAGGACTTCGGTATCGACCGCCCGCAGCAGAACACGCTGTATACCCTGAAAGGCTGTGGTTCGCTGGACTGGGGGATGCAGTCGCGGCTGGCGCGCATCTTTAATCCGAACAGCAACCGCACGGTGATGCTGGCCTTCGATCACGGCTACTTCCAGGGGCCAACGACCGGGCTGGAGCGTATCGACCTGTCGATTGCGCCGCTGTTTGCCGACACCGACGTGCTGATGTGCACCCGCGGCGTACTGCGCAGCCAGGTACCGGCGGCCACCAATAAGCCGGTGGTGCTCCGCGCCTCCGGCGGCAATTCGATTTTGAGCGAACTCTCCAACGAATGCGTGGCGGTGGCGATGGAAGACGCGCTGCGTCTCAACGTTTGCGCGGTGGCGGCGCAGGTCTATATCGGCAGCGAATACGAACATCAGTCGATCAATAACATCATCAAGCTGGTGGATGCCGGCAATCGCTACGGTATGCCGGTCCTGGCGGTTACCGGCGTCGGCAAAGAGATGACCCGTGATGCGCGCTACTTCTCGCTGGCCAGCCGGATTGCCGCCGAAATGGGGGCGCAGTTCGTGAAGACCTACTTTGTTGAGGAAGGTTTTGAAAAAGTGACCGCCAGCTGTCCGGTGCCGATCGTGATCGCCGGCGGTAAAAAACTGCCGGAGCATGAGGCGCTGGAGATGTGCTGGCGGGCGATCGATCAGGGGGCGTCCGGGGTGGATATGGGGCGCAATATCTTCCAGTCCAGCGCCCCGCGCGCGATGCTGAAGGCGGTGAAAAAGGTGGTGCATGAGAATCTGAACGCGCGCGAAGCGTATCAGTTCTGGCAGGAAGAGAAACAGGGAGAGCTGAAATGAACGTGACGCTGGTGGAGATCAATATTAAACCCGAGCGGGTGGATGAGTTTCTCGAGGTGTTTCGCGCCAACCACGAAGGCGCGCTGCAGGAGCCGGGCAACCTGCGCTTTGATGTCCTGCAGGATCCCGAAGTGAAAACCCGCTTTTTTATCTACGAAGCCTATAAAGACGATGAGGCGGTGCTGGCGCATAAGAAGACGCCGCACTATTTAGCCTGCGTCGAAAAGCTGGAGGAGATGATGTCGCAGCCGCGGCAGAAACGCAGCTTTATCGGCCTGTTACCGCAGATGTGAGGGAGTTCCTTCACCCTCACCCTCTCTCTGAGGGAGAGGGTGAGGGGCACTTATTACGCTTCTTCAACCGAGACGCGCAGGGCCGCCAGCGCCTTACGCGCCGCTTTCAGCACCTGCTCGCACTGCTCCAGGGTGAGGGTCAGCGGCGGTTCAACGCGGATCGTCTTGGCGTTGTTTAACGTCCCGGCGACCAGCACCCGCTGTCTGAACATCTCGCTGGAGAAGTTATAGCCAATCTCGTTATCGACAAACTCGATGGCCATCAGCATGCCTTTCCCGCGCACTTCATTCACCAGGTCCGGATACTCCTGCGCCAGCAGGCGGAAACCGTCCAGCAACATATCGCCTTTCTGCGCCGCCTGCGCCGGCAGGTTTTGCGTCAACAGCACGTTGATCGTCGCCAGCGCCGCCGCACAGGCCAGCGGGTTACCGCCGAAGGTGGTGGTGTGCAGGAACGGGTTGTCGAACAGCACCGAGAAGACCTCTTCCGTCGCCACCGTTGCGCCGATCGGCATCACGCCGCCGCCGAGCGCTTTCGCCAGACACAGAATGTCGGGCTGGACGTTCTCATGCTCGCAGGCGAACATCTTGCCGGTGCGGCCCATGCCGGTCTGCACTTCGTCGAGGATCAGCAGGGCGCCAAACTCATCGCACAGCTTACGCACCGCCGGCAAATACCCCTGCGGCGGGAGGATCACGCCCCCTTCGCCCTGAATCGGCTCGAGGATCACCGCCGCGACGTCGTCGCCGGTTTTCTTGCACTCGCTAAGAATGGAGCGCATGGCGTTGATATCACCGAACGGCACGTGGCGGAAACCCGGCAGCAACGGCATAAACGGTTTACGGAAGGTCGATTTCGCGGTGGCAGACAGCGCGCCCAGCGATTTACCGTGGAAGGCGCCGCTGGTGGCGATGAAGGTAAATTTACCGCGCGGCGACTGATAGGCTTTCGCCAGCTTGATGGCCGCCTCTACCGATTCGGTACCGCTGTTGCAGAAGAAACTGTACTTTAGTTTGCCGGGCGTTAAGGCCGCCAGGGTTTTCGCCAGCATCGCGCGTAGCGGATCCAGCAGTTCCTGACTGTGAAGCGGTTGTTTCGCGAGTTGATTCTCGACGGCGGATACCACAACTGGATTACGGTGCCCTACATTGAAGATGCCAAACCCACCAAGGCAGTCGATAAATTCCTGTCCCTGGGTGTCGACAAGCGTATTTAACCCTCCCGCTTGCCACTCTACGGCTCCGTAATCCCCGCCGGCTGTGACCGATTTTCGATACTCTAAAAACCCCGGATTCACATGCTCTTTAAAGTATTCCCTGACCTCCTGGTTAAGTGCTTTCATTTCCTCATGATCAAGCGTGCGCTTTTCAATGAGATTCAGTGCGTGTGCGCTGCAGGCCAGAGCCGATGCGCTGGAAGGTAACCTGTTCAAAATGTGCTCCTGGGGCGGACGTATCACACGATACTGGATTAAGTATTGCAGGGATTACGCCAGTTCGGCAGAAGCGGTGAAAATCGGGATAAATGCAAAGTAAAAGACGAAATGTGTAAAATTTAATCTCATTGCGCCACTATTGGCACGTTTTATTCCTGAGCTGACGAGATTTTCTGCCTGGCGGCGATGAACGGGGCGATCCGTCGTGGTGCGAGCTGCCCCAGGGCGGGGCAGCCGGTGGTAACAAAAGAGGCTTAGTCGAGCTGAGAGATCTCCATCGCCGCCCGGTCGATAATGCCGATGATCTGCTTGAGCTGGGCGGCACTGCTGGCCTGCTGGTTCACTTTCAGGTCGAGAACCGCTTTGAAGTTTTCCAGCGCGCGCTTCATCTGCGGATCCCGGCGCAGCTCGCAGCCGACCATCCGCGCCTGGAGACGCTCCTGGATATGGGCCAGGTGCTCCTGGTTCTCCGCGTGCAGCTGTTTTCCCTCCTCGCTGATGACGATTTTTTTGCGTCCGTTGTCGTCTTCCACGCTGATAAGGCCCTGGTCCTGGAGCAGATCCAGCGTCGGGTAGATCACTCCCGGGCTGGGGCTGTAGTTCCCCTGGGTAAGCGTTTCGATCTCTTTGATCAACTCATAGCCGTGACTGGCGCTGCGGCTGAGGATGTCCAGAATGATCAACCGTAGCTCGCCGTGGCCAAAGAAACGCTGGCGACGTCCGCCGCCGCGGCGGCCATGGTCGCCGTGTTCGCTGGGGTCACCGTGGCGCCCGCGTGGCCCACGCCCCTCTTCATGATGATGTCGCATGGTTACCTCCTGTTGTGTTTTGATATATCTAATTTATATCTAAAAAATGAATGTTCGCAATGCTGGTTGCCATTTATTTTTTAAGCTGTTGATATTTATGTTTTTATTTTTGAGCTGTGGATTTTGATGCGGTTTGTTTTGACTATATCAAAAAAAGACTTGCATTGTTTTTAGTTGGCAATCATTATCATTTGCATCAAATTTAGATATATCTATTTCCTGTCACGAAGGCGAACGATGATGACAAAAACAAAAGCAGACAAGTACCCGCAGCGTGTCCGCAATGAGCTGCGTTTCCGTGAGCTGACGGTCCTGCGCGTGGAGCGCGTTGGCGCGGCGTTCCAGCGTATCGTGCTGGGAGGCGAGGTGCTGGCAGGCTTCGCTTCTCACGGTTTTGACGACCATACCAAGCTTTTCTTCCCGGAGCCGGGCGCGGCATTTGCCCCACCGCAGGTGACCGAGGAGGGGATTGACTGGGGCGAGGGCGTGCGGCCAGCCACCCGCGACTATACGCCGCTGTACGATGCCGAACGTCACGAGCTGGCTTACGATTTCTATATCCACGATGGCGGAATTGCCAGCCGCTGGGCGCTGGAAGCAAAAGTGGGCGATAAGCTGGTGATCGGCGGGCCGCGCGGCTCGCTGGTGGTGCCGGAAGATTATGCCTGGCAGCTGTATGTCTGCGATGAGTCCGGCATGCCGGCGCTGCGCCGTCGTCTGCTGGGATTACGCCAGCTGCCGGTGACGCTGCAGGTGACGGCCATCGTCACAATCGCCGATGCGTCATATAAAGATTATCTGGCGGATCTCGACGGCTTTAACATCGAGTGGGTGGTGGGCCACAACCCGGCGTTCGTCGCCGAGCGCCTGGCGCAGGTTAAGGTGCCGGCGGAGGATTATTTTATCTGGCTGACCGGCGAAGGCGCGGTGGTGAAATCGCTGCTGGCGCGCTTTGAAGACGAGAGTATCGATCAGCAGCTGGTGCGTTCCCAGGCGTACTGGCACAGTAAGTAAAAAGCCATCGTGGTAAAACCCGGATAGCGGCTTGCGCCTTATCCGGGCTACGGTTGGCGCCGATTTGTAGCCCCGGTAAGCGCAGCGCCACCGGGGGAGACTTATCGTTCCGCGAGCGCCTTAAACACCATCGCCACCGCGTGGGCGCCGGGGTCCATATTGCCGAGCAGGCTATCGCTATTGAGATAGGACGCGCGTCCGGCGCCAGCTTTGCCCGACTGGCAGGTGCGATCCGCGCCGGCCTGCGCCGCGGCAAAAGCGGCCTGCAGATTATCCGGTTCGGCGAGCAGCGCCGCCAGCGCCGGCTGTAGAGCGTCGATCATCGTCCGGTCTCCCTCATCGGCGCCGCCGTAAAACTTCATCTGCTCCAGGCCGGCGTTCAGCGCCTCGGCCACGCTGGCGCCTTGCCCCAGCTTCTGCCCGGCAGCGGTGAAGAAGATCGACATCAATACCCCGCTGGAGCCGCCCATCACCACCGTCAGGCGTTCGCCGATCAGCGCGAAGAGCGTTGGCAAATCGTTTAGCGGCAGCTGCTGGCGCTGCAGCAGGTCGGCAATCTCACGCGCCCCGGCGGCGAAGCTGGAGCCGGTATCCCCGTCGCCCACTTTGGCGTCCAGCGCGTTGAGATGGGCTTCAAGGCCGGAGAGGGTGCTGGTCACCTGCGCGACGTAATCGCCCACCTGCGGGTTGGTTGAGGGCGTAAAGTCGACGCGCGCGCTGGCGAGAGTGGACGGCATGATGTTAACTGCCCGCGGCTGCACCGGCTTCTGCCAGCTGGCGGTTTCCACATCCGACAGCAGTGCTTTCTCAATACTCTCTTCCAGCACGATGGTGGTCAGCGAGAAGCCTTTCATATCCAGCGCTGTCACCAGCGAGGCCGGGCCTATCAGCCAGTCAACGCGCGCCTGCAGCGGGGTGTTGGCCAGCTCGCGGGTCAGGATCGCCATCTCAGCCACCGACACGCCGCCGAGGTTATTAAGCATCACCGCCAGGCGGCCGGTTTCCGGCAGGGCGGCAGTCAGTTTTTCCACCATCAGGTTGACGATTTCCGCGCTGTTATGCGTGGCGATGGTTGAGGCCCCGGGCTCACCGTGGATGCCCATTCCCAGCTCGGCGTGACCGGCCTGATGGCGCGGCGCGCTTTCCGCTTCCTGCGGCAGATGACAGCTGGCCAGCGCCACCCCGATACTGGCGGTATGGTTGGCGGCGTATTGCGCTTCACGCAGGACGGTGGCGAGGTTGAAGCCGCGCTCGGCGAAATAGCCCGCCACTTTATGTACCAGAATGGTCCCGGCGATGCCGCGCGGCTGTTTGTTATCCGGCAGCGAAATGTCGTCGCCAACGATCAGCATTTCAACGTTATAGCCGAGTCGGCGCGCTTTCTCCGCCGCCAGGCCGAAGTTAAGCCGGTCTCCGGTGTAGTTTTTGACGATCAGCAGGCAACCTGCCTCGCCGGTCACCGCCTGAATAGCGGTAAGCACCGCGTCGACGCTCGGTGAGGCGAACAGATCGCCGCAGACTGCAGCGGTCAGCATGCCTTTACCAATAAAGCCGACGTGCGCCGGTTCATGGCCGGCGCCGCCGCCGGAGATCACCGCCACGTTGTTTTTATTCAGGTCGCGACGGACCACTACCCGGATCGCCGGGTCGCTCTCCAGCCGGGCGAGGTTATTCCACGGGCTGGCGATAATGGTTCCCTCAATCACATCGTTGACGAGGCTGGCGCGCTGGTTAAAAAAGAATTGAGACATAGTGGTTCCTGAAGAGTAAGCGAAAACTCACCCTCCGGAGGCAGGCCTCCGGAGCGGTAACGGTCAACGTGAATTTTAGTCACGGATAAGGCGTTGGTTACGCATATCGAGCGCGATAGTCTCGCCGGGCTGCACGCTGTTCAGCGCCTCGCCCTGCTGGCACAGCCAGACGATCCCCGCGGCGCGGGCGATAATCGCGCCGTGGGCCTGTTCGCTGCCGTCGCGCAGGCACAGGCCTTTGACGAGGCTGGCATCCAGCTGTAAGACGGTCGATGGATAAATGTTGTCGGCAATAATAATCGTCGGCTCGCCGGGCGTCGGCAGCGTCTCCTGAATACCCTGCAGATGGCGCAGCGTGCGCTGCAGAATATCTTCGATATCGATATAGCGCGCCTGCAGATAGGGGTCATCCAGCTGGCGGTACTGGTGGCTGATCTCCATCAGCACCTGATGCCACGCCCATTCCGCCGAGCATTGTTCGGTGAGCAGACGATCGTTGGCGGCATCAAACAGATCGTCATCATCGAGCAGAGTGTGGTGCCCGGCGAAGATCGCCGCGATGTCGGCGTTTAATTTATTTTCTGCCAGCTCGGTCAGGGCGGTGAGATCCGCCAGCGTCTGGTCGATGGCCTGGCGCAGGCGCTGCTGTTCGCGGGCGACATCGGCGGCAGCCGGGCTGACTGGCTGGATCAGGGCCAGCGGATAGCGCAGCGCAACGCCTTCGACGCGCTCGGGCGTTGCCGGAGCCGCTGCCGGTTGCCCCGCAGGTGATTCACCGAAGTTATCGGCGGCCAGCGCCTGAAACGCCGCCAGCGCCGCGTCGGCATCCGGACCGCGGGCCAGCAGCCGCAGTTTATCGTTACGGCGCACCTGCAATAGCGCGATTTGGTTAAGGCTGTCCGGTTTGACGCACTTCCCGTTTTTCTCCAGCAGCAGATCGGCATTAAAACCCGCCAGCGCGGCGACCAGCTTCGACGCCGGTCGCACGTGCAGGCCGTTGTGGTTCTGAATGATCACCGCAAGCGATTTGCGGTCGCCGTCGTCGGCAAGCGTCGGCGCCGGGGCGGCGTCAGGGGTTGGCGAAGGTAAACCCAGCTGGATCCGCTTGGCTTCCAGAGCGCTCATGGCGTCGGCTATCACCTTGTCGATCCCGGCGCCGGAGGCAGCGCTGACGGTGGCCGCCAGCGTCCCTTCCACCAGCGGCGCGGCGCAAAGCCGCACCTTCGCGGCTATCGCCGGATCGAGCAGATCGAGGGCGGTTTCGGCGCTGAGCAACGCGCTGCCGATATCCATCATCACCAGCACGTGATCGGTATCGGCCACGGATTCGATCGCCTCCATGACTTTTATTGGATCGGTGCCGATCGGGCTGTCGGGGTCGTCGATCCCGGCGGCGATCGCCAGCTTGCAGCCATCGTTCATTAACATCTGCCGGGCCAGTTCTCCGACACCTTCGCCCAGCCGGGCGCTATGAGAAACAATAACCAGGTTTACCATCGCGATTTCCTTACTCTTTGGCGGCGGCGGCCAGCATCTGAACCATAAATAGCACCGAGGTTGCGCCGGGATCCTGATGTCCGATGCTGCGCTCGCCGAGATAGCTGGCGCGGCCTTTACGCGCCTGCATGGTGATGGTGGCGTGGGCCGCACGCTCGGCCACTTCGCAGGCGGCATCCAGCGCGGCGGCGATCGACAGGTGCTGCTCGCTGGACTGGCGCAGGGAGTCCGCCACCGGCAGCCAGACGTCGCACATGGTTTTATCCCCTGGCTCCGCTTTGCCGCGGTTGACCACCCCGTCCGCGCCTTCGCGGATCATCAGGTACAGTTCGTCAAGGGTCAGGCTTTGGTGGGCCTGGGTGACCTGCGCGGCGCGAATAAAGAAGGTGCCGAACAGCGGGCCGCTGGCGCCGCCAACGTTGGAGAGCAGCGTCATACCGGTATTCTTGAGAATAAAGCCGATGTCTTTATCAGCGATCGACGGCAGCTTTTCCACCACCTTGCTGAAGCCGCGGTGCATATTGAGGCCGTGGTCGGCATCGCCGATCTCTTTATCGAGGCCGGTGAGAAAATCGCTCTGTTTGGTGAAGATATCGCCGCAGCGGTACAGCCAGTCGACGATTTGCGTTCTGTTCAGTGACATGGTGTGCTCCTTAGTTTCCCCAGTTCAGCGCCGGGGTATGAACCGGGGCGTCCCATAGCGCCAGCGTCTCATCATCCACTTTCAGCAGAGTGATGGAGAAGCCCGACATATCCAGCGAGGTACAGTAGCTGCCGATGAGGTTGCGTTCGATGATGATGCCGGACGCTTCGCAGCGCTGGGCGAGGCGGTGATACACGCCATACAGTTCAGAAAGCGGGGTGGCGCCGAGGTTATTGACCAGCGCGATAACCCGGTCGCCGTTTTGCAGCGCGGTTTTGCTCTGCTTCACTTCCTGCCACGCGCCCTTGACGGTATCCCACTGGCGCAGCGTGCGGCTGTAGGCGCCATTCTCCAGCAGGGTATCGAACATCTCATCGACGGTTTGGTCCAGCGAGCTGAAGCGGCGGCGGTCGATGCCCGGCTCGCCGTGAATGCCTACGCCAAACTCCATCTCGTCATCTTTCAGCGTAAAGGAGGGCTGCCCGGCGGCGGGTACAGTGCAGGCGCCGAGGGCAATACCAATCGAGTGGCCGAGATTGTTCAGGCGGCGGCCCAGTTCAGCACAGGCTTCCAGCGAGTCGCCGCGCTCGGCGGCGGCGCCGACCAGTTTTTCGATCAACACGGTATTGGCGACGCCCCGGCGACCGGCGGTATAGAGGCTGTCTTTCACCGCCACGTCGTCGTCGACCACTACGGTGGTGACTTTAATGCCGCTCTCATGCAGCAGCTCGGTGGCGGTTTCGAAGTTCAGGATGTCGCCGGTGTAGTTTTTGATAATCAGCAGAACGCCTTCGCCGCCGTCAATTTGCATCGCGCATTCGAACATTTTGTCCGGCGTCGGCGAGGTGAAGATTTCCCCCGGGCAGGCGCCAGAGAGCATCCCCTGGCCGATGTAGCCGCAGTGCATCGGCTCATGGCCGCTGCCGCCGCCGGAGAGCAGGGCAACCTTGCCGGCCACCGGCGCGTCGGCGCGGGTGACATACAGCGGGTCCTGATGCAGGGTCAATTGCGGATGGGCTTTAGCCAGCCCCTGTAATTGTTCATTCAGTACATCTTCAACACGGTTAATCAGCTTTTTCATTATTCAGTGCTCCGTTGGAGAAGGTTCGATGCAGCCTCTCTGCTGACGGAGGCGGTCATCGTGTAGGGGGTATCGTCTGACGGTGCAGCGTGCCTGGCGATATGATGATTCTGGCTGAGCGGGCGAAAAAAAGAATGCCCCGGCGATTAGGTTCCATTACGAAACATTACTTCCTGGTTTTGTTTCTTTATGGAACGTTTTTGCTGAGGAAACGATGAAAATGCGAGCTGGCGCGCTTTTTTTGTCTTGCCATAGGCGCCGGTCAGGGTGGCTGACGAAGCGGGTGGGAAAAATTTTTTGCTGATTTTCATCCGACAGTGGGAGAAAAGACGGCCGAAAAAGGGGGATGGTAAGGGCATTATGCGGCAGAGGAGCGGATCGCGATCGCAATCCTGACGGAGAGTAGGGTTTTTTGTTCCAATATGAAACGTAAAAATTTAAGCTGTGTTTCATATCAGAACAAAAAGGCGAAAGATTTTTTTGTTCCCTGCCGGCCCTACAGTGATCGCACTGCTCCGGTACCGTTCCATTCAGGCCGCGTTTTACCGGCCGGCGCGGATAACGCCAGGGCTCATCATGTCTACATGCGCACTTATTTGAGGGTGAAAGGAATGCTAAAAGTTATTCAATCTCCAGCCAAATATCTTCAGGGTCCTGATGCTGCTGTCCTGTTCGGTCAATATGCCAAAAACCTGGCGGAGAGCTTCTTCGTCATCGCCGACGACTTCGTGATGAAGCTGGCGGGGGAGAAAGTGGTGAATGGCCTGCAGAGTCACGATATTCGCTGCCATGCGGAACGGTTTAACGGCGAATGCAGCCATGCGGAAATTAACCGGCTGATGGCGATTTTGCAAAAACAGGGCTGCCGCGGCGTGGTCGGCATCGGCGGCGGTAAAACCCTCGATACCGCGAAGGCGATCGGTTATTACCAGAAGCTGCCGGTGGTGGTGATCCCGACCATCGCCTCAACCGATGCGCCGACCAGCGCGCTGTCAGTGATCTACACCGAAGCGGGCGAGTTTGAAGAATATCTGATCTATCCGAAAAACCCGGATATGGTGGTGATGGACACAGCGATTATTGCCAAAGCGCCGGTGCGTCTGCTGGTCTCCGGCATGGGCGATGCGCTCTCCACCTGGTTTGAGGCCAAGGCCTGCTACGATGCGCGCGCCACCAGCATGGCCGGGGGGCAGTCCACCGAGGCGGCGCTGAGCCTCGCCCGCCTGTGCTATGATACGCTGCTGGCAGAGGGCGAAAAGGCGCGTCTGGCGGCGCAGGCGGGGGTGGTGACCGAAGCGCTGGAGCGCATCATCGAGGCGAACACCTACCTCAGCGGCATTGGTTTTGAAAGCAGCGGCCTCGCCGCCGCCCATGCGATCCACAATGGCTTCACTATCCTCGAAGAGTGCCATCATCTGTATCACGGTGAGAAAGTGGCCTTCGGTACCCTGGCGCAGCTGGTGCTGCAGAACAGCCCGCTGGACGAGATTGAAACCGTGCTGGGCTTCTGTCAGCGCGTTGGTCTGCCGGTGACGCTCGCGCAGATGGGCGTCAAAGAGGGGATCGACGCGAAAATCGCCGCGGTGGCGAAAGCCACCTGCGCGGAAGGGGAAACCATTCACAATATGCCGTTTGCAGTGACCCCGGAGAGCGTTCACGCCGCTATCCTCACCGCCGATCTGTTAGGCCAGCAGTGGCTGGCGCGTTAATTCGCTGTGACTAAACCGCTGGCGCAGGTCAGCGGTTTTTCTTTCTCCCCTCTGGCAGTTGCTGCCGGAGGGGTTCTCTATGGTAAAACGCGGAAAAGGATATGACTGTTCAGACTCAGGATACCGGGAAGGCGGTCTCTTCCGTCATCGCCCAGTCATGGCATCGCTGCAGCAAGTTTATGCAGCGCGAAACCTGGCAAACGCCGCACCAGGCCCAGGGCCTGACCTTCGACTCGATCTGTCGGCGTAAAACTGCGCTGCTGACCATTGGTCAGGCGGCGCTGGAGGACGCCTGGGAGTTTATGGACGGCCGTCCCTGCGCGCTGTTTATTCTTGATGAGTCCGCCTGCATCCTGAGTCGCTGCGGTGAACCGCAAACCCTGGCGCAGCTGGCTGAACTGGGATTTCGCGACGGCAGCTACTGCGCGGAGAGCATTATCGGCAGCTGCGCGCTGTCACTTGCCGCGATGCAGGGGCAGCCGATTAATACCGCCGGCGATCAGCATTTTAAGCAGGCGCTGCAGCCGTGGAGTTTCTGTTCGACGCCGGTGTTTGATAACCACGGGCGGCTGTTCGGCTCCATCTCCCTCGGCTGCCTGGTGGAGCAGCAGTCCAGCGCCGACCTCTCCCTGACGCTGGCCATCGCCCGCGAAGTGGGTAATTCCCTGCTCACTGACAGCCTGCTGGCGGAGTCCAACCGCCACCTCAATCAGATGTATGGCCTGCTGGAGAGCATGGACGATGGCGTGATGGCGTGGAACGAGCAGGGCGTCCTGCAGTTTCTCAATGTTCAGGCGGCAAGACTGCTGCATCTTGATACCCAGGCCAGCCAGGGAAAAAATATCGCCGATCTGGTGACCCTCCCGGCGCTGTTGCGCCGCGCCATCAAGCACGCCCGCGGCCTGAATCACGTTGAAGTCACTTTCGAAAGCCAGCATCAGTTTGTCGACGCGGTGATCACCTTAAAACCGATTGTCGAGGCACAAGGCAACAGCTTTATCCTGCTCCTGCACCCGGTGGAGCAGATGCGACAGCTGATGACTAGCCAGCTGGGTAAAGTCAGCCACACCTTTGAGCAGATGTCAGCCGACGATCCGGAAACCCGGCGCCTGATCCACTTTGGCCGTCAGGCGGCGCGCGGCGGCTTCCCGGTGCTGCTGTGCGGCGAAGAAGGAGTCGGGAAAGAGTTGCTGAGCCAGGCCATCCACAATGAAAGCGAGCGGGCGGGCGGCCCCTACATCGCCGTCAACTGCCAGCTGTATGCCGACAGCGTGCTGGGCCAGGACTTTATGGGCAGCGCCCCCACTGACGATGAGAATGGCCGCCTGAGCCGGCTTGAGCTGGCCAACGGCGGCACCCTGTTTCTGGAAAAGATTGAGTATCTGGCGCCGGAGCTGCAGTCGGCCCTGCTGCAGGTGATTAAGCAGGGGGTGCTCACTCGCCTCGACGCCCGGCGCCTGATCCCGGTGGATGTGAAGGTGATTGCCACCACCACCGTCGATCTGGCCAACCTGGTGGAACAGAACCGCTTTAGCCGCCAGCTGTACTATGCGCTGCACTCGTTCGAGATCGTCATCCCGCCGCTGCGCGCCCGGCGCAACAGTATCCCATCGCTGGTGCATAACCGGCTGAAAAGCCTGGAGAAGCGTTTCTCTTCGCGACTGAAAGTGGACGATGACGCGCTGGCGCAGCTGGTGGCCTACTCGTGGCCGGGGAATGATTTTGAACTCAACAGCGTCATTGAAAACATCGCCATCAGCAGCGATAACGGCCACATTCGCCTGAGTAATTTGCCGGAATATCTCTTTTCCAAGCGGCCGGGCGGGGATAGCGCGTCATCGCTGCTGCCGGCCAGCCTGACCTTTAGCGCCATCGAAAAGGAAGCCATCATTCACGCCGCCCGGGTGACCAGCGGGCGGGTGCAGGAGATGTCGCAGTTGCTCAATATCGGCCGCACTACCCTGTGGCGCAAAATGAAGCAGTACGATATTGACGCCAGCCAGTTCAAGCGCAAGCATCAGGCCTAGTCTCCTCGATACGCGCCATGGAGAACAGGGCATCCGACAGACGATTGCTGTAGCGTTTGAGCGCGTCGCGCAGCGGATGCGAGCGGTCCATGGCCGTCAGCAAGCGTTCGAGCCGACGGGCCACCGTGCGCGCCACGTGCAGCTGGGCGGAGGCGAGATTCTTCCCCGGGATCACAAACTGTTTTAACGGGCCGCTCTCAGCCATATTGTGGTCGATAAGCCGCTCCAGGGCGGTGATCTCCTCTTCGCCGATCGTCTGGCTCAGGCGGGCCAGACCCCGCTCATCGCTGGCCAGTTCAGCCCCCAGCACGAACAGCGTCTCCTGAATCTGATGCAGGCTTTCCCGCAGCCCGGCGTCGTGGGTCGTGGCGTAGCAGACGCCCAGTTGGGATATCAGTTCATCGACGGTACCGTAAGCTTCGACGCGAATATGGTTTTTCTCGATGCGGCTGCCGCCGTACAGGGCGGTGGTGCCTTTATCCCCGGTGCGGGTATAGATACGGTACATTCAGTTTCTCTCACTTAACGGTAGAACTTTTACCAGCTGCCCGGCGTTGGCGCCGAGCGTACGCAGATGATCGCCGCTATCGGTGATGTGTCCGGTAGCCAGCGGCGCGTCCGCCGGCAGCTGGGCATGAGTGAGGGCTATCTCCCCGGACGCGCTGAGCCCGATGCCCACCCGCAGGGGCGAGCTTCTGGCCGCCAGCGCGCTTAGCGTACCGGCGTCACCGCCTCCGTCATAGGTTATGGTCTGGCAGGGGACCCCCTGCTCCTCCAGCCCCCAGCACAGCTCATTGATGGCGCCGGCATGGTGCCCGCGCGGATCGTAAAACAGGCGTACGCCTGGCGGTGAAAGCGTCATGACGGTCCCCTCGTTAACCCTTAGAAGGCCTGGCGGAAAATCACGGCAATCTCCTGCTCGTTGCCTTTACGCGGGTTCGAGAATGCGTTGCCGTCTTTCAGGGCCATCTCCGCCATGTACGGGAAGTCGGCCTCTTTTACCCCCAGATCGCGCAGATGCTGCGGAATACCGATATCCATCGACAGACGCGTGATAGCGGCGATCGCTTTTTCCGCCGCGTCGAGGGTGGACAGTCCGGCAATGTTTTCGCCCATCAGTTCAGCGATATCGGCGAATTTTTCCGGGTTGGCGATCAGGTTATAGCGCGCCACGTGCGGCAGCAGGACGGCGTTGGCCACGCCGTGCGGCATGTCGTACAGCCCGCCCAGCTGGTGCGCCATGGCGTGCACGTAGCCGAGGTTGGCGTTATTGAAGGCCATCCCGGCCAGCAGAGAGGCGTAGGCCATGTTTTCCCGTGCCTGAAGGTTGCTGCCGAGGGCCACGGCCTGGCGCAGGTTGCGGGCGATGAGGCGGATCGCCTGCATGGCGGCGGCGTCAGTGACCGGGTTGGCGTCTTTGGAGATATAGGCCTCGACGGCGTGGGTCAGGGCATCCATCCCGGTCGCCGCGGTCAGGGCGGCCGGTTTGCCGATCATCAGCAGCGGATCGTTGATGGAGACCGACGGCAGGTTGCGCCAGCTGACGATCACAAACTTCACTTTGGTTTGGGTGTTGGTCAGGACGCAGTGGCGGGTGACCTCGCTGGCGGTGCCGGCGGTGGTGTTGACCGCGACGATGGGCGGCAGCGGGTTGGTCAGGGTCTCGATTCCGGCATACTGGTACAGATCGCCCTCATGGGTGGCGGCGATGCCGATGCCTTTGCCGCAGTCGTGCGGGCTGCCGCCGCCCACGGTGACGATGATGTCGCACTGTTCGCGGCGAAATACGGCGAGGCCGTCACGCACGTTGGTGTCTTTTGGGTTGGGCTCGACGCCGTCAAAGATCGCCACCTCGATACCGGCCTCCCGCAGATAATGCAGGGTTTTATCCACCGCGCCATCTTTAATTGCCCGCAGGCCTTTGTCGGTGACCAGCAGGGCTTTTTTCCCCCCCAGCAGCTGGCAGCGTTCGCCGACCACGGAAATAGCGTTGGGGCCGAAAAAATTAACGTTTGGCACCAGATAATCAAACATACGATAGCTCATAATATACCTTCTCGCTTCAGGTTATAATGCGGAAAAACAATCCAGGGCGCACTGGGCTAATAATTGATCCTGCTCAACCGTACCGCCGCTAACGCCGACGGCGCCAATCACCTGCTCATTAAAAATAACGGGCAGGCCACCGCCAAAAATAATAATTCGCTGTTGGTTGGTTAGCTGGAGACCATACAGAGATTGTCCGGGCTGGACCGCTGGCGTAATTTCATGGGTACCTTGTTTGAGGCTGCAGGCGCTCCAGGCTTTATTCAGGGAAATATCGCAGCTGGAGACGAAGGCCTCGTCCATCCGCTGGATAAGCAGCGTATTACCTCCGCGGTCGACCACGGAAAATACCACAGGTACGTTGATCTCAGTGGCTTTTTGTTGCACCGCCGCCGCCATTTTCTGGGCGGCGGCCAGGGTGATTGTCTGAACTTGTTGGCTCTTTTTCATCATTCTCTCCCGCGCCAGGATAATGCTGTCGCGCATAGTCAGTAGGGGGCGATAGTAAAAAACTATCACCAGACGGTTGTCTTGCTTTATTTTTGTTAGCGTTATTTTGTCGCCCGCCATGATTTAGTCAACAGGTCTAAAACGGCTTCGGAAAAACGCGAGGGGAGGCTTTTTTCATTAATTGATTTATATCATTGCTGATGATCACATTTTTTATTTTTGCCGTGGAGATGGAGTTTCATAGTGAAACTGTTTGCCGATTTAACGTGCCAAATTGAAACGAAATTAATTTTATTTTTTTCAGCACTGGCTCATTTAAAGTTCCGCTATTGCCGGTAATGGCCGGGTGGGCGGTGACGCTGGCCCGGCGTGTTCGCTACCGCCTGCGGATTTCACCTTTTGAGCCCATGAACAATGAAAAGATCAAAACGATTTGCAGTACTGGCCCAGCGCCCTGTTAATCAGGACGGATTGATTGGCGAGTGGCCTGAAGAGGGGCTGATCGCGATGGAAAGCCCCTTTGACCCGGTCTCGTCGGTAAAAGTGGAAAACGGTCTGATCGTCGAGCTGGACGGCAAGCGCCGGGACCAGTTTGACATGATCGACCGGTTTATCGCCGATTACGCGATCAACGTTGAGCGCACGGAGCAGGCGATGCGCCTGGAGGCGCTGGAGATAGCCCGCATGCTGGTGGATATTCACGTCAGCCGGGAGGAGATCATTGCCATCACCACCGCCATCACGCCGGCCAAAGCGGTTGAAGTGATGGCGCAGATGAACGTGGTGGAGATGATGATGGCGCTGCAGAAGATGCGCGCCCGTCGGACCCCCTCCAACCAGTGCCACGTCACCAACCTCAAAGATAATCCGGTGCAGATTGCCGCCGACGCCGCCGAGGCCGGGATCCGCGGCTTCTCCGAGCAGGAGACCACGGTCGGTATCGCGCGCTACGCGCCGTTTAACGCCCTGGCGCTGTTGGTCGGTTCGCAGTGCGGCCGCCCCGGCGTGTTGACGCAATGCTCGGTGGAAGAGGCCACCGAGCTGGAGCTGGGCATGCGTGGCTTAACCAGCTATGCCGAGACGGTATCGGTCTACGGTACCGAGGCGGTATTTACCGACGGCGATGATACGCCGTGGTCAAAGGCGTTCCTCGCCTCGGCCTACGCCTCCCGCGGGTTGAAAATGCGCTACACCTCCGGCACCGGCTCCGAAGCGCTGATGGGCTATTCGGAGAGCAAGTCGATGCTCTACCTCGAATCGCGCTGCATCTTCATTACCAAAGGCGCTGGGGTGCAGGGGCTGCAGAACGGGGCGGTGAGCTGCATCGGCATGACCGGCGCCGTGCCGTCGGGCATTCGGGCGGTGCTGGCGGAAAACCTGATCGCCTCCATGCTCGATCTCGAGGTGGCATCGGCCAACGACCAGACCTTCTCCCACTCGGATATCCGCCGCACCGCGCGCACCCTGATGCAGATGCTGCCGGGTACCGACTTTATTTTCTCCGGTTACAGCGCGGTGCCGAACTACGACAACATGTTCGCCGGCTCGAACTTCGATGCGGAAGATTTTGATGATTACAACATCCTGCAGCGTGACCTGATGGTTGACGGCGGCCTGCGTCCGGTGACCGAGGCGGAAACCATTGCCATTCGCCAGAAAGCGGCGCGGGCGATCCAGGCGGTTTTCCGCGAGCTGGGGCTGCCGCCGATCGCCGACGAGGAGGTGGAGGCCGCCACCTACGCGCACGGCAGCAACGAGATGCCGCCGCGTAACGTGGTGGAGGATCTGAGCGCGGTGGAAGAGATGATGAAGCGCAACATCACCGGCCTCGATATTGTCGGCGCGCTGAGCCGCAGCGGCTTTGAGGATATCGCCAGCAATATTCTCAATATGCTGCGCCAGCGGGTCACCGGCGATTACCTGCAGACCTCGGCCATTCTCGATCGGCAGTTCGAGGTGGTGAGCGCGGTCAACGACATCAATGACTATCAGGGGCCGGGCACCGGCTATCGCATCTCCGCCGAACGCTGGGCGGAGATCAAAAATATTCCGGGCGTGATTCAGCCCGACACCATTGAATAAGGCGGTATTCCTGTGCAACAGACAACCCAAAATCAGCCCTCTTTTACCCTGAAGACCCGCGAGGGCGAGGCGGCTTCTGCCGATGAGCGCGCCGATGAAGTGGTGATTGGTGTCGGCCCTGCCTTCGATAAACACCAGCATCACACCCTGATCGATATGCCCCATGGCGCGATCCTCAAAGAGCTGATTGCCGGAGTGGAAGAAGAGGGGCTTCACGCCCGGGTGGTGCGCATTCTGCGCACGTCCGACGTCTCCTTTATGGCCTGGGATGCGGCGAACCTGAGCGGCTCGGGGATCGGCATTGGTATCCAGTCGAAGGGGACCACGGTCATCCATCAGCGCGATCTGCTGCCGCTCAGCAACCTGGAGCTGTTCTCCCAGGCGCCGCTGCTGACGCTGGAGACCTACCGGCAGATTGGCAAAAACGCCGCGCGCTATGCGCGCAAAGAGTCACCTTCGCCGGTGCCGGTGGTGAACGACCAGATGGTGCGGCCGAAATTTATGGCCAAAGCCGCCCTGTTTCATATCAAAGAGACCAAACATGTGGTGCAGGACGCCGAGCCCGTCACCCTGCACGTCGACTTAGTAAGGGAGTGACCATGAGCGAGAAAACCATGCGCGTGCAGGATTATCCGTTAGCGACCCGCTGCCCGGAGCATATCCTGACGCCTACCGGCAAACCATTGACCGACATCACCCTCGAGAAAGTGCTCTCTGGCGAGGTGGGCCCGCAGGATGTGCGGATCTCCCGCCAGACCCTTGAGTACCAGGCGCAGATTGCCGAGCAGATGCAGCGCCATGCGGTGGCGCGCAATTTCCGCCGCGCGGCGGAGCTTATTGCCATTCCTGACGAGCGCATTCTGGCTATCTATAACGCGCTGCGCCCGTTCCGCTCCTCGCAGGCGGAGCTGCTGGCGATCGCCGACGAGCTGGAGCACACCTGGCATGCGACGGTGAATGCCGCCTTTGTTCGGGAGGCGGCGGAAGTGTATCAGCAGCGACATAAGCTGCGTAAAGGAAGCTAAGCGGAGGTCAGCATGCCGTTAATAGCCGGGATTGATATCGGCAATGCCACCACCGAGGTGGCGCTGGCGTCCGACGACCCGCAGTCGAGGGCGTTTGTTGCCAGCGGGATCGTCGCGACGACGGGCATGAAAGGGACGCGGGACAATATCGCCGGGACCCTCGCCGCGCTGGAGCAGGCCCTGGCGAAGACGCCGTGGTCAATGGCCAATGTGGCTCGCATTTACCTTAATGAAGCCGCGCCGGTGATTGGCGATGTGGCCATGGAGACCATCACCGAGACCATTATCACCGAGTCGACCATGATCGGTCATAACCCGCAAACCCCGGGCGGGGTGGGCGTTGGCGTGGGGACGACCATCGCCCTCGGGCGGCTGGCGGCGCTGTCGGCGGCGCAGTATGCCGAGGGGTGGATCGTACTGATTGACGACGCCGTCGATTTCCTTGACGCCGTGTGGTTGCTCAATGAGGCACTCGAGCGGGGGATCAACGTCGTGGCGGCGATCCTCAAAAAGGACGACGGCGTGCTGGTGAACAACCGCCTGCGTAAAACCCTGCCGGTGGTGGATGAAGTGACGCTGCTGGAGCAGGTCCCCGAGGGGGTGATGGCGGCGGTGGAAGTGGCTGCGCCGGGCCAGGTGGTGCGGATCCTGTCGAATCCCTACGGGATCGCCACCTTCTTCGGGCTAAGCCCGGAAGAGACCCAGGCCATCGTCCCCATCGCCCGCGCCCTGATTGGCAACCGTTCAGCGGTGGTGCTCAAGACCCCGCAGGGGGACGTGCAGTCGCGGGTGATCCCGGCGGGCAACCTCTACATTAGCGGCGAAAAGCGCCGCGGAGAGGCCGATGTTGCCGAGGGCGCGGAAGCGATCATGCAGGCGATGAGCGCCTGCGCCCCGGTACGCGACATCCGCGGCGAACCGGGTACCCATGCCGGCGGTATGCTCGAGCGGGTTCGCAAAGTGATGGCGTCCCTGACCGGCCATGAGATGAGCGCGATATATATCCAGGATCTGCTGGCGGTGGATACGTTTATTCCGCGCAAGGTGCAGGGCGGGATGGCCGGCGAGTGCGCCATGGAGAATGCCGTCGGGATGGCGGCGATGGTGAAAGCGGATCGTCTGCAGATGCAGGTTATCGCCCGCGAACTGAGCGCCCGACTGCAGACGGAGGTGGTCGTGGGCGGCGTGGAGGCCAACATGGCCATCGCCGGGGCGTTAACCACTCCCGGCTGTGCGGCGCCGCTGGCGATCCTCGACCTTGGCGCCGGTTCGACGGATGCGGCGATCGTCAACGCGGAGGGGCAGATAACGGCGGTGCATCTCGCCGGAGCGGGGAATATGGTCAGCCTGCTGATTAAAACCGAGCTGGGCCTCGAGGATCTTTCGCTGGCGGAAGCGATAAAAAAATACCCGCTGGCCAAAGTGGAAAGTCTGTTCAGTATCCGCCACGAGAATGGCGCGGTGGAGTTCTTTCGGCAAGCCCTTAGCCCGGCGGTATTCGCCAAAGTGGTGTACATCAAGGAGGGCGAACTGGTGCCGATCGATAACGCCAGTCCGCTGGAAAAAATTCGTCTCGTGCGCCGCCAGGCGAAAGAGAAAGTCTTTGTCACCAACTGCCTGCGCGCGCTGCGCCAGGTTTCACCCGGCGGTTCCATTCGCGATATCGCCTTTGTGGTGCTGGTGGGCGGCTCATCGCTGGACTTTGAGATCCCGCAGCTTATCACGGAAGCCCTGTCGCATTATGGCGTGGTCGCCGGGCAGGGCAATATTCGGGGAACAGAAGGGCCGCGCAATGCGGTCGCCACCGGGCTGGTACTGGCCGGTCAGGCGAATTAAACGGGCGCTCGCGCCAGCCTCTCTCTTTAACGTGCTATTTCAGGATGCCGATAATGAACCAGACTTCTACCTTAACCGGGCAGTGCGTGGCCGAGTTTCTTGGCACCGGACTGCTCATCTTCTTCGGCGCGGGCTGTGTCGCTGCGCTGCGGGTCGCCGGGGCCAGCTTTGGTCAGTGGGAGATCAGTATTATCTGGGGCCTTGGCGTCGCCATGGCCATCTACCTGACGGCCGGCGTCTCTGGCGCGCACCTTAATCCGGCGGTGACCATTGCCCTGTGGCTGTTCGCCTGTTTTGAACGCCGCAAGGTGCTGCCGTTTATTGTCGCGCAGACGGCCGGGGCTTTCTGCGCCGCCGCGCTGGTGTATGGACTCTATCGTCAGCTGTTTCTCGATCTTGAACAGAGCCAGCATATCGTTCGCGGCACTGCCGCCAGCCTTAACCTGGCCGGGGTCTTTTCCACGTACCCGCATGCGCATATCACCTTTACACAAGCGTTTGTCGTGGAGACCACCATTACGGCTATCCTGATGGCGATGATCATGGCCCTGACCGACGACGGCAACGGAATTCCGCGCGGG
The DNA here is from genome assembly GCF_002810515.1 of Klebsiella sp. D-Nf1. Classification (NCBI taxonomy): domain Bacteria; kingdom Pseudomonadati; phylum Pseudomonadota; class Gammaproteobacteria; order Enterobacterales; family Enterobacteriaceae; genus Klebsiella; species Klebsiella sp. D-Nf1. The sequence continues at coordinate 147,319 of NZ_PIOK01000002.1, forward strand.
CCGCTGGCGCCGTTGCTGATTGGCTTACTGATCGCTGTGATCGGCGCGTCGATGGGACCGCTAACCGGCTTTGCGCTGAATCCGGCGCGCGATTTCGGCCCTAAACTGTTTACCGGTCTGGCCGGGTGGGGCTCGATTGCCTTTACCGGCGGGCTGGCGATCCCCTACTTTCTGGTGCCGCTGCTGGCGCCGGTGGTGGGGGCGATTATGGGGGCGTTTTTATACCGCAAGCTTATCGGCCACCATCTGCCGTGCGAATGCGGTATCGATAAGTGAGACGGGGCCCGCCGCGTCACGGCGGGTAACGAGGTTAACTTTCCCCGGCGGAACGCCGGGGAGCAGGATTATTTTTTGATGACCGCGCTGAGGTCGCCGAGTTTAGCGGCGGGGTTCTTGTGGCACTGCTGCAACATTTTTGGCACCGAGACGGTCTCGACTTCATGCCAGTCGACATAGTCGCCGCCGCTGAAGTCGGTGTTGCGATTCACGACCCAGAAGGCCACGGGGGTCATGCTTTTCGGGTTCATATCCATAAATTCCTGACAGGTCATATTCTGCGGTGTGGTTTCCTGAACCGCAAACGCCGGGCTGGTCATCAGACAGAATGTGGTGGCCGCCGCGGTCAACACGAGTGCTTTAGGTAAATTCATTTTCTTCTCCAGTGATAAAATACGGCTTAAGCCTGAGCATGCTTCATCTTATTGCGCAGGACCAGAAAGCCGATGGCGCTAAATATCATTTCAACGCCGATAAATGCGGTGATAAATAACCAGCTTTGCTGCGGGTTCATTGCCAGCCACAGGCAGGCGATAATTAAATCCAGCAAACCGATAAAAATATTCCAGCCAGCGCCGCTTTGTTTTCGGGTTTTACATCCGCTGACGATGCGGGAAATACCGCCGAGAACAAATAAAAAGCCGAATAAGAAGGCCAGACTGCTCATGCCATTGAGGGGATTGACGACAAAGCTCAGGCCGAGCACGATCCAGGCAATGGCGAAGATCAGCGCCACCAGGCGCGATTTCCAGTGCTGCTGACGGAAGACAATCAAGCTGTACAGCGAATAGAAACCACAGATCATCAACAACATGCCGGTGACGACGGCGAGATACCAACCAGCGACCAACGGCCAGGCCAGGCAACAGGCCCCGCAGATAAACAGCAGGGCGGCCATCATGCCGGCATGCCGTTTATATCGTAAGAAGACGCGTGGGCTAAACGCATTTAAGGTGTAATGGCTAAACATAAACATAATTGCTCCGCAGATCCCGGTTGGCGGCCTGGCGCTGAAATAAATGTATGGTTTATTCAGCGGGCCAAAATAAATGTCTAATGAAAATAGTAGGCCGCGCTATCGCCAGGCGTAAATAAGAGCGCCGAGGTCACTTTATACGCCTGGTCTGACAGCTGTCAGACAAGGCCCGCAATATTGCTTCCGGGCTCTGATTCTCAATAACCACGATATTTTTTAAGCTGGCTGCGTTTGGTGATGCTTACCGATTTTAATCAGGAGTCAACAATGAAAAAAGTTATTCTGGCGAGCCTGCTGGCAACCATGATGAGTACCTCTCCGGTGTGGGCGGCAGACAGCGCGACGGCAGCGCCAGCCGCGGCGGCCACGGCGCAGGTTCAGAAAGAAGCTGCCGATGTGCTGCAGGTGGCGGTGCAGGGCGCGAACGCGATGCGCGACGTCCAGTTCGCCCGTCTGGCGCTGTTCCACGGCCAGCCGGATAGCGCCAAAAAACTGACAGACGACGCCGCCGCGCTGCTGGCCGCCGATGACGCCAGCTGGGCAAAGTTCGTGAAAACTGACGCCACAGCAAAAATGATCGCCGATCGCTATGTGGTGATCAACGCGACCGTCGCCCTGTCTGAAGACTACGTGGCCACGCCGGAAAAAGAGAGTGCCATTAAATCTGCCAACGAAAAGCTGGCGAAAGGTGACCAGAAAGGGGCTATCGATACCCTGCGCCTGGCTGGCATTGGCGTGATCGAGAACCAGTATCTGATGCCGCTCAACCAGACCCGCAAAGCGGTGGCGCAGGCGCAAAAACTGCTGAAAGCCGGGAAGTATTACGAAGCGAATCTGGTGCTGAAAGGCGCTGAAGAGGGCATTGTGGTGGACAGCGAGATGCTGGTGGCAGGCAACTGATCCTCGTTCCACCCTGAGAGAGCGCAGAGGAAGAAACTGACAAGGATGTCCCCTTAACGCTCGGGCAGCGGACTGCCCGAGCGGAACGGCTAGCGGCCGATCAGGGCGTTGATTTCGCCGTCGATCTCGCGCATGACGCCGGTGATGTGCTGTACCACCTCCAGACAGCTTGCCGGCGTCAGCGAATCAGGTCGCTTAGCCTCAAAAGGGGCGCACAGTTGTTGTAGCGCAGTAATCCCCAGAATTTGTGCTGAACCGTGCAGACGGTGCAGCGCCCGCAGAAAGATCTGCGGTTCATGCCGGACGATAGCCTGTCCGGCGGCCTGCAAATCTGTGGCCGACGCATCGCGGAACGTCTCCAGCATTTCAGTCATCAGCGCCTGGTCTCCCCCGGTATTTTCGGTCAGCACGCTGAGCTTCAGGTGCCGGGTAGCGTGAGGTGATGCGTGGCCCTCCGCTAAACGGCTGAGCTCATGGCTCAGCGTCTGAACCGACACCGGCTTAAACAGACACATATTCATCCCGCTGGTCAGACACGCCTCACGCGACTGCGGGAGTGCGCTGGCGGTCACGCCCCAAATGACCAGGCCCGGATAGCGACGTCGTAACGAGGCCGCCAGCGCCAGACCATCTTTCTTCGGCATATTGAGGTCCGTTATCAGCAAATCGTAATGTTTGCTGGCGAGCTTATTCTCCGCCTCTTCACCGTCGCAGGCTTCATCGACGCTATAGCCGATGGTGCTGAGCTGGCGTTTAAGTAGCAACCGGTTGGTGGGGTGGTCGTCCGCTATCAAAATCGCCAGCCCGGGCAGGGCCTGCGGCCTGGCGGGCAATGCCTGCGGCGCATGAATCGCGCAGCGACTCGCCTTGACCGGCAGAGTGAGGGTGAAAGTTGTCCCCACACCCGGGTGACTGACCATCTCCAGCCGCCCCTGCATCAGCGCAACCAGCTCTTTGCAAATGACCAACCCCAGTCCGGAGCCGGTCTGCTGGCGCCCCTGGCGCGCCTGAGCATAGCGGTGGAAGAGAGTAGCCTGCTCTGCTTCACTGATCCCGCAGCCGCTGTCGCTGACGGTGAGGGTCAGCTCCCCCTGCGTCTCATCCGCTTGCACCAGCCGGCAGCTGACCTGAATCGCGCCCTCGGCGGTGAACTTCAGCGCATTGCCGATGAGATTATTGAGGATTTGCCGTAGCGCCTGCGGGTCGAGCCACAGCATGGTCCCTTCCTGCAGCGCGTTATGGTGGTGCAGAACGATGCCCTTTTGCTGCGCCAGCGCGCCGAAGGTGTGGCACTGCTGCGACACTAACTGTGCGACATCGCTCCACTGCGGGGTGACCTGGTATTTTCCCGATTCAATCTTGTCGATATCAAGAATATTGCCGATAAGCCCCAGCAGGGTTTGCGCCGTTGACCCCGCCAGCTCGATCGCTTCTTTACGCTGGCCGACGTTCAGCTCCGGGTTCGCCAGCAGTTCCAGAAAGCCGACAATGGCGCTCACCGGCGTGCGCAGCTCGTGGCTCATGCTGGCCAGAAAGCGGCTCTTCGCCTTTGTCGCCTGAATCGCTTTATCTTTCTCGTGCTCCAGCGCACAGGAGAGCGCCTCCTTCTGCGCCAGTTCTTCTTCCAGCCGCTGTTGGGAGTCTTTGCGTTTGCGCACTTCCCGGCACAGGGAGAGTCCCCAGCCGAGGCTGATGGCGATCAGCACCAGCGCAAAGGCGATCAACTGGTAAAACTGTCGGCTGTACTGGCTCCAGTTCTCTATTTGCTGGCTGGATATTTTCGACCACTTCTCGGTCATCTGCAGAATATCCCGTGGCGGAATCGCCTGCAGCGCTTTGCCAAGAATGGCGGCCAGCACCGGTTCATCGCGCGGGATGGCCAACCGAATGGCGGCGACCGGGAGTCCGTCGATGCGGGTGTAGTGCAGACCCTGTGGATAGTAATGATCGATCATATAGCGGGCGGAGAGTTCCGAGGCCACTGCGGCATCCACTTCGCCTTCTTCCACCATCTTCATGGCGATACCAATGTTATCTGTCTCCACCCAGTTGACCTGTGGAAAGCGCGCTTTCAGGTCGTGGGCGGCAATCGGCCCCACTGGCAGGGCGATCCGCGCCGCTCGCGTCAGCAGACGCTGGTCAGCCGCGCTGCCGCGAGCGACCAGCACAAAAGCCACGTTAATGAGCGGATCGCTGAGGGTGATATAGTCCTGCGGCTGCGAATTGAGGGTGGCGGCGGGCATGATCGCCCAGTCCTCTTTTTCCATGCGCTTTGCCAGATCGTGGCGATTGCGCACCAGGATGGGTTCAAACTGTAGTCCGGTCTGCAGTGAGAAAATATTCAGCATATCGGCCATGATGCCGCGTAGCTCATCTTCGTCATCCACCAGGGTAAAGGGCGGAAAGTAGGGGTTGACCAGCAGGCGGACGCGACGATGCTTCTGCAGCCAGCGCTGCTCCTCGGCGCTAAAGAGGAGGGGGGTATTGAGAAACGACAGATCGCCGCGGTTGAGCCAGTTTTGCATGATCCGCATCGCGGTATCGCTGTCGATGGCATGAATGAAACGATCGAGGATCTGGTGTAACTCCGGCCGATCGTCGCGGGTGACGAAGCGGTTGTGTTGTTCCTGCTGACGAAAATAGTGCGCAATGACCAATGATTGCGAGAAATACTTCGAGATACAGTGGCCAGTGGTGATGTTGTTGCCAATGAAATACTGATTTTCACCGCTGACCACCGAGGCAAGCGCCTGGTAGTCGCTGTCGTAAAGGGTGATTTTGGCGTTGGGAAACGCCTGCTGAATAATATCGAAAAAGGCGCATTCGCGGGTGCAGGCCAGCGTGACGCGGCGGTCAGTGGTCAGCGGCGGCAGGGGGGACTTCAGCGAGGTAACCAGCGCCGGCCAGGTTTTAATCAGCGGCGCGGTTCGCTCCAGGCCCGCGGTGAGCGCATCCCGGTGCGCCACCTGAGTGAGCAAGGTATCGACCTGCCGATCGTCCAGGGCGGCCAGCGCCTGCTGCTCGGTGTCATACTGGCGGATAATCACCTTCAGTCCGAGGCTGCGCTTCATCAGCGCCAGATAGTCAGCGTTAATCCCCTGATAGCTTTCCTCATCGCCGTCATAGACGATGGGCGTCATCTCGGGAAGCCAGGTGCCGATGGTCAATGTCAGTTGCCCGGCAAGCCAGGCTTTCTCCTTAACGCTAAGCGGGATATCGATCGCCGCGATATGAGAATGGCTCTTCAGCTCCAGCTGTTTCATGGCATATGCGGCAGGAGAGAGGCTCAGCGTCAGCCCGACAACGACGGATAAAATAAGACGAACCACCATGCCATCACCCTATTTTATTGCGTTGCGCAAAGTCATAAAGCTCAAGCAGGGAGCTGCAGCCTAATTTATCCATCAGACGGACCTTATAGGTACTTACCGTTTTATTGCTGATATTCATTTTGCTGCCGATGGTGGTGTAGTCGACGCCACAGAGGATATAGCGGAAGACCTTCATCTCCTGCGTTGACAGCGTATCCAGCCGGTCCTGATCGGTGATGCCGTGTGTGCAGAAGCGCTCCAGTGAAAAAGGGAAATAGCTGTAGCCATTATTGGCCGCGTCGATCGCGGCGAGAATATTATTCATTCCCTCTTTTTTACTCACAAAACCATTGGCCCCGCAGTCGGCGCTGCGTTTGCCGTAGAACCGTTCATTCTTTGCGGAAATGACGATGATTTTTCCCTGGTAGCGGCGTTTGCGCAGCTGCTCCAGAACGTCGATGCCGCTGAGCTCGGGAATATCGACGTCGACGATCAGCAGGTCAGGCTGCATGCTTTCTGCGGTCTGCACCGCATGGGCGCCGCTGTCGAGTTCTGCCGCGACGGTAATGCCGTTGGTGTCGAGAAGGTTGCGAATGGCAATACGTGCCAATGGATGATCGTCAATGATTATCGCATTCATGGGGGTGTAAATCCTGATATAAAAAAGAATAGCGATGCCTGGTGCAGGTGCGGCGGGGATTATTTTTTATAGGTGCCGGAATAAGTCGCAATTGTAACACAAATCGTTTTCGGCCGGGAAAATATTGTCGATGAGTGCTTGTTGAATATATTTGCATATCTGGATGACAGTTGTAGGAACAGGCGTTCACTGACTTCAGCGCTGTCTGCTGTTAAAAAAAATGCAAACGATTAATCTGCTCTTTTTAAGGTGAGTTGCCGGGAATACCCTCCGATGACAGCTGGCAGGTAAAATAATAACAATGGCAAAAGAAAAGCACAGTCTCTGGCGAAAATGGGTTTGGAAACGTCTGATGGCAGGAATAATCGTATTGGCAATGAGTAGCGCGGCGGTGGGAAAGGAGGTAGCGCCCGATGTGGTGCAGACCCGCGATATGATGCGCTGTCAGGATTATCTGCAGCTGGACCCGCGCACCTGGACGCCGATGGTGATCTGGTTGATGAACGATCCTTTTTCACTGCAGCCGTCAGAGTGGACCGACTTTCATGAAGCTGAACTGGTGTTGACGCCGATCCTCACCGAAATCTGCCGCCAGGAACCAGATGCGTGGCTGACTTCGCTGCGTGAACGGCTCAACTCTTACCAGCAGGTGCGGTCGCTGAATTAAGCGACCGCGGTAAAGCGGCAGAAAAAGTGACTAAATGTGCAGTTAACGGCCTTCTGCTGCTCGGTGAATTAGCAGCGGCCCGCTTGTTTTGACAGGGCGTCGCAGGTTTTGTTCGCTGACGTCGGGTTGCTGCCTGCACAGATGGCATCCGAGACGGTGCTACCACCCATTGGGATCAGCCCGTAAAGCTTTGGCCCGTCGGTCTTGGTCACATAGCAGCGATGGCTGGTTTTGCCGATAGTTGCCACAAAGTTGGTTTTCACATCCTGCTGCTTCGCATCGGAAATTGTCACCTGCGAAGCATCGACATTAAAAGCAAAGGCGGCCGCCTCTTTCATTTCACTTTCCGTCGCCATTGGCGGTTTAGCTACGCAACCCATCAATAACAGTGCCAGACAAGTACTGACTGATATATCCCGTATTTTCATCATTTCATCCTTTTTGTGAGTCAACGGGTTATATATAAGAGCGGCGGGAAGAGAGTATTGATTTTGATCAGCTGGAGCAGGCTATGGTTATTTTTCGGAAATTGACCTGAAATTTAACGAGCCTGGTCGCTGCGGCCGCTGCCGTTTGCTCTCCTGCGTGCCGGCTACCTTCTTTTTCATTCATTTCCTGGCGGCAGAAAAATGTAGTTTTAGCCCAACGCCGACCTCATTAATTTTGATAAAACGCGCCAGGATAATCTTAGCCGCAAGATCGGTACAATGGCATGGATAGAGGGAATCTGGGGACAATGCTTTAAGGTAATCCCCTGTCTGTGTGAGGCGATCTTCATCGGCATTTTGCAGATGGAACCCACCAATGACCGAAACAATGTGATTTTCTCCGGTAACCTGTTTTGCATATTCGATAATGTTAGCTATTCCCGCGTGAGAACAGCCTGTGACTACCACCAGTCCATCTTCTGTCTTTATTGCCAACGCAGAATCATCCATAACGTAATCATCAGTGATTTCGCCTTTATCATCTACCGTTTGGCCAACCGGTGTCAGCATCTCGAATTTATTGTCCCTTGGTATTTGACCAAGGAAGATGATGTTTTCAGAGAGTGGATAAGGTTTTATGCTGCAAATTTTGTCGAAGAAGAGATCATTTTGATCGAATCTGTAGTTGATCCCTATAGATTTTGCATCAAAATACTTTGGGTTTAATGCATCTGGATGGCAAACTAAGTTTATCTTTTTCTCAGGCGTGAAATTTAGGCGGTCATAATGTTGGGTTAAATGATTGAGGCCCCAGGTATGATCGTTATGCCCATGAGATAAAACGATACTATCGATAGTGGTTAAATCAATTTTCAACGTTTGCGCATTCTGCAAAAAAACATCCGAATATCCGGTATCGAAAAGGATTTTTTGTCCATCATGCTCAATCAGATAGGATACACCAGGCTCACCGACAAGATACCTGTCAATTAATGTATTATTATCAACCAGAACCGTTAATTGCATCAGCAAATCCTCGATGTTGCGCCAACAATATGAAAAGGAAACTCTTTCTATTATGGACCGGTGTTATGCCACATTCATTGCGGATAAGCAATTCACCAACATTTGGCTTGCAGGTTAATGCTGACTAGCCACCTGCAGGAAAAAGAATGCGCATCGCTAAAAAATTCGCAAAGCCCGCTTCTTGCTTGAGTTAGCTATTAATGCAGGCGCTGCAATTATCATGTCAATGAAGGCGGTGGCAGGGCAATCGCTGTCTTTCATCCCTGACAACTTAACCAGTCTATGAGTATACCGGCATTGCGCCACGCCCTCGTGGTCGACCTGTAAGCATCCCGGTAAAGCGGACCATTCACATTTAGAGATCTTCCTGCATACTGATTATGTTCCTGGAGGAGATCGCCATGCGCAAAGCCCGATTCACCGAACACCAGATCATCGCCGTTCTGAAGTCCGTCGAAGCCGGACGCACCGTCAAAGATGTGTGCCGCGAAGCCGGGATTTCTGAGGCCTCGTACTACAACTGGAAAGCGAAGTTCGGCGGTATGGAAGCCTCTGATATCAAAAAGATGAAGGACCTCGAAGATGAAAACCGCCGGCTGAAACAGATGTTTGCGGCCTGAGCCTCGAGTGCCGCGCCCTGAAAGACGTTATTGAAAAAAAGCTTTAAAACCAGCGATAAAGCGTGAGCTGGTCAGCTATCTGACCGCGCAGTTTGCCATGAGCTTACGTCAGGCATGCAGGATATTGTCGCTGAGCAGGACGGTATTTCGTTATCAGCCGGATACGCAACGTGATGAGCCAGTCATTATGGAGCTGACCGTGGCGGCTGAACGCTATCCGCGATACGGATTTAAAAAGCTTTTTCAGGTGCTGCGCAGGCAGGGCAAAAGCTGGAACCATAAGCGCGTTCACCGGATTTACTGCCTGCTGAAACTGAATTTTCGCCGTAAGGGAAAACAGCGCCTGCCAGTGCGCAATCCGGTTCCGCTGGTGACGCCAGAGGCGATGAACCAGAGCTGGTCCATCGATTTTATGCACGATGCGCTGGTGTGCGGCAGACGCTTCCGGACCTTCAACGTGGTGGATGATTTTAACCGCGAAGCACTGGCGATCGAAATTGACCTGAATATCCCGGCGCAGCGGGTCGTGAGAGTGCTGGACAGGATCGTGGCAAACCGCGGATATCCGCTAAAGATGCGGATGGATAACGGTCCGGAACTGGTCTCGCTGACGCTGGCACAATGGGCAGAAGAGCATGGTGTGATGCTGGAGTTTATCAGGCCCGGCAAGCCAACGCAGAATGCCTTTATCGAACGGTTCAACCGGACATACAGAACAGAAATACTGGATTTTTATCTGTTCAGAACACTGAATGAAGCACGGGAAATTACAGAGCGCTGGCTGGCTGAATATAACGGCGAGCGCCCCCACGAATCCCTGAATAACCTGACGCCGGAAGAATACCGGCTGATGGCTGAAACCCCGGAAATCTCAAAAAGTGCGTGGAACTAAAACGGGTGCGCTTACAGGAAAAGGAAAAGGGCCTACGTTTGCACGTAAGCCCTTGATATCTGGTGGCCCCTGTTGGGTTTGAACCAACGACCAAGCGATTATGAGTCGCCTGCTCTAACCACTGAGCTAAGGGGCCGTGGCGAGGGATTATAAAGTAACTGACGGTTGCAATCCAGCGTAAAGCGCGCAGCTGCTGTTTTTATAAACAATGCATTTTCAATCCTTTATAATCATGTTTTAGCCATACAGCCGGAGAAAACATGATTAGCGATATCCTTGCGCCGGGCCTGCGCGTGGTCTTTTGTGGTATCAACCCGGGGAAGTCTTCCGCCCATACCGGCTTTCATTTTGCCCATCCTGGCAATCGCTTCTGGAAGGTCATCCATCAGGCCGGGTTTACCGATCGGCTGCTGAGGCCGGAAGAGGAGCTGCAGCTGCTGGATACGCGCTGCGGCATCACCATGCTGGTTGAGCGTCCGACGGTGCAGGCCAGCGAGGTCGCCCTGCAGGAGCTGCGCAGCGGCAGTCGTGAGCTGGTGCGGAAAATAGAGGAGTATCAGCCGCGGGCGCTGGCGGTTCTCGGCAAGCAGGCCTTCGAGCAGGCCTTTAACCAGCGCGGCGCGAAGTGGGGGAAACAGGCCATGACCATCGGCATGACTCAGGTGTGGGTGCTGCCCAATCCCAGCGGCTTAAACCGGGCGACGCTCGATAAGCTGGTGGCGGCCTATCGTGAACTGGATGATGCCCTGGCGACGCGCGGCCAGTAGCGGAGATATGCCACTTTCCTCGGATGGCCACCAGAACGCCATAAAAAAAGCTCCCCGCAGGGAGCTTTTTAACAGGCTGTGAGCGCTGTCCCGCGACGATTAATCGTCGAGGAAGCTACGCAGCACTTCAGAACGGCTTGGGTGGCGCAGTTTACGCAGCGCCTTCGCTTCGATCTGACGGATACGTTCGCGGGTAACGTCGAACTGTTTACCCACTTCTTCCAGCGTGTGGTCGGTGTTCATATCGATACCGAAACGCATACGCAGGACTTTCGCTTCACGAGCGGTGAGGCCGGCCAGCACGTCGTGCGTTGCCGCGCGCAGGCTCTCGGTGGTCGCAGAATCCAGCGGCAGCTCGAGGGTGGTATCCTCGATGAAATCCCCCAGATGCGAATCTTCATCGTCGCCGATCGGCGTTTCCATGGAGATAGGCTCTTTGGCGATCTTCAGCACCTTACGGATTTTGTCTTCTGGCATCAGCATGCGCTCAGCCAGCTCTTCCGGCGTCGGTTCACGTCCCATCTCCTGCAGCATCTGACGGGAGATACGGTTGAGCTTGTTGATAGTCTCAATCATATGCACCGGAATACGGATGGTGCGCGCCTGATCTGCGATGGAGCGGGTGATAGCCTGACGGATCCACCAGGTCGCGTAGGTCGAGAATTTGTAGCCGCGACGGTATTCGAACTTATCGACCGCTTTCATCAGACCGATGTTGCCTTCCTGAATCAGATCGAGGAACTGCAGACCACGGTTGGTGTATTTCTTGGCGATAGAGATAACCAGACGCAAGTTCGCTTCCACCATCTCTTTCTTCGCACGACGGGCTTTCGCTTCACCGATGGACATACGACGGTTGATGTCCTTCACCTGCTCGATGGTCAGGCCGGTTTCTTCTTCGATCTGGTGCAGCTTCTGCAGACCGCGCTGCACGTCTTCTTTCACTTCCAGCAGCTTCTCGGACCACGGCTTGTTCATCGCTACCGCAGCGTTGAACCAGGTTTCGCTGGTTTCGTTGCCGGTGAACAGGGTGATGAAGTTTTTCTTCGGCATTTTGCACTGCTCAACGCACAGCTTCATGATGATACGTTCCTGAGTACGAACGCGATCCATCATGCTGCGCATGCTGTTGACCAGGTAATCGAACTGCTTCGGCACCAGGCGGAACTGCTTGAAGACTTCAGACAGCTTCAGGATCTCTTCCTGCGCGGTGGCATGGCTACGACCTTTGGCTTTGATGGTGTCGCGCGTCAGCTCGTACTGGGTACGCAGCTCGGCGAACTTCTCGCGGGCCAGCTCAGGATCGATGCTGTTGTCGTCATCGCTGCTGTCGTCGTCGGCGTCTTCTTCGTCTTCGTCTTCGTCGTCATCCATCTCTTCCTGAGACAGTTCGGAACCAACGTGGGTGGCGGTCGGCGCCATATCTTCTTCGGCGTTCGGATCGACGAAACCGGTGATCAGATCGGACAGACGGGCTTCTTCCGCTTCGACGCGGTCGTACTGCTCAAGCAGGTAGGTGATCGCTTCCGGGTATTCGGCAACGGAGCACTGAACCTGGTTGATCCCATCTTCAATACGTTTGGCGATGTCGATTTCGCCTTCACGGGTCAGCAGCTCTACGGTACCCATTTCACGCATGTACATGCGCACCGGGTCGGTTGTCCGCCCGATTTCGGATTCTACGCTGGAGAGCACCTGCGCGGCAGCTTCGGCAGCATCTTCATCCGCGGTGTTTTCGGCAAGCATCAGATCATCGGCATCCGGTGCTTCTTCCATCACCTGAATGCCCATGTCGTTGATCATTTGGATGATGTCTTCGATCTGATCGGAATCGACGATATCTTCCGGCAGATGGTCATTGACCTCGGCATAGGTCAGATAGCCTTGCTCCTTACCACGTTGGACAAGAAGCTTCAGCTGTGACTGCGGGTTTTGCTCCATAAGACGGTATCCACACTTAATTCGTTTGATTGGTGTCGGCAGCGGGCTGTCGACATTTAAAGCGAGGGCGTACTTATATTATTGCCGCTGCGCCTCTGCGCGGCTGTCGGGGGCTTCCCGATCGATACTCGGCACTTAAGCCGTTAAATTCTGATCCTTCACGTTGTTCTGCGTTTTCTTGCTGCCTTGATACAACGTGAATGATGTTGTCTGTCATTTATTTTTTCGCCAGCTCCTGGCTGATAGTCCAGAGTTCCCGGCGTTCTTCACTGCTTAAACCGTGTGTGCGATCGCGAGCTATCAACTCTTCTTGTCGCAGTTCCAGCAGTGAATCAAACATATGATTGAGCGAGTCGGTGAAGGTCTGTTCAGCGATATCTTTATCTGCTATATCGTCCCACATCGACAGTTTTTCAAGGGTTGCGGCCTCTTTTGTGCCGCGATATTGCTCTAAAAGTTGCCCGGTTGTCAGACCAGGCTGCGCCAGACAGCTTTTCACCAGTTCGCTGAACAGGCTAAGCCCTGGCATTTTGCGCGAGTCCAGTCCCTCCAGCGGTGGGACTAACGGCGCCAGATCCGGGTTTTGCACCAGCAGTCCTATCAGTATACGCATGGTCGTGCGTTTTAGCTGTGGTACGGGACGCGGCGCGCCATTTTCAGACTGTTTTGGCATTAAACGTTCAAGCTGTGCGTCATCTAAAATGCCCAGCTTGTTGCCCAGTTCCTGACGCAAATAGATGCGCAGCGTTTCGCCGGGTACCTGAGTGATCAGCGGCAGCGCCAGCGTGCTCAGCTGCGCGCGCCCGTCTGGGGTACTCAGATCGACCTGCGGCAGCAGGCTGTTAAACAAGAACGTGGAGAGCGGCTGAGCCTGCTCCATCCGCGCCTCAAACGCCGCTTTGCCCTCTTTACGCACCAGCGTATCCGGGTCTTCGCCGTCAGGCAGAAACATAAAACGCAGCTGGCGACCATCGGTCATGTACGGTAGCGCCGTCTCCAGCGCGCGCCAGGCGGCATCGCGGCCAGCCCGATCGCCGTCGTAGCAGCAGATGACGTTATTGGTCACCCGAAACAGCAGCTGGATATGGTCGGCCGTGGTCGAGGTACCCAGCGAGGCCACGGCATAGTTGATGTCGTATTGCGCCAGCGCTACGACGTCCATATACCCTTCGACAACCAGCAAACGCGGTGGTTCGGGGTTGTCCTGCTGTGCTTCATACAGGCCATACAGCTGGCGGCCTTTATGGAATATGTCGGTTTCCGGGGAGTTCAGATACTTCGGCAGGGCATCGCCCAGCACTCGTCCGCCAAACCCAATCACCCGGCCTCGCTTATCGCGGATGGGGAACATCACCCGTTCGCGGAAGCGGTCATAACTGCGTCCCTGATCGTTGGTGACCAGCATGCCGGCATCAATAAGCGACTGGCGGTTTTCTTGATTGCCGCCAAAACGTTTTAAAACGTTATCCCACCCGGGGGGAGCATAGCCGATGGCAAAGCGCGTAATCACCTCGCTGCTTAACCCCCGTTTTGCCAGGTACTGGCGCGCAGGGTCGGCGGCGGGCTGCATCAGAGACTGTTGGTAAAACGCATTCAGACCATCCAGTAACTGGTAGAGATTTTGCCGTTGATGGCGCTCTATCTGGCTGGGTCCGTTGCCTGCTTCATAAGGCACTTCGAGGTTGTGCATGGCGGCCAGCTCTTCGACCGTTTCCACGAACTCGAGCTTGTCGTAGTTCATCAGGAAGTCGATAGCATTGCCGTGCGCCCCGCAGCCGAAGCAGTGGTAAAACTGTTTTTCACCATTGACGGTGAAAGAGGGGGTTTTTTCGTTATGGAACGGACAGCACGCGTGAAAATTTTTGCCCTGCTTTTTCAGCTTTACCCGCGCATCGATCAAATCGACGATGTCGGTTCTGGCAAGCAGATCGCTAATAAATACACGTGGAATTCGTCCAGCCATAAGCCCCGTTATTTCTGATGACTATAAACGAAAATAAGCCGCGCATTCCTTTCGGAAGCACGGCCTTACAACTACAACTCGGTCTGAATTGAGAGCGTCGCTCTCAACAGATTAGTACAGACGAGTACGGCGTGCGTTTTCGCGAGCCAGTTTCTTCGCGTGACGTTTCACTGCAGAAGCTTTAGCGCGCTTACGTTCGGTAGTCGGTTTTTCATAGAACTCACGACGACGAACTTCCGCCAGAACACCTGCTTTTTCGCAGGAACGCTTGAAGCGACGCAGAGCTACGTCGAACGGCTCGTTTTCACGTACTTTAATTACCGGCATGTGCCTCTCACCTTTGATTAATTCGGTTTGCCGCTGGCCGCAATGCCAGCTTATTTCAAAATGGTGCGGAATTTTACTGCAACTACTGCTGCTTTGTAAAGCACCGGCGCCTTTTTTGAAAGGGACTTTTATAAGGGTGAGGAGTATACACGAACAGAGCACCAGGGGTGAGCAAAGTTTTACATCGCCGGTCATTGGACCTACACTGCGCGGTATTGAAGCGAGGTAAAACAACTCATGCGTGTACTGGGCATTGAAACATCCTGCGATGAAACCGGCATCGCGATTTATGACGACCAGCAAGGTCTGTTAGCCAACCAATTGTATAGTCAGGTGAAACTGCATGCGGATTACGGCGGCGTGGTGCCGGAGCTGGCATCGCGTGACCATGTGCGCAAAACGGTGCCGCTGATCCAGGCGGCGCTGAAAGAAGCCGGTCTGACGGCGAAAGATATCGACGCCGTCGCTTATACGGCGGGCCCTGGCCTGGTTGGGGCGCTGCTGGTCGGGGCGACCGTTGGCCGGTCGCTGGCCTTCGCCTGGAACGTGCCGGCGATCCCGGTACACCATATGGAAGGGCATCTGCTGGCGCCGATGCTGGAAGATAACCCGCCGGCGTTCCCGTTCGTCGCGCTGCTGGTTTCCGGCGGCCACACCCAGTTGATTAGCGTCACCGGTATTGGTCAGTATGAACTGCTGGGCGAGTCGATTGACGATGCAGCGGGCGAAGCCTTTGATAAGACGGCGAAACTGCTGGGGCTGGATTATCCCGGCGGGCCGATGCTGTCGAAAATGGCCGCTCAGGGCACCGAAGGCCGCTTCGTCTTCCCGCGGCCGATGACCGACCGTCCGGGGCTCGATTTCAGCTTCTCGGGCCTGAAAACTTTCGCCGCCAACACCATTCGTAATAATGGCGACGATGAGCAAACCCGCGCCGACATCGCCCGCGCGTTTGAGGATGCGGTCGTCGATACGCTGATGATTAAATGTCGCCGCGCGCTGGAGCAAACCGGCTTTAAGCGTCTGGTGATGGCGGGAGGCGTGAGCGCCAACCGTACCCTGCGGGCGAAGCTGGCGGAGATGATGCAAAAACGCGGTGGCGAGGTGTTCTACGCCCGCCCTGAGTTCTGTACTGACAACGGCGCGATGATTGCCTACGCCGGCATGGTGCGTCTGCAAACCGGCGCCAAAGCCGAGCTCGGCGTGACGGTTCGCCCGCGCTGGCCGCTGGCCGAGCTGCCTGCCGCCTAACGCCTCCTGAAACAGGCCGACGTCACGTCGGCCTGCCTTCCTGACTACTCCATACTTTTACACAGCGAACAGATCGCTCCCTGATGCTTGTGCGAGTGCATCACGTCCGGGCGCTCATACTCTTCCTCACAGCTAACGCATTGATACACGGTGGTGGAGGCGTTCCCCGCCTCGTCATAGCGCGGCTCGGCGATACCGTCATCCACCTGCTTAATATAGTAGCGCCCGCGGGTAAGGATCCCCATCAGCGGGGTCATGACAAAGGCGACGACCAGCGCAATCAGCGGCGAGAACGGTGCCAGCGTCGCGCCCAGCAGGCCGAAGAAGGCGCAGATCGACAGCCCGGCGGCCAGGCCAAAGGAGACCACGCCCACCGGGTTAACGTTGTAGATCATGCCGCGACGATACTCCGGCTGCGCCGGCGCCAGCTTGAGCAGGCCTTTATTAAAGGTGATGTCGGTCGCCACCACCACGACCCAGGCGATGGCGAAGTTGGAGTAAAAGCCGAGGATCCACGACAGGGCGCTGAACATATCGCCTTCCATCAGCGCCAGGGCAATCGCCAGGTTGACCACCACAAAAATAATCCGTCCCGGATAGCGTTTGGTGGTGCGGGTCCAGGCGCTGGTCCACGCCAGCGAGCCGGAGTAGGCATTGGTGACGTTAATTTTGATCTGCGAGATCACCACCAGCACCACTGCCAGCGTCAGGGCCAGCCAGCCGGGCACCAGGTTATCGAAGACGCTGACGAACTGCTGCACTGGTTCGGTATTGTGCACCGCCGGGAAACGGGTCAATAGATAGAAGCCGAGGAAGGCGCCGATGATCTGTTTGATCGCGCCTAACACCACCCAGCCCGGACCGGCGGAAAAGACCGCCAGCCACCAGCTTTTACGGTTCTCAGCGGTTTTAGGCGGCATAAAGCGCAGGTAATCAATTTGTTCGCCAATCTGCATGATCAGCGACAGGCATACCCCGGCGCCGAGCATGATGGCGGTGATATCCACCGTCGACGCGCTGTTTTTACCGGCGAAATGCAGGAAGCCGTCCACCAGCTGCGGATCTTTGACAATCAGCCACACTACCGGCACCACCATCAGCACCAGCCACAGCGGAGTGGTCCACACCTGCAGGCGGGTCAGGGCTTTCATGCCATAGACCACCAGCGGGAGCACCATCAGGGTGGCGATCAAATACCCCATCCACAGCGGGATCCCGAGGCCCACCAGCAGCCCCTGGGCCATGATCGAGCCTTCAAGGGCGAAGAAGATAAAGGTGAAGCCGGCAAAAATAATGCTGGTGATCACCGAGCCGAAATAGCCGAAGCCGGCGCTGCGGGTGATCAGGTCAAGGTCAATGTTGTAGCGTGCGGCGGTGATCGCCAGCGGAATGCCGGTGAGGAAGATCACCAG
The DNA here is from genome assembly GCF_002810515.1 of Klebsiella sp. D-Nf1. Lineage (NCBI taxonomy): Bacteria > Pseudomonadati > Pseudomonadota > Gammaproteobacteria > Enterobacterales > Enterobacteriaceae > Klebsiella > Klebsiella sp. D-Nf1. The sequence continues at coordinate 164,716 of NZ_PIOK01000002.1, forward strand.
CGCCGCCACCAGGATCGAATAGATGGCGTTGCTGGTGCCCCAGGCCATACCGATGCTGGCGCCGATGGAAAAGTCGGCCAGGTAGGCGATGCCGCCCAGCGCCGTGACCGCGACGACGCCCGGTCCCCAGCGGCGGAAGCTCAGCGGGGCATAACGTAAGGTGTAATCTTCTAAGGTTTCCCGGGAGCCGGAAGTCCGCGTTGTCGCAGGTAATTCAGGGTTGAGATCCAGTGATGACATAGTCATTCCTTAATGGTTAGGCATGACTTGAATTAGCAAACCTTATGCCATATTGCAGGGCAGGCGTGGCGGGGAGGGTGGTGCAGGGTGATAGAAGAGAGAGCAGGGGCTGCACCATCCGGACGCGCCTGCGCCCGGCTGGTGCAAAAGGCCTATTTGCCAAGCATGCCTTTGTCTTCAAGGAAGGCGATAATGGTGCTCAGGCCGTCGCCCTGCTTCAGGTTGGTGAAGGTCCATGGGCGATCGCCGCGCATACGCTGGGTATCGCTCGCCATCACTTCCAGCGACGCGCCCACATAGGGGGCAAGGTCGGTTTTATTGATCACCAGGAAATCGGATTTGGTGATCCCCGGCCCGCCTTTGCGCGGGATCTTCTCCCCTTCAGCCACATCGATGACGTAGATGGTCAGATCCGCCAGCTCCGGGCTGAAGGTGGCGCTCAGGTTGTCGCCGCCGCTTTCCACGAAGATAAGGTCGAGGTTACCGAATTTTTCGCTCAGTGCTTCCACGGCAGCGAGGTTCATCGAGGCATCTTCGCGGATCGCCGTATGCGGGCAGCCGCCGGTTTCCACACCGACGATGCGTTCAGGCGCCAGCGCGCCCGCTTCGGTGAGGATGCGCTGATCTTCTTTGGTATAGATGTCGTTAGTGACCACCGCCAGCTGCCAGGTATCACGCATCGCTTTGCATAGCGCTTCCAGCAGAGCGGTTTTACCGGAGCCGACCGGGCCGCCGACGCCGACGCGCAGCGGGTGTTTATAAGAATTCATGGCTTCTCCTAGGAACGGAATAATCGGGAGTATTGGGTTTCATGCCGGGCCGAGGCGATAGCGGCGAGCGGGGTGGCCGATCCGATATCGCCGTCCGGCGCGGCCAGCGCGCCGGGCATCTGGGCCGCGTAGTGGTCGCAAAGACGTAAAATCAGCTGCTGGGCGGCCTGCTGACCGAAGGGCACCAGCTTGACGCCCGCCATCACGGCGCTCTCAATCCAGCTGTAGCCCAGGCTGAGGGCCATCTCGGGCAGCGCGATGCGCCAGCGCACGCCGAGCCAGGCCATTCCGGCGAGCTGGCTTTGCTGGCACAGCGTGCGCCACGGCGGCGGACAGTCCGGCTGCCAGTCGCTCAGCAGACGGGCAAACGCCGCGCCGCGGTTGCGCTCTTCGTCCCGCAGCTCACGGGTTTCCCGGCAGGCCAGCAGATAGGCGGTCCAGCGCTGGGCCGCAGCGATATCGCCTTGTTCGCAGGCGCGGTACAGGCGGGCGAACAGCGGCAGGTCAACGGTAAAAAAGCCCGCCGTCATCTGCCGCCGCTGCCAGCGCTCGAAGGCCGCGACATCCGGCACCCAGCCGGCTTCCACGGCCCACTCCAGCCCCTGGGACCAGCTGTAACCACCTACCGGCAGGTTGCTGCTGGCCAGCTGCATCAGCCGCAGGCGTTGTTCCGCTGTCGACATGCTAGTGGCTGTGAGCGTGGTGGGCATGATGAGTATGATGATGACCGTGGCTCTCGCTGGCGTAAGCGCCGGCTTCCGGCTCGAACGGCAACTGGCCAAAGGTCACCGTCAGGCCGAACTGGCGCAGCATATCGTCCAGCACGTGATCGTGATGGTAGCGCAGCTCGCCCGGCATGATCTGCAGCGGCACGTGACGGTTGCCAAGGTGGTAGCAGGCCTTCGCCAGCATAAACGGATCGTCGCAGCGCACTACCGACACCCCTTCATCAGCGGCAATCACCTGCACAAACTCGGTGCCTTCTTCGTTGCTGAGCACATCGCCGCCGCGCAGCAGCAGGCCGCGGGGCAGCAGCAGACCGGCTTCCCGGCCATCGTTGAGGGTGACTTTTACCCGGCTTTTGACGCGAACATCAATCGGCAGCGTAACGCTGGCGGTCGCGGCGCTGGGGATCTCCAGACGTTGAGTTAAATAAAGCATCCGCTCTCCTTAAAACAGAAAATACCGTTGCGCCATCGGCAGAACGTCTGCCGGCTCGCTGGTGATGAGTTCCCCATCCACCCGCACCTCATAGGTTTGCGCGTCGACGGTAATGTTAGGCTGCAGGCTGTTGTGCACCATGTCGGCTTTCTGCACCGTACGGCAGCCTTTCACTACGGCGATCGCACTGTGCAGGTTCAGCCGCTCGGCAACGCCGTTGTCCGCCGCCGCCTGCGACAGGAAGGTAAGGCGGCAGTGATGACGAGCGCTGCCCAGGGCGCCAAACATCGGACGGTAATGCACCGGCTGCGGGGTCGGAATCGAGGCATTGATATCGCCCATCGGCGCGATGGCGATCATGCCGCCTTTGATCACGGTAGCGGGTTTCACACCAAAGAAGGCTGGTGACCAGACCACGAGGTCCGCCAGCTTACCCACCTCAATGGATCCGACTTCGTGCGCGATGCCGTGGGTCAGTGCCGGGTTGATAGTGTATTTGGCGATGTAGCGCTTCACACGGAAGTTGTCGTTATCCCCGGTCTCTTCCGCCAGCGCTCCGCGCTGTACCTTCATGCGGTGCGCCACCTGCCAGGTGCGGAGGACCACTTCCCCGACGCGACCCATGGCCTGCGAATCGGAGGAGGTGAGCGAGAAGGCGCCGAGGTCGTGCAGCACGTCTTCCGCGGCGATGGTTTCCCGGCGAATGCGCGACTCGGCAAAGGCCACGTCCTCGGCAATGTCCGGGTCCAGATGGTGGCAGACCATCAGCATATCGAGATGTTCATCGATGGTGTTGAGGGTGTAGGGCAGCGTTGGGTTGGTGGACGACGGCAAAATGTTCGGATGGGCGCAGGCGGTGATGATGTCCGGCGCATGGCCGCCGCCGGCCCCTTCGGTATGGAAGGTGTGTATGGTGCGCCCGCCGATGGCGGCGAGGGTGTCTTCCACAAAACCGGACTCATTGAGGGTGTCGCTGTGCAGGGCGACCTGAATATCCATTTCATCGGCGACGGTTAACGCACAGTCGATCGCCGCCGGCGTGGCGCCCCAGTCCTCGTGGATTTTCAGGCCAATGACGCCCGCCGCCACCTGCTCGCGCAGGGCATCCGGCTGAGAAACGTTGCCCTTGCCCAGCAGGCCGATATTGACCGGCAGGCTGTCGGCCGCCTGCAGCATGCGTGAGATATACCACGGGCCCGGGGTACAGGTGGTGGCGTGGGTGCCCGCGGCCGGGCCGGTGCCGCCGCCGACCATGGTGGTCACGCCGGAGACCAGCGCCTCTTCCGCCTGTTGCGGACAGATCCAGTGAATATGGGTATCGATCCCGCCGGCGGTGACGATCTTGCCTTCGGCGGCAATCACTTCCGTCGCGGCGCCGATGGGGATGGTGACGTTGGGTTGGATGTCGGGGTTACCGGCTTTGCCGATGGCGAAGATCCGCCCGTCCTTCACGCCGATATCGGCCTTGACGATCCCCCAGTGATCGACGATCAGCGCGTTGGTGAGCACCAGGTCGACACAGTCGGCGGCCAGCATTTGTCCCTGGCCCATCCCGTCGCGGATCACTTTGCCGCCGCCGAATTTGACCTCTTCTCCGTAGGTGGTCAAATCATCTTCCACCTCGATCCACAACTCGGTATCCGCCAGGCGCACCTTGTCGCCGACGGTGGGGCCGAACATATCGGCATAGGCCTGGCGTGAAATATTACTCATCAGTTGCCTCCAGAGGGCCCATGACCTCGCCGCGGAAGCCGAAGACGGCGCGGTGACCGGCGAAGGCCACCAGCTCGACCTCGCGCTTCTGGCCGGGTTCAAAACGTACCGCCGTGCCGGCCGGGATATTTAGGCGATAGCCAGTGGCCTGCTGACGGTCGAACTTCAGCGCCGGGTTGACCTCGGCGAAATGGTAGTGTGAACCGACCTGAATCGGCCGATCGCCGTGGTTCTCAACGACCACGCGACAGGTCGCCCGGCCGGTATTCAGGGCTATCTGACCGGGCTTAACGTGATATTCACCGGGGATCATGGCGCTACCTCAGATAATCGGGTTGTGAACGGTGACCAGCTTCGAGCCGTCCGGAAAGGTGGCTTCGACCTGGATATCCGGGATCATTTCCGGGACGCCCTCCATCACCTGCTCGCGGGTCAGGACGTGACGGCCTTCCTCCATCAGTGAGGCCACGCTTTTGCCGTCGCGGGCGCCTTCCATAATAAAAGCGCTGATCAGTGCCACGGACTCCGGATAGTTGAGCTTCAGGCCGCGGGCCAGGCGGCGTTCCGCCACCAGCGCGGCGGTAAACAGCAACAGCTTGTCTTTTTCTCGGGGGGTCAGTTCCATAACGTTCTCTTAAGTCAGCCAGATTCGGGGAAGTACGGGAGACTTGCCGGTGAGATGAGGGCGCAGAAACTGCCAGACGTCGCGCATCACCTGCTGGCAAATCAGATTATCGTCACTGAGGAAACGCACCGTCAGCAGGCGGTCGGTCAGGCTGGCGCCAGCGTAGAGACCGAGCGGCGCCAGCGCATCGCGCACCCCGTCGAGCAGGGCATCGGTAGCCGGATAGCACAGCAAAGTGCCGACCCAGGGACGTTCGGCGACGCTGGACAGCTCTCCCTCCTGCAGGTGCAGGCGCTCAACCAGCAGCGGTATCTCATCCACCCACACTTCCAGCCGGTTGCTGAGGGTGCCGTGGCTGAAGGTTTCGCCAATCACCGGGCGGCCAAGGCAGAGCAGATCCCAGGCCAGCAGCGTGCTGGAGGCGCAAAGATGAAAGGTGGTGGACAGCCGGGCATTCGCCCCGGGAAAGAAGATGGCATCCTGCGGGAGCCACTCCAGGGTCGCCTGCGGGGCGAGGGTCAACTGCTGGCGCAATAGCGCTTGCGCGCCGCTGCTGCGGTAAAACTTGCTGGCGCCAGGCATGGTTATCAGCGTATGGCAGCCGGGGTCAACGTGGGCGCTTATCGCAAGCTCATCTCCGCCGACGATGCCGCCGGGCGGGTGAAGCAGATAGAGGTGACAGGTCTCTTCTTCCGGGTAAAACGGGCGCTGGACGGTCAGCGGGCCGACGTGTTGGGCGCGGGCGAGAACGGTCTTGCCTCCGGCCTGCTGAAAGCGGAGATCCAGCGTAGCCTGCCAGCCTTTTTTGAGTGGTGGTAACACGGTGCCGTGCAATGTTGCGCCCCTGCAAAATCAAGATAAAACAGCAGCAATGAGTATTGATCGGTGGGAGATTATCCCGGTCATATGAAACGCTTATGTCATCCGTTACCCGGCGCGTCGCGACGGGCGCGAGGGGAAAGCGGCATAACCGCTCTGAATTATTCACCCGGATAATCTTTGCCGTCAATATCCTTATCTGCCGACTGGCCGCGGCGGATAAGGCGGGAGGACGGGCCCGTCCGCGATGCCAGCAGGCGGCGGAACTTTTGCTTTTAGTCACGGCTAACGCGTTGTTACAAAAGGGGGATGCGGCGATTACCACGTATCATGACGACGTGGAGCAAAAGTGCGGGTGAGATGGGTAAACCGGACCGAGGATCCCCCCGGCATGGGGGGCCGGGAGGGGAGATTACTTCTGCTCTGGCGTTTTTTTCTTCTTCACCCGGGGCCAGATTTTGCTCTCCTGGCGACGCCACAGACGCTGAATGTTGTCATGATGGCGCAGGAGGATCAGGCAGGAGAGCATCGACACCGGAAAGGTGTACTGCGGTTTAAACCACCAGACGTAGAAAGGGGCGATAAGCGCGCTGACGATAGCGCCAAGGGACGAGTAGCCGCTGAGCAGGATGGTCAGCAGCCAGGTCCCGGCCATCACCCCGGTCAGATCGAGACCGATGGGCGCGATAGCGCCGAAGGCCGTGGCGACGCCTTTGCCACCGCGAAAATGAAAGAAGATGGGCCAGATATGGCCTACACAGGCGGCAATCGCCACTAACCCCAGCCAGAACGGCGTAAGGCCCAGCGCCCAGGCGCCCCACACCGGGAGCATGCCCTTCAGCACATCAAAAATAAGTACCGCTACGGCCGCCCCTTTTCCGCCAATTCGTAGTACGTTAGTGGCCCCGGGGTTGCCTGAGCCGCTGTCGCGTGGGTCGGGCAGGCCAGCAAGGCGACATACCAGAATGGCGCTGGAAATGGAGCCGCAGAGGTAGGCGAGGAGTACCAGTCCAGGCGCGATTGCACTCATAACGCTGTTCCGTTTTGAAAATGTCGTTGTATTCTCTGCATCTGTGGATAATACGCATAATTCGCCGGAAGTGGTATCCGGTTTAGCTAAAAAGCAGGCAGGGCGTGATGGATATTGTATTTATAGAGCAACTTTCGGTAATCACCACCATTGGTGTTTATGACTGGGAACAAACCATTGAGCAGAAGCTGGTGTTCGATATCGAAATTGCATGGGATAACCGCAAGGCCGCTGCCAGCGATGATGTCAGCGATTGCCTCAGCTATGCTGATATCAGCGAGCGAGTGATCGCGCATGTGGAGGGGGGGAAATTCGCGTTAGTGGAGCGGGTGGCGGAAGAAGTGGCCGACCTGCTGCTGGAAACATTCCAGTCGCCATGGGTGCGTATTAAAGTCAGCAAACCTGGCGCCGTGGCCCGCGCGGCAAATGTCGGTGTGATTATTGAACGTGGCCTTAATCTGAAACAAAACTTTTCAGGTCATACTTGTTAAACAAATTGCGTTTATACCGGTCATAGCATCCGGTCATCAGGCGATTTAACTGGCGATGTTCTTTCAGAACGGTGAGCGAATCCTCGTGTACTCCGTGTACGCTGAGGGGGGCTTGTGCGGTCTGGCTGCCGGGTTGTGTCTGTTGAACGATAGCGTGTTCCTGGTTTTTTTCATTTTACTTTTTAAAGGGTTTAATTGAATGAGCGATATACACTCGCTGCTGGTGGCGGCAATATTGGGTGTGGTTGAGGGGTTGACAGAGTTTTTACCTGTTTCCAGTACCGGTCATATGATTATTGTTGGACACCTTCTGGGGTTTGAAGGTGATACGGCAAATACCTTTGAAGTGGTTATTCAGCTAGGCTCGATACTCGCCGTGGTGGTGATGTTCTGGCGTCGTCTGTTCGGTTTGATCGGCATTCATTTCGGCAGGCCGCCGGAGCATGAAGGCAAAGGCAGCGGTCGCTTGTCGCTTATCCATATCCTCCTCGGTATGATCCCCGCGGTGGTGCTGGGGCTGATTTTCCACGACACCATTAAATCCTTATTTAACCCGGTAAACGTGATGTACGCCCTGATTGTCGGCGGCGTATTGCTGATTGCGGCGGAAGTACTCAAGCCGAAACAGCCGCGCGCGGTCGGGATTGACGATATGACCTATCGTCAGGCGTTTGTCATCGGCTGCTTTCAGTGCCTGGCGCTGTGGCCGGGTTTCTCGCGCTCCGGGGCAACCATTTCCGGTGGCATGCTGATGGGCGTCAGTCGTTATGCGGCGTCGGAGTTCTCTTTCCTGCTGGCGGTACCGATGATGATGGGCGCCACCGTGCTGGACGTTTACAAGAGCATCGGCTTCCTGAACGCGGGCGATATCCCGATGTTTGCCGTCGGCTTCGTGATGGCGTTTATCGTGGCGCTGATTGCGATTAAAACTTTCCTGCAGCTGATCAAACGGATCTCGTTTATCCCGTTCGCTATCTACCGCTTTATCGTGGCGGCAGCCGTTTACGTGGTCTTCTTCTAAGGCCAGGTGCCCTCAGCCTTGCGGCTGGGGGCAACGTTGTTCCTTCCACTGCGCCACCGCCGCAATTCTCCGCCGCGTCAGCTCTTCGCGAATTTCCACACCTTTAAATCCCGCCGCCACCACCTCTTTGGTGGAGACAGACTGCGCCACTTCCCACGCCTCCAGCAGCAGACGCCCCTGCGGGTAATCGCTGGCCTCGAAACCGGTGCGTCCGCGGACGTCGGCTTCGCTGGTCAGGGCTATCTGCTGTACGCGCTGCGGTTTGCGCCAGGCGTCAATGCTGTCGAAGAGTTTGACGAGGGTTTTCGGCTGCAGGATCGGCAGGGTGTGGATCAAGTCATGGTACTCCGCCACCAGTTTCGCGAGATCGCGGATATCGTTTGGCACCCGCAGACGCGCGCAGAGCTGTTCTACCAGCTTGACGCCCGCCGGGCCATGGCCGTGGTGACGCGGCCAGAGCGCTTTCGGCGTCAGCCCTTTACCGAGGTCATGACACAGGGTGGCGAAACGCACGTCGACATCCGGCGACAGCATCGCGGCCATCGTGACGGTCATCAGGGTGTGCAGGCCGGTGTCGATTTCCGGGTGCCACTTCGCCGGGGCGGGCACGCCGTACAGCGCATCAATTTCCGGGAACAGCACCTTAAGAGCCTGGCAGTCGCGCAGCGTCTGGAAAAAGACCTGCGGATTGCGGGTGGTTAACGCGCTTTCCGTCTCTTTCCACACCCGCTCCGGCGTTAAATGCGCCAGCTCACCGGCCTCAACCATCGCATGCATCAGGGCCTGGGTTTCTTCGGCAATGCGAAAGCCCAGATGCGCATAGCGGGCAGCAAAGCGCGCCACACGCAGCACGCGCAGCGGATCTTCGCTAAAGGCGGGAGAGACATGGCGCAGCAGGCGCAGGCGGAGATCGTTTTGCCCGCCGTAGGGGTCGATGATCGTGCCATCGGCATCCTGGGCGAGGGCGTTGACCGTCAGGTCGCGGCGCAGCAGATCGGCTTCGAGGGTGACGTCCGGGGCGGCATAGCAGGTAAAACCGGTATAGCCCGCGCCGGATTTGCGTTCGGTACGGGCCAGGGCATACTCCTCCCGGCTTTGCGGATGGAGGAACACGGGAAAGTCGCGGCCTACCTGTTGGTAGCCCGCGTCAAGCATCTGTTGCGGGGTGGCGCCCACCACCACCCAGTCTCGGTCTTTGACCGGCAGTCCTAATAGCGCATCGCGCACCGCACCGCCGACCAGATAGCTCTTCACGCCCGATTCTCCCGTATCTGTTTTTCGCAAGATGATACGTAAGTCTGGCAGAGAAGACGAATTAGTTCATCCACCGGTCTTTACGTTTGCGGCTTGGCACCAGATGCGGCAGCACCAGACCCAGCAGCAGACCGACGCCGAGCACGCCGCCGCCGTACATGAACCACTGCATGATAATGGTGCGCTGTTTGTCATCAAGCTGCAGATTCGCCGCATTCACCTTCTTCTGCGCGACCACCAGCTCGTTTTTCAACTTCTGGTTCTCGTCCTTCAGCGCGTTAATCGCGCTGTCGCTGCCGGCGACTTTCTTCTGCATATCCGCCGTGCGCTGGTTCCAGGTGGCGTCGATGTTGTTCAGTTTATCAGTCAGCGTTTTGACCTGGTTTTCCAGATCCGGGACGCGGGTGCGCAGGCTGGGCTCATTGCTCAGCTCTTTCAACGGGATCCAGGCGGTACGGCCATTGCTGTCGCGGACCTGCGCATAACTGGTGCTGTCGTTTGTCTGCAGCACAGACACTTCTTCCCCGGCGTTGATGGTGCCGACCAGACGATAATTATCGCCCGGGCCGCTGCGAACCCAGGTGTTCAGCTCATCGGAAACGTAGCGCTTTTCTTCTGCGTGAACCGCCGTAGCGGCGCTAAGCGCGAGCAAAGTAAAAGTAATCAGGCGTAATTTTGGCATCAGGTCATCGTTTGGTCATAAAAAGTGGAACGATAGTAGAGGCATCGCCAGAGCGACGCAAAGTTTTCCACCACAATCGGAATCATCCAGGAGGTGGCCCGGCAAAAAGCGCGTTGCATGGCGATTCGCCGCAAAATACTATCTACTGACAAAAAATATCGTCGTAAGTTCGCCGCAATTTGTCGGCGCAGCACAGAAGCGGAAGAATTCAGTTATGGCTCAAGAAATCGAACTCAAGTTTATCGTCGCTCAGAATGGGGTAGAGACGCTGCGCGAGCAGCTCAATGCGCTCGAGGCGAAACATACGCCTGCGGGCCAGTTACTGAACATTTATTACGAAACCGCCGATAACTGGCTGCGTCGTCACGATATGGGGCTGCGCATCCGCGGCGACCAGGGGCGTTATGAAATGACGCTGAAAATCGCCGGTCGGGTGGTGGGGGGACTGCACCAGCGTCCGGAATACAACATTCCACTGGATAAACCGGAGCTGGCACTTGAGCGTCTGCCGGCGGAGGTCTGGCCGCAAGGCGAGCTCCCGGCCGCGCTGGCGGAGCATGTCCAGCCGCTGTTCAGCACTGATTTTGCCCGTGAACGCTGGGTGATACAGGAAGGGAATAGTGAGATTGAGATTGCCCTCGATCGCGGCGAAGTGAAGGCTGGCGAACATCAGGAGCCGATCTGCGAGCTGGAGCTGGAGCTGCTTGCCGGGGAGACCGCCGATCTGCTGCGCCTTGCGCACCGTCTGCTGGAGAGCGGCGTACTGCGCCAGGGGAGCCTGAGCAAGGCTGCACGCGGGTATCATCTGGCGCAAGGCAATGGCGAGCGTCCCGTCACCTCGCTGACGTTGCTAACGGTGCCGGCGAAGGCCAGCGTGGAGCAGGGGCTGGAGGCGGCGCTGGAGAGCGCCCTGGCGCACTGGCTGTATCACGACGAAGTATGGCTGCGCGGCAATGCGAAAGCCAAAGCGGAAATCCTTCTGGCGTTAGCCCGCGTGCGCCATACCCTCGTGCTGTTCGGCGGCATCGTGCCGCGTAAGGCGACCACCCAGCTCCGCGCCTTGCTGAACGACGCCGAAGCCGTTCTGCTGGCCGCGGACACCGCCGACGAGGCGTTATTCCGCACCGAGGTCGTCGGCGCCAAACTGGCCCTGACCGAATGGCTGGTCCAGCGCGGCTGGCGTCCGTTCCTCAACGAGGCGGGAGAGAAAAAAATAGCCGGATCTTTCAAACGCTTTGCCGATATTAACCTCTCGCGGGTGGCGGCCGAGCTGCGCAGCGCCGTGCAGCATCTGGCGGTCGAAGATGCCGCCGACCAGTTGCCGAAGCTGTCCCGTGACATCGACAGCGTCCAGCTGCTGGCGAGCGCCTATGGCGACGCCGTCGCGCCGTGGCTGGAGAACTGGCAGGAGCTTCACCGTGCAATAGAACATGACGATCGCAGCGTCTTTGAATATTTCCGTCGCCAGGCGCTGGCTGCCGAGCCGTTCTGGCTGCATAGTGGAAAACGATAATTTCAGGCCAGGGAGCCCTTATGATGCCGCTTTCTCCGCAATTACAGCAGCACTGGCAGACGGTCGCTGACCGTCTGCCAGCGGATTTTCCCGTTGCCGAACTGAGCCCACAGGCCAGGTCGGTAATGGCGTTCAGCGATTTTGTCGAACAGAGTGTGATCGCCCAGCCGGGCTGGCTGAATGAGCTTGCGGACTCCTCGCCGGAGGCGGAAGAGTGGCGGCATTACGAGGCCTGGCTGCAGGATCGCCTGCAGGCCGTCACTGACGAAGCGGGGTTGATGCGAGAGCTGCGTCTCTTCCGCCGCCAGATGATGGTCCGCATCGCCTGGGCGCAGGCGCTGTCGCTGGTGAGCGAAGAAGAGACTCTGCAGCAGCTGAGCGCGCTGGCGGAGACCCTGATTGTCGCCGCCCGTGACTGGCTGTACGCCGCCTGCTGTAAGGAGTGGGGAACGCCATGCAATGCCGAGGGCCAGCCGCAGCCGCTGCTGATCCTCGGGATGGGAAAGCTGGGCGGCGGCGAGCTGAACTTCTCTTCCGATATCGATCTGATCTTTGCCTGGCCTGAGCATGGCGCCACCCGCGGCGGCCGCCGCGAGCTGGATAACGCCCAGTTCTTTACCCGTCTGGGGCAGCGGCTGATCAAGGCCCTTGACCAGCCAACGCAGGACGGCTTTGTCTATCGGGTTGACATGCGCCTGCGGCCGTTTGGCGACAGTGGACCGCTGGTGCTCAGCTTTGCGGCGCTTGAAGATTATTACCAGGAGCAGGGTCGGGACTGGGAACGCTATGCGATGGTGAAAGCGCGGATCATGGGAGATAACGACGGCGTGTACGCCAGCGAGCTGCGCGCGATGCTCCGTCCCTTCGTCTTCCGCCGCTATATCGACTTCAGTGTGATCCAGTCGCTGCGTAACATGAAAGGCATGATCGCCCGCGAAGTGCGGCGCCGCGGGCTGAAAGATAACATCAAGCTCGGCGCCGGCGGGATCCGCGAAATTGAGTTTATCGTTCAGGTCTTTCAGCTGATCCGCGGTGGTCGCGAACCTGCGCTGCAACAGCGCGCCCTGCTGCCGACGCTGGCGGCGATTGATGAGCTACATCTGCTGCCGGAAGGCGACGCGGCGCTGCTGCGCGAGGCTTATCTGTTCCTGCGCCGGCTGGAAAACCTGTTGCAAAGCATCAACGATGAGCAGACCCAGACTCTGCCGCAGGATGACCTCAACCGCGCCAGGCTGGCGTGGGGGATGCATACCGAAGACTGGGAGACGCTGAGCGCGCAGCTGGCGAGCCAGATGGCCAACGTGCGGCGAGTGTTTAATGAACTGATCGGCGATGATGAGGATCAGTCCCCGGATGAGCAACTGGCCGAGTACTGGCGCGAGCTGTGGCAGGATGCGCTGGAAGAAGATGACACCAGCCCGGCGCTGGCGCATTTAAACGATACCGACCGCCGCAGCGTGCTGGCGCTGATTGCCGATTTCCGCAAAGAGCTGGATCGGCGCACCATCGGCCCGCGCGGCCGCCAGGTGCTGGATCAACTGATGCCGCATCTGCTGAGCGAAATCTGCTCGCGTGCCGATGCGCCGCTGCCTCTGGCGCGGATCACGCCGCTGTTGACCGGCATCGTCACCCGCACCACTTATCTTGAGCTGCTGAGCGAATACCCCGGCGCGCTGAAGCACCTGATCACGCTCTGCGCGGCGTCGCCGATGGTCGCCAGCCAGCTGGCGCGCCACCCGCTGCTGCTGGATGAGCTGCTGGATCCCAACACCCTCTATCAGCCGACGGCGACCGATGCCTATCGCGACGAGCTGCGCCAGTACCTGCTGCGCGTGCCGGAAGAGGATGAAGAGCAGCAGCTGGAGGCGTTGCGCCAGTTTAAGCAGGCGCAGCAGCTGCATATCGCGGCGGCGGATATCGCTGGCACCCTGCCGGTGATGAAGGTCAGCGATCACTTAACCTGGCTTGCCGAAGCGATCCTCGATGCGGTGGTGCAGCAGGCATGGGGGCAGATGGTGGCCCGCTATGGCCAGCCGACCCACCTGCACGATCGCCAGGGGCGCGGCTTTGCCGTCGTCGGCTACGGTAAGCTCGGCGGTTGGGAGCTGGGCTACAGCTCCGATCTCGATCTGGTGTTCCTCCATGACTGCCCGGCGGAGGTGATGACCGACGGCGAGCGGGAGATCGACGGCCGTCAGTTCTACCTGCGGCTGGCCCAGCGGATCATGCATCTGTTCAGCACCCGTACCTCGTCCGGTATTCTCTACGAAGTGGACGCCAGGCTGCGCCCTTCTGGCGCGGCGGGGATGCTGGTCACCACCGCCGACGCGTTTGCTGACTATCAGCAGAACGAAGCCTGGACGTGGGAACATCAGGCGCTGGTGCGTGCCCGCGTGGTCTATGGCGACCCGGCGCTGCAGGCGCGCTTTGACGCCATTCGTCGCGATATCCTGACCACCCCGCGGGAGGGCGCCACCCTGCAGACCGAGGTTCGCGAGATGCGCGAGAAGATGCGCGCTCACCTTGGCAACAAGCATCCCGATCGTTTTGATATCAAAGCCGATGCCGGTGGGATCACGGATATTGAATTTATTACCCAGTATCTGGTCCTACGCTATGCCAGCGACAAGCCGAAGCTGACCCGCTGGTCTGATAACGTGCGTATTCTCGAGCTGCTGGCGCAGAACGACATCATGGACGAGGAGGAGGCGCGCGCCTTAACGCATGCGTACACCACCTTGCGTGATGCGCTCCATCATCTGGCCCTGCAGGAGCTGCCGGGACACGTGGCGCCAGAGGCCTTCAGCCGGGAGCGTGAGCAGGTCAGCGCCAGCTGGCAGAAGTGGCTGATGGCTTAACTATAAAATCGGGTGTGCTATTATCGCGCGCAAAGTTTGCGTCTCGCAGGAGAGAGTCATGAAAGTAACGCTGCCGGAGTTTGAACGTGCAGGAGTGTTGGTGGTGGGTGATGTGATGCTGGACCGCTACTGGTACGGCCCCACCAGTCGTATTTCCCCGGAAGCCCCGGTGCCGGTGGTGAAGGTGGAAAATATCGAAGAACGTCCTGGCGGCGCGGCAAACGTAGCGATGAACATCGCCTCCCTGGGGGCAACATCGCGCCTGGTGGGATTGACCGGGATTGATGACGCTGCCCGCGCGCTGAGCCAGGCGCTGGCCAATGTGAATGTGAAGTGCGACTTCGTCTCCGTTCCGACTCACCCGACCATCACCAAGCTGCGGGTGCTGTCGCGTAATCAGCAGCTGATCCGCCTCGACTTTGAAGAGGGCTTCTCCGGCGTGGATCCGCAGCCGATGCACGAGCGCATTCAGCAGGCGCTGGGATCCATTGGCGCGCTGGTCCTCTCGGACTACGCCAAAGGGGCGCTGACCAGCGTCCAGACCATGATCGCGCTCGCACGTGAAGCGGGTGTGCCGGTGCTGATCGATCCGAAAGGCACCGATTTCGAACGCTACCGCGGCGCGACGCTGCTCACCCCGAACCTCTCTGAGTTTGAAGCGGTGGTGGGCAAGTGTCAGGATGAAGCGGAGATCGTTGAACGCGGCATGAAGCTCATCGCTGAATTTGAACTGTCGGCGCTGCTGGTGACGCGTTCTGAGCAGGGGATGACGCTGCTGCAGCCGGGGCGTCCGCCGCTGCATATGCCGACCCAGGCACAGGAAGTGTACGACGTGACCGGCGCCGGCGACACGGTGATTGGCGTGCTGGCGGCGACCCTGGCGTCCGGCAACACCCTGGAAGAGGCCTGCTATTTCGCTAACGCCGCGGCGGGCGTGGTGGTCGGCAAGCTGGGGACCTCCACCGTTTCCCCTGTCGAGCTGGAAAACGCGGTTCGTGGCCGGGCTGAGACCGGCTTTGGCGTGATGAGCGAAGAGGAACTCAAACAGGCGGTTGCGGCGGCGCGCAAGCGCGGCGAGAAAGTGGTGATGACCAACGGGGTCTTCGACATTCTGCATGCCGGCCATGTCTCCTATCTGGCGAATGCGCGCAAGCTGGGCGACCGTCTGATCGTGGCGGTTAACAGCGATGCCTCAACCAAACGTCTGAAAGGCGAAACCCGCCCGGTGAACCCGCTGGAGCAGCGGATGATCGTGCTGGGGGCGCTGGAGGCCGTCGACTGGGTGGTCTCCTTCGAGGAAGATACCCCGCAGCGACTGATTGCCGGCATCCTGCCGGACCTGCTGGTCAAAGGCGGCGATTATAAGCCGGAACAGATCGCCGGCAGCGAAGAGGTCTGGGCTAACGGCGGCGAAGTGCTGGTGCTCAACTTTGAAGATGGCTGCTCGACCACCAATATTATTAAGAAAATACAAAAAGATAGCGACAAATAAGCTTTCCGCTATTCGCCGGCTTGTACGGTGAAGCATCACGGCCCGCGATAGAGATATCGCGGGCCGTTTTTATTTAATCATGTGGAAAATGATTTAGCGCAATAAATAATCATGTTAAGCGCATTTTTCGTACAAATGGCGTTAAGGTGAGCGTAAATACTGAAGTAAGTAAAAGGCATATGACTGATCAGAACATCCACCGCTGAAGGAGTATGCGCATGAACCATAACGATATGTATTCAATGAAGAATTTTGATTTTTTGGCGCGGAGTTTCGCCAGAATGCACGCGCAAGGCCAGCCAGTTGATCTTCAGGCCATTGTCGGCAATATGGATGAAGAGCATCGTGAATGGTTTTGCCAGCGTTATGAACTTTACTGTCGTCAGGTGAACAGCCCGGCGGAAGCCGCACACTAAGCCAAACGCAAAACGGGCCCCCAGGGGCCCGTTTTTTACTGCTGCTCTTCGCTGCCAGGCGTCGCTGCCGGGCGGTTTTCGAGGTCATTCAGACGCTGCTCCAGCAGCGCCAGTTTTTCGCGGGTCCGCAGCAAAACCTGAGTCTGTACGTCAAACTCTTCACGGCTGACCAGATCCAGGCGGGTCAGCTGCGACTGCAGCGCCTGGCGGATTTTCTTCTCAACATCCTCACCCAGATCGCGAAGTCCTTTTGGCATCGACTCATGGACCTGGCGGGCGATTTGTTCAATTTTTTTCGGGTCAATCATGGTGGTTTCCTGCTCGGGTCGGATGATTGATCATTGTAGTGCGAACCAGGCCGCCTATAAACCAGAAATGTTTGAAGCTTATGCATTGCCGAGGATAGTCAATAGCGTTATAGTTATCTCGCTTATTCTCAGGGCGGGGCGAAATTCCCCACCGGCGGTAAATCAACCATTGCGTTGAAAGCCCGCGAGCGCTTCCCGTGACTACGGGAAGGTCAGCAGATCCGGTGTAATTCCGGGGCCGACGGTTAAAGTCCGGATGGGAGAGAGTAACGGCACAGTCGGGCCCAGGCCCGCTCGCGTTGACTTTTGCCGCTAAACCGGCGCTCCTAAGACTGCCCTGATTCTGGTAACCATAATTTTAATGAGGTTTTTTTACCATGAATCAGACGCTCCTTTCTTCTTTTGGTACCGCTTTTGAACGTGTGGAACACGCTTTGGACGCCCTGCGCGAAGGCCGCGGCGTGATGGTGCTTGATGATGAAGACCGTGAAAACGAAGGCGATATGATCTTCGCCGCCGAAACCATGACCGTTGAGCAGATGGCGCTGACCATTCGTCACGGCAGCGGCATTGTGTGCCTGTGCCTGACCGACGATCGCCGCAAACAGCTGGATCTGCCGATGATGGTGGAGAACAACACCAGCGCCTACGGCACCGGCTTTACCGTGACCATCGAAGCGGCCGAAGGTGTGACCACCGGCGTCTCCGCTGCCGACCGTGTGACCACCGTCCGCGCGGCCATCGCCGACGGCGCGAAACCTTCCGATCTCAACCGTCCAGGCCACGTCTTCCCGCTGCGTGCGCAGCCGGGTGGCGTACTGACCCGCGGCGGCCACACCGAAGCCACTATCGATCTCGTGACCCTGGCTGGCTTTAAACCGGCAGGCGTGCTGTGCGAGCTGACCAATGACGATGGCACCATGGCGCGCGCGCCGGAGTGCATCAAGTTCGCTCAGCAGCATAATATGGCGGTGGTCACGATTGAAGATCTGGTGGCCTATCGTCGCGAACATGAGCGTAAAGCCAGCTAAATAGTGGTTCGCTACGCCTGAGCACAGCCCACTTTTTAGTGGGCTGTGTTGTTTCTGCGCCTTAACCGATGCCCATCGTCTGGAGTACCACCAGGCTCAGTCCCATCACCGACATCCCGCACAGAACGCCATAGCTTGGGTTGCTTTGCGGATCGATCTCTTTCGCCAGCGGCATCAGTTCATCGACGGACAGTGCCACCATAATCCCGGCCACGGCGGCCATGATCGCGCCCATCACCAGCGGCGAGACCAGGCTGCCCAGAATCAACCACGCCAGCACGCCGCCCAAAATTTCCGCCATGCCGGAAAGCCCGGCCCAGAGTACCGCTTTGCTGCGCGAACCGGTGGCGGCATACACTGGCCCGGCAACGGCCAGTCCTTCAGGAATATTGTGCAGGGCAACGGCGAGGGCCACGCCCATGCCGAGTTCCAGGTTGTTGCTGGCAGTGACATAGGTGGCGATCCCTTCCGGGAAGTTATGCAGGCTGATACCCAGCGTCAGCAGAATAGCGGTGCGACGTAAATTACGCGGGCGCGGCGTGGCGGGGGTCATCAGATCCTGCGGGTGGGCGTGCGGCAGCAGGCGGTCAAGGCCAAAATAGCCCAGCAGGCCGATGACAAACATCCCGTAACCGAGTAGCGGCGACATGCCTTCTGCGGCCAGCGCGGCAGGCAGCATTTCCATCAACGAAATCAATAGCATGATCCCGGCGGCAAAGCCGAGGGAGAAGCCAAGCAGACGGTTAGAGGGTTTCTGACCAATCACGCCAAATATGGCGCCAATAAAGGTTGCGCTACCGGCTAACAGCGTCAATATTAAGGGTGATGACATCGCTACTCTCCCTGTGAAAATAAGTGCATATGAGTATATTGCCTGAGGATGCGCGTACGGGACACGTCCCTTTACCGCGAATTACATTCAAATTTTCTGACGATCATCATCATGGTTATCTGAGTTTATCCTGGCGCAAAAGCGCGTAATGTGAGCACATCACATTGACACCCTAAGGATATCATCATGTCCCGTACCCGAATGCCCGCGTTGTTTCTCGGCCATGGCAGCCCAATGAACGTGCTGGAAGACAACATTTATACTCGCGCCTGGGCTCATCTGGGCGAAACCCTGCCGCGTCCGAAGGCGATTGTGGTGGTCTCTGCGCACTGGTTTACGCGCGGTACGGGCGTGACGGCGATGGAAGCCCCGAAGACCATTCACGACTTCGGCGGTTTCCCGCAGGCGTTGTATGACACCCATTATCCGGCGCCGGGCTCTCCGGCGCTGGCACAACGCCTGGTGGAGCTGCTCTCGCCAGTGCCGGTCACTCTCGATAAAGAAGCCTGGGGATTTGACCATGGCTCGTGGGGCGTGCTGATTAAAATGTATCCGCAGGCGGATATCCCGATGGTTCAGTTGAGCATCGACAGCACCAAACCGCCGGCCTGGCATCTCGAAATGGGGCGGAAGCTGGCCTCGCTGCGTGATGAAGGCATTATGCTGGTGGCCAGCGGCAACGTGGTGCATAACCTGCGCACCGCCCGCTGGCATGGCGAGAACACGCCGTACCCATGGGCAGAGTCCTTCAATAACTACGTGAAGGCGAATCTGCAATGGCAGGGGCCGGACGAGCAGCACCCGCTGGTTAACTACCTGGCGCATGAGGGGGGATCGCTCTCCAACCCAACGGCGGAGCATTTTCTGCCGCTGCTGTATGCCCTGGGTGCGTGGGATGGTGTTGAAGCGATTACGATCCCGGTCGATGGCATCGAGATGGGCTCGCTGAGTATGCTGTCGGTGGTGGTGGGCGCCTGATAAGATATTGTGCTCCGGCGGCGGTATCGTCGCCGGAGCGCGACATTATTCGACGAAAATGTGCGGATAGAAGCGCGACAGATCCTGGGTGATCAGCGCCCGATCTTCGCGAATGCCGATCCCGGCGGGCTGATCGTTGATGAGCCAGCTGCCAATCAGCGTGTAGCTGTCACCAAACTTCGGCAGGGGGTAAAACTCCTGCACGATGGTCCCTTCTTCCCCGTACGGACCTTCCACCGACTCCACGACCTTGCCCTGCTCAACAATGGAGACGTTGGCCCCTTCACGGGAGAAGATCGGCTTAATGACGTACTTCTCCATCTCCGGGTGGGCATCTTCGCTGAAGTAGGCCGCCAGCAGATTCGGGTGATTGGGGAACATTTCCCACAGCATCGGCAGCAACGCTTTGTTGGAGATAATGCTTTTCCATGCTGGCTCCAGCCAGCGGACGCCGGCGTCTTCCAGCTTGGTGGAGAACATCTCCCGCAGCATAAACTCCCACGGATAGAGCTTGAACAGGTTACCAATCACCTGATCCTGCAGATCGGTAAACTGGCCTTTTTCGCCAAGGCCAATATCTTCGATGTAGAGGAATTCCGTCGCCAGGCCAGCTTCGGCGGCGCAGTCCTGCAGGTACTGCACGGTGCCGCGATCTTCAACGGTATCGCGGCAGCAGGCCATATGCAGCAGCTGGAAGCCAAACTGCTCGCGCAGCTCGCCGAAGCGCTCGATGAGCTTTTCCTGCAAGCTGTTGAACTGGTCACTGCCCGCTGGTAGCTTGCCAGCGTTGAGCTGGTCTTCCAGCCAGATCCACTGGAAGAAGGCCGCTTCATACAGCGAGGTCGGGGTGTCGGCATTGTTCTCCAGCAACTTCGGTTCGCCAACGCCATCCCAGGCCAGGTCGAGACGCGAGTAGAGCGACGGCTGGTTGGTTTTCCACGACTGGCGCACAAAGCCCCAGGTGTGTTTAGGGATGCGGAATTTGGCCATCAGCTCATCGCTGGCGATCACTTTCTCCACCACCTGGAGACACATTTGATGCAGCTCGGCGGTGACTTCCTCCAGCTTTTCCACCTGTGCGAGGGTCAGCTTGTAATAAGCCTCTTCGCTCCAGTAGGGCTCGCCGTACATGGTGTGGAAGTTGAAGCCGTACTCGGTCGCTTTCTCGCGCCAGTCCGGGCGCTCAGTAATACTGACTCTTTCCATGTGAGTTAGCCACCCATCGAGCGAGAAGAGGACGTTGAGCCTGCGGCGCTACGCTGCATGGACGACTGCTTCGCCACCGACTCGCCGAAACCTCCGCGGGTCACGGTGGTGGTGGTGGCCGGCTTCGGCGCCATCGCGGTTTTCGGCACGTTCATGGTGCGCCCTGGCTGGGCGGCGCCATAGTTCTTGCCGCTGGCGTCGGTGTACTGACCATAAGCCGGGCTGGCCGGATTTTTCGAGCTGAACAGCGGTTGCTGTTGCGCCATGCCGCCGCCCATCAGGCGGCCCATCATATAGCCGGCCATCAGCGGCATCCAGAAGCTGCCGCTGCTTTGCGCCTGCGCCTGATTTTCCGGGGCGACGCCCGCCTGGGCTGGCGTCTGCTGGCACTGGCCTTCGCCAAACTCGGCGACGCAGTCTTCACGGGTGGCATATTTCGGCGCGGTGCGTTCGGCTTCTTTTACCGCGTTGGTGTAGGCCGTGGTGCACTCAGCTGCTTTGCCCGGGTTAGCGGCGGAGCAGTCATCAGCGTTCTGGTACAGCGATACCGTTTCGTCGCTTTTTTCACAACCGGCAAGCATAAAAACCGCGGTGACGGCCAGCGCGACCGGCGTCAGATGACGTGCGCTCCAGCTTTTGCGGAATGACGAGTGATTAATTTTTTTTGTCCGTTTCATATTTGTCTTCCAGGACCCAGTGGTATGGCGTGTGTTAACGCTCAGGATAGAGGATGAGTGGTGGAAAATGAAGCGAAGAGGGGCGATAAGCGGGGGATCTTTACGTTGCCTTACGTTTAACGCATCGCCTGTCCGACGGACAGGCGATGCGCGTCACAGTAATGCGAATTACTGACGGAACGGATTGCTGCTGCTGGTCTGCGTCGTCCGCGTGGACGCCGGTTTCACCGCTGCGGTGGTGTTGCCATAGCCATCGGCGGTGGCATCCTGCTGCGGATTTTCCGGCGCGACGCTGTCCGCGGAGGTGGGGATCGGTTTGCCCAGCGTGTTGTTCAGCGCCACCAGATCCTGCTCGTTCAGAGTACCTAACGCCGACTTGATATTCAGCTCGTTGATCAGGTAGTTATAGCGCGCATTAGAGAGCTGCTGCTTGGCGTTATACAGCGTGGTGGTGGCGTCGAGGACGTCAACGATGGTACGCGTACCCACCGAGTAGCCTGCTTCCATTGCATCCAGGGAGCTTTGCGCAGAGACCACCGCCTGTTTGTAGGCGTTGATGCTGCTGATGGAGGCATTCACGTTGTTAAACGAAGAGCGGACCGTTTGCACGACGCTGCGGTGGGCGCTTTCCAGCTGCTCGCTGGCGCCAACGAAGTTGTACTGCGCCTGTTTGACCTGTGAGGTCACCGCGCCGCCCTGATACAGTGGCAGAGAGAAGTTCAGGCCGATTTGGTTCTGCCCAACGTCGCTGTCGTTGTAGGCGAGTGGGGTATTGGTTTTTGAACCGTTGTAACGCGTATTCGAGACGCCGGTAGAGGCGGAAAGGTTCAGGGTCGGCAAATGACCGTCCTGCGCCTGGCGAATCTGCTCGCGAGCCAGGTCCTGGCTCAGACGCGCCTGCAGCAGCGACAGGTTGCGGTTCTCCGCTTCCTTCAGCAGAGCGTTGACTGTCTGCGGCTTGTTGGTTTTGAAGCCGTTCACGTTCAGCGAGGCCAGCTCCGGGTAGTAGTTACCGGTGACCTGGCGCAGTCCTTCGACGGCGTTGTCGAGATCGTTACGCGCGGTGACTTCGTTCGCCAGCACGGCGTCGTATTGTGAACGGGCGTTCTGCACGTCGGTGATTGCCACCAGGCCTACGTTAAAGCGCTGCGTGGTTTGATCCAACTGACGGTAAATAGCCTGTTTCTGCGCTTCGGTATAGGAGAGCGTGTCGATGGCGGCCAGCACTTTGAAATAGGCCGTCGCGGTATTCAGAATCAGCGTTTGCTGATCGGTCTGATACGTGACATCCTGAATCCCTGCCGTTTTTTCCTGCAGCGTCAGGGCGCGCCATTTCGACATATCAAACAGAACCTGCGTTAACTGCAGCGAGCCGCTGGTGACGTTAGAGTTGACGCCGTTGTTGTCGCGATAGCCATTGTTATAGGTATAATCCGCTCCCAGCCCAAGCTGAGGCAGTAATGGACTGCGCGCTTCATTGATCTTTTCGAACGCGGCGTCACGATCGGCTGCCGATTTACGCAGATCGGGGTTGCTGATGCGCGCCTGCTGGTAAACCTGAAGCAGGTTTTCCGCCTGGCTCATGGCGCTGAACCCGGTCAGGCTCAGGCCGATAAGAATGGGGAGCAATTTCTTCATTTGCATTCCTTGTTGTGAAGCATTTAGCGCTGGTCTAATTCTAAGAAAAATTCCGCTGATTGTATCGATTCTGCCGCCGTAAAAAGTTGGCGTTACGTGCCATCCGGCGGTAATTTGCACCAATCTAACATACGGACCGTAAAACGGTAGCCAAACGGTCTGGAAATCCCTAATTTCGGATTCGCAGGACATGACAATGAGCAAACCCATTCAGCAGGGAATTACCTTCTTCAAAAATGATGTAGAAATTATTGCACGCGAAACGCTGTATCGTGGTTTTTTTTCGCTCGATTTATACCGTTTTCGCCACCGTCTGTTTAACGGCGGCATGAGCGACGAAGTCACCCGTGAAATTTTTGAGCGCGGGCATGCCGCCGTCTTGCTACCCTTTGACCCGGTGCGGGACGAAGTGGTGCTCGTCGAACAAATCCGTATCGCCGCCTATGATACCAGCGAGAGCCCGTGGCTGCTCGAAATGGTCGCTGGCATGATCGAAGAGGGGGAAACGGTGGAAGACGTTGCCCGTCGTGAAGCGCTGGAGGAGGCCGGACTTGAAGTCGGGCGGACGAAACCAATATTAAGCTATCTGGCCAGCCCTGGCGGCACCAGCGAACGGTTATCGATCCTGGTGGGAGAAGTTGATGCATCCACGGCAAAAGGCATTCACGGCCTGGCCGAGGAAAACGAGGATATTCGGGTGCATGTGGTGAGCCGGGAACAGGCTTACCAGTGGGTAGAAGAGGGGAAAATCGATAACGCAGCCTCTGTCATCGCCTTGCAATGGCTGCAATTGCATTATCACAATTTACGAAACGAGTGGACAAAATGAAGCGTTATACACCTGACTTCCCTGAGATGATGCGCCTGTGCGAGACCAACTTCGCGCAGTTGCGCCGCCTGTTGCCGCGAACGGATGCAGCGGGTGAGAAGGTAAGCTATCAGGTGGGAAGCGCGCAGTATCGGTTAACGATAGTTGAATCGACCCGCTACACTACTCTGGTGGCGATAGAACAGACTCTGCCTGCGGTGAGCTACTGGAGCCTGCCATCCATGACCGTTCGCCTCTACCATGATGCCATGGTAGCCGAAGTGTGTTCGAGTCAGCAGATCTTTCGCTTCAAAGCGCGGTATGATTATCCTAATAAAAAGTTGCATCAACGCGACGAAAAGCATCAAATTAACCAGTTTCTGGCCGACTGGCTGCGTTACTGTTTAGCACATGGAGCGATGGCGATTCCGGTTTGTTAGCGTCGTTAAACCTAAGGACACCATTTGGAAAGCCTGTTAAACCTACCTCTGGCTGGTGAGGCCAGAGTCAGGATCTTACAAATTACTGATACTCACCTGTTTGCTGAAAAACATGAAACGTTGTTAGGCATTAATACCTGGGAAAGTTATCAGGCCGTACTGTCGGCTATTCATGCCTCACAGCGTCCATGTGATCTGATTGTCGCAACAGGCGATCTGGCGCAGGACCACTCCTCCGCGGCCTATCAGCATTTTGCTGAGGGTATCGCGAGTTTTGCTGCACCCTGCGTCTGGCTACCGGGTAACCATGATTTCCAGCCGGCGATGTACAGTACGCTGCAGGAGTCAGGCATTTCACCCGCCAAACGTGTGTTTCTCGGCGACCACTGGCAGATCCTGCTGCTGGACAGCCAGGTATTTGGCGTTCCCCATGGCGAGCTGAGCGACTTCCAGCTGGAGTGGCTCGAACACAAGCTGTCGGAAGCGCCGGAGCGTTATACCTTACTCCTGCTGCACCACCATCCGCTGCCTGCTGGTTGCAGCTGGCTGGATCAGCACAGCCTGCGCAACGCTGGCGCGCTGGACCGCGCGCTGAGCGCCTGGCCGCGGGTGAGGCATCTGCTGTGCGGCCATATTCATCAGGAGCTGGATCTGGACTGGAATGGCCGGCGCATGATGGCGACGCCGTCGACCTGCGTTCAGTTCAAACCGCACTGCGCCAATTTCACTCTGGATACCGTCTCACCCGGCTGGCGCTGGCTGGAGCTGCACCCTGATGGGACGTTGACCACCGAAGTGTGCCGCCTGGAAGGCGCCGAGTTCCACCCGGATATAGCTTCAGAAGGCTACTGATGGCGACGCTTCTTTATCTGCACGGCTTTAACAGTTCCCCGCGCTCGGCGAAGGCGATGGCGTTAAACACCTGGCTGTCGCAGCAGCACCCCGACATCACCATGGTGGTACCGGAGCTGCCGCCTTATCCGGCTGAAACGGCAGAGCTGCTGGAATCTATTGTGCTGGAGCATGGCGGCGAGCCACTCGGGGTTGTGGGGTCGTCGCTGGGCGGCTACTACGCGACCTGGCTGTCGCAGTGCTTTATGGTGCCGGCAGTGGTCGTCAACCCGGCGGTGCGCCCGTTTGAACTGCTGAACAATTTTCTCGGCCACAATGAGAATCCATACACCGGGCAGCAATATGTGCTAGAGTCTCGCCATATTTACGATCTCAAAGTCATGCAAATCGACCCGCTTGAAGCGCCGGATTTACTCTGGTTGCTGCAGCAGACCGGGGATGAAGTGCTTGATTACCGCCAGGCCGTTCATTACTACGCCTCCTGCCGGCAAACGGTGGAGGAGGGCGGTAATCACGCATTTGTCGGCTTTGACGATCATTTCACTCAGATTATCGAATTTCTCGGCCTGTGCTAAACGGCCCTGAACGACCTACGAATACACACCATGACGCAATCTTCATATAACGCTGATGCCATTGAGGTACTCACCGGGCTAGAGCCGGTGCGCCGCCGTCCGGGCATGTATACCGACACCACCCGTCCTAACCATCTTGGTCAGGAAGTTATTGATAACAGTGTGGATGAAGCGCTGGCAGGCCACGCCAAACGCGTGGAAGTTATCCTTCATGCCGACCAGTCCCTGGAAGTCATTGACGACGGGCGCGGCATGCCGGTCGACATCCATCCGGAAGAAGGGGTGCCGGCGGTCGAGCTGATCCTCTGCCGACTGCACGCGGGCGGGAAGTTTTCCAACAAAAACTACCAGTTTTCCGGCGGCCTGCACGGGGTCGGGATCTCGGTGGTCAACGCCCTGTCAAAACGCGTAGAGGTGAATGTTCGTCGCGACGGTCAGGTCTACAGCATCGCCTTTGAAAACGGTGAAAAAGTAGAAGATCTGCATGTCACCGGTACCTGTGGCAAACGCAATACCGGGACCAGCGTCCATTTCTGGCCGGACGAAAGCTTCTTCGACAGCCCGCGTTTCTCCGTTTCGCGTTTGACCCACCTGCTAAAAGCGAAAGCGGTGCTGTGCCCCGGCGTGGAAATCGTGTTTCGCGATCAGGTCAACGACAGCGAGCAGCGCTGGTGCTATGCCGATGGCCTTAACGACTACCTGTGCGAAGCCGTAAACGGCTTGCCGCTGCTGCCGGAAAAACCGTTCGTCGGCACCTTCTCCGGCGAGACGGAAGCCGTGGACTGGGCGCTGCTGTGGCTGCCGGAAGGCGGCGAGCTGCTGACCGAAAGCTACGTCAACCTAATCCCGACCATGCAGGGTGGGACGCACGTTAACGGTCTGCGTCAGGGACTGCTGGATGCGATGCGGGAGTTCTGCGAATACCGTAATATCCTGCCGCGCGGCGTGAAGCTGTCAGCGGAAGATATCTGGGATCGCTGCGCCTATGTTCTGTCGGTGAAAATGCAGGATCCGCAGTTCGCCGGGCAAACCAAAGAGCGTCTGTCGTCGCGCCAGTGCGCGGCGTTCGTCTCTGGCGTGGTGAAAGATGCCTTCAGCCTGTGGCTGAACCAGAACGTGCAGGCTGCTGAACTGCTGGCGGAGATGGCTATCTCCAGCGCCCAGCGTCGTCTGCGCGCTGCTAAGAAAGTGGTGCGTAAAAAGCTGACCAGCGGTCCGGCATTACCGGGTAAGCTGGCGGATTGTACCGCGCAGGACCTGAACCGCACCGAGCTGTTCCTCGTCGAAGGGGACTCGGCGGGAGGCTCGGCGAAACAGGCGCGCGATCGCGAATATCAGGCGATCATGCCGCTGAAAGGCAAGATCCTGAATACCTGGGAAGTCTCTTCCGATGAAGTGTTAGCTTCGCAAGAAGTGCACGACATTTCGGTGGCAATTGGTATTGATCCGGATAGCGATGACTTAAGCCAGCTGCGCTACGGCAAAGTTTGTATTCTGGCGGATGCGGACTCCGATGGTCTGCATATCGCTACCCTGCTGTGCGCGCTGTTTGTGAGACATTTTCGTACTCTGGTGAAAGAGGGGCACGTCTACGTCGCGCTGCCGCCGCTGTACCGTATCGACCTTGGTAAAGAGGTCTACTACGCGCTGACGGAAGAAGAAAAAACCGGCGTGCTGGAGCAGCTGAAGCGCAAGAAGGGCAAACCAAACGTCCAGCGTTTTAAAGGTCTGGGTGAGATGAACCCAATGCAGTTGCGGGAAACCACGCTTGATCCGAACACCCGCCGCCTGGTGCAACTGGTGATCAGCGATGAGGATGAACAGCAGACCACGGCGATGATGGATATGCTGTTGGCCAAGAAGCGTTCCGAAGACCGTCGCAACTGGCTGCAGGAGAAGGGCGATATGGCGGACCTGGAAGCCTGAGTCTGCACGTTTCACCAGACGTAAAAGGGAGCCTCAGGCTCCCTTTTTCATTTCACGACTGCGTCGGCGGGCTTAGACGCCAGGTTGCAGGATACGGATGGTGGTTTCCAGCACATCGCCTTTGACCGCTTCCGACCAGGCTTTCATGTGTGGCGTCTGCAGGTGCGCTTCAAGATGCGCGACGCTTTCCCACTGCTCCACCATGACGATAGAGTCGGGGGCCGTGGTCTGGAAGCTGACGCCGGCGGCATGATCTACCATCGGCGCGTAGCCGTGGCAGCCGGCCTCCTGCAAAACGGTCGGAATGATTTTCGCGAACTGATCGAGAACCGCCTGACGGTGGTGCTGGCCCGGGCGGGTACGGATTTCTGCAATCACTGTTAACATGGTTAACTCAACTCCTTCTGTGTGTATCTCGTCATACTCCAGGTTCGAATAACTCGAAATATGTAGAGCGTAGACCTGTAGTTAACCAAAAATTTCCGCCAGATGCTTGCGATATTCTGCGATATACCGTGGGACATCAGGCATTTTAATCACGTCGTTGGCGATAAAGGTCGGCAGCGCTTCCATTCCCAGGAACTGGTTGGCTTTATGGAACGGCAGGTAAACGCCGTCAACGCCAACGCCGTGGAAGAACTGGTCTTCGTCGGTGAAGGCTTCCATCGGCGCGTTCCAGGTCAGGGAGAGCATATATTTTTTCCCCTGCACCAGGCCGCCGGAGCCATATTTTTTGCTGGCGTCGGAGCGGGTACGACCGTCGCTGGCGTACAGCGAGCCGTGGCCTTCGGTAAAGACGTCATCCATATATTTCTTCACCGTCCACGGCGCGCCCATCCACCAGCCAGGCATCTGCCAGATCACCACATCGGCCCACAGGAAATTCTGCACTTCTGCTTTTACGTCGTACTCGCTTTCGGCGCGAACGCTTTTAACATCGTGCCCGGCGTCGCGCAGATAACTCTCCGCGACCTCGGTCAGGGTGTCGTTCAACTGGCCATTGGAGTGTGCGAACTTTTTTGCGCCATTGATAATCAGGATGTTGCTCATCATTTGTCCTCAATCTTGAAAATTTGCCGACGATTTTACCCCGCGAAGCGGGGCAGTAAAATGAGCAGAATGTGCAAAGTCTTTTGCCAAATGAGCAATAATCTCGCTACCAGTACACGCGGGCTTCGAAGCCGCCGTCGCGCGCGTTGGCGAAATCAACCTGCATGCAATGCAGAGAGGCGATGCGCCGGACGATCGACAGGCCCAGGCCGCTGCCCGGCGCGTCCTGCCCCGGCGGGCGATAAAAACGCTCGCCGATGCGCGCCAGTGCCTGCGGGCTAATGCCTGGGCCGTTATCACGCACCCGAAACTCGCGGGCGTTGAGCGTGATATCAACCTGGCTGCCGCGCGGGCTGTAGCGTACGGCGTTATCCAACAGGTTGCGCACCAGCAGGCTGAGCAGCAGCGGCTGGCCGGTGCGGGCGATGCCGGCGGCATTAAGATGCAGGCGCAGCTCAATCCCGGACTGCTGCGCGTGGTGATACATCTCCATCACCGCCGACTGTAGCAGGTCGTCGATGGCGACCGGTTGCACGTCGTCCAGTTGGGCGAGTGAGTCCAGCCGCGACAGCGTCAGCAGCTGATCGACCAGCCGGGTGGCGCGATCGATCCCCTGGTGGAGCTGGGCCAGCGCTTTCTCACGTCCTTCTGCATCGTCCATAGAGAGCTGGGCGACTTCGGTCTGCACCTTCAGCGCCGCCAGCGGGCTGCGCAGCTCATGGGCGGCGTCAGAGGTAAATCGACGTTCGCGCAGCATGGCGTCGTGGGTGCGCTGGAACAGCTGATTCAGGGCCTCGACCAGCGGGCGGACTTCGGAGGGGATCTTCTCCACGCTGAGCGATTCCGCTGAATCCGGCGCGCGCAGGCGCAGCGTGCGCGCCAGCTTTTTCAACGGCGCCAGTTCGCGGCTTAACAGCACGATAAGCAGCACGAACATCAGCGGCAGGGCGATCATCCACGGGGTGAGCTGCGAGGTCACGATATCCATCGCCATTTCACGCCGATAATCCCACTCCTGGCCGACGGCGATGCGATGGCGACCGTCGGCGGTGGTTAGCCACAGGAAGCGCCATTCGTCATCATCGCCGCGCAGGTAGCCATCACTGAACCCCTCGCGCTGCGAGCTCCACTGGATATCCTCCCCGTTCTCGCCGTCGTTGAGCACCATGGTGCCGTCGCGGGTGAAGATGGCGAACGCCAGCGCGTCGTCGTCGATGTGTCCATGCCGCACCTTTTTCTTTTCACCGAGCGATGCGGGTGGGGCGCGGAGTTCATCGAAATGCATGGCGCTCAGGCGGCGGGCGAACAGCAGCTGCTGGGTATCGAACAGCTTATCCAGCTTTTTGCTGGTTTGCTGCCAGGCGATCACGCTGGCGACGCCCCAGGCGGCCGCGGTCAGCACAGCAAACAGCAGCGTCAGACGGACGCGCAGGCTCAGGCGGGCAAGTCGTTTCATGCGTCACCCAGGGTATAGCCGATGCCGTGGACGGTGCGGATAAACCCGCTGCCGAGTTTGCGGCGCAGATGATGGACATGAACTTCCACGGCGTTGCTGGAGACCTCGTCGTCCCAGGTGTAGAGCTTTTCTTCGATAAGCTTGCGCGGCAACACGCGACCGGCGTTACGCAGCAGCAGTTCCAGCAGGGCGAACTCTTTCGGCTTTAATACCAGGCTCTCGCCGTCGAGGCTGGCGGTTAAGCGGCTCGGGTCGAGGCTCACCTTGCCGTGGCGCAGCTCGCTGCTGCTCTGGCCGTGCGCGCGACGGATCAACGCTTCAAGACGCGCCGCCACTTCAATCAGGGCGAAAGGTTTGCACAGGTAGTCATCGGCGCCGAGCCGTAGCCCCTCCACTCGCTGGCTGAGCGCATCGCGGGCGGTGAGGATCAGCACCGGCTCATGGTGGCCCTTGTCCCGCCATTCGCGCAGAATATCGAGGCCATCGATGCCGGGGAGGGTGAGATCCAGGATTGCGGCGTCGTAGGGGGCGCTGTATAAGGCGTTTTTGCCCTCCAGTCCGGCGGTAAACCAGTCGATGCTGAAGCCCATTTTGCTTAGGCCGGCTTTGATGCCGTCACCGATCAGCTTGTCATCTTCCACCAATAATATGCGCATGTTTCCCTCCGACGATCCTGTTTCTTAGCGCAGTAAACCGCGTTGAAGCCGGCGATGTACAGCATTAAAATTTCTTTTTTCCGCTTAAGAAGTCGTTAAGTTTTGTCAGGCGTAATAGGAGCCATATCAACACGAAGGGAGAACACATCATGAAGAAAATTGCTGCGATGACCGCGATCGTTGCCCTGGTTTCCATGCCGGTGCTGGCTGCCGAACAGGGCGGGTTTACCGGTCCTTCTTCGACCACGCAGGTCAGTTCGACCGCGCAGGCTGGCGGATTCACCGGCCCGAGCGGCGCGGTGACCACTGTCGCCAATGCCAAATCGCTGCGGGATGATACCTGGGTGACCCTGCGCGGCAAGATAACCGAGCGCATTTCTGACGATCTGTATAAGTTTCAGGATGCTTCCGGGGTGATCAATGTCGATATTGACCACAAGCGCTGGAACGGCGTGACCGTCGGCCCGCAGGACACGGTAGAAATTCAGGGGGAAGTCGATAAGGACTGGAACTCGGTAGAAATCGACGTTAAACAGATCCGTAAAATCGCGCCATAAGTCTTCGTCAGATAAGCGCAAGATCGGTCAGGAATCGCTATCCTCGCTCTGTCAGAGTATGTCGCGAGGAGGAGACGATGAACGATATTAAGGCCAGCCCGGCGTATGCCGGGCGCTTCCAGCGTGTCTGTAGGTACATTGCGCGCCATCTTGATGAGCCGCTGTCGCTGGAGGTGCTGAGCGCGATAGCGCACAGTTCGCCTTACCATTTTCACCGGCAATTTAGCGCTTATACCGGTATTCCATTGTACCGGTATATTCAGTGGTTGCGTCTGCGACGCGCCTGTTGGCGCCTGGCGTTCAACCCACGCGATAAAGTCATCGATATTGCCCTTGATGCCGGATTTCAGAATGCGGAGTCGTTCAGTCGTGCCTTCCGTACCGCGTTTGACCAAAGCCCGACCCAATTTCGTCAGCAACCGGACTGGGCCG
The DNA here is from genome assembly GCF_002810515.1 of Klebsiella sp. D-Nf1. NCBI lineage: Bacteria > Pseudomonadati > Pseudomonadota > Gammaproteobacteria > Enterobacterales > Enterobacteriaceae > Klebsiella > Klebsiella sp. D-Nf1. The sequence goes on from NZ_PIOK01000002.1 coordinate 196,223, forward strand.
AGTGGCATCGACGCGTACCGAAACATACGCTACAGGAGCAAACGTCGATGGACGTCAATATTATTTCGTTCCCCACCACCCGGGTAGCCGTACTGCAGCATCGCGGTAGCCCGGACCTTGTCAACGCTACCGCCGCGCGTTTTATCGCCTGGCGTAAGACGAGCGGATTATCGCCCGTCGCCACCAGCGATACCTGGGGGATCGCCTGGGACGATCCGCAGACCACCCCGCAGGAGGCATTTCGGTTTGATATCTGCGGCACGGTCGAACGGCCGGTCGGTGAAAACGCCTTTGGCGTGATTAACGGCGAAATCCCCGGCGGACGCTGCGCCGTCGTGCGCCATCACGGCTCGCTGGACACGCTGGCGAACAGCGTCTGGTTTCTCTATCGCGACTGGTTACCCGCGTCAGGCGAGACGTTACGGGATTATCCGGTGTACTTCCGTTACCTCAATTTTGTCCATGAGGTGGCTGAGCATGAACTGCAAACCGATATTTATCTGCCGCTGGCCTGATTAAGCGTGACGGAATCCTCAGCCGATCTCACGCCCTGTGACTCAGGGCGTGAGATCGGGTATTATCGCGGGTAGTTTTGCCGTCCGAACGGTCGGTACCCAGATTGAGGATCCACGATTAATGAGCGATATGGCAGAGCGCCTTGCGCTGCATGAATTTACGGAAAATGCTTACCTGAACTACTCCATGTACGTGATCATGGACAGGGCATTACCGTTTATTGGCGATGGCTTAAAACCGGTCCAGCGTCGCATCGTCTATGCGATGTCCGAGCTGGGGCTGAACGCCAGCGCGAAATTCAAAAAGTCCGCCCGCACCGTCGGCGACGTGTTGGGTAAATATCACCCGCACGGCGACAGCGCCTGCTATGAAGCGATGGTGCTGATGGCGCAGCCGTTCTCTTACCGCTACCCGCTGGTAGATGGGCAAGGGAACTGGGGGGCGCCGGACGATCCGAAATCCTTCGCGGCTATGCGTTACACCGAGTCCCGCCTGTCGAAATATGCCGAACTGCTGCTCAGCGAACTGGGGCAGGGCACCGTTGATTGGGTACCGAACTTTGACGGTACGATGCAGGAGCCGAAAATGCTGCCTGCGCGTCTGCCGAACATCCTGCTTAATGGCACCACCGGCATCGCGGTGGGCATGGCCACTGATATTCCGCCGCACAACCTGCGTGAAGTCGCCAAAGCGGCCATTACGCTGATTGAGCAGCCGAAAACGACCCTCGACGAACTGCTGGATATCGTGCAGGGGCCGGATTTCCCGACCGAGGCGGAGATCATCACCTCGCGGGCGGAAATTCGCAAAATCTACCAAAACGGACGCGGCTCAGTGCGCATGCGCGCAGTGTGGAGCAAAGAGGACGGCGCGGTGGTGATTAGCGCGCTGCCGCACCAGGTCTCCGGCGCCAAAGTGCTGGAGCAGATTGCGGCGCAGATGCGCAATAAAAAGCTGCCGATGGTCGACGACCTGCGCGACGAATCGGACCACGAAAATCCGACTCGTCTGGTGATCGTCCCGCGCTCCAACCGGGTGGATATGGAACAGGTGATGAACCACCTGTTTGCCACTACCGATCTGGAAAAAAGCTACCGCATCAACCTCAATATGATCGGCCTCGACGGACGCCCGGCGGTGAAAAACCTGCTGGAGATCCTCAGCGAATGGCTGGTGTTCCGTCGCGATACCGTGCGTCGCCGTCTGAACCATCGGTTAGAGAAAGTGCTTAAGCGCCTGCATATCCTCGAAGGTTTGCTGGTGGCGTTTCTCAATATCGATGAAGTAATCGAGATCATCCGCACCGAAGATGAACCGAAGCCAGCCCTGATGTCGCGCTTTGGCATCAGCGAAACCCAGGCGGAAGCGATTCTGGAATTAAAACTGCGCCACCTCGCCAAACTGGAAGAGATGAAGATCCGCGGCGAGCAGGACGAGCTGGAAAAAGAGCGCGACCAGCTGCAGGCGATTCTGGCTTCTGAACGTAAGATGAACAACCTGCTGAAAAAAGAGCTGCAGGCTGATGCCGATGCTTTCGGCGACGATCGCCGCTCGCCGCTTCACGAACGTGAAGAAGCGAAAGCGATGAGCGAGCATGATATGCAGCCGTCTGAGCCAGTGACTATCGTCCTGTCGCAGATGGGCTGGGTGCGGAGCGCCAAAGGGCACGACATTGACGCCCAGGGCTTGAGCTATAAAGCGGGCGACAGCTGGAAGGCCTCGGCGAAAGGCAAGAGCAACCAGCCGGTGGTGTTTATCGATACCACCGGGCGCAGCTATGCCATCGATCCGATTACCCTGCCTTCCGCGCGTGGCCAGGGTGAGCCGCTTACCGGTAAGTTGACTCTGCCGCCGGGCGCGACCGTGGAACATATGCTGATGGAAAGCGATGATCGCAAGCTGCTGATGGCTTCCGACGCTGGCTACGGTTTTGTCTGCACCTTCAACGATCTGGTGGCGCGCAACCGTGCCGGTAAAGCGCTGATCACCCTGCCTGACAATGCGCACGTGATGCCGCCGCTGGTGATTGAGGACGAGTCCGATATGCTGCTGGCCATCACCGCCGCCGGGCGGATGCTGATGTTCCCGGTGAGCGATCTACCGCAGTTGTCGAAAGGCAAGGGCAACAAAATTATCAGTATTCCGGCGGCGGAAGCCGCAGCCGGGCAGGATGGCCTGGCGCATCTGTTTATCCTGGCTCCGCAGAGCACGCTCACCATCCATGTTGGCAAACGGAAGATCAAACTGCGTCCGGAAGAGCTGCAAAAAGTCACCGGCGAGCGTGGCCGTCGCGGTTCGCTGATGCGCGGACTGCAGAAGATTGACCGTGTCGAAATCGACTCGCCGCGCCGCGCCGCGGCAGGCGATAGCGAAGAGTAAACGCCACTCCTCCCGTCGTTGACGGGAGGAGGCGAAAAAATGCCGCAAAATCGTTGTTTATTCAGACGTTGCGATTAACAATGTCCATCACCAGGGACCCAGGAAGAACGGTCCCGGCCTGCGCAGAACTGATGAGCCTGCCTTCTGTCAGCAGCGAATAATTCTAAGCGATTTGGGTTTTAGAGGTAGCTATGCTATTAATTTTTCGAGTAATTTTTGTGGTCATTTATTGCATCGTAGTGTGCATACTTGGCTGTTTGTACTGCTTGTTCAGCCCGCGTAATCCAAAACATGTCGCCACTTTCGGCCATCTGTTTGGCCGCTTATCTCCGGTATTTGGCCTGAAGGTAGAACTGCGTAAACCTGCCGATGCGGAAAGCTATGGCAACGCGATCTACATCGCTAACCACCAGAACAACTATGATATGGTGACGGCGTCGAACATCGTGCAGCCGCCGACGGTCACCGTGGGTAAAAAAAGCCTGCTGTGGATCCCGTTCTTTGGCCTGCTCTACTGGCTGACGGGCAACCTGCTGATTGACCGTAATAACCGAACCAAAGCGCATGGCACCATTGCTGAAGTGGTGAATGCGTTTAAAAAGCGTAAAATTTCGTTCTGGATGTTCCCGGAAGGAACCCGTAGCCGCGGCCGCGGCCTGCTGCCTTTTAAAACCGGTGCCTTCCACGCAGCGATTGCCGCTGGAGTGCCGATTATTCCGGTGTGCGTGTCCAACACATCGAACAAAATTAAGCTCAATCGCTGGAACAACGGTCTGGTGATTGTTGAGATGCTGCCGCCGGTGGATACCAGTCAGTTCGGTAAAGACAACGTGCGCGCGCTGGCGACGCATTGCCGCGAGCTGATGGCCGCCAAAATTGCTGAGCTGGACAACGAAGTGGCCGAGCGCGAAGCGGCTAAAAAGTCATAAGACAGGAAACGCCGCCAACGCGCGCGTATTGCTGGCGGGAAACGAATTCCCTTTTTCATTTGTCAGTATGTCATGGAGTTAATATGTCACTCAGTCGGCGTCAGTTTATTAAGGCTTCCGGCGTAGCGCTGTGCGCTGGCGCCGCGCCGCTGAAAGCCCATGCCGCCGGCCAGCAGCTCGCGCTGCCGGTTCCGCCGCTGCTGGAATCGCGTCGCGGTCAGCCGCTGTTTCTGACGCTGCAGCGTTCGCACTGGTCGTTTACGCCAGGCACTCGCGCCCCCGTCTGGGGGATCAATGGCCGCTACATGGGGCCGACGATCCGCGTCTGGAGCGGGGACGACGTCAAGCTTATCTACAGCAACCGTCTGACTGAGAATGTCGCGATGACCATCCGCGGCCTGCAGGTGCCTGGCCCGCTGATCGGTGGCGCGGCGCGCATGATGTCGCCGAACGCCGACTGGGCGCCGGTGCTGCCTATCCGCCAGAGCGCTGCCACCTTGTGGTATCAGGCCAACACGCCGAACCGGATGGCGAAGCAGGTATACAACGGCCTGGCCGGCATGTGGCTGGTGGAAGATGAGGTCAGCAAGAACCTGCCAATCCCTAACCACTACGGCGTTGATGACTTCCCGGTGATTATTCAGGACAAGCGGCTGGATAACTTCGGCACGCCGGAATATAGCGAACCGGGGAGCGGCGGCTTCGTTGGCGATACGCTGCTGGTTAACGGCGTGCAGAGCCCGTATGTCGAAGTGTCGCGCGGTTGGGTGCGCCTGCGCCTGCTGAACGCCTCCAACTCGCGGCGCTATCAGCTGCAGATGAGCGATGGCCGACTGCTGCATGTGATTTCCGGCGACCAGGGGTTCCTGCCGGCGCCTGTCTCGCTCAAACAGCTGTCGCTGGGGCCGGGGGAACGGCGTGAAATTCTGATCGATATGACCAACGGCGATGAAGTGTCCATTACCTGCGGCGAAGCGGCCAGCATTGTCGACCGCATCCGCGGCTTTTTTGAACCGTCAAGTATCCTGGTCTCCACGCTGGTGCTGACCTTGCGGCCGACCGGGCTGCTGCCGCTGGTCACCGACAGCCTGCCGGTGCGCCTGCTGCCGACCGAACTGCTCTCCGGCACGCCGATCCGCAGCCGGGATATCACCCTCGGCGACGATCCGGGTATCAACGGCCAGCTGTGGGATCCGCAGCGTATCGATATCACGGCGCAACAGGGGACCTGGGAGCGCTGGACGGTGCGTGCCGACCGCCCGCAGTCGTTCCATATTGAAGGGGTGATGTTCCAGATCCGTAACGTCAACGGCTCGACGCCCTTCCCGGAAGACCGTGGCTGGAAGGACACCGTGTGGGTCGACGGGCAGGTTGAACTGCTGGTCTACTACGCCCAGCCATCGTGGTCGCACTTCCCGTTCCAGTATCTGAGCCAGACGCTGGAGCTTGCCGACCGCGGCTCGATTGGCCAGATGCTGGTGAATCCGGCGCCGTAATCTTCGCAACCCTGGCCGGAACACGGTCAGGGTTTGAGAAAATCCTCCTTCATTTCCACTATCATTCCGGCTTATAATCCACGCCCTTTTGGTTATTTTTTTATCATTTCCCCCGGAAGCAATATGAGCGCAATATCCCTGATCCAACCGGATCGTGACCTTTTTTCCTGGCCGCAATACTGGGCTGCCTGTTTTGGCCCTGCGCCATTTTTACCGATGTCGCGTGAAGAGATGGACCAACTTGGCTGGGATAGCTGCGACATTATTCTGGTGACCGGCGACGCCTACGTCGACCACCCGAGCTTCGGGATGGCCATCTGCGGCCGTATGCTGGAAGCGCAGGGTTTCCGGGTAGGGATCATTTCCCAGCCGGACTGGAACAGCAAAGAAGACTTTATGCGCCTGGGTAAGCCGAATCTGTTCTTCGGCGTGACGGCGGGCAATATGGACTCGATGATCAACCGCTACACTGCCGACCGTAAGCTGCGCCATGACGATGCTTACACCGCTGGCAACGTGGCGGGCAAGCGTCCGGACCGCGCCACCCTGGTCTACACCCAGCGCTGTAAAGAGGCGTGGAAAGACGTGCCGGTGATCCTCGGCGGCATCGAGGCCAGCCTGCGCCGTACCGCGCATTATGATTACTGGTCCGATACCGTGCGCCGCTCGGTGCTGGTGGACTCCAAGGCCGATATGCTGATGTTCGGTAACGGCGAGCGCCCGTTGGTGGAAGTCGCGCATCGCCTGGCGATGGGCGAATCCATCGACCAGATCCGCGATGTGCGCAATACCGCCATCATGGTGAAAGAGGCGCTGCCGGGCTGGAGCGGCGTCGATTCCACCCGCCTGGATACCCCGGGGAAAATCGACCCGATCCCGCATCCGTATGGTGAGGATCTGCCGTGTGCCGATAACAAGCCGGTTGCGCCGAAAAAGCAGGAAGCCAAAAGCATCACCGTGCAGCCGCCGCGGCCCAAACCGTGGGAAAAGACCTATGTGCTGCTGCCTTCCTTCGAGAAGGTGAAAGGCGATAAGGTCCTGTATGCTCACGCTTCGCGTATTCTGCACCACGAAACCAACCCCGGCTGCGCCCGGGCGCTGATGCAAAAGCATGGCGAACGCTATATCTGGATCAACCCGCCGGCAATCCCGCTCTCGACTGAAGAGATGGACGGCGTCTTCGCGCTGCCTTACAAGCGTGTGCCGCATCCTGCTTACGGCGACGCGCGTATCCCGGCGTATGAGATGATCCGTTTCTCGATCAACATTATGCGCGGCTGCTTCGGCGGCTGTTCGTTCTGCTCAATCACCGAGCACGAAGGGCGCATTATCCAGAGCCGTTCGGAAGATTCGATCATTAATGAAATCGAAGCCATTCGCGACACGGTGCCCGGCTTTACCGGGGTGATCTCCGATCTCGGCGGGCCAACGGCCAACATGTATATGCTGCGCTGTAAATCGCCACGCGCCGAGCAGACCTGCCGCCGTCTCTCCTGCGTCTACCCGGATATCTGTCCGCACATGGATACCAACCATGAGCCGACGATCAATCTTTATCGCCGCGCCCGTGAGCTGAAGGGCATCAAGAAGATCCTCATTGCCTCCGGCGTACGCTATGACATCGCGGTAGAAGATCCGCGCTATATCAAAGAGCTGGCAACCCACCATGTCGGTGGCTATCTGAAGATCGCTCCGGAGCATACCGAAGAGGGGCCGCTGTCGAAGATGATGAAGCCGGGGATGGGCAGCTACGACCGCTTTAAAGAGCTGTTTGATACCTATTCGAAGCAGGCGGGTAAAGAACAGTATCTGATCCCGTACTTTATCTCCGCCCACCCGGGAACGCGCGATGAAGATATGGTGAACCTGGCGCTGTGGCTGAAGAAACATCGATTCCGTCTTGACCAGGTGCAGAACTTCTATCCGTCGCCGCTGGCGAACTCGACCACCATGTATTACACCGGCAAGAACCCGCTGGGTAAGATTGGCTATAAGAGCGAAGAGGTGGTGGTGCCGAAGGGCGAGAAACAGCGCCGTCTGCATAAAGCGCTGCTGCGCTATCACGATCCGGCAAACTGGCCGCTGATCCGTCAGGCGCTGGAGTCGATGGGCAAGAAGCACCTGATTGGCTCACGTCGCGACTGCCTGGTGCCAGCCCCGACGCTGGATGAGATGCGCGAAGCGCGTCGCCAGAACCGCCATACTCGCCCGGCACTGACCAAGCACACGCCAATTGTGCATCAGCGTTCTAACGGTGAAGCGACGGCGAAAAAGCCCGTCAAACGCGGTAAAGTCGCCGGGCGTTAAGCCTGACGTTGTGCCCGGTAGCGTTTTGCTGACCGGGCCGGTTGGAGAGCCGGACAGGCGTCAGCGCTATCCGGCTTTTTTACATGTTAGCCGCCAAACTGATCCGGATCGGGCCCTAAACGCTTGCCCTGGTCCAGCTTGGCGATTTCGCTGAGTTCGTCTTTGTCGAGACGGAAATCCCAGACGTTAAAGTTCTCGGCGATACGCGACGGCGTCACTGATTTCGGGATCACCACCAGACCGCTATCAAGATGCCAGCGGATGACGATCTGCGCCGGCGTTTTGCCGTATTTATCGGCGAGCTGGTGGATGACTTTCTGATCGAAAACCCCTTTACCGCCCTGGGCCAGCGGGCTCCAGGATTCGGTCTGGATCTTGTGGGTGGCGTTCCAGGCGTGCAGCTGACGCTGCTGCAGCAGCGGATGGAGCTCAATCTGGTTGATCGCCGGGGCGACGCCAGTTTCATCAATCAGCTTCTGCAGATGCGGGACCTGGAAATTACACACGCCGATACTTTTTGCCAGCCCCTGCTGTTGCAGTTCGATCAGCGCCTGCCAGGCCTCGACGTAATGGCCGATCGCCGGCACAGGCCAGTGGATTAAATAGAGATCCACATAGTCCAGCTTCAGCTTGCTGAGACTCTCTTTCAGCGCCTCGTGCGGCCGTTTTTGATCGTCGTTCCACAGTTTGGTGGTGATAAAGAGCTCATCGCGATTGACGCCTGCGCTGTGCAGCGCGTTGCCGACGCCAGCCTCATTTTGGTACGCGGCGGCGGTGTCAAAAGAGCGATAACCGACTTCCAGCGCCTTATGAATGGCAGAGACGACTTCCTCGTTGCCAGCTTTCCACACGCCGAGACCCAGCTGCGGCATCAGGTTGCCGTCGTGTAGTTTTATAACGGTTGGATGTGTCATGCCTTCCTCCTGTTAATGAACTCGGCGAGGCAGAATCCGCCGAGGGGTAGCATTAAGTCTGGACGAAATAGCTAAAAACGGTAGTAAAAACACCTCTCCCCGACGTTTGTTTAACGTAAGGAGAGGTGAATCAGGCGGGGATAAATTAGCGGGCTGCCTCGTAAATACGGCGGCTGACGTCCAGCGTGATATCCTGATGTTCGCCCAGTTTGGTCATGCCGTGCTCTTCCAGTTTCGCCAGCAGCGCCGGGATGGAGCTACCGTCGAGACCGTAATCGGAGAGACGGGTCGGCACACCCATCTGCTCGAAGAACTGGCGCGTCGCGGCGATGGCGGCATCAATACGTTGGTCGTCGGAACCCTCGGTGATATTCCACACGCGCTCGGCATACTGCAGCAGTTTCGCACGTTTGCTGTCGCGCTTCTCATTCCACAGCGCCGGCAGAACGATAGCCAGCGTCTGGGCGTGATCCAGGCCGTGCATCGCCGTCAGTTCGTGGCCGAGCATATGCGTCGCCCAGTCCTGCGGCACGCCTGCGCCGATAAGACCGTTCAGCGCCTGCGTCGCCGCCCACATAATATTGGCGCGCACATCGTAGTTCTCTGGCTCCTGCAGCGCTTTGGGGCCATCTTCCACCAGCGTCAGCAGAATGCCTTCGGCGAAACGGTCCTGAATTTTGCCGTCAACCGGGTAGGTGACGTACTGTTCAACGGTATGGACGAAGGCGTCAACCACGCCGTTGGCGACCTGGCGCGGCGGCAGAGTATAAGTGTAAACCGGATCGAGGATCGCGAACTGCGGCTGAACGTGCGAAGACATAAACGCGCGTTTGTCGCCGGTGGTTTTCCGCGAAATGACCGCCCCTTTGTTTGATTCAGAACCGGTCGCCGGAAGAGTCAGAACCGAACCCATTGGAATGGCGCTGGCGATCTTATTGCCATAAGTTTCCAGAATTTCCCACGGATCGATAGCGACGTCGTAATGGGCCGCCGCGGCGATGAACTTGGTGCCATCCAGGACTGAACCGCCGCCGACCGCCAGCAGGAAAGTGACCTTCTCTTCACGGGCGAGCTTCACGGCGTTCATCAGGGTTTCGTAAGACGGGTTCGGCTCGATGCCGCCAAATTCAAGGACATCCAGGCCATTCAGGGCGGTGAGTACCTGATCCAGGACGCCCGTTTTTTTCACGCTGCCGCCGCCGTAGGTGATCAGTACGCGAGCCTCCGCCGGGATCTGTTCACGCAACTTTTCAATCGCGCCTTTACCAAACAGAATGCGGGTTGGGGTATGCAGGTCAAAATTATTCATTGCTAGTGTCCTCAAAAGAGTAAAACCGCCGACAGGGACGATACCGCTGCCAGATGACGGTTATTGTGGTCCTGGCGCCGTTGACCCTCAATGCACATTTCTGCCGATGTCTTGCCTATTTCTCCATGTGGCTGGAGAATTCTCGCCAGCCTGCGCACAATGTACGGGTGAAGAAACATCGGGAGGGACGGTGGCAATGCAACACGCACAGATATGTCAGATATTGACAGAGAAGGTTAACCATCTGAAAGATAAGCACGAACTGTTAAGTTCGCTGCTGCCTGACGTCCGCCTGCTGTATGGGACGCAGCCGGGTACCCGGACGCCGGTGATGTACCTGCCGGGGATCGTTTTTCTCTTTTCCGGCCATAAAATTGGTTATATCAATGAACGGACATTTCGCTACGACACAAATGAATATCTGCTGCTGACCGTGCCGCTGCCCTTCGAGTGCGAAACCTTTGCGACCCCCGAGGTGCCCCTCGCCGGGATGCGTCTGAACGTCGATATCCTGCAGCTGCAGGAACTCCTGATGGATATTGGTGAGGATCCGCTGTTTCAGCCCGCCGTCGCCTCCAGCGGGATAAATTCGGCGGTGCTTTCAGAAGATATTTTGTGCGCTGCCGAACGGCTGCTCGACGTTATGGATCGGCCGCTGGATGCCCGTATTCTTGGCAAGCAGATTATCCGCGAAATCCTCTACTATGTGCTGACGGGCCCCTGCGGCGGCGCACTGCTGGCGCTGGTCAGCCGGCAGACCCACTTCAGTCTGATAAGCCGCGTGCTGAAACATATTGAGAGCCAGTACACTGAAAACCTGAGCGTCGATCAGCTGGCGGCGGAAGCGAATATGAGCGTGTCAGCGTTTCACCATAATTTTAAATCAGTGACCAGTACCTCACCGCTGCAGTATCTGAAAACCTACCGTTTGCACAAGGCGCGCATGCTGATGATCCATGACGGCATGAAGGCCAGCGCGGCGGCGATGCGGGTGGGGTATGAAAGCCCTTCGCAGTTCAGCCGTGAGTTTAAGCGCTACTTCGGTATGACGCCCGGGGAAGATGCTGCACGTATTCGCACGATGCAGGGCGTGTAATATCGAGAGGGCAGGCCGGGCGGGCGCAGGCCCCCCGGCAGGTGGCCGTCAGGCGCTGCAGTATTTCTTTTTGATAACCACGAACAGTGTGCCGAGCAGGCCCGCGAGCAGCAGGACAATCGGCAGGATCATCAGGCAGGTCATCACCTGATCTTCATGGCGCTTCACAAACGGGATCATGCTCAGCGCATAGCCAAGACCGGTGACCACGCCGACCCACAGCAGGGCGCTCAGCCAGTTGAAGAACTGAAAGCGGCGGTTCGGCAGGCCGGAAATCCCCGCCATGGTTGGCAGCAGAGTGCGGACAAACGCCAGAAAGCGGCCAGCGAGCAGCGCCAGCAGACCGTGGCGATCAAACATACAGGTGGCGCGCTGATGGTACTTATGCGGCAGATGCGCCAGCCAGCCTTTCACCGTTTGCGTATTACCCAGCCAGCGCCCCTGCACATAGCTCAGCCAGCAGCCGAGGCTGGCGGCGGCGGTCAGAATGGCGATAGTGGGCACAAAGTCCATGACGCCTTTAGCAATCAGCGCGCCGGCGAGCAGCAGCAGGCTGTCTCCCGGTAAAAAGGACGCGGGCAGCAGCCCGTTTTCCAGAAACAGGGTGGCGAACATAACCAGATATACAACGCCCACAACGTGAGGGTTCGCCAATGCGGCAAAATCATGTTGCCACAGCGCGGCGACAATCTCTTGAATGACAACCATGGACTTTCCTAAGTGGTACCGTATTGTTGACTAGTGTACTCCTGAAGAGACCCGAGCACCTTGATCCCGGGCGCAACAAAAGCGGCCGCTTCGATAAAAAACGTCCGCCATTGTTGCCACTGACTGTCACTTTACACGATACGCGCGAAGCCCGCTGCTAAATCCGCCTGCAGATCGTCAACATTTTCGAGACCAATGTGCAGGCGGATCAGCGTGCCGCTGAAATCCACTTCAGCCTCCGGCCGAATATGGGCGATTTGCTCCGGCTGATTGGCCAGAATGAGCGATTCAAAGCCGCCCCACGAGTAGGCCATGCTGAACAGGCTGAAATTGTCGAGGTACTCGGCCAGCTCGGCGTCGCTAAGACGTTTGTTGAGCACAAACGAGAACAGACCGCTGCTGCCGGTGAAGTCGCGCTTCCAGAATTCATGGCCTTTACTGCCGGGCAGGGCGGGGTGGTTTACCCGCGCCACCTGCGGATGTTGCGCCAGCCACTCAGCGATGCGCAGGCTGCTTTCATGGTGCTGACGCAGGCGCACGCCCAGGGTGCGCAGACCGCGGCTGGTCATATAGGCGGTATCGGCGTCCAGCATTTGCCCCATCAGGTAGGCATTCTCACGCAGCTGCGCCCAGCAGCGCGCATTCGCCACCGCGGTGCCGACCATGCCGTCTGAGTGGCCGATCAGGTATTTGGTGGCTGCCTGAATGGAAATGTCGATGCCAAAATCCAGCGCTTTAAACAGGATCCCCGCCGCCCAGGTGTTATCGATCATGATAATCGCTTCCGGGGCAACCTGACGCACGGCGGCGACAATCGCAGGCACATCATGCACTTCCATGGTGATGGAGCCGGGCGATTCAAGGAACACCACGCGGGTCTCCGGCCGAATAAGATGGGCAATATCGGCGCCGATGAGTGGATCGAACCAGCTGGTGGTGACGCCGAGTTTAGCGAGAATTTTGGTACAAAAATCCTGGCTTGGCTCATAGGCGGTATTGGTCATCAGCACATGGTCGCCCTGCTCGACAAACGCCAGGATGGTGTTGGCCACCGCGGCCGCGCCGCAGGGGAAGAGGGCGCAGCCGGCGCCGCCTTCCAGCTCGCACATCGCTTCCTGCAGCGAGAAGTGAGTCAGGGTGCCGCGGCGTCCGTAGAACAGCTCGCCGTTGGCCCGGTTGCGGGTGGCATGTTTTTTGGCTTCTACGGTGTCGAAAACCAGCGATGAAGCGCGCTGGATCACGCTGTTCACTGAGCCCTGGGTATATTTTTTGCTCCGCCCGGCGTTGACCAGCGCGGTATCAAGATGTTTATCAGCCATGTTGATGAACCTGTTTTTATACGTCTGGACGTCTAAACTAGCATGAATCTTCTTTTCTGTACCAGCGCGGCGCCGATACAGGCGAAAATTTTACCAGGCCCGCGGTAAGCCGCTTTTTTACTGCGTGAGCGCAAGGAAAATAAACGTGATTTGCTGCACAGTGTAAATACTAATGAGAACCACTATCAATTCGATGTCGTTTTGATATTATTGTGGGCAGATTTTGTGATTATCGTCGTGGAGATAGAGCGTGGGTAATAATTTGATGCAGGCGGATCTATCCGTTTGGGGTATGTATCATCATGCCGATATTGTCGTTAAGGTGGTGATGATTGGCCTGATTCTGGCGTCGGTCGTCACCTGGGCCATCTTTTTCGGCAAGGGGGCGGAAATCCTCGCCAGCAAGCGTCGCCTCAAACGTGAACAGCAGCAGCTGGCAGAAGCCCGCTCTCTCGATCAGGCCAGCGATATCGCCAGCGCCTTTGAAGCGAAAAGCCTGACCACCCAGCTTATCAATGAAGCGCAGAACGAACTTGAACTCTCCGCCGGTGCAGAAGACAACGAAGGCATCAAGGAACGAACCGGTTTCCGCCTTGAGCGTCGCGTCGCGGCCGTCGGTCGTCATATGGGGCGCGGCAACGGTTATCTGGCCACCATCGGCGCCATTTCGCCGTTCGTGGGGCTGTTTGGCACCGTCTGGGGCATCATGAACAGCTTTATCGGTATCGCCCAGACGCAGACCACTAACCTTGCGGTGGTAGCCCCGGGCATCGCGGAAGCGCTGCTGGCGACGGCCATCGGCCTGTTCGCCGCCATCCCGGCGGTAGTCATCTATAACATCTTCGCCCGCATGATCGGCAGCTACAAGGCCTCGCTCGGCGACGTCGCCGCTCAGGTGCTGCTGCTGCAAAGTCGCGACCTGGACCTCAGCGCCAGCGGTGTGAAGCCGGTGCGCAGCGCGCAGAAATTACGGGTAGGTTGATCGGCTATGGCGATGCGTCTTAATGAAAATCTGGACGATAACGGCGAAATGCATGAGATCAACGTGACGCCGTTTATCGACGTCATGCTGGTTCTGCTGATTATCTTTATGGTGGCTGCGCCGCTGGCGACGGTTGACGTAAAGGTGAATCTGCCGGCCTCTTCCAGCCAGCCGCAACCGCGACCGGAAAAACCTATCTATCTGTCGGTGAAGGCGGATAAGAGTATGTTCCTTGGCAACGACCCGGTGACCGAAGCGAATATGATTAACGCTCTGGATAGCCTGACTGCCGGCAAAAAAGATACCACCGTCTTCTTCCGCGCGGATAAAACCGTCGATTACGAGACGATGATGAAAGTGATGGATACCCTGCATCAGGCGGGCTATCTCAAGATCGGGCTGGTGGGCGAAGAGACCGTCAAAGCCAAATAATCCGATGACGCTTCTGAAAGGCTGGCCACGCGCCGGCCTTTTTTTATGGCCGTTTGTCGGCGACGTGTTGGCCTGGCGTTGCCATCACGTTATCTGTCTGAGATATAATGTCGCTTCTTTTTGTTAACTAACAGGATTATATGGAACGCTTTCTGGAAAACGCTATGTACACTTCGCGCTGGCTGCTGGCACCGGTTTATTTTGGCCTTTCGCTGGGGCTGGTTGCGCTGACCATCAAATTTTTTCAGGAGATCGTCCACGTTCTGCCGCATATCTTCAGCGTCAGCGAGTCGGAATTGATCCTGACGCTGCTGTCGCTGGTGGACATGACCCTGGTGGGTGGCCTGCTGGTGATGGTGATGTTCTCGGGCTATGAAAATTTCGTGTCGCAGCTGGATATCAATGAAGGGAAAGAGAAGCTGAGCTGGCTCGGTAAAATGGACGCCACCTCTCTGAAGAATAAAGTCGCGGCGTCAATTGTGGCGATCTCATCTATCCACCTGCTGCGGGTGTTTATGGATGCGAAAAATGTGCCGGACAACAAGCTGATGTGGTACGTGATTATCCACCTGACCTTCGTCCTTTCGGCCTTTGTGATGGGCTATCTCGATCGTCTGAACAAAGTGAAACACTGATCTCTTCTCTCCCGGCGGTGTTAGCCGCTGGGCTTTTTTCTCCCCCGTTTCTGCTTCTCTGCGCTGGCGTATGTCCGGGCTTCTGCTTTGCTTAAAGGGCGCTTAACAACGGAGGCAGGGTGATGACGCGATTAACGGCCAAAGATTTCCCGCAGCAGCTGCTCGAGTATTATGACTACTATGCCCACGGCAAAATCAGCAAACGCGAGTTTCTCCAGCTGGCGGGGAAATATACTGTCGGCGGGATGACCGCGCTGGCGCTGTTTAATCTGCTGAAGCCCGACTATGCCCTGGCAGAGCAGGTACTGTTCACCGATCCGGATATCCGTCCGGAGTATATTCATTATCCCTCTCCTGACGGCCACGGCGAAGTGCGGGCTTACCTGGTGACGCTGACGAAAATAGCCGACAAAGCGCCCGCCGTTGTGGTGGTACATGAGAACCGAGGCCTGAATCCCTACATTGAAGACGTAGCCCGGCGGGTAGCGAAAGCGGGATATATCGCGCTGGCGCCTGATGGCCTGAGCTCCGTCGGCGGCTATCCGGGGAATGATGATGAAGGCCGCTTGCTACAGCAGAAAGTCGATCCCGTGAAGCTGATGAATGATTTTTTTGCGGCGGTCGCGTTTATGGCGAAGCATCCACAGGCGACGGGGAAGGTCGGTATCACCGGTTTTTGTTACGGCGGCGGCATCAGCAACGCGGCGGCGGTGGCGATCCCGGAGCTAGCCTGCGCGGTGCCGTTTTACGGCCGCCAGCCGCCGCTGAAGGAGGTCGATAAAATTAAAGCGCCGCTGCTGCTGCACTATGCCGGCCTCGATAGCGGCATTAATGAAGGCTGGCCCGCCTATGAACAGGCGTTGAAGGAACACCATAAAGTTTACGAGGCCTATCTCTATCAGGGCGTGAATCACGGCTTTCATAATGATTCCACGCCGCGCTACGATCGGGCTGCGGCTGATCTGGCCTGGCAACGAACGCTGGCATGGTTTGAGAAGTATTTACGCTAGCGCAAACGACATAAATAGCGCTACCGCTCGCTCAAAAAAACGCTATATAATTTATTATATAGCGATTGGAGGGCGCGATGGAAAATCATTTTGGAAAAGGCTTAATGGCGGGGCTACAGGCATCCTATGCTGACACCGCCGCGCATGCGGTGAATTTTTGCGCCGACTATAAACGCGGGTTTGTGCTCGGTTACTCGCACCGCATGTTTGAAAAAACCGGCGACCGCCAGCTCAGTGCGTGGGAGGCGGGGATCCTGACCCGTCGCTATGGCCTTGACAGAGATATGGTGATGGATTTCTTCAAAGAAGGGGATTCGGGTATGGCGATGCGCTATTTTCTGGCGGGATATCGGCTGGAAAGCTAAACAGGACGGCTTCGCAGGCGGAGCCGTCCTGTGGTGTGTGCCCTTTCCCGTCAGCGGGAAAGGGTAAAGACCTTACGCCTGGCGCTTATCTTCCGTTTGGGTGTCAAAGTCGCGGGCGTCGTGGCGCTCATGCAGCTGCTCATTGAGCGGGCCGTTGGTGCGGTTGACGATGCGTCCGCGCTTGACGGCCGGACGGTTGCCGACATCCTGCGCCCAGCGCAGCACGTTTTTATAGCTCCCGGCGTCGAGAAACTCCGCCGCGTTATAGACATTGCCCAGCACCACGTTGCCGTACCACGGCCAGATAGCCATATCGGCGATGGTGTACTCCTCTCCAGCCACATAGCGACCACGGGCGAGCTGTTTGTCCAGCACGTCGAGCTGGCGTTTGGCTTCCATCGTAAAGCGGTCGATCGCGTACTCGATCTTCACCGGCGCATAGTTATAGAAGTGGCCGAAGCCGCCGCCAAGGAACGGCGCCGCGCCCTGCAGCCAGAACAGCCAGTTGAGGGTTTCGGTGCGACCTGCAGGATCTTTCGGCAGGAAGAAGCCAAATTTTTCCGCCAGATAGAGAAGAATGTTGCCGGACTCAAATACCCGGGTCGGCGGCGTGGTGGAGTGGTCGCTGAGGGCTGGGATCTTCGAGTTCGGGTTGATGTCAACAAAGCCGCTGGAAAACTGATCGCCTTCGCCGATGCGTATCAGCCAGGCGTCGTACTCCGCGCCGCTGACGCCCAGCGCCAGCAGCTCCTCCAGCATGATGGTCACCTTCTGGCCGTTGGGCGTGCCCAGTGAGTATAGCTGGAGCGGATGGGTGCCGACCGGCAGGACGCGTTCATGGGTCGCGCCGGAAACGGGACGGTTGATATTGGCGAACGCGCCGCCGCTGTTTTGCTTCCATTCCCACACTTTTGGTGGCTGGTAGTTTTGCTCTGACATGCTGGTTTGCCTTTTTCGTGGATGTACAAAAAGTGTAGCAGGTGACCTCAGGCCATAATGCGCGCAGCCCACACGCTGACATCATCGCCGCTGCCCAGATCCGGCTGCACCAGGCCATTGACCATAAAGGTCGGCGAGACGTGGATGCCGTTCTGACGGGCGTATTTACTGTGCCACTTGATCACGTCCTGCAGCTCCGGGCGGGCAAAGGCGGCCCCCAGCAGCACGTGACTGTAACGTTCAATGCGTTCAATGATTTGCTGCGGCGTGGCGTTCATGTTCGGCCCGCTGCAGTGATGGGTAAACTCAAACTCTTCCCGATGGTCGGCCACGGCCTGCATCACCTTATGCGCCTGCTCTCTACCGTGCGGCAGGGTGGACGCGGCGAGGATGCAGCGGACGATAACCCCGGAGAACAGATGCCACGGCTGCGACTGCAGGCGTATCTTGATGGTGACGTTATCGGCGCCGACCTCATCAAGCAGGTCGTCGAGTTTATTAAACGCGCGGACAGAGTAGGGGCAGGTGGGCTCAAGGAACACCTCAAACGTCCGCGGGCCGTGTCCCCAGACCAGCGGTTGGGCATTCAGATGCGAGGGTGTGCTCATTGTCGACTCCTGATGTTGCGTTGTTTTTTTGTTATATCACCGATAACGATATCACTTTTGCTTCCGGCTGCAGGGTTATTTTCCTTAACGGCACGATTAGCGAAACGAATGAGTGGTATCATCGTTACACCTCTGTCTGGTAAGTGCCTGCGGCAGGATAAGAAGAGGGAGTTTTGTTTCGCCAACTGCCCGGGCTGCATTAATTTGAGGTCAGGCTAAATGAGCAAAGGATCGACAAGCAGTGACGCCCCGTTTGGGACATTGTTAGGCTACGCACCCGGCGGCGTGGCGATTTATTCATCGAATTACAGTAGCTTAAATCCGCAAGACTATCCGGATGACGCGACCTTTCGCAGCTACATCGATAATGAGTATATGGGACATAAATGGCAGTGCGTCGAGTTTGCACGCCGCTTTCTGTTCCTGACCTACGGGTTTGTCTTTACCGATGTGGGGATGGCGTATGAAATCTTCTCCCTGCGTTTCCTGCGTGAAGTGGTCAATGACAATATTCTGCCGCTGCAGGCCTTCGCCAACGGTTCCCGCCGTCCGCCCATCGCCGGTTCGTTACTGATCTGGCAGAAGGGAGGCGAGTTTAAGCACACCGGCCACGTCGCGGTGATCACCCAGCTTGTCGGCAATAAAGTGCGTATCGCCGAACAGAACGTCATTCACTCGCCGCTGCCGCAGGGCCAGCAGTGGACCCGCGAGCTGACCCTTGAGGTCAACGCCGGCCGGTACACCATCAAAGATACCTTTACCGATACCGAAATTTTAGGCTGGATGATCCAGACCGCCGATACCGAACACAGCCTGCCGCAGCCGGTGCTGCCGGGTGAGGCGATGGCGATCAAAGGCGCGCGGCTGCCGAACAACGGCCAGTTCCGCGGCAAATGGCTGAACGAGAAAGATCCGCTGCAGAAAGCCTACGTGGCGGCCAACGGCCATTTCATCAACCAGGATCCCTACCAGTATTTCACCATCAGCGAAAGCGCCGAACAGGAGCTGATCAAAGCGACTAACGAGCTGCACCTGATGTATCTGCACGCCACCGATAAGGTGATGAAGGATGATAACCTGCTGGCGCTGTTTGATATCCCGAAAATCCTCTGGCCGCGTCTGCGTCTCTCCTGGCAGCGCCGTCGTCATCATATGATCACCGGGCGCATGGATTTCTGCATGGACGAGCGCGGGCTGAAGGTGTACGAGTACAATGCCGACTCCGCCTCCTGCCATACCGAAGGCGGGCTGATCCTTGAGCAGTGGCTGAAGCAGGGCTACTACGGCACCGGCCACAATCCGGCGGAAGGTCTGCTCGATGAGCTGGCGGGGGCGTGGAAACACAGCCGGGCGCGGCCTTTCGTGCACATCATGCAGGACAAAGATCTGGAAGAGAATTACCACGCGAAATTTATCCAGCGTTCGCTGACCCAGGCCGGTTTTGAGAGCAAAATTCTCTTTGGCCTTGATGAGCTGCGCTGGGATGCTGCCGGCCAGCTGATTGACGCTGACGGGCGGCTGGTCAACTGCGTCTGGAAAACCTGGGCATGGGAAACCGCCATTGAGCAGGTGCGCGAAGTCAGCGCTGATGAGTACGCGGCGGTGCCGATTCGTACCGGACATCCGCAGAATGAGGTGCGACTGATTGACGTCCTGCTGCGTCCTGAAGTATTGGTATTCGAACCCCTGTGGACGGTGATCCCGGGCAACAAAGCGATTCTGCCGGTGCTGTGGTCGCTGTTCCCGCATCATCGCTATCTGCTGGATACCGATTTTGTGGTTAACGACGAGCTGGCGAAAACCGGCTACGCGGTTAAGCCCATTTCCGGACGCTGCGGGAACAATATCGATTTGATCGGTCCTCAGGATGAGGTTCTGGATAAGACCAGCGGCCAGTTTGTCGATCGCAAGAATATCTACCAGCAGCTGTGGTGCTTGCCGAAAGTCGACGGTAAGTACATTCAGGTGTGCACGTTTACCGTTGGCGGTAATTACGGCGGTACCTGTCTGCGCGGCGATACGTCGCTGGTGGTGAAAAAAGAGAGCGATATCGAGCCGCTTGTCGTATTGAAAGACAAAGCGTGATGTACGCAACCCGGATAGCGGCTTACCCCGGTCCGGATGACAACGTACTGAAAAGGATAGCCCCGGCATGGTACGCGCCGCCGGGGAACACCTGCAACGAAGCGAAGATAATTAACACAACAACAAGACAGAAAAGGAAAATAGTATGCACGATCGGCGTCTCGCCGCCCGCGCGGGTGAACTCAAGCCCTCCGCCGTCCGCGAACTTCTCAAGCACAGTAAACTGCCCGGCGTGATCTCGCTTGGCGGCGGCATTCCGGCCCCGGAACTGTTTGATACCGCAGGCCTGGAGCTGGCGGTGCAGAAGGTGATGAGCGAACGTTTTCATGACGCATTCCAGTACGGTCTGACGGAGGGCTACCCGCCGCTACGTCAGGCGGTGAGTGAAATCTGCCACGCCCGTGGCGTGACCTGTTCTCCCGCCCAGGTCTATATCACCTCCGGCTCGCAGCAATCGCTGGATATCGTTGCCCGTACGCTGCTCGATCCGGGCGACACAGTCGTCGTTGAACGTCCCACCTATCTGGCGGCGCTGCAGGTGTTTCAGCTGGCGCAGGCCAATATCCTCAGCGTCGACACCGATGATGACGGGATGCTGGTGGATCAGCTGGCCGACCTGCTGGAGACCACCCGCGTCAAAGCCGTTTATCTGGTGCCGACGTTCGGCAACCCCGGCGGCAAAACGCTGAGCGAGACGCGTCGTCGCCGGCTGGTTGAGCTGGCGAAAAAATATGACTTCGTCATTCTGGAAGACGATCCCTATGGCGAAATTAGCTTCACTGACGCCGTTCGACGCCCGCTCTATCAGCACGCGGTTGAGCTGGGCTGTGAAGATCAGGTGGTCTACACCTCGACCTTTTCGAAGATCCTCGCGCCGGGGATGCGCATCGGCTGGGTCGTGATGCCGGACTGGCTGGCGCAGCAGACGGTGATCGTGAAGCAGGCGGCGGATCTGCATACCAATATGCTGTCGCAGGTGATTACCGCGGAGTACCTCGGCATGAACCGGCTGGAGAACCAGATCGCGTTGATTCGCGAAGACTACCGCAAGAAGTGTGTGGCGCTGGCCGACGCGCTGGAAAGCCGCCTTGGCGAGCACCTGGAATTCAGCCGCCCGCAGGGTGGCATGTTCCTGTGGGCGCGTTTCCGCTATCCGTTCGATACCATGGAATGGATGAAGAAAACGCTGGAAAACGGCGTGGTCTACGTTCCTGGCGAAGCGTTCTATCACGATAAGCCGGATACCCGTACTCTGCGTCTCTCCTACTCCACGGTGTCAGAGGCCGGGTTGCTGACGGCCGTAGAGCGGCTGGCGGCCTCCCTGTAACGACTCTGCTGTGCGCCGCTTAACGATGGCGCACAGCCCTTCGCGACGAGAGCGGGAGGAACTGACGTTAGCGTCCAGTCCCAGGATCAATCTGTTTCGGCGATCCGGTCATCCAGCCAGACCAGCATCAGCGATGCGAGAAAAGCAACCGCAAAGGTGCCAATAAACAACCACATAAACGTCCCTCGCGGGTTAATTATTTTTCTGAGTTTACCGGAGAGCGATCGTTTCGGTCGGAGATGGAGATTTTTGTCCCAGCAGAATGGCTGGCGAGAGAGAAAAAGTCATCGGCATCAATATCGAAGTTGAGAATAATTTCTCTGTATTTCCCACCGTTAATCAACGCTTTGGCTTCTTTAATACTACTGGCAATAATGACTGGCATCAGTTTTATCTCATTTTGAAAACTGAGAAGCAAAATAAGAGTTAGTTCGTACCAGATCAACTACTTTTTATAGTATGTCGCTGCAGAAAAAAACGTCATATCGCGGCCCCGCAAGGGCGGGGTGTTTTGTGGCAGTCATCTGGTCATCAACAGCACAATCTCATTCGACGCTGAAGATATACTGCGATTTCGCCCCCCATCAGGATGATTTTCCCTGCTGTTTTTCGCGCAATATCTCGCCACAGCGCTGCCGATCTTCGCCCAGTGTTTGCTGCTCCTGCGCGCTGAGCTGGTGCCAAGTGTCCAGCATCCGCTGCCCCAGCGCCGGCAGGTAATGGGTTTTATGCAACGCATAGTCAGAATTTCCCCCTTCGACGATATTTTGCATATCGTGGAGGAACTGGCGGCTGTCGTCATGATCGATCATGCAAAAGACTGCCCGGTAGTAGGCTTCTTCATCTGCGGTGTAATGCGGGGTGAACCACCAGACCAGCAGCGCGATAAGCGCCAAAAGCGGGATAATAAAAGGTAATTTTTTCAACATCAGTTTTTCGGCCGGAGACAATCAGCCGTCAGTGTACCTGCAATGACGGCTTGATGTAAGCGCCGGCCCCGGCGGGCCGGCACAGGCTAGTAGCCGACCGGGTAGATGCGGCCGGTCTGAACGCCTTCAATGCTGCGGCGATAGGCCTGCGCCACGGTGGCGGCGGGGACGCTGGCAAAGCCCGGGAAAAAGTCGCCGTAGGCCGCCAGCGACTCGCTGAGCACGGTGGGGCTAATGAGATTGATGCGGATCCCGCGCGGCAGTTCGCAGGCGGCGGCGCGCACAAAGCCTTCCAGACCGGCGTTGACCGTCGTGGCATTGACCCCCTGAGCAATGGGCTCCTGGGCGACAATACCGCTGACCAGGGTAATCGACCCGCCCTCACGCAGGAAATGCTGCCCGATCAGCGCCAGGCGAATTTGCCCCAGCAGCTTGTCCTGCAGCCCGAGGTTGAACTGACTGTCGGTCATGGTGCTTAACGGCCCAAAGTGCAGATTGCCGGTGGTGGAGACAATCGCATCTACTTCGCCCGTTTGGGCAAACAGCGCCTGGACGCTCTCCTGCGAGGTGATATCAACCTGATAATCCCCCCGGGTGCGGCCGACGCGGATAACGTCATGCCTCTGGCTCAGCTCTTCGCTGACCGCACGACCGATGGTGCCGCTGGCACCGATAACGATAATTTTCATGGCTGTCTCCTGATGAGGTGAGAGGCTATTCTTTAATAAAACGAATATCGGATAAACTGGTTAAAAGTTAGAACATTACTAACCAGAGGTTAGCAATATGGATAAGTTACGAGGGATGGAGACGTTTATTGCCGTGGTGGAGTGTGGCAGCTTTACCGGGGCGGCGTCGCGCCTGGGGCTGTCGGCGGTGATGGTCGGGAAATATATCGCCCAGCTGGAAAGCCAGCTGGCGACGCGTCTGCTGGAGCGTAACACCCGACGCCAGAGCCTCACCGACGCCGGGCGGGTCTATTTTGACGAAGCGAAACGGGTGATGGAGCAGGTCTCCATCGCCGAAAGCGCGGTCGAGCGGCTGCGGCTGGCGCCCGCCGGCACCCTGCGAGTGAGCGCCCCCACCTCGTTTGGCGCCAGCGTGATCGCGCCCCTGACCGCCACCTTCCTGCAGGCCTGGCCTGCGGTCCGGGTGGAGCTTGATCTGACTAACCGGATGGTCGATCTGGTGGATGAGGGGGTCGATCTGGCGATCCGCATTGGCGAGATCCATCAGGAGGATCTGGTGGCCCGCTATCTGGCGCCGTATCGGATGGTGATCTGCGCCGCGCCGGCTTATCTGGCGCGTTACGGGACCCCCGGGACGCCAGAGGATCTCGCCGATCATCTCTGCCTGTCCCATACGGTCTGGACCGCCCGCAACGAGTGGCGGCTGCCGGGCATGGAGGGGGAAGTGCGCTGGAAACGCGATGCGATTTTACGCTGCAATGATGGCTACGCGCTGCGCCAGGCGGCGATCGCCGGGGCCGGGCTGCTGATGCAGCCGGAGGTGCTGCTGGCCGATGCACTGGCCAGCGGCAGCCTGGTGCGGGTGCTGGAGGCCTGGACCCCGCAGCCGAGACCCGTGCATCTGCTCTGGCGCCAGGATCGTCGGCCCCTGCCGAAGCTGACGCAGTTTATCGCCCATCTTCAGCAGGGAATGGCCGACGCGCTGACAATGACCCGCGCGTCGGAATAATCACTCCTCCCGCAGCGCCTGCTGCCAGTCGGCAATCAGATCGTTGGGATCTTCGATCCCCACCGACAGGCGGATCAACTGCGGCGTGATGCCGTTCGCCAGACGTTTCTCCAGCGGGATCGAGGCATGGGTCATGCTAAAGGGCTGGCTCACCAGACTCTCCACGCCGCCCAGGCTCTCCGCAAGCGTAAACCAGCGCAGCTTGCTGATGATGCGCTCGGCGTAACCTTCATCGCCCTTCACCACCACCGAAATCATGCCGCCGGGCAGCGCCATTTGCTGGCGCGCCAGCTGATGATGCGGGTGCGAGGCCAGCCAGGGGAACCAGACTCGCTCCACTTCCGGCTGCTGTTCCAGCCATTCGGCGAGCTGCAGCGCGTTCGCGCTGTGGCGCTCCATCCGCAGCGCCAGAGTACGGATACCACGTAGCGTCAGGAAGCTGCTGAACGGGTCGAGTACACCGCCTACCGCATTCTGCAGATAGCCAAGCTTTTCCGCGAGGTCGGAGTTATCGCCAACCACTGCCAGGCCGGCGACGACATCGGAATGGCCGTTGAGGTACTTGGTCGCGGAGTGCACCACAATATCAAACCCATGCTCCAGCGGGCGATGGATCGCCGGCGAGGCGAAGGTGTTGTCGGCGACGCTGATCAGGTTATGGCGTCGCGCGATGGCGGCGATGGCGCTGAGATCCGCCAGCTTCAGCAGCGGGTTGGTGGGCGTTTCCACCCAGATCATGCGCGTATCGGGGCGGATCGCCGCTTCAATCCCCTTCAGGTCGTCAGGTTTCACCCAGCTCACCTGCAGACCAGCGCTACGGCGGCGAACGTTTTCCAGCAGGCGGTAAGTGCCGCCATACACATCATCGACCGCCACCAGGTGACTGTCCTTATCCAGCAGCTCCAGTACGGTGGAGATGGCGGCCAGCCCGGAGGCGAACGCGTAGCCGCGCGTGCCGTTTTCCAGGTCGGCGATCGCCGTCTCCAGCGCGTGGCGGGTAGGGTTCCCGCTGCGGGAATATTCATAGCCGGTATGCTGCCCCGGCGCCGGCTGAGCAAAAGTGGAGGTAGCATAAATCGGCGGCATCACTGCGCCGTGGCTGTCGGTGAAGGTTCCGCTATGTACGCTCAGGGTGTGGATAGATGACATAAAAAATTCCTTATTGTGCAAGTCGGTTACGCCAGGCGGTCAGTACATCGCTACGGGTGACCAGACCAAGAAAACGTGCGTTATCAGTGATCACCGCTACCAGGCCGCGATCGAAAATGGCCTGCAGCGCGCTCTCGGGCGCCTGCTTATCGAGGGTTTCAACATGGCGGCTCATCGCTTCGCTGACCGGCAGGGAGAAGCGTTGGCGATCGCCCTGTACGTGGCGGATTAAATCCCACTCATCGACGATGCCAACGACGCGACCATCCTGCAGCACCGGCAGTTGGGAGATGTCATACAACCGCATGCGGGCAAAGACCGCGGCCAGGGTGTCGTCCGGCGCGGCGGTGACGGTGGCGCCTTCATCATGACGCAGGGCGATAAAATCACTGAGATCGCCCTGTTCGGGCCGGGCGATCAGTCCTTGCTGGCGCATCCAGTCGTCGTTGAACATTTTTGACAGGTATTTATTGCCGCTATCGCAGGCGAAGGTCACCACCCGTTTCGGACGGCTTTGTGCCCGGCAGTAGCGCAGCGCGGCACTGAGCAAGGTGCCGGTGGAGGAGCCGGCCAGCACGCCCTCGACCTGCAGCAGCTGACGCGCAGTCTGGAACGCTTCGCGGTCGCTGACGCGATACGCGGTATGCACCCCCTCCAGCCTGGCCAGCGGCGGGATAAAATCTTCGCCGATCCCTTCGACCAGCCAGGATCCCGTTTCGCCATAGCGACCGGTATCAACCTGATCGGCAAGGATCGAACCCGCCGGATCGGCGAGAATAAATTCCGTTTTCGGCGAGTGTTCAGCAAACCAGGCCTGAAGCCCGCCCAGCGTGCCGCCGGAGCCGACGCCGACAACGACGGCGTCAATATCGCCCTCCAGCTGCTGATAAAGCTCCGGCGCGGTGGAGGTGGCATGGGCCAGCGGATTGGCGTCGTTATTAAACTGGTCGATATAAAAGGCGCCCGGGGTTTCATCGGCAAGGCGGCGGGCATAATCCTGATAATAGGCCGGGTGGCCTTTATTGACGTCGGAACGGGTGAGCAGCACCGTCGCGCCCAGCGCCCGCAGGTGAAAGATTTTCTCGCGGCTCATTTTGTCCGGCACCACCAGGATCAGCCGGTAATTTTTCTGCGCCGCGATCAGCGCCAGGCCGAGGCCGGTGTTGCCGGCGGTGGCTTCGATAATCGTTCCTCCGGGCGCCAGTTTTCCCTGGCGCTCGGCTTCATTAATCATCGACAGCGCAACGCGATCTTTAATTGATCCACCCGGGTTCTGATTTTCCAGTTTTAAAAATAGACTGCAGGGGCCGGTATCCAGTTTGTGCAACTGGAGCAGGGGAGTATGACCGATCAGGTCGCTCACGGAATGAAACAGTGACATAACCATTTACCCACTCGTTTAAGATATTTTTGCATGGTAGAGCTGTGAAAACGGTAATTTAAAGAACATTTCTCTGCCTGTTAGCGTCAAATGGAATATAAGATGCTATTTGGCCATCTGGAGGGAAAGCAGGGTAGCCACCTGGGCGGATTGATTGCCAGAAAAGAGCGTTTTTAGCCGCTTTTGGCGAGAAAATGGCGATTTGAATCAGCGTGTTATCTGATATCTGAAAATGCATTTTTGAAAAGATTCTATGGGGAATAGGCCTTAATGGCACAGAGGATACGGCATGGTAGAAACCCACGGATAGAGGGCGCAGAAAAGCAAAAACCCAGCCATAGGCTGGGTTCTCTGAATAAGTGGTGCCCGGACTCGGACTAACGCCGCAGGCGTTGAACAGCGCGCTTGTCGCGCTGGCCCCGAAGGGGTGAGCCGCTGTGCGGCGAATAATCGAACGAAGTTCGATGGAGAGTCCGGATGCAGAAAAGCAAAAACCCGCCTTTTGGGCGGGTTCTTTAAATAGTGGTGCCCGGACTCGGAATCGAACCAAGGACACGGGGATTTTCAATCCCCTGCTCTACCGACTGAGCTATCCGGGCAACGGGGCGCATTAAACCGTAATCGCCGCGCCTCGTCAACGAAATTTATCTGTTTTGCAGCAGACTGAACAATCTATCACCACATTGCGTTAAAAGCACGCGTCTTCAGGCAAAAAACAGCGTCCAGGCCGCTGAAATTGGCATCGCCAGCACCAGCGCAGGCAGCATATTCACCACGGCAAACATTTTTATCCCGCAGATGCGCAGCCCGGTGGCCACCAGCAGCATACCGCCGACGGCGCTGAAATCCGCCAGCATCATCGGGGTAGTAAGCGGCATAATGATCGCCGCGCAGGCCGCAAGAGTCAGCTGGATGAGCAGCATCGGCACGCTGATGGCGGCGACGGCAATGCCCAGGGTGCAGGCGAAAATGGTGGCAGTGAAAAAGTCGAGAAACGCTTTAGCAATCAGAATGCTGGCGTCGCCAGTCATCCCTTCGCGCATGGCGCCGAAGACGCCGGTGCCGCTGGCGCAGAACAGGACGATAATCGCCACATAGCTCTGAATATAAGAGTCATGAGCCGAGGCCTTTTTCTTGCCTTTCGCTGACATCAACTGCTGGAGCTTACTGACCAGCGTATTGATGCCTTTTTCCATATTGCATATTTCGCCGAGCAGCGTCCCCACCAGGGTCGACAGCACCATCACTGGCAGATTGTCGCACTTAATGACCAGTAAAATGCCGATGCCTAATGACGCCAGGCCAAAAATTGAGGTCATTGATGTGCGGATCCGCTCCGGCAACCGTTGACTGAGCAAGGCGCCCAGCACACCGCCGACCAGCACCGCGCTGGCGTTAATAAAAGGTCCTGTAACCACGCTGACTCCTGTTAAATATCCCTGATAACCGCATTATTATGACGTTAACCCGCCGCGAAAGCTTGTGTATCCGTGATATAAGTGCATACGGTTTTCATCTTGCGCCTGTTCGGGAAAGGTGCCATGATTGCGCGAATTTTCTCCTCCCTGATATGAGGCCGCCGATGACGACACTGCCATTATCTCGCCAGCGACGTCGCGCACAGATGCGCGGGCTGCCTCATCTTGCTACGCTTACCCCTCTGTTCACCATGCGGTGAAGGACACGTATGCTCACTGTAGGGCAACAGTAAGATCGGACGCGTCTGCTTTTACTGATGTCCGGCGGTCGGAGCTGAAATCCGTCAGACCCGGACACATCGTTGGGCAAGGTTTCCTTGTCTGAGATTTTTACACTCCCGATACGGGCATTTGCGCTTATGAAATCCATGCACATTGCCGCCAGCTGCGAGCTGGTCACCCGCTTGTCCACCCACCGTCGCGTTGTGGCGCTGGACAGTACCGATTTTACCGATGTGGCGGCCGTCGTCATCACTGCGGCTGACAGTCGCAGCGGCATCCTTGCCCTCCTCAGACGCAGCGGATTTAATCTGCCGGTCTACCTGCTGAGTGAGACGGCGGTCGAGAAGCCAGAGGGTGTACAGGCGGTGATCGCCGGTAAAGATCAGGAGTGGCTGGAGCTGGAGGCGGCGGCCTGTGATTATGAAGCGCGTCTGCTGCCGCCGTTTTTCAATACTCTGACCCAGTACGTCGAGATGGATAACAGCACCTTTGCCTGTCCGGGGCATCAGCACGGAGCGTTTTTCAAAAAGCACCCTGCAGGCCGTCAGTTCTATGACTTTTTTGGCGAAAATGTCTTTCGCGCCGATATGTGCAACGCCGACGTAAAATTAGGCGATCTGCTGATCCACGAAGGCTCGGCCAAGCACGCGCAAAAGTTCGCTGCGAAGGTGTTCAATGCGGATAAAACCTACTTCGTCCTCAACGGCACCTCGGCGGCCAACAAAGTCGTGACCAACGCGCTGTTGACCCGCGGCGATCTGGTGCTGTTCGATCGTAACAACCACAAGTCAAACCATCACGGGGCGCTGATTCAGGCGGGAGCGACGCCCGTCTATCTTGAAGCCGCGCGCAATCCGTTCGGCTTTATTGGCGGCATTGACGAGCGCTGCTTTGATGAGCGTTACCTGCGGGATCTCATCCGCGAAGCGGCGCCAGAGAAAGCCAATGCCTCCCGCCCGTTTCGTCTGGCGGTGATCCAGCTCGGGACCTACGACGGCACGGTCTATAACGCCCGCCAGGTAGTGGATAAAATCGGCCACCTCTGCGATTACATCCTGTTCGACTCGGCCTGGGTGGGCTATGAGCAGTTTATCCCGATGATGGCCGACTGCTCGCCGCTGCTGCTGGAGCTGACCCCGGACGATCCGGGTATTTTTGTCACCCAGTCCGTGCACAAGCAGCAGGCCGGCTTCTCGCAGACGTCGCAGATCCACAAAAAGGATAACCATCTGCGCGGCCAGGCGCGCTTCTGTCCGCACAAGCGGCTGAATAACGCCTTTATGCTGCATGCCTCCACCAGCCCGTTCTATCCGCTGTTTGCCGCGCTGGACGTCAACGCCAAAATTCATGAAGGTGAGAGCGGCCGCCGCCTGTGGGCCGAGTGTGTGGCGCTGGGCATTGAGGCGCGGAAAGCGATCATCGCTAACTGCAAGATGATCCAGCCCTTTATTCCGCCAGTGGTGGCGGGGCGTCCATGGCAGGATCACCCGACCGAGGCGATCGCCCGGGAGCGCCGCTTCTTCAGCTTCGAACCCGACGCGCGCTGGCATGGTTTTGAGGGCTATGCGGACGACCAGTATTTTGTCGACCCGTGCAAGCTGCTGCTGACCACCCCGGGCATTGACGCTGAAAGTGGGGAGTACAGTGAGTTTGGCATCCCGGCAACCATTCTGGCGCATTATCTGCGTGAAAACGGCATCGTGCCGGAGAAGTGCGATCTCAACTCGATTCTGTTCCTGCTGACGCCGGCGGAGAGCGCCGAAAAAATGGCGCAGCTGGTGGCGATGCTGGGGCAGTTCGAACAGCATATTGAGTCGGATACGCCGCTGGCTGACGTGCTGCCGACCATCTACAACAAATATCCGGTGCGCTATCGCGATTACACCCTCCGCGAGCTGTGCCAGGAGATGCACGATCTGTACGTCAGCTTTGATGTGAAGAGCCTGCAAAAGGAGATGTTCCGTAAACGGAGCTTCCCGCGCGTGGTGATGAATCCGCAGGATGCTAACCGCGAATTTATCCGCGGCAACGTGGAGCTGGTGCGTCTGAGCGAAGCGGAAGGCCGCGTCGCGGCTGAAGGGGCGCTGCCCTATCCGCCGGGGGTATTATGCGTGGTGCCCGGCGAGATCTGGGGCGGGGCAGTACTGCGCTATTTCCTCGCGCTGGAGGAGGGGGTCAATATGCTGCCGGGCTTCTCACCGGAGCTGCAGGGGGTTTACAGCGAGACGGATCCGGATGGCATTAAGCGGCTGTATGGCTACGTGCTGAAGGGATAAAAAAACGCCCCGCCGAGCAGGCGGGGCGTTTTGCTTGTGACGATCAGGCGCTCTGCTGCGCGGCGGTCGGTTGTCTGACGTGTTTGTATTTGAACAGCGCCACGAAGGCAAAGGCCAGCACCAGCGAATAGCCAGCGAAAATCAGCCATACGCTCTGCCAGTTAGTGATCCCCTCGACGGTAAAGTGCTCAACCACTTTGCCGCTCACCATCCCGCCAAGAATGCAGCCGAAGCCGTTGGTCATCATCAGGAACATCCCCTGGGCGCTGGCGCGGATTTCCGGACGCACTTCTTTCTCAACGAATACCGAACCGGAGATGTTGAAGAAGTCGAAGGCGCAGCCATAGACGATCATCGACAGCACCAGTAGTACGGTGCCGAACGGCGTCGGGTCGCCGAAGGCGAACAGGCCGAAGCGCAGCATCCACGCCACGATACTCATCAGCATCACGTTCTTAATGCCGTAGCGGCTGAGGAAGAACGGAATGGTCAGGATAAACAGCGTTTCGGAGATCTGCGAAATCGACATCAGCACCGAGGCGTGCTCGACGATAAAGCTGCCGGCAAACAGCGGATCTTTATCGAAGCTATGCAGGAAGGTGTTGCCGAACATATTGGTGATTTGCAGTTCGGCGCCGAGCATCATAGAGAAGATAAAGAAGATAGCCATGCGCTTGTTTTTAAACAGCGCAAAGGCGTTAAGCCCCAGCATCTCCGTCCAGCTTTGATTGCGCTGGGCGTTGGCGACCGGAATATGCGGCAGCGTCAGGGTGAACAGCGTCAGCAAGACCGACAGCGTCGCGCCGATATAGAGCTGCATATGGCTCAGCTCAAAGCCCGAGAAGCTCACGCCCCACATGGCGAAGATAAAGCCGATGGTGCCCCAGATACGAATCGGCGGGAAATCGGTGACGATATCCAGTCCTGCCGACTGCAGGCGGTAGTAGGAGATGGTGTTAATCAGCCCCAGCGTCGGCATATAGGCCAGCGAGTTGAGGAGGATCACGAGGAACATCTCACCCGGCGTGGTGACCTGCGCCGCGAGGTACAGCGTTAGCGCGCCCACCAGGTGGCAAACGGCGTAAACCCATTTAGCGCTGATCCACTTATCGGCGACGATGCCGAGCAGCGTCGGCATCAGCACCGCGGCGATACCGAGCGAGCTATACACTGCGCCGATTGCCGCGCCGTCAAACTTCAGCGTGACAAACATGTATGAGCCAAGCGTGGTCAGCCAGCTCCCCCAAAGGCAGAACTGCAGGAACGACAGTATTTTTAGCTGCAGCTTAAGATTCATGTATTTATCCTCACGAATGTGGGCTTGTTATGTTTTTTAAATAACATAACCACCGTTATTTTGATGCGATTCTATCATTCAGCTGTGAGATGCTTCTGTTAACTGCCGCAGAAAATCGAAAAGATATGACGAAGTATGTCATATAAATAGAGAGGCCCAGTGCGATGTCCGGGCCTGTGAGAGAGGAGCGTTATTTACGGCGATAGCTTTTCTGCGCGGTGTTAACTTTATACAGATAGCGGCGTGATTCGCCCGACGGGTGACGGGTGGTCAGCGCCTGATAGACATCGCCCGGCGCCATGCTGTTAATGATGTTAGCCGCCTGCACTTTATCGCTGGAGAAGACGCGGAGCACGCTGCCGGCGCCGCCGTTATAGGCGGTGATCACCGCGTAGCGACGCGAGGTGGGGTTATCGATGCCAGCGAGATAAACGTTGTTCAGCATCGCCAGATAGGCGGTACCGGTATCAATGTTATTTGCCGGGTCGAACAGATAGCTGCGGCTCGGCAGACCCGATTTACCCTGCGAGCGGAAAACGTCTTTCCCGGCGCTGTGCTGGACGACCTGCATCAGCCCCATGGCATCGGCGTGGCTCACCGCATACGGGTTAAACGATGATTCTGTTTGCATAATTGCGAGGATCAGCGACTCATCAACACCGTATTTACGCGAGGCCTGACGCACCATGCCGAGATACTTATGCGCACGTTTGTCGAGGTGGTTCGGTACCAGATTGATGGTGATGCTGTAGATCACGCGCAGGCCGTTGCTGCGGCTCTTCAGACGGGTTTGCAGTAGATAATCGGCATAGCGCGCGGCGCGCCACTCCCAGCGGATGGATTCACCGGTGTTATCGACCACCTGACCATAGAGGAACGGCTCTTTGGAGATCTGAATATCATCGACGTCGGAGTAGAGGTCAATGGAGTTGGGGTCATCGCCCATCAGCAGCGTTTTGATGATCGCCTGACGCAGTCGCCCGCGCGGATCGGTGCCCGCGATGGTCTCGACGGTGATCGTCCCGGCATCAAAGTTGATGTGGCTACGGGTTTGATATTGATCGGTGTATTTGACGTAGTCCTTCGGCCCGGCGAGCAGGACTTCGTTATACCCCCAAATGTTCTCGATGTTGTGGGCAAACTGGCCCATCAGGATATCGAATCCGTTCGTGTCCTTGACCCAGGCCTCGTTATATTCGGTGCCTTTTTTATTGGAGCTGGAACACGAAACGAGCAACGGCGCAATCAGCGCGAGCGCTAAGTATTTTTTCATCATTCCGGGCGTGCGTGTTGTGTTTGTTTTTAAAAGGCCACAGGGCCCTTACTGTTTTTCTGGCGGCGTGTAGCCTTCGATATGCACGTCTTTCCCTTCAAACAGGAACTGCACCATCTCCTGCTCCAGCAACTTGCGGTGCTCCGGGTTCATCATGCTGAGTTTTTTCTCGTTGATCAGCATGGTCTGCTTGTGCTGCCACTGCGCCCAGGCTTCTTTGGAGATTTCGTTGTAAATGCGCTTGCCGAGCTCGCCCGGATACAGCTGGAAATCCTGGCCGTCCGCTTCACGCTGCAGGAAAGTACAAAAAATGGTTCTGCTCATAATCACTCCTCTTTGATAGCCGAAAATTTATACCGGCGTTCCGGCTTTTAACTGTTGCAACAAGCGCTCCACGGGGGCCGCCAGTCCGACCGACGGCGGCTGCGCTAAGTTATACCAGAGTGCGTTGCCTTCATCCATGCATGCGCCAGATGAGTGCACTGTAAGCCACATCGGCACAATATCCAGGTGGAAATGGCTGAAAGTGTGGCGAAAGGCGGTTAATTGCGTCAGATTATCGGTCTTTATCTGACGCTGCGCCAGCCACTCGCGCAGCCCGGCTTCGTCTGCAAACTGCGGAAAACAGAATAATCCGCCCCACAAACCCACCGGTGGACGCTGGGAGAGAAACACCTCGTCGCCGTGCTGCATCAGCAGGAAATAGCCGGTGCGTTCCGGGATGATCTGCTTCGGTTTTTTGCCCGGATATTCCGCCCATGAATGGTTCGCATAGGCCACGCAGCCGTTGCTCAACGGGCACAGCTCGCACTTCGGCTTCGAGCGGGTGCAAACCATCGCCCCGAGATCCATCATCGCCTGGTTGAAGCGTTCTACCCCTTGCGCCGGAGTCACCTCTTCGCTGATATCCCACAGCCGTTTTTCGACCTCTTTTTTCCCCGGCCAGCCGCTGACAGCATAGCAGCGGGCGAGCACGCGCTTCACGTTGCCGTCGAGAATCGGATAATGCTGACCGAGCGAAAGCGACAGAATCGCCCCTGCCGTTGAACGCCCGACGCCGGGCAGCGCTGCCACTTCGTCAAAGGTTTGCGGGAAGATGCCGCCATGCTGTGTCGCCACCTGCTGGGCGGCTTTATGTAAGTTGCGCGCCCGTGCGTAGTAGCCAAGTCCGGTCCACAGATGCAGCACTTCATCCAGCGGCGCGTTGGCGAGATCCACTACCGTTGGGAAACGCGCCATAAAGCGTTCAAAATACGGGATTACCGTGGTCACCTGGGTTTGTTGCAACATCACTTCGGAGAGCCATACTTTGTAGGGCGTCTTGGCGATTTGCCAGGGCAGGGTTTTACGCCCGTATTTGTCGTACCAGTCCAGGACCTGGGCTGAAAATTGCGCGGCGAGAAAAGTCAAAGCTATGGCTCCGGGATCGCGATTACAGGGTGGCAGATTGCAGCACAAGGGCGAGTGGCTGTAAACCCTTGCATCCGCCGGGTAACTTTGGATAATGCCCGTTTTCCGAACACTTTCACTAGCAGACTTAACTTTTATGAAAAACGACGTCATTTCTCCGGAATTCGATGAAAACGGCCGCCCGCTGCGCCGTATTCGTAGCTTCGTCCGTCGCCAGGGGCGCCTGACGAAAGGGCAGCAGCATGCGCTGGATAACATTTGGCCGGTGATGGGCGTTGAATTCAACGATGCGCCGCTCGATTTCGCTGCCCTGTTTGGCCGCGAAGCGCCGGTCACACTAGAAATTGGTTTCGGCATGGGGGCTTCGCTGGTGGCGATGGCAAAAGCCAAACCGGAACAGAATTTCCTCGGCATTGAAGTGCACTCCCCGGGCGTTGGCGCCTGTCTGGCTTCTGCTGAAGAAGAAGGTGTGCAAAATCTGCGTGTGATGTGTCACGATGCGGTGGAAGTGCTGCATACCATGATCCCGGATAACTCACTGAATATGGTGCAGCTGTTTTTCCCTGACCCGTGGCATAAAGCGCGTCATAATAAACGTCGTATCGTGCAGCCGCCTTTCGCTGAGCTGGTAAAAAGCAAACTGAAACTCGGCTGCGTCTTCCATATGGCGACCGACTGGGAAGCCTATGCCGAGCATATGCTGGAAGTGATGTCCTCGCTGGAAGGCTATCGTAACCAGTCGGCAAGCAACGATTACGTACCGCGCCCGGAATCGCGCCCGGTAACCAAATTTGAACAGCGTGGTCATCGTCTTGGCCACGGCGTATGGGACTTAATGTTCGAGAGGGTGAAATAATGGCCAAGAATCGTAGCCGTCGTCTGCGTAAAAAAATGCATATCGATGAGTTTCAGGAGTTAGGCTTCTCCGTCGCCTGGCGTTTCCCGGAAGGGACCACCGAAGAGCAGATCGACCAGACGGTCAACGATCTGATCGAAGAGGTGATCGAGCCGAACAAGCTGGCCTTCGACGGCAGCGGATATCTCTCCTGGGAAGGTCTCATCTGCATGCAGGAGATCGGTAAGTGCACCGAAGAGCATCAGGCCATCGTACGCAAATGGCTGGAAGCGCGTAAGTTAGAGGATGTGCGCACCAGCGAACTTTTTGACGTCTGGTGGGACTAAGTTTGACAAGGGTCGGCAACTGCCGGCCCGTTTTGTCTTAAGGGAGTTTTATGATGCGTAAAACGCTGCTGGCGGTGGCGCTCTCCGTCACCGCTTTGTCTGCCCATGCGGACTACCAGTGTAGCGTCACGCCGCGTGACGATGTGATCCTTAGCCCGCAGCAGGTGCAGGTGAAAGGGGAAAACGGCAATCTGGTGATAAAGCCGGACGGCAACCTGACCTTTAACGGTAAAGCCTATACTCTGAGCGCCGCCCAGCGCGAACAGGCGCAGGATTACCAGGCCAGCCTGCGCAGCAGCCTGCCGTGGATTGACGAAGGTGCGCGTTCGCGAGTCGAAAAAGGCCGTAAGGCGCTGGATAAAATCATCACTGAACAGGTTGGCGCCAACAGCAGCATGCACGGTCGCTTGACCAAGCTGGACGCGCAGCTGAAAGAACAGATGAACCGCATCATTGAGCGCCGCAGCGATGGCCTGACCTTCCACTATAAAGCTATCGACCAGGTACGCGCCGATGGCCAGCAACTAGTGAATCAGGCGATGGGCGGCATTCTGCAGGACAGTATTAACGAGATGGGCGCGAAAGCAGTGCTCAAAGGCGGCGGCAACCCACTGCAGGGCATTCTCGGCAGCCTCGGCGGCCTGCAAACGGCGATTCAGGATGAATGGAAAAACCAGGAGGCCGATTTCCAGCAGTTTGGTAAGGACGTCTGCAGCCGGGTGGTCTCGCTGGAGGATAGCCGGAAATCGCTGGTTGGCTCGTTAAAGTAAGTTGATTTCGCTACCTGCGCCTGCAGGTAGCGGTTAGGCTCAGTCGATCACATCAGCCCCAGCAGCTGTGGAATAAACAGCGAGAGCTGCGGGATATAAACAATCATCATCAGCGCGATCAACAGGGCGGCGTAGAACGGCAGCAGCGGTTTGATGAGCTGCTGAATTTTAACCCCTGAAATGGAGCAGCCGACAAACAGCGCGCTGCCTACCGGCGGGGTCAGCAGGCCGATGCACAGATTGGCGACCATCATGATGCCAAAATGGACCGGGTTCATGCCTAAATCCTCAGCGATGGGCAGAAATATCGGCGTGAAAATCAGTACTGCTGGGGTCATATCCATAAAGATACCGACGATTAACAGCACGATGTTAATCAGCAGCAGGATCACCAGCGGATTTTCAGAAAACCCCATGAGCGCATCGCTTATCATGTAGGGAATATCGGCATTGGTCATTGCCCACGACATGCCGACGGAAAAACCGATCAGCAGAAGGACGATAGAGGTCATCACCACCGATTCAAGGATCAGCTTTGGCAGGTCGCGCCATTTGACTTCCCGATAAATCAGCACCGAGAGGATAAAGGTATAGACCACGGCGATGGCGGAAGCTTCAGTGGCGGTGAAAATACCGCCGAGGATCCCGCCCATCACAATAATGACCAGCAGCAGGCTGGGCAGGGCGTCAAAAAAAGCCTTTGCCGCCTGGGCGCAGGTCGGGCGCTCGGAAACCGGATAGCCGCGATGTTTAGCGATACCGGCGCAGACCAGCATGATAGACAGACCCATCAGAATGCCCGGCAAATAACCGGCCATAAACAGCGAGGCGACCGAGACGCCGCCGGCCGTCAGAGAAAAGACGATCAGCACGTTTGATGGCGGAATGAGCAAGCCCGTGATGCAGGATGAAACGTTTACCGCAGTGGAGAACGCCGGATCGTAGCCTTTCTGTGTCTGAATGGGATTGAGCGTCCCCCCTACCGCAGCGGCGGCTGCGACCGCCGAACCGGAGATCGAGCCGAACATCATATTGGCCAGCACGTTGACGTGCCCCAACGATCCGGGTACCCGCCCAACCATCACCTGCGCCAGATTGATTAAGCGTATAGCAATCCCCCCGCTGTTCATCAGGGTACCGGCAAAGATAAAGAAGGGAATAGCCAGCAGCGCGAAGTTATCGAGTCCATTCGCCAGGCGCTGAGAAACGGTAATCACTGCGATATCCCAGGGAAACATCAGCAGCATTGAGCCGACGGTAGCGAGACCGATGGAAAAAGAGATAGGTACGCCAATAAAGACCAGAATAAAGAACGAGCCAAACAGCGTCAGTGCAATATAGCTATCCATTAATTTGCTCCTGCTTCTGAATGTTTCATGCTTTTTAGACCGTTGCTGATAAAACACAACGCGTAAAACATCATCATGATGCCGGTGAGCGGCAGGATCAGATACACATAGCCCATCGGGATCTGCATCGCGGCTGAGACCTGGGCGGTCGACAGCGTTTTTTCAATCAGTTTTACGCCGCCGGTAACAATCACTGAGCCAGCAAACAGAAAGATAAGCAGATTGATAATGACGCTGAGCAGTGCCTGCTTGCGGGAAGAGAGCATCAGTGTAAGTAAATCGATCGCCAGATGACGCTGGGCGCCGACGGTATAGGCCGCACCCAGTAGCCCGACCCAGATCATTAAGAAACGCGCCAGTTCGTCGGTCAGGGTGCTAGGCTGGTTGAGCACGTAGCGGCTGAACACCTGCCAGACGACGCAGACAACCAGCGCAATCATTACGACGACAGAGAATGCGGCGATGGTGCGGTCCACCGCTAGCTTTATGCGGTTAAGTATCATCATTGATTTCCTGGTGAAGCGGGCCAGGGGCTGGCCCGTTAAAGGTTATTCAGCGGCAGCGTCAAATTTGGCCAGCAGAGCGGCCTGTTTTGGATCTTTCTTAAAGTCATCAAATAGCGGCTGCACGGCGGCGCGGAACGGCGCTTTATCCACTTTGATAATTTCGCCCCCCAGGGCTTTGGCCTGCGCGCGGGTATCGGCGTCGATCTTCTGCCACAGCTGTTGCTGATAAACCTCTGAGGCTTTCGCCGCTTTGACCAGGATTTGCTGCTGCTCCAGCGTCAGTTTGTCCCAGGTTTTGCTGGAGATAACGAGGAAGTCAGGGATGGAGGCATGCTCATCTTCAGAGAACACTTTCGCGATTTCGATATGGCGAGTCTGCACCCAGGAGGGCACGTTATTTTCCGCGCCGTCCACCACCCCTTGCTGCATGGCGGTATAAACCTCACCAAAGGAGATTGGTGTCGGGGAGCCGCCCATTAATTCAATCATTTTTAATGTCGTCGGGCTGGCCTGCACGCGGATCTTCAGTCCTTTTAAATCTTCCGGTTTGGTGATGGGCTTTTTGGCATAAAAACTTCGGGTTCCGGCGACATAAGCGGAAAGGGCAAAGAATCCTTTCTCTTTCGTCGAATCCATTATTTCCTTGCCCACTTCCCCGAAGACCACCTTATTGAAATGATTTTGATCGTTAAACAGAAACGGTAAATTATATATCGCGTAGATATTATCAAATGACTCCAGATCGCTGGCAGAACCTTTGGTCAAATCCAGCGCGCCATTTTGTAATAACTCCATCGTTTCGCGTGCGCTGCCCATCTGGCTACTGGGGTAAATACGAATCTTCATATTACCGTCAGAAAGCTGGTTTACCTCTTTGGCCATCTCTTCAAACGCCTGATGCACCACGTGGCTGCGTTCAAGGTTATGTGCCAGTTTTAACGTGATTTTTTCAGCTGCGCTGGCTCCTGAACAGAATAGAGCAAGCAAAGATATTGCTATCAGAGAACGAGAAAAAGCGTATTTTTTCATGAGTTGGCTCCATGCACTTGTGGTAATTGGTCAATATCTTAAGCGTCATGCTTTGTTTCTGTATGACATATTATCCTTGTTGTCGTACATCTTTAAGCTGCCTGACTCACACTTTTTCTCAATGAGGCAATGAAATAACGGCTTTTATGGGTTTAATTATATTTGGTTTCTATAAATAAAAATGAATTAATTAGAGGGTGGAATATTTTAAAAGAATGGTTCGGGAATGGTGAGGTTGATATGTCGATAAATTCGAACTATTGTCCTTCCCGTTAAAACGATAAAAGGAAGGACAGTGGTGATATTTATTCGTTAAGGAAGAGTTCGAGAAGGGAATTCAAAAACAGCTTACCGTGCTCGGTGATCTGCCAGTTCTGCTCGTCTTCCTGTAGATACCCCTGGGCTATCGCCGCGTCCAGCTGCGGGCGGATCACCGCTTCCTCAAGACCGGTATAGCGGCTAAATTCTGCGCGCGGCGCGGCCTCCAGCAGGCGGAAACGGTTCATAAAGAACTCAAACGGTTTATCCGCCTCTTCCACATCATGCTGACGCTCGAGGTAGCGGCCCTCCATATACCCGCGCGGGTGGCGGGTTTTGGCGGTCCGCAGGATGCGTCCGTCAGGGAAGGTTATCTTACCGTGCGCGCCGCAGCCGATGCCGAGGTAGTCGCCGAAGCGCCAGTAGTTGAGATTATGCTGACACTGGAAGCCCGGTTTAGCGTAGGCGGAAGTCTCGTACTGCTGATAGCCGGCGGCGCTCAGCAGCTGATGCCCCTGCTCGAAAATATCCCATAGCGCGTCGTCATCCGGCAGCACCGGCGGCCGGGAACCGAACAGGGTGTTCGGCTCAATGGTCAGCTGGTACCACGACAGGTGCGGTGGATTCAGCGCAATCGCCTGACGCAGATCGTCCAGCGCCTCCTCCAGCGACTGGTCCGGCAGGCCGTGCATCAGGTCGAGATTGAAGCTGCGCAGGCCGAGGCCGCTGGCGAGACGTGCTGCGCGCTTGGCCTCCTCCGGACCGTGGATCCGCCCCAGGCGCTGCAGCTTCGGTTCGCTAAAGCTTTGTACGCCGATGGAGATACGGTTCACCCCGGCGCGCTGGTAATCAACGAAGCGATCGGCCTCCACGGTGCCCGGGTTGGCTTCCATGGTGATTTCCGCCCCGGCTGCCAGCGGCAGGCAGGCGCGGACGCCATCCAGCAGAGTTTGCATGGCCGGGCCGGACAGCAGGCTCGGCGTACCGCCGCCGATAAAAATAGTGCCTATTTCCCGTCCCTGGGCATATAGCGCATCGGCCTGCAGGTCGTTTAGCAGATGCTGGACGTAATCGTCATGCGGCACCTCGCCTTTCAGCGCATGCGAATTAAAGTCGCAGTACGGGCATTTCTGCACGCACCAGGGAATATGAATATAGAGACTCAGCGGCGGCAAATTAGCCATTACGTAATGCTTCCAGTAACAGTTTTAGCGCTTGCCCACGATGGGAAATCGCACTCTTTTCTTCACGGCTCAGTTCGGCCGCGGTTTTCCCTTCTGACGGGACGAAGAAGATCGGGTCGTAGCCGAAGCCACCCGTACCGGCGGCTTGTCGGGTGATTACCCCAGGCCAGCTGCCGTGGCACACCAGCGGCGTGGGATCCTCGGCATGGCGCAGATAGACCAGCACACAGTGGAACTGCGCCTGACGCTGGTCGTCCGGCACGTCCTTTAACGCGTCGAGCAGCTTCTCAAGATTCTGCTGGTCGGTGGCGTCGACGCCGGAATAGCGGGCGGAGTAAATACCCGGCGCGCCGCCAAGAGCATCGACGGCCAGACCGGAATCGTCGGCGATGGCCGGCAGGCCGGTGATCTGTGCCGCATGACGCGCTTTCAGAATCGCGTTTTCAATAAAGGTCAGGCCGGTCTCTTCCGCAGAGTCCACGCCCAGCTCAGTCTGAGCGACGATATCGAGGCCAAAATCTTCCAGCAGCGAGGCCAGTTCGCGCACTTTACCGGCGTTGCCGGTCGCGAGGACGACTTTTTGCATGATGAATCCTGTTTATTCAGTTAGCGCCGCGACCGCAGTCGGGATCTGTTGTGGGGCGATGATTTTAACTTGCTTATGGCGACCCAGCTCGCCTTTTTCAATCAGTACCTGGCTTTTGGCGACGCGGAACTGTTTGGCGAGAAATTTCACCAGGTGGGCATTGGCCTGGCCATCAACGGGCGGGGCGGTAATGGCGACTTTGAGCTCGTCGCCATGTACGCCCACGATGCTATCGCGGCTGGCCTTCGGCTGAATGTACAGCCTCAGCACCAGCCCGTCAGCACAGGTTTCAACGGCACTCATAGCGCCATCCACAGCCCCGGCAGCAGCACGTTACCGGTGGCCTGCAGCACCTCGGCGACGCCCATATTAATCACGTACAGCAGCAGCACCAGCACCATCGGCGAGAAATCGATACCGCCCATCGACGGCAGCAGGTTGCGGATAGGGCGCAGCAGCGGGTCCGCCAGCTGCATCAGCACGTACTCCACCGGACTACGGCCCTGGCTGACCCAGCTCATGATCGCCATCAACAGCAGCACCCAGAAGATCAATGAGCCGATGGTTTTCAGCAGAATAAGCAGGGCGGAGATCCAGATGATCGGCTGGAAGGTGATCACCATAAACAGCACGATCGCTTTGATGACGCAGAGAATAAATGCCACCAGCAGCGAGGCGCTGTCAATCGGCCCCATCGCCGGGATAATCCGGCGCAGCGGCCCGACAATCGGCTGCGTGGCCTTCACCACAAACTGCGAAAACGGGTTGTAAAAGTCGCAGCGCGCCCACTGCATCCAGACGCGTAACAACACGACCATCGTGTAAAGCTCAATGACCGTTGAAAGCAGGAAAGTCAACGTCTTCATGGCGTTCCTCAGATTCCTTATTATTTGCTGTAGTCGCGCGCACCAAAAATGGCTGTGCCGATGCGCACCATCGTGCTTCCCGCCGCGATTGCGGCTTCCATATCGTCCGACATTCCCAGAGACAACGTATCGACCGTGGGGTACCGCGTTTTTAATCGCGCAAATGCTACCGCCATTTGCTGGGCGACGGCAAACTGCCTTACATATTCTGACTCAGGCGCGGGGATGGCCATCAGGCCGCGCAGCTCCAGATGAGGTAATTCAGCGATCTCCGCCGCTAATGCATCGAGTGCTTCCAACGGGATGCCGGATTTACTCTGCTCATCGCTGATATTGATTTGAATTAGCACCTTCAGCGGCGGCAGATGCGCCGGGCGCTGTTCGCTCAGGCGGGTGGCGATTTTCAGCCGATCGACGGTATGGCACCAGTCAAAATGCTCTGCCACCAGCCGGCTTTTGTTGGACTGTAGAGGGCCAATAAAGTGCCACTGCAGCCCACTGACGCCGGCCTGCTGGAAATGGTTAATCTTCTCCACGCCCTCCTGGACGTAGTTTTCACCAAATGCCCGCTGGCCTGCCGCGATGGCTTCTTCGATCGCGCTCGCAGGTTTTGTTTTACTCACTGCAAGCAATGTCACTTCTTCTGGCGCACGCCCGCAACGAGCGGCGGCACCGGAGATTTTGTCCCGGACCTGTGCCAGGTTATGCGCAATATCGTTCATATTCCGAGGATGAGTTATGAAGCTGGAAGAAATCGTAGCCCTTAGTGTAAAGCATAATGTCTCCGATCTACACCTGTGCAATTCCGCCGCACCGCGCTGGCGGCGGCAGGGCTGGCTGGAGCCCGCCCCCTTTCCCGCGCCGGATATCCCGGATTTACTCAACTGCTGGCTTGATGCCGCACAGTTACAGCACTGGCAGGAACACGGCCAGATTGACTTTGCGCTGACCCTGGCCTGCGGTTCGCGGCTGCGCGCCAGCGCTTTCGCCCATACGCGTGGAATATCGCTGGTGCTGCGGCTCCTTCCTGAACAGTGCCCGCGTCTGGAGACGCTGGGCGCCCCGCCTGCCCTGAGCGAACTGCTGGCGGAAGAGAGTGGCCTGCTGCTGGTCACCGGAGCGACGGGCAGCGGCAAGTCGACCACCCTGGCGGCGATGGTGGGGCATCTCAACCAGCGTCTTGATGGCCATATTCTGACCCTGGAGGACCCGGTGGAGTTTATTCATCACAGCGAGCGCTGCCTGATCCAGCAGCGGGAGATTGGCCGTCACTGTCCTTCATTCGCCGCGGCGCTCCGCGTGGCGCTGCGCCAGGATCCGGATGTGATCCTGCTCGGCGAGCTACGCGACAGCGAAACCATCCGTCTGGCGTTAACGGCTGCGGAGACTGGGCATCTGGTGATGGCGACGTTACACACCCGCGGTGCGGCGCCGGCAGTGGAGAGATTGATCGATGTTTTTCCGGCAGAGGAGAAAGATCAGGTTCGTAGTCAGCTGGCCGGAAGCCTGTGCGCGGTGCTGGCGCAAAAATTGTTACCTGCGCGTCAGGGCGGGAGAGTTGCGCTATACGAGCTTTTGGTCAATACCCCCGCCGTGGCGAATTTGATCCGTGAAGGAAAAGTACACCAGTTGCCCGGCGTGATGCAGACCGGGATGCAGGCCGGAATGCTGACATTTACGCAGAGTTTTCAGCAACGTGTCGCCGCAGGCGAGCTGTAAGAGAAGCGTGAAGCAGGCAGGGTGGGTTAAATGATATGTTAACTGAATGTTTGATGGCTGTTTATTTATATTATTTGGTAATACAAATAACCATTCTGAATAAATTCAAATAACACATTCAGTTGCGATATGTCGACAGTGAATACGCATTTCCAGGAAAAAAGTTTGATTACCTTTTGACAGCTTTGAGGTATTCGATTTATGCTGTTTACGGGAATAGGATGATTCTCATGGAATAACGTTTCAATTTGTAAATTGCCAAGGCTATTTATAAATTCACCACTGTTTGTATATTTTTTTATTCATTTAACCACCATGACGGTGGGTAGCAGCTAAGGAGAGTTTTAAGTGATTAATTTTAATGGAAATTCATCATGTTCTCGTCAGGTTACATTTATTACCCACCCGTCAATTCAGAGCAAAGCCTTTGCCAGCTATCTGAGTGAAACCCTGATGACATCAGTGGTTTTACAAAACATTAATAAACCACTGGTGCAGCGCCTGGC
Organism: Klebsiella sp. D-Nf1; assembly: GCF_002810515.1. Taxonomy (NCBI): domain Bacteria; kingdom Pseudomonadati; phylum Pseudomonadota; class Gammaproteobacteria; order Enterobacterales; family Enterobacteriaceae; genus Klebsiella; species Klebsiella sp. D-Nf1. The sequence continues at coordinate 240,647 of NZ_PIOK01000002.1, forward strand.
GAAAGATTCTGTAATATTATTTGATATTGCAGTGTCAAATAAGAAATTAAATGGGGTGTGGCGAGACATTATTCGACTGCAGGCAGATAATCCTCGCTTGTTGATTATTAATAGCGCACAAAAGTATGAGTTATACGAAATGGCGCAGTGGCCGGCTTTATATGGCGTGTTCCGCCATGACGATGATGAATCGCGCTTAATTGAGGGCGTTAAGGCCGTACTGAACGGCGAACAGACGGCTGAATTGAGCGTGATGCACCCGGCGATGTACGCTGCGGACCATGCATCGGCGCCCGTTGAGAACTCGCCACTCACCGAGCGGGAATGTGAGATCCTCAACGAGCTGCGCTGTGGGGCGACGAATCTGGATATTGCCCGTGCCCTGTTTATCAGCGAGAACACGGTGCGTACGCACCTGTACAATGTGTTTCGTAAACTGAGCGTGAAGAATCGTACTCAAGCGGTGAGCTGGGCGAACGAACATCTGCGCCACTAAGCGGCCGGAAGCGCGCCGTCAGCAATTTGCCTGCGGCGCAGGAGAGCAGAGCCTAAAAGCTCTGCTCGAAGTAGCTTTCCAGAATCACCACGGCTGAAGCCGAATCAACGCTACCTTTATTCAGCGCCCGGTAGCCGCCGTGTTCAAATAAGCCTGCCCGAGCCTCCACCGTACTCAGACGTTCATCGTGAAGGACGATCGCGACGCCAAAGCGGCCATGAATTTTATTGGCGAAATTCCGTGCGCGCGCCGTCAGCGGTTGCTCGGTACCGTCCATATTCAGCGGCAGGCCAACGATCACCGCCTCAGGCTGCCACTCTTTGAGCAGTTTTTCGATGACATTCCAGTCCGGTTTACCGTCCTGCGCCTTCAGCGCCGGTAATGGTCGCGCGGTTGCGGTGATGCGTTGCCCCACCGCCACGCCGATGCTTTTGGTGCCGAAATCAAAGCCGAGAAAGGTTCCGCTCATCATGCATGCCCCGCGACGCCTGGCATCGTCACAATGTCGATACCAATCAGTTTAGCCGCCTCGCGCCAGCGATCGGCGATGGGCGTGCGGAAGAGAATATTCTGGTCGGCAGGGGCGGTGAGCCAGGCATTATCTAAAATCTCTTGCTCCAGTTGCCCTTTCTCCCATGAGGAGTAGCCCAGCGCAACCAGTACGTTGCCCGGCTGTCTGTCGGTACCTAAGGTTTCAAGAACATCCCGCGAGGTGGTGACCACTGTGTTATCCGAAATGCGGATACTCGAGGAGAAGTCAGAGGGCGGGGTATGCAGAATAAAGCCGCGGTCTTCCGCCAGCGGGCCGCCCAGCATCACCGGTTTATCCAGACGGATCTCCGGATTGCGCGGCTCCGGAACAATCTTGAGCTTCTCAAGGATCCCTTCCACCTGCAGATTTTCCAGCGGCTTATTGATAATAATGCCCATGGCTCCCTCGTCGTTATACTCGCAGATATAGACCACGGAGCGGCGGAAAATAGGATCCTGAAGCGCAGGCATGGCAATCAGAAAGTGATGCTGTAAATTCATTGTCAGAGGTTCTGTTCCTGGTTCAAAAAGCAACACCCAGTATGCGGGCAAAGTAGAATAGTGTCGATGCACTTTATCTGGCTGGCGCCCGAGTGGCGCCTGGCTGGCAGCGTTTGACGAGCGCGGTCAACCGCGCTCGCTGCGCCATGAGCGGACGTTTATCCGCCCTGGTGTTTATTTGGTGATACGTCTTTCGATAGCGTCCATCAGCATGCCGGTGATCGAAATATCCGGGAAGGCGGCTTCAATCTCACGCACGCAGGTGGGGCTGGTGACGTTAATTTCCGTCAGACGGTCGCCGATGATATCCAGGCCGACGAAGATAAGGCCTTTGGCTTTCAGCGTCGGGCCGACGCGGCGGGCAATTTCCCAGTCGCTTTCGGTCAACGGGCGAGCTTCGCCACGGCCGCCAGCGGCCAGGTTGCCGCGGGTCTCGCCACCCTGCGGAATACGTGCCAGGCAGTAAGGCACCGGCTCGCCGTCCACCACCAGCACGCGCTTGTCGCCGTCTTTAATGGCGGGCAGATAGTTCTGCGCCATGCAGTAGCGGCTGCCGAGCTCGGTCAGGGTCTCCGTGATCACGCCAAGGTTCGGATCGCCGGCTTTGACGCGGAAAATAGAGGCACCGCCCATGCCGTCGAGCGGTTTCATGATGATATCGCCGTGTTTTTCCCAGAAGGCTTTCAGCTGGGCTTTATTGCGGGTGACCAGCGTTTCCGGAGTCAGTTCAGAGAACCAGGCGGTGAACAGTTTCTCGTTACAGTCGCGCAGGCTCTGCGGCTTGTTGACGATAAGCGTGCCTTTCTCTTCCGCCCGCTCCAGGATGTAGGTGGCATAAATAAATTCGGTATCGAACGGCGGATCTTTACGCATCAAAATAACGTCAAGATCCGCCAGCGGCAGATCCTGCTCACCGGTGAAGTCATACCATTTATCGTAGTTCTGTTCGACGCTCAGCGTGCGCGTACGGGCGCGGGCTTCGCCGTTGATCAAATAGAGGTCGTTCATCTCCATATAATGGAGTTCATAGCCGCGACGCTGCGCTTCCAGCAACATAGCGAAGCTGGTGTCTTTCTTGATGTTGATGGTTGCGATGGGATCCATCACGATGCCGAGCTTGATCATGGTTCTTCTCCGTTAACGCCTCAACCTAAGTCGCCAAAACGCACCTGCAGGGCGGTGATGGCGGTGAGCGCAGTAGTCTCTGTACGCAGAACGCGCGGTCCCAACAGGATATCAGTAAACTGGTATTGCGCGGTCATCGCTATCTCTTCTGCCGATAGCCCACCTTCCGGACCAATCAACAGACGGACGCGTTCAACCGGTAGCGGCAGCGTATTAATGCTGGCGCTGGCGCGCGGGTGCAGGTTGAGCTTCAGCCCGCTGTCCTGCTCGGCGCACCACTCTTCCAGCTGCATGGCCGGACGTATTTCCGGTACCACGTTACGACCGCTCTGTTCGCAGGCGGCAATAGCGATTTTCTGCCACTGCTGGATCTTCTTCTGCAAACGTTCGGCGTCCAGTTTAACGCCGCAGCGCTCGGAAAACAGTGGCGTTATGAGGCTTACCCCGAGTTCGATCGATTTCTGGATAGTAAATTCCATTTTTTCACCGCGCGACATCACCTGGCCTAAGTGAATATGCAGCGGCGATTCACGATCGTCGGGGTCGCCGCTGAGCACCTCAACCGTGACATTTTTCTTGCCAGCCTCGGTGATGACGGCGTCAAACACCTGGTTACTGCCGTCAAAAAGCTGTAAGTGCTGACCGGTGGCCATGCGCAGGACGCGACCGACGTGGTTGGCCGCGTCATCGCTCAGCGCAATCTGGCTGCCGACAATGAGGCGTTCTGGATGATGGATGCGAGGAATGCGCATGCTTGATATTCCGTACGTTGCGCAGATGCCAGCTTCCCGCCGTGAGGTGGGAAGCACAGGGCTGCAAATTAACAATTGCCGCTAGTGTAGGTTAGCTCTTTTGCGCCTGGCAAGCCTGCTGGACATACGGATTATGGTTGCCCTGCACTTTCGCGATGCGCTCATCGCGTTCACACTCCCAGGGGGTGACCGGGTACTGCTTATCCCAGGCGATAAACAGCTGAGTTTGCTGGCGGGAAAGATTCAACTGATAGCGGTCGCGCATATAGAAGTAGGTGCGGGCGATGGCGCCGCGGGCGCGGGCAGGGGGCTCAGCGACTTTATCTTTAAAATCGACCTTCATAGTGCACTGGCCGTACTGGCCTTCACCGCCGTTCCACTGGCTGTACATAAAGTTGCCGCGATCGCCATTCACTTCTCCCACCGCCGGCTGCAGGTTGTGCATATCACTTTCCATCTTGCGGTACTCCGGATCTTTGGCGCAGTTTTGACGCCCGCCTTCCTGCCAGCACTGGCGCTGATGGCCGAACTGCCACGCTGGCACCACGTGTTCCCATTCCACCCGGCTGGCGCGGTTCTCATTTTTACGCACTTTATAGCCGCAAGATTCCAGATCGATAACGCCTTTTTTACCCTGCCAGTCGATTTTACAGCCGCAATAAAAGTCGCCCGGAACGTCGGCGTTCACTTTGACGCCAGCGGCCTTGGCCTGGGAAAAACTATTAATACCGGCGGCCGCGAGCGGGCCACTGACTGCCGTGCTCAATACCGCAACGGCTAAAATATGCATACGGGACATCGTTAACTCCGTGTCAAAACGAGCCCGCAACGTAGCGAATGAGGGTGCTGGATGCAATCAGTCAGATCAGAAAGTTTCTAATAAATTCTGATGGTTATTTTTCAGCCACCAGCAGATCGCCGCAGTGAACGCAGCGGTAGGTGGCCTCGCCGCGCACCACCCGGTTATGGCGACGGACGGTGAGCTGATGCTGCTGACAGCGACAGCGATAGGGGAAGGTGTTCTGGCGGACCGAATCGAGTTCAAAACGGTGGGTGCGACGCGCGGGAACGCCAAGGACGTTCTCCATCATCCATTTCCACTCTTTACCGTGCGGCGCGACGCGGCCAAAGTGCTGCCAGACCAGCAGGTGCGCCAGCTCGTGCGGCACCACTTCATCGATAAACTCCTGCTGATTTTCCAGCAGCAGCACCGGATTTAAACGAATTTCGTTTTTCTCCAGCCAGGCGGTGCCGGCGGAGGTACCGCGCTGCTGGTAGACCAGCGTCGGCTCAGCGTAGCGGCGTTCCAGTTTGAGGTTCGCTTTGGCGAGATGCTCCCGCAGGCTGCGCATCACGGCCTGCTGAATAGCGATGGGAATACGGGGTGTTTTCATAGCGCCAGAGGATAGTGCGACGGGCAGGGGAGAGCAAGAGGAAGCTTCCTCCCGGGAGGGGAGGAAGCTCAGGCGGGTTAGTCGCGGGCGCCGATTTCGCGCAGCGGACGGCCCTGCATCAGGTTACGTTCAATATGTTCCAGCGAGACGTTTTTGGTTTCCGGAATCAGCCAGATAGTCAGCAGGATAAACAGCACGTTCAGACCGCCGTACACCCAGAAGGTATTGGCGCTGCCCAGCGATTTGAGCATGGTCAGGAAGGTGGCGCCGACAATCATATTGGCAATCCAGTTGGTCGCTGTGGAGCAGGTGATGCCGAAGTCGCGGCCTTTCAGCGGCTGGATTTCGGAACACAGTACCCAAATCAGCGGACCGGCACTCATGGCGAAACCGACGATGAACATCAGCAGCATCAGGACGGCGATGTACTGCGCGGTAGAGGAGTGAATGCCAATGTGCATCATGCTACCCAGCACGCCCATGCCCGCGGCCATCACGATAAAGCCGAGGATCAGCGTTGGTTTACGGCCCCAGCGGTCGACCAGACCGATAGCGATAAAGGTGGCCAGCACGTTGGTCAGACCGACGATCACCGTCCCCCACATCTGCTCGGTGGTGTTGGCATAGCCCGCCAGTTCAAAAATCTTCGGTGCGTAGTACATGATGACGTTCATGCCGGTGAACTGCTGCATCACCTGCAGCAGAATACCGAGGAACACCGCGCGGCGGAAGTTACTGTTGTCTTTGAACAGCGACCAGCCGGACTGTTTCACCTTCAGGCTTTCGCGGATTTCGTCGAGCTCACGTTTCGCTTCGGCGCTGGTATCGCGCAGACGCAGCAGCACGCGTTCGGCATCGACGAAGCGACGTTTCGCAGCGAACCAGCGCGGGCTGTCCGGCAGGAAGATAACCCCGATCAGCAGCAATACCGCCGGAATAATGATCACGCCGAGCATCCAGCGCCACGCGCCGCTGTAGCTGAAAGCGGTGTCAGAGAGATAGGCACCGAGGATCCCGATGGTGATCATCAGCTGGTACATCGAAATCATACTGCCGCGGATTTTCTCTGGCGCGATTTCCGACAGATACAGCGGAGCCGTGTATGAAGCGACGCCCACCGCCAGGCCCAGCAGCACGCGGGAAACCAGTAGGATCTCGACGTTTGGCGCGGCAGCGGAGAACAGAGAGCCGGCGACAAAGAGGATGGCGCCGATCATCAGGCTTTTTTTACGGCCCAGTTTGAAGGAGAGCCAGCCGCTGCCGACCGCACCGACGGCGGCACCGAACATCATGGAGCTGACCACCCACTCCTGGGTATGGGCTGAAATCTGGAACTCATTGGCAATAAAGGGTAAGGCACCCGCAATAACACCGATATCAAGGCCGAACAGCAGGCCAGCCAGTGCGGCGAGGAAGCAGACGAAGAACGTCATGGTCTTGTTCGAACGCCCTTGTTTTTTGTTGTCAGGCATAACGCCCTCCAGTTGAGTTATTGATTCTGTCGATGGTTAGGGTAGGACACTCGACGGTAAAAAAACGTGATTATAGTCACGGCTGTGTAATCGTTTACACAAAGGTAAAGAAACGTAATGCATTAAATGCTTTTTAAATCAGCAGTATATGCAAGGATAGTCGACAATTTGAAAAACGGTAATCAGAGTTGACCGAAACAATATGTAACATTGTGAAAAAAACACGCATGAAATGCCTGCTGTAGGTAGGAAGTGGCATTCATCAATATGTAATCGCTTTCATCATGTTGCAGCGTTCCGCTGAAGCGAGGCGCAGAGGGAGGGCGACGGAAACAAAAAGGCCAGCGCGAGGCTGGCCTTGAAGAGAGGAAACGGGGAGGTTATTTCAGACCGGCCGCTTCGCGCAGCAGAGCCGCTTTGTCGGTTTTTTCCCATGGGAAATGCTCGCGACCAAAGTGACCGTAGGCAGCGGTTTCTTTGTAGATCGGGTGCAGCAGGTCCAGCATCTGAATCAGGCCGTACGGACGCAGATCGAAGAACTCGCGCACCAGCAGGGTCAGCTGTTCAGAAGGCACTTTCTCGGTGCCGAAAGTTTCCACCATGATGGAAGTCGGTTCTGCAACGCCGATAGCGTAGGAGACCTGGATTTCACAACGATCGGCCAGGCCTGCGGCAACGATGTTTTTCGCCACATAGCGCGCCGCGTAGGCTGCGGAACGGTCAACTTTAGACGGATCTTTACCGGAGAACGCGCCGCCGCCATGACGAGCCATGCCGCCGTAGGTATCAACGATGATCTTACGACCGGTCAGACCGCAGTCGCCCATCGGACCGCCGATAACGAAACGTCCGGTCGGGTTGATGAAGAACTTGGTCGAAGCGCTCAGCCATTCGGTCGGCAGGGTCGGCTTGATGATCTCTTCCATCACCGCTTCCTGCAGAGATTTCTGGTCGATATCTTCCGCGTGCTGCGTGGACAGAACGACCGCATCGATGCCGACGATTTTGCCGTCGTCATACTGGAAGGTCACCTGGCTTTTCGCATCCGGACGCAGCCACGGCAGGGTGCCGTTTTTACGTACTTCAGCCTGGCGCTGCACCAGACGGTGAGCATAGGTCACCGGCGCTGGCATCAGCACGTCGGTTTCGTTGGTTGCATAGCCAAACATCAAACCCTGGTCGCCTGCGCCCTGTTCCAGCGGGTCGGCACGGTCGACGCCCTGGTTGATGTCCGGAGACTGTTTACCAATGGCGCTCAGAACGGCACACGAGTTGGCGTCAAAGCCCATATCGGAATGCACGTAGCCAATTTCGCGGACGGTGTTACGGGTGATCTCTTCGATATCAACCCATGCGCTGGTGGTGATTTCGCCGCCTACCAGCACCATGCCGGTTTTGACATAGGTTTCACATGCGACACGTGCTTTCGGATCCTGCTCGAGGATCGCATCCAGCACGGCATCAGAGATTTGGTCAGCAATTTTGTCAGGATGCCCTTCTGATACGGACTCAGACGTAAAAAGGTGTTTTGCCATATTTTATTTCACCTGTGGACGATTCGGATAGCTCATACTGTTGTGTAATGTGGCTTTGGTGGATAATCAGCGCAAAGCCGCGCAGGTAGCGACACGAGCAGTCTGAGTGTTAATCAGTATAGACGGATTAACTTCTGGATGGCTATTTTAGGTCAATTCTTGAGCCCATTTCCAGCCTTTTTTGATGGCGGTCGCATTTATGGGAAAACCCGCCTGGCAAATTTTCCTGACAACCACGCAAACGCACACATTTTTATTTTGCTTTTTACCCTGCTTCTCGGTATAAAACGCCGCGCGCGGCTCATTAAAAAAGCGCACGGGGCATCGCCCTGTGGTGCCACTTCCAGCCGGGTTAAGCAGTCTGTATTTACAGAATCTCGCAGCGGCGTAGCGCCTGTTGCCCGGTATGTATAGCTTTGGCTTGTCGCCGACCCTGTCGCAGGGCGGTGTGGAGGTGATACCAGATAATGAACCAACGTTTTTCGCTTGATTCGTCGCGTCGTTCTGTCGCGCGTCAGCACTCCGCAACCTGCATCTCTCTCATGCAAACCAGCCGATGTTCACCCCATCTCGGCGCTTCTCAGGATTCCAGGGCCGGTCGGTCGTCAGAAAACTGAACAAGGGCGCTCTTGCCAGGCAAGAGTTTTCTCGTGGTTTCTCCGGACTGTCATACTCTGTTCGGCTACGTGTTTTACGATGATATGAATAAGAAACCGGTCGCGCAGTCGCAAAACCAGCAGATAGTGCTGGGCTTTAGGACTGTTCATGGGTTGTTATCGCATCTTTGGACTGCGATAGTAGTTAACTGTCTTACACTTATTATTAAAAATTGAGGTTCGCTATGTCTGACGACATGTCTATGGTTTCGCCTTCGTCAGCAGGCGAACACGGTGTACTACGTTCCATGCAGGAGGTAGCGATGAGCTCCCAGGAAGCCAGCAAGATGCTGCGTACTTATAATATTGCCTGGTGGGGCAATAACTATTATGACGTCAACGAACTGGGCCACATCAGCGTTTGCCCGGATCCGGACGTCCCGGAAGCGCGCGTGGACCTCGCGGAATTAGTCAAAGCCCGCGAGGCGCAAGGGCAACGTTTGCCGGCGCTGTTCTGCTTCCCGCAGATCCTGCAGCACCGCCTGCGCTCGATCAACGCCGCCTTCAAACGCGCGCGTGAATCGTACGGTTATAACGGCGATTACTTCCTCGTCTACCCGATTAAGGTTAACCAGCACCGTCGCGTGATTGAATCGCTGATCCATTCCGGCGAGCCGCTGGGACTGGAAGCCGGTTCGAAAGCGGAACTGATGGCCGTGCTGGCGCACGCCGGGATGACCCGCAGCGTCATCGTCTGTAACGGCTATAAAGACCGCGAATATATCCGCCTGGCGCTGGTGGGCGAGAAGATGGGCCACAAGGTCTATCTGGTCATCGAGAAGATGTCCGAGATCGCCATCGTGCTGGAAGAGGCCGAGCGCCTGAACGTGGTGCCGCGCCTTGGCGTGCGTGCGCGTCTGGCCTCGCAGGGCTCCGGCAAATGGCAATCCTCCGGCGGAGAGAAGTCCAAGTTTGGCCTCGCGGCGACCCAGGTACTACAGCTGGTCGAGATCCTGCGTGCCGCAGGGCACCTTGAGAGCCTGCAACTGCTGCACTTCCACCTCGGTTCGCAGATGGCCAATATTCGCGATATCGCCACCGGCGTGCGTGAATCCGCGCGTTTCTACGTCGAACTGCATAAGCTGGGCGTCAACATTCAGTGCTTTGACGTCGGCGGCGGTCTGGGCGTGGACTATGAAGGGACCCGCTCGCAGTCTGACTGCTCGGTGAACTACGGTCTGAACGAATACGCCAACAACATTATCTGGGCGATCGGCGATGCCTGCGAAGAGAACGGCCTGCCGCACCCGACGGTGATCACCGAATCCGGCCGCGCGGTGACCGCGCACCATACCGTGCTGGTTTCCAACATCATCGGCGTGGAGCGTAACGAATACACTGAGGCGACCCCGCCGGCGGAAGACGCTGCGCGTCCGCTACAGAGCATGTGGGAAACCTGGCTGGAGATGCACGAGACCGGCAACCGCCGCTCGCTGCGCGAATGGCTGCACGACAGCCAGATGGATCTGCATGATATCCATATCGGCTACTCCTCCGGCACCTTCAACCTGCAGGAGCGCGCCTGGGCCGAGCAGCTGTATCTGAACATGTGTCATGAAGTGCAGAAGCAGCTCGACCCGAGCAACCGCGCGCATCGTCCCATCATCGATGAGCTGCAGGAGCGGATGGCGGATAAAATCTACGTCAACTTCTCGCTGTTCCAGTCGATGCCGGATGCCTGGGGAATCGATCAGCTGTTCCCGGTGATGCCGCTGGAAGGGCTGAACAAGTCGCCGGAGCGCCGCGCGGTGCTGCTGGACATCACCTGCGACTCCGATGGCGCCATCGATCACTACGTGGACGGCGACGGGATCGCCACCACCATGCCGATGCCGGAGTACGACCCGGAGAACCCGCCGATGCTGGGCTTCTTTATGGTCGGCGCCTATCAGGAGATCCTTGGCAACATGCATAATCTGTTTGGCGATACCGAGGCGGTGGACGTGTTCGTCTTCCCTGACGGCAGCGTTGAGGTTGAGCTGTCCGACGAGGGCGATACCGTGGCGGATATGCTGCAGTATGTGCAGCTGGATCCGAACACGCTGCTGACCCAGTTCCGCGATCAGGTGAAAAATACCGGCCTGGACGACGCGCTGCAGCAGCAGTTCCTCGAAGAGTTTGAGGCGGGACTGTACGGCTATACTTATCTGGAAGACGAGTAACCATTGATGCCCGGTGGCGTAGCGCTTACCGGGCCTGCGAAGGTAGGCCGGATAAGGCGAAGCCGTCATCCGGCTGAATGCGATACTCACTTGAACCCGTATGCATTACCGGCGATAATTCACGCCAATAAGCGATTTATCTATCAAACCCTTCCTCGTCGGGCCTAACGACGCGGAGGGGTTTTTTTATACTTATTTTTTACGTTCCACGACTGCGAGAAGAGGTCATATCCATGAGCACTTTAGGTCATCAATACGATAACTCCCTGGTATCCAACGCCTTTGGCTTTCTGCGTTTGCCAATGAACTTCATGCCGTATGAAAGCGATGCGGACTGGGTCATCACCGGCGTGCCGTTTGATATGGCGACCTCCGGGCGCGCGGGTGGCCGTCATGGTCCGGCGGCGATCCGTCAGGTTTCCACTAACCTCGCCTGGGAGCACAACCGTTTCCCGTGGAACTTCGACATGCGCGAACGCCTGAACGTGGTGGACTGCGGCGATCTGGTATACGCCTTCGGTGACGCGCGCGAAATGAGCGAGAAACTGCAGGCCCACGCCGAGAAACTGCTGGCGGCAGGCAAGCGCATGCTCTCCTTCGGCGGTGACCACTTTGTTACCCTGCCGCTGCTGCGCGCCCACGCTAAGCACTTCGGTAAAATGGCGCTGGTGCACTTCGATGCCCACACCGACACTTACGCCAACGGCTGCGAGTTCGACCACGGCACCATGTTCTACACCGCGCCGAACGAAGGGCTTATCGATCCGAACCACTCCGTGCAGATCGGTATCCGTACCGAGTTCGACAAAGATAATGGCTTTACGGTGCTGGACGCCGGCCAGGTCAATGACCGCAGCGTTGATGACGTGATTGCCCAGGTGAAGCAGATCGTCGGCGACATGCCGGTGTACCTGACCTTTGATATCGACTGTCTGGATCCGGCGTTTGCGCCAGGCACCGGGACCCCGGTTATCGGCGGGTTAACCTCAGACCGGGCGATCAAACTGGTGCGCGGCCTGAAGGATCTGAACATCGTTGGGATGGACGTGGTGGAAGTCGCTCCGGCCTACGATCAGTCCGAAATCACCGCTCTGGCGGCGGCGACCCTCGCTCTGGAAATGCTCTATATCCAGGCGGCGAAGAAGGGCGAATAAACCGGGTAACCCCGACCCTCTCCCTTCCCGGGAGAGGGTTGCGCGCGGCACAGAGGGGTTATCAAGGCGCCGGGCGAGTGCTCCTGCGCGCCGGGAGAGGGCCGGCGCGCAGGAGAGGGGTCATTATCGCGTCAAAACACGTTAAACGGATATTCGACGTAGAAGCGGACTTCATTCCCGCTGACGTTATAGTCGCTGGCGTTGCTGGAAACGCGCAGCACCGAATAGCGTAGTTTGAATTTCAAATCTTTCGCCACGCCGTTTTGCACCTGGTATTGAACCTGGTTGAACCATTCGTGTTCTTTGCCGTTGCTGGTCTCTGAAGTTTTAATGTTATCACCGCGCACGTAGGCGGTGGTCCAGGTCAGCCCCGGTAATCCCAGCCCGGCAAAATCCAGTCCGTACGATGCCTGCCAGGAGCGTTCATCTTCACCGTTAAAATCAGACCAGTAGGAGTTGGCCAGCCAGATGGTGTTCCCGCCATCGCCGACGCCGCCCTGGTTCTGGTAGCCGCCGTAGTGGTAACCGGTGCTGCCGCTGCTTTGCTGATAAGCGACTTTAAAGGTATGAATATCCCAGATGTAGCTGGCGGCCAGGCTCCAGATGCTGTTGCTGCGCCCGGTGTCATTGGCATCGGCATATTCTTGATCCAGGCGTGAGTGATAGCCGTTGAAATCGAGAACCAGCTGTTGGTTGGCGGCGAACGGCTGCTTATAGTTCAGGCCAAGATACTGTTTGTTCAGCACATCTTCGACGTGTGACGCGTACAACGTGCCGCTGAGCTGGTCGTTGAACTGGTAGCTGGCCCCGCCGAAGGTCAGGCTTTTCAGGCCGCTGTTATGGCTGTCGTCGCTTTTGCGCTGCTGGTCGGTGAGATAACCGGCGTTAATTTCCAGGCCGTCGATTTCGCGCGAGGTGAGCATGGTGCCGGTATAGCTCTCGTACAGCAGGCGTGAGTCGTCAGCGTAGACGATGGGCAGCATCGGGCGCTGGTTGCCGTAGCTGAGCACGGTATTTGAGAAGCGCATTTTACCGGTGGCGCCGAATTTCGCGAGGTCGGATTTTGCGCGGCCGTCGTCATCCTGGGCGAAAAAGTCGATACCGCCCGCGCCGCTGCGCCCGCGACCGCCGTCAAGGCGCACCGCATACTGGGCGATACCGTCCACGCCGAAGCCGACCGGCCCCTGGGTAAAGCCCGATTCGAAGGTGGCGATAATCCCCTGGCCCCATTCGGCTTTATCCGGCAACCCATCGCGATAATCACGTTTGATATAAGCGTTACGCAAAAAGAGATCCAGATGGCTGTCGTCAATAAAGCCCTGACTGGCGGATTGTTGGCTGGCGAAAGTCGGTGCGGCGGCAATAATGCCGAGTGCGATTAACGATAATTCTTTTTTCACTGAAGGCACTTCTCTGTCTGTCGATATATTCAAGGGAATCACTGCAGTCGCGATATTCTCCTGAAATAATGTCGAAAGCAATCATTGTGTGAGCAATGGTATCGCCAGGAAACAAGCTGTGTGGCGCACGCCGGCTGCGTTTGGCGAAGAGGGGTGGACTATTTATTATCTGGAGGAACGCGGTTCTGAAAGGCGGATTGTGTACACCGGTTTTTATTTACCAAATAATATTTTGCTGAGTGGCAGCGATTAAAATAATTGGCTGTGACGAGGTGCAACAATAATTAACGGTTTGTGCGCTTAAGTTATCAATTCATGCGGCTAAATATTTTTACAGGGATATAAAAAAGGGAGGCGATAATGCCTCCCGCTGTCGATTATTTAATCCCGTCGGCTTTCATGCGATCGCGAATATGCTGGGCGCGCGCTTCGGAGGCCGGGTGATCGTCAAACATAGAGCTCTGACGACCGGCTTCCAGCTTGGCCAGTTTTTCGAAGCTGGTGGCCAGTCCCGACGGATTGATGCCGCGCTTACGCAGCAGGTCATAAGAGTAGTCATCCGCTTCCGATTCCTGACGCTGGGAGAACTGCGAGTTCACCAGTTTTTCGCCTAAATCGCCCAGCTGCGACTGCGACAGGCTGCCGACGATTCCGCCGGCGGAGGCCGCCGCCGCACGCACGGCGTTGGTGCCCAGCGCGACCTGCATGCCTTTCTTCACGTGGCCCAGCGCAACGTGGCCCATTTCGTGGCCGATAACCGCTTCAACTTCATTATCGTTCATCAGGTCCATCAGCCCGCTGTAAACGCGGATGCAGCCGTTCGCCATCGCGAAGGCGTTCACATCCTTGGTCTCATAGACTTTGTAGTTCACTGGCTGGCCATTGATGTTATCGCCCAGCGCGGTCGCGATTTTGCTCAGACGCTGGCTGTATTCACTGCTGGCCGGGGCGATTTTCGCTTTGGCGTCCATCTCTTTACAGGCCTGGTCGCTTAAGGTTTTCACCTGCGCGTCGCTGAGGGAGTACGCCTGGAAGGCTTCGGCGCCTGAGCTGAGCAGACCATTGGAGTCCATGTTCTGACATCCGGTGAGGGTTGCTGCGATCCCAAGAGCAAGTACGGTTGAGCGAATTTTCATTTTTTATCTTCCACAATCTTATGGTTGTTTATCCGAAAATACGGCGACGGCAGGGAACCGTATTCTGCGTAAATTATAAAGAGTATCGCAGGATGCGGGCGAGCGGATTCCGGGGTAGCACAACCTGTTCCAGAGATTTCTTAAAGGGCAAAAGGATGCTCCATGTACATGACTTGTCGCTTGGGTTACATTGTTCACACTTTTTTCCGGCGTAGCCCAAAACGCGCTCTCGTCAAGTCGTTAAGGGCATGGCCTTCAACAGTCCGAACTGGAGTCAAAATGTCCTCACGTAAAGAGCTTGCTAACGCTATTCGTGCGCTGAGCATGGACGCTGTACAGAAAGCCAAATCCGGCCACCCGGGTGCCCCGATGGGTATGGCTGACATTGCCGAAGTGCTGTGGCGTGATTTCCTGAACCATAACCCGAACAATCCGGCCTGGGCTGACCGTGACCGTTTTGTGTTGTCAAATGGCCATGGTTCGATGCTGATTTACAGCCTGCTGCACCTCACTGGCTACGATCTGCCGATTGAAGAGCTGAAAAACTTCCGCCAGCTGCACTCCAAAACCCCGGGTCACCCGGAAGTCGGCTACACCGCGGGCGTGGAAACCACCACCGGTCCGCTGGGCCAGGGTATCGCTAACGCGGTCGGGATGGCTATCGCCGAGAAAACCCTGGCGGCGCAGTTCAACCGTCCGGGCCACGACATCGTCGACCACTTCACCTACGCCTTCATGGGCGACGGCTGCATGATGGAAGGCATCTCTCACGAAGTGTGCTCCCTGGCCGGTACCCTGAAACTGGGCAAACTGGTTGCCTTCTATGATGACAACGGCATCTCCATCGACGGCCACGTTGAAGGCTGGTTCACCGACGATACCGCGAAACGCTTTGAAGCCTACGGCTGGCACGTGGTGCGCGGCGTTGACGGTCACGACGCTGACGCCATCAAACGCGCAGTAGAAGAAGCGCGTGCGGTCACCGACAAACCGTCCCTGCTGATGTGCAAAACCATCATTGGTTTTGGTTCGCCGAACAAAGCCGGTACCCACGACTCCCACGGCGCACCGCTGGGCGACGCAGAAATCGCGCTGACCCGCGAAGCGCTGGGCTGGAAACACGCGCCGTTTGACATCCCGTCTGACATCTATGCGCAGTGGGATGCAAAAGAAGCTGGCCAGGCAAAAGAAGCCGCATGGAATGAGAAGTTTGCTGCCTACGCGAAAGCCTTCCCGCAGGAAGCGGCCGAATTCACCCGTCGTATGAAAGGTGAGATGCCGTCTGACTTCGACGCCAAAGCCAACGAATTCATCGCTAAGCTGCAGGCGAACCCGGCGAAAATCGCGAGCCGTAAAGCATCGCAGAACGCCATCGAAGCGTTTGGCCCGCTGCTGCCGGAATTCCTCGGCGGCTCCGCTGACCTGGCGCCGTCCAACCTGACCCTGTGGTCTGGTTCTAAGCCGATCAACGAAGACACTGCCGGTAACTACATTCACTACGGCGTGCGTGAATTCGGTATGACCGCTATCGCCAATGGTATCGCGCTGCACGGCGGTTTCCTGCCGTATACCTCCACCTTCCTGATGTTCGTGGAATACGCGCGTAATGCGGTACGTATGGCCGCGCTGATGAAACAGCGTCAGGTGATGGTCTACACCCACGACTCCATCGGTCTGGGCGAAGACGGCCCGACTCACCAGCCGGTAGAGCAGGTGGCTTCCCTGCGCGTGACCCCGAACATGTCCACCTGGCGTCCGTGTGACCAGGTTGAATCCGCGATTGCGTGGAAATATGGCGTAGAGCGTCACGACGGCCCGACCGCGCTGATTCTGTCCCGTCAGAACCTGGCGCAGCAGGAGCGTACCGCAGAGCAGCTGGCAAACGTCGCTCGCGGCGGTTACGTGCTGAAAGATTGTGCCGGCCAGCCGGAGCTGATCTTCATCGCGACCGGTTCAGAAGTAGAGCTGGCGGTTGCCGCGTGGGACAAACTGACTGCCGAAGGCGTGAAGGCGCGCGTGGTCTCCATGCCGTCCACCGACGCGTTCGACAAGCAGGATGCCGCTTATCGCGAATCCGTACTGCCGAAAGCCGTTTCTGCCCGCGTTGCGGTAGAAGCCGGTATCGCTGACTACTGGTTCAAATACGTTGGCCTGAACGGCGCGATCGTTGGCATGACCACCTTCGGTGAGTCTGCGCCGGCTGAGCAGCTGTTCGAAGAGTTCGGCTTCACCGTCGACAACGTGGTTGCTAAAGCCAAAGCACTGCTGTAATGGCTGGTACGGTGCGGGCTGATGCCCTCACCCCAACCCTCTCCCACAGGAGGGGGTGCAAAAACCAAAAACGGTAACCCCTGGGTTACCGTTTTGCTTTTACCTCGCCACCCGGCTTTTTTGTATGCACTATTCTTCGAACATGTAACCGCACTGTGAATTATTCCAAAGAAAATGTGACATAAGTCATATAGCTGGTTTATTGCTCTGGACAAACATTCCTTTTATTCCTTGTTTCGCTTATTCTAGCTGAAGCGTTTCAGTCGTTTAAATGTTCGACAATTAATCAATCAGTCGCAGTTTGCAGCTGGTAAGGTTCCCCTCAGAGCGTTGCTGGATTACTCTGTCAGCCACCTCAAAACAGGGTTAGCCTTGCAGGAGATCTATGACCATTCGCATCGCGATTAATGGCTTCGGTCGCATAGGACGCAACGTGGTTCGCGCTTTGTATGAATCCGGGCGTCGTGCGGAAATCACCGTGGTGGCAATCAATGAGCTGGCTGATGCGGCGGGTATCGCGCATTTGTTGAAATATGATACCAGCCATGGCCGCTTCGCCTGGGATGTCCGCCAGGAGCGCGAGCAGCTTTTTGTTGGCGATGACGCCATCCGCCTGTTACACGAGCCGACCATTGCGGCGTTGCCCTGGCGCGAGCTGGCGGTAGATGTGGTGCTCGACTGCACCGGCGTATACGGTAGTCGTGAACACGGCGAAGCCCATCTGCAGGCTGGCGCGAAGAAAGTGCTTTTCTCCCATCCTGGCGGCAACGATCTCGACGCGACGGTGGTCTATGGCGTTAATCAGGACGAGCTCCGCGCCGAGCACCGCATTGTCTCCAACGCCTCCTGTACTACCAACTGCATTATTCCGGTCATTAAATTGTTAGATGATGCCTATGGCATCGAGTCCGGCACCGTCACTACTATCCACTCGGCGATGCATGACCAGCAGGTGATTGACGCCTACCATCCGGATCTACGGCGTACCCGCGCGGCCAGCCAGTCGATCATTCCGGTGGATACCAAACTGGCGGCAGGGATCACCCGTATTTTCCCGCAGTTTAACGACCGTTTTGAAGCGATTGCCGTGCGAGTACCGACGATAAACGTGACGGCAATTGACCTGAGCGTGACGGTGAAAAAACCGGTAAAAGCATGTGAAGTCAACCAGTTGCTGCAAAAAGCAGCACAAGGTGCATTTCATGGTATAGTTGACTATACGGAATTACCGTTGGTCTCGACAGATTTTAACCACGATCCGCACAGTGCTATTGTTGATGGCACGCAAACCCGGGTCAGTGGCGCGCATCTGATCAAAACGCTGGTCTGGTGCGATAACGAATGGGGCTTTGCTAACCGAATGCTCGACACGACGTTAGCGATGGCGGCTATTGGTTTCAGGTTCGACGCGTAAACGTCGACAAAACTTTATGAATCAACGAGAGGATTCACCATGTCTGTAATTAAGATGACCGATCTGGATCTGGCTGGTAAACGCGTTTTTATCCGTGCGGATCTGAACGTACCAGTTAAAGACGGGAAAGTAACCAGCGACGCACGTATCCGTGCATCTCTGCCGACCATTGAACTGGCGCTGAAGCAGGGCGCGAAAGTCATGGTTACTTCTCACCTGGGTCGTCCGACCGAAGGCGAGTACAACGAAGAATTCTCTCTGCTGCCGGTTGTTAATTACCTGAAAGACAAACTGTCCAACCCGGTACGTCTGGTTAAAGACTACTTGGACGGCGTGGAAGTGGCTGCCGGTGAGCTGGTGGTTCTGGAAAACGTTCGCTTCAACAAAGGCGAGAAAAAAGACGACGAAGCGCTGTCCAAAAAATACGCCGCGCTGTGTGACGTGTTCGTCATGGACGCTTTCGGTACTGCGCACCGTGCGCAGGCTTCCACCCACGGCATCGGCAAATTTGCTGACGTGGCGTGCGCAGGCCCGCTGCTGGCCGCTGAACTGGACGCGCTGGGTAAAGCGCTGAAAGAGCCGGCTCGTCCGATGGTCGCTATCGTGGGTGGTTCTAAAGTGTCCACCAAACTGACCGTGCTGGATTCCCTGTCTAAAATCGCTGACCAGCTGATCGTCGGCGGTGGTATCGCCAACACCTTCGTTGCTGCCCAGGGCCACAACGTCGGTAAATCCCTGTACGAAGCAGACCTGGTTGATGAAGCTAAGCGCCTGCTGAGCACCTGTGATATCCCGGTTCCGACGGACGTTCGCGTGGCGACTGAGTTCTCCGAAACCGCGACTGCAACCCTGAAGTCTGTTAACGACATTAAAGATGAAGAGCAGATCCTCGACCTTGGCGACGTTTCCGCACAGAAACTGGCTGATATCCTGAAAAATGCCAAAACCATCCTGTGGAATGGCCCGGTCGGTGTATTCGAATTCCCGAACTTCCGTAAAGGGACTGAGATCGTGGCTAACGCTATCGCGGACAGCGAAGGTTTCTCCATCGCCGGCGGCGGTGACACCCTGGCAGCGATCGACCTGTTCGGCATCGCTGACAAAATCTCCTACATCTCCACTGGCGGCGGCGCGTTCCTTGAATTCGTCGAAGGCAAAGTCCTGCCGGCAGTAGCGATGCTCGAAGAGCGCGCTAAGCAGTAATTCAGTTCAGGCGGGGAAACCCGCCTGTTTTTCAGCGCGCTTAAGGGCTCGCGAACCTTCTTCAACGGTCGAAGATACAGATACAGGACTAAGTAACATGTCTAAAATTTTTGATTTCGTAAAACCGGGCGTCATCACTGGCGACGACGTTCAGAAAGTGTTCCAGGTAGCTAAAGAAAACAACTTCGCTCTGCCGGCGGTAAACTGCGTGGGTACTGACTCCATCAACGCCGTTCTGGAAGCTGCTGCGAAAGTTCGTTCTCCAGTTATCGTTCAGTTCTCTAACGGCGGCGCAGCGTTCATCGCGGGCAAAGGCGTGAAAACTGACGTTCCTCAGGGTGCTGCTATCCTCGGCGCTATCTCTGGCGCGCACCACGTGCACCAGATGGCTGAGCACTACGGCGTGCCGGTTATCCTGCACACTGACCACTGCGCGAAGAAACTGCTGCCGTGGATCGACGGTCTGCTGGACGCGGGTGAAAAACACTTCGCCGCTACCGGTAAACCGCTGTTCTCTTCTCACATGATCGACCTGTCTGAAGAGTCCCTGCACGAAAACATCGAAATCTGCTCTAAGTACCTGGCGCGCATGGCCAAAATGGACATGACCCTGGAAATCGAACTGGGTTGCACCGGTGGCGAAGAAGACGGCGTGGACAACAGCCACATGGACGCTTCTGCCCTGTACACCCAGCCGGAAGACGTGGATTACGCGTACACCGAGCTGAGCAAAATCAGCCCGCGCTTCACCATCGCCGCTTCCTTCGGTAACGTACACGGCGTGTACAAACCGGGTAACGTGGTTCTGACCCCGACCATCCTGCGCGACTCTCAGGAATATGTTTCCAAGAAACACAACCTGCCGCACAACAGCCTGAACTTCGTCTTCCACGGCGGTTCCGGTTCTTCCGCTCAGGAAATCAAAGACTCCGTCAGCTACGGCGTAGTGAAAATGAACATCGATACCGACACCCAATGGGCGACCTGGGACGGTATCCTGCAGTACTACAAAACGAACGAAGCTTACCTGCAGGGCCAGCTGGGCAACCCGAAAGGCGAAGACCAGCCGAACAAGAAATACTACGATCCGCGCGTATGGCTGCGTGCTGCACAGACTTCCATGGTGACCCGTCTGGAGCAGGCATTTAAAGAGCTGAACGCGATCGACGTTCTGTAAGAAAAATCTGTTTCTTACCCTGAAGCCCGCAGCAATGCGGGCTTTTTTATTACTTTAACAACAGGATAGCGAGCAGGAAAACTGTGATCCATTTGGCAAAACGTGCACTTATTGTTTACCCTATAACCTGACTGCCCTGTTGCAGGCTGAGTTATTTACTTCCCCGTTCGGGGATTCATAAGGAATGTTAAATGGAAGATTTGAACGTTGTCGATAGCATCAACAACGCCGGGACGTGGCTGGCACGCAACCAGGAGCTGCTGCTGAGCTATGCCGTCAACATCGTTGCCGCTATCGTTATCCTGATTATCGGGATGATCGTGGCGCGCATCGTCTCTAACACCGTCAACCGCCTGATGCTGGCGCGTAAGATTGATGCCACCGTTGCTGATTTTCTCTCGGCGCTGGTGCGTTACGCGGTTATCGCCTTCACCCTGATTGCCGCCCTGGGCCGGGTCGGTGTGCAGACCGCCTCGGTCATTGCTGTGCTGGGTGCCGCCGGTTTGGCGGTGGGTTTAGCGCTGCAGGGATCGCTGTCGAACCTTGCCGCAGGCGTACTGCTGGTGATGTTCCGCCCGTTCCGCGCGGGTGAATATGTCGATCTCGGCGGCATCGCCGGCACCGTGCAGAACGTGCAGATTTTCTCCACCACCCTGCGTACCGCAGACGGCAAAATCGTGGTGGTGCCGAATGGCAAAATCATCGCCGGCAACATCATTAACTTCTCCCGCGAACCGGCGCGCCGCAATGAGTTTATCATTGGCGTATCCTACGATGCCGATATCGACAAGGTGAAGCAGCTGCTGACCTCGATTATCGAATCTGACGATCGTATTCTGCGCGATCGCGAAATGACTGTACGCCTGAACGAACTTGGCGCCTCATCGGTGAACTTCGTGGTTCGCGTGTGGAGCAAAAGCAGCGATCTGCAAAACGTCTATTGGGACGTGCTGGAGCGTATTAAGCGTGATTTCGACGCCAACGGCATCAGTTTCCCGTATCCGCAGATGGATGTTCATGTGGTCCGCCTGCCGGAAAAAGCAGAGTAAATCGCCAGTGACAGATTCAGGCCGGCCATGCCGGCCTTTTTTAATGGCGTGTTATTAGCTTCTCTAATTAACGATTAATACTTTCAATTTCCGCTAATAATCCATTCGCGTTATAGTCAGCGCCACTCTCGAACACAGCGGAAAAATCCTTATGTTTACCTATTACTTTCAGGGCCTTGCCCTGGGAGCGGCAATGATTTTGCCGCTTGGCCCGCAAAATGCTTTTGTGATGAATCAGGGGATCCGTCGTCAGTATCACCTGATGATTGCCCTGCTGTGCGCGGTCAGCGACTTGCTGTTGATCTGCGCCGGTATTTTTGGCGGTAGCGCGCTGCTGATGCAATCCCCGTGGCTGCTGGCGATAGTGACCTGGGGCGGCGTGGCCTTTTTGTTGTGGTATGGCTTCGGCGCACTGAAAACGGCGTTCAGTCAGAATCTTGAGCTCGCCAGCGCCGAGGTGATGCAGCAGGGGCGCTGGAAAATCATTATCACCATGCTGGCGGTCACCTGGCTAAATCCGCACGTTTACCTGGATACCTTTGTGGTGCTGGGCAGCCTGGGAGGTCAACTGGCGGTGGAGCCGAAGCGCTGGTTTGCGCTGGGGACCATTAGCGCCTCTTTCCTGTGGTTCTTTGGCCTGGCGCTGTTAGCCGCCTGGCTGGCGCCTCGGCTGCGTACCGCCAAAGCCCAGCGGATCATCAATATTGTGGTCGGTGCCGTCATGTGGTTTATTGCGTTTCAGCTGGCAAAAGAGGGCGTCGGCCATATCCTGGCGTTGCTCAACTAAGCGTTGTCCGATGGACTTTCCTGCTGTACGCGCTAAGCTTGCTGGCATGCGTCCCGTAAGGGCGATTTAAGTAACATGGAGAAACGACAGTGAAGTTAAAAATCTTGGCCCTGGCGGCAGCACTCGGATTTAGCACAATGGCGGCACAGGCAAACGAATTGCCAGACGGTCCGCACATTGTGACTTCAGGCACAGCAAGCGTTGCCGCGGTTCCGGATATTGCCACCCTGGCGATCGAAGTGAACGTCGCGGCGAAAGATGCCGCATCGGCGAAAAAGCAGGCAGACGACCGCGTCGCGCAGTATCTCTCTTTCCTTGAAAAGAGCGGTATCGCGAAAAAAGACATCAGCTCGGCGAATCTGCGTACCCAGCCTGATTATGACTATCAGAACGGGAAAAGCATTCTGAAAGGCTATCGCGCGGTGCGCACTGTGGAAGTGACGTTGCGCCAGCTGGATAAACTTAACGGCCTGCTGGACGGTGCGCTGAAGGCGGGACTGAACGAAATTCGCTCCGTTTCGCTGGGTGTTGCGCAACCGGATGCCTACAAAGATAAGGCGCGTAAAGCGGCCATTGATGACGCGGTGCATCAGGCGCAGGAGCTGGCGGCTGGCTTCCACAGCAAGCTGGGGCCGGTCTACAGCGTGCGTTACCACGTCTCCAACTATCAGCCGAGCCCGATGGTTCGTATGATGAAGGCCGCTGACGCAGCGCCAGTTTCTGCCCAGGAAACCTACGAGCAGGCGACTATCCAGTTTGACGACCAGGTTGACGTGGTCTTTGAGCTGCAGCCAGCTCAGGCCGCCGCGCCAGCGAAACCGGCGGAAGAGCCGAAACCAGCGCAGTAAGCGATAGAAACAAAAAAGCCACTTCCCTGAAGTGGCTTTTTTTATGCCTGCGATTTAATCCTGGCGCAGCACTTTGTGGCCGTAATCAATAAGCGCATCGGTCACCCGGCGCATCATGCGGCTTTCCGGTGCAAAGCGGTGCCAGTACAGCATACGACGCTGGAACAGACCGGGCGTGAGGTCGATAAGCTCGCCGCTTTTCAGCTCTTTTTCGATTTGCAGATGCGGGATCATACAGCAGGTAGTGCCCTGGCGCGCCAGTTGCACGAAGGCTTCCGACGAGTTGACGATGTGGCAGGGGACGCTACCCGGCGGCAGGTCGAAGTTTTGTTGCAGGAACGCCTGATGCATATCGTCCAGATGATCAAAGGCGACGACCGGCGCTTTCAGCAGCGCAGAACGCGTCACGCCATTCGGGAAATAGCGTTGCGCAAACTCTTTTGAGGCGACAAACAGGTAATCGAGCGCGCCGAGCTGATCCACCAGGCAGCTTGGCAGCGCCTGCGGCTGGATACTCACTGCGCCCACCACTTCACCACGGCGCAGGCGCTCCTGGGTGCGGGTTTCATCTTCCACCTGCAGGTTGAGACGAATAGGGGAGTCTGACAGAACATTGGCCAGCGCCGGCAGGAGCCAGGTTGCCAGACTGTCGGCGTTCACCGCCAGCGACAGCAGTAGCGGCGTGGAGCCAGTCTGCTCGTCGCCCAGCCACTCTTCTTCCAATAGTTCAACCTGGCGCAACAGAGCCAGCAGCTTTTGCCCCTGCTCGGTAGGGCGTGGCGGCACGGTGCGCACCAGCAGCGGCTGACCGAACATATTTTCCAGCTGCTTAATACGCTGTGAGACGGCGGACTGGGTAATACATAGCTTCTGCGCGGCGCGCTCAAATCCTCGTTCCCTAATCACCGCATCCAGCGCTTGTAGTGTTCTGTAGTCCGGTCGTTTCATTATTCTGGCGTGCCCCCATAACTAATCGTTATCTCGCACTATGACATAAATTTTTATTTGATACAGACGAAATTGGTCTGCTCAGTTGTGTGATCTGCATCGCAGGGACATTTCCACTGTCGATGTTCTATAATGCGCCACAGGCATTCACATCTCGGACCATAATTATGACGCAGGATGAACTGAAAAAAGCAGTAGGTTGGGCGGCGCTGCAATACGTACAGCCAGGGACCATTGTCGGCGTGGGTACCGGCTCGACGGCGGCCCATTTTATTGACGCGCTGGGCACGATGAAGGGGCAGATTGAAGGCGCGGTCTCCAGCTCCGATGCCTCTACCGAAAAGCTCAAAAGCCTCGGGATCACCGTCTTCGATCTCAACAGCGTCGATCGCCTGGGGATCTATGTTGATGGCGCAGATGAGATCAACGGCCATATGCAAATGATCAAAGGCGGTGGCGCGGCGCTGACCCGTGAGAAGATCATTGCCTCGGTCGCCGATAAATTTATCTGTATCGCCGATGCCTCCAAGCAGGTTGATATTCTCGGTGCATTTCCGCTGCCGGTTGAAGTCATTCCGATGGCGCGCAGCGCCGTCGCGCGTCAACTGGTCAAGCTGGGCGGTCGTCCGGAGTACCGTCAGGGCGTGGTGACCGATAACGGCAACGTGATCCTGGACGTGCATGGCCTGGAAATTCTTGATGCCGTCGCGCTGGAGAATGCCATCAACAGCATTCCGGGCGTCGTGACCGTGGGGCTTTTCGCCAACCGCGGGGCTGACGTGGCGCTGATCGGAACTGCCGATGGCGTGAAAACCATCGTAAAATAGTCTGTCCGCAGGGAGCCAACCGGCTCCCTCGCAAATATTTTTTCACCTGGTGCAATTTGGTGACTTCTGTCACATTTATGCAACCATCCTGATTAACAAACTACCATTAATCTTCTTTCTGGTGTTTTGTCCTGCCATTTGCTTCTGGATGACATTTCTTCAGGACGGCGACGCAAACGTTCATATTGCCGCGATAGTTTTTTTTGATATGTTGCTGAGACGAACTTTCGTTCAGCACGACATTAGTTAAGACAAAACAGGACGGGGAAATGGCTAAGGTATCACTGGAAAAAGACAAGATTAAATTTCTGCTGGTTGAAGGTGTGCATCAAAAGGCAATCGATAACCTTCGTGCAGCAGGTTACACCAACATCGAATTTCACAAAGGCGCGCTGGACTCCGAAGAGCTGAAAGCGTCGATCCGTGATGCCCATTTCATCGGCCTGCGTTCCCGTACTCATCTGACTGAAGAGATTTTCGCCGCGGCAGAAAAACTGGTAGCAGTTGGCTGCTTCTGTATCGGTACTAACCAGGTGGATCTGGACGCGGCAGCGAAGCGGGGTATCCCGGTATTTAACGCCCCGTTCTCCAACACCCGCTCGGTGGCGGAGCTGGTCATCGGCGAACTGCTGCTGATGCTGCGCGGCGTGCCGGAAGCCAACGCCAAAGCGCATCGTGGGGTATGGAATAAGCTGGCGGTGGGCAGCTTTGAAGCGCGCGGCAAGAAACTGGGGATTATCGGTTACGGCCATATCGGTACCCAGCTCGGCATTCTGGCGGAATCGCTGGGGATGCATGTCTTCTTCTATGATATTGAAAACAAACTGCCGCTCGGCAACGCCACCCAGGTTCAGCATCTCTCCGACCTGCTGAACATGAGCGATGTGGTCAGCCTGCATGTGCCGGAAAACGCCTCCACCAAAAACATGATGGGCGCGGAAGAGCTGGCGCTGATGAAGCCGGGCGCGCTGCTGATCAACGCCTCCCGCGGTACCGTGGTGGATATTCCGGCGCTGTGCGATGCGCTGGCGAGTAAGCATCTGGCCGGGGCGGCTATCGACGTCTTCCCGACCGAACCCGCGACCAACAGTGATCCCTTCACTTCACCGCTGTGCGAGTTTGATAACGTGATCCTGACCCCGCATATTGGCGGTTCAACCCAGGAAGCGCAGGAGAACATCGGTCTGGAAGTGGCCGGCAAGCTGGCGAAGTACTCTGACAACGGGTCAACCCTGTCAGCGGTCAACTTCCCGGAAGTTTCTCTGCCGCTGCACGGCGGTCGCCGTCTGCTGCATATCCATGAGAACCGGCCGGGCGTCCTGACCGCTATCAACCAGATCTTCGCCGCGCAGAGCATCAACATTGCCGCGCAGTATCTGCAAACGTCGCCGCAGATGGGCTACGTGGTTATTGATATTGAAGCGGAAGAAGATGTTGCCCAGCAGGCGCTGCAGGCAATGAAAGCGATCCCGGGGACTATCCGCGCCCGTCTGTTGTTCTAATCATTTTTGCCTCTCGGGCAGGTCGCGTACCTGCCCGTTTTTTTGTTAATACTTTCCAGGCTGAAATTCTCGTCCCCGCGTACCTACCAACTCCAGGTTTTTCCCGGGGTGATCACCGCGGGTAGCGGGATATCCCACTCTTCACTTGGCAGGCTATCCACCTGCTGGCAGTCGTGCGCGTAGCCTACCGGCTGCAGGCGATACTGCTGCCAGTTTTGCAGCGTACGGTCGTAAAAACCGCCGCCCATTCCCAGTCGCTGACCACTGACATCGAAGGCTACCAGCGGGGTCACCAGCACATCGAGTTCAGCGAGCGGCAGCACGTCACGCACATCGAGCTTCGGTTCGCGGATTTTCAGGCGATTCACTATCAGTTGGCTCTGCGGATGGTAGTGTAAAAACAACAGGTTTCCGGGGCTAAACGGATGCAGCACCGGCAGATACACCCGTTTGCCGGCGCGCCATAGCTGGTCAATTAGCGGCTGGGTGTCCAGCTCGCCGTCAAAGGAGAGGAACAGCGCCACGGTATGGGCGAGTACGACCGGCGGCCAGGTCATCATCCGCTCCGCGGCCTGTTGGGCAAACAGGCGCTGTTGCTCCGGACTGAGCGCGCGGCGACGCTCGCGGATCTGCTGGCGAATATGCTGTCTGGAGAGCGGGATATCGGGCTGTAGGGTCATGCAGGTCTCATTACGAGCAAGCGAAACAATACGAGGAAGTGTAATACAGGGCGGCAGTAGCCGAAAACTAGAGCGTTGGGATAATGCGAACTAAAGAAGGGAATCTCCGAGATGCCGCCGCAGGCTGTAACCCTTGAACCCTTGGTTCAAGGTGAATGTGTCGTCACAGTTTTAAGGCTTCTCGGACGAACCGAGCATGCTCACCAACCGTGGAGCGCCACATTCTTGTGGTATGAAATATCGGCTCAGGGGACTGGCCCGCTTGCAAACATCTCAGAGAAATTTTGTTCCTGGAATTACTCTAACACAGTTAACTGCAAAGTGTTATTCAAACTTTGACCCTGGTCTTTCGCTTATGCGACCTTGCTCAAGCAATGCTTGTTCGATGGTCTGCTGAAGCATCCGAATGCGCTGCTCCATGCTCGAAGCGTAGTCGCGGGTCTTCGCTTTTTCCTGAGTCAACTCATAGCTGATGTTCAACGCGGCGATGAAGACCAGCTGCTCAGTATTTGTGACTCTAGTGCGTTCTTTTAAATCTTGCAACCGCTGATTAAGGTCTTCAGCTGCCTGATTCAGGGCATCCCTTTGTTCAGGCGGGCAATTCACTCGCAGTGAACGGCCGAAAATTTGGAGATCTACGGGTTGTGCAGACATGCCACCTTCCTGCTGATTGACTGCGCTGCCTTCACATCCGAGCCCGGGTCTGCGAAGGGGCGACACTATAGCTACCCTGGTGCGGGGATACAAGCCCTTTTCTGGTTCACCAGGGTCCAAAGTGGTAGCATATCATGAATATTCCTCCCAACGATGACGAATGCGCATGTCTATACAGAACGAAATGCCTGGTTACAACGATGTAGACCAGTTACTGAACCAACAAGGGGTCGGCCTCACCCCAGCCGAAATGCACGGTTTGATCAGCGGATTGCTGTGCGGCGGCAACACGGACAGCAGCTGGCTGCCGCTGGTGCACGACCTGACCAACGAAGGGCTCGCCTTTGGTCATGAACTGGCCCAGGTGCTGCGTAACATGCATTCCGCCATCAGCGATTCACTGGATGACGACGGTTTCCTCTTTCAACTGTATCTGCCGGAAGGCGATGCGGTAAGCGTCTTCGACCGCGCCGACGCTCTCGCCGGTTGGGTCAACCATTTCCTGCTCGGCCTTGGCGTCAGCCAACCGAAGCTGGATAAAGTGAAAGACGAGACCGGGGAAGCGATTGACGATCTGCGTAATATTGCCCAGCTGGGCTACGATGAAGACGAAGATCAGGAAGAGCTGGAGATGTCTCTGGAGGAGATTATCGAGTATGTCCGCGTTGCCGCACTGCTGTGCCACGACACTTTTTCTCGTCAGCAGCCAACCGCACCGGAAGTCCGCAAACCGACATTACACTAACTAAAATTCGTTCAGGGGGCGTCATGACTCAGCAGGAATTTCTCTCGCGTCGCCAGGCGCTGCTGGCGCAGATGCAGCCAGGCAGCGCGGCGCTGATTTTCGCCGCACCGGAAGCGGTGCGTAGCGCAGATTCGGAATATCCCTACCGGCAGAACAGCGATTTTTGGTACTTCACCGGCTTCAACGAACCGGAAGCGCTGCTGGTGTTGATTAAAAGCGATGAAACGCACAATCATAGCGTGCTGTTTAACCGGGTTCGCGATCTGACCGCTGAGATCTGGTTCGGTCGCCGTCTGGGCCAGGATGCCGCGCCGGCGAAGCTCGGTGTCGATCGCGCGCTGGCATTTAGTGAAATCAACCAGCAGTTGTATCAGCTGCTCAATGGTCTGGACGCTATCTATTTCGCCCAGGGCGAATATGCCTATGCCGATGAGATTGTGTTTAACGCCCTCGAAAAACTGCGCAAAGGCTCGCGCCAGAATCTGCAGGCGCCGAACTCCGTCATCGACTGGCGGCCTGCGGTTCATGAAATGCGTTTGTTTAAATCCGCGGAAGAGCTGGCAGTGATGCGCCGCGCCGGCGAAATTTCCGCCCTTGCCCATACCCGGGCGATGGAAAAATGCCGCCCCGGCATGTTCGAATATCAGCTGGAAGGTGAAATTCTCCATGAATTCAACCGCCACGGCGCGCGTTTCCCGTCCTATAACACCATCGTTGGCGGCGGCGAAAACGGCTGCATTCTGCACTACACCGAAAACGAATCCGAACTGCGTGATGGCGATTTAGTGCTGATTGACGCCGGCTGCGAATATCGCGGCTACGCGGGAGACATTACCCGCACTTTCCCGATAAACGGCAAATTCACTAAACCGCAGCGTGAAATCTACGACATCGTGCTGGAATCGCTGGAAACCGCGCTGGAGCTTTATCGCCCGGGCACTTCGATCTATCAGGTTAACCAGGAAGTGGTGCGCATTATGATCACCGGCCTGGTGCGGCTGGGGATCCTGAAAGGCGAGATTGACGAACTCATCGCCAATAATGCCCACCGCCCGTACTTTATGCATGGCCTGAGCCATTGGCTGGGGCTGGATGTGCACGATGTCGGCAATTACGATACCGACCGTTCGCGCATACTGGAGCCGGGGATGGTGCTGACCGTCGAGCCGGGGCTGTATATCGCTACCGACGCCGATGTCCCCGCGCAGTATCGCGGTATCGGCATCCGTATTGAAGATGACATCGTCATTACCGAAGACGGCAACGAAAATCTCACCGCCAGCGTGGTGAAGAAGGCGGATGAGATCGAGGCGCTGATGGCGGCGGCGCGCCAGTCATGAGCGTGCTGATCGTCGGTGGCGGGATGACCGGGGCGACGCTCGCGCTGGCCATCTCCCGTTTGACCGGCGGCGCCCTGCCGGTCCATCTGATTGAAGCGCAGGATCCGCATTCGTCACGCCACCCAGGCTTTGACGATCGGGCGATTGCCCTGGCTGCGGGCACCTGCCAGCAGCTGGCGCGCATCGGTATCTGGCAGAACCTTGCTAAACGAGCAACGCCTATCCAGCGGGTACATGTCAGCGACCGCGGCCATGCCGGGTTTGTAAACCTGGCGGCGGCCGATTACGGTCTGTCGGCGCTGGGGCAGGTGGTTGAACTCCACGATGTCGGCCAGCGGCTGTTTAGCCTGCTGCGCGAGGCGCCAGGCGTCACGCTGCACTGTCCGGCGAAAGTGGAAGCGGTCAGCCGCCGGGAGGAGAGCGTCAGCCTTACGCTTGAGGGCGGCGAAATCATCAACGGTAAGCTGCTGGTGGCGGCGGACGGTTCCCGTTCGGCGCTGGGCGCTCACTGCGGCATCAGCTGGCAGCAGCAGCCGTATGAGCAACTGGCGATTATCGCCAACGTTAGCACCGCCTTGCCGCACGAAGGCCGCGCCTTCGAGCGTTTTACCGAGCACGGTCCGCTGGCGATGCTGCCGATGTCGCAAGGACGCTGTTCGCTGGTGTGGTGCCATCCGCAGTCGCGGCGCGACGAGGTGCTGAGCTGGTCTGACGAACGTTTTTGTCAGGCGTTACAGCAGGCATTCGGCTGGCGGCTGGGGCGTATTACCCATGCCGGTAAGCGCAGCGTCTATCCGTTAGCCTTAACCACTGCCACCCGTGCGGTGTCACACCGTCTGGCGCTGGTCGGTAATGCGGCGCAGACGCTGCATCCGATCGCCGGGCAGGGCTTTAATCTTGGCCTGCGCGATGTGATGAGCCTGGCGGA
Source organism: Klebsiella sp. D-Nf1 (assembly GCF_002810515.1). Taxonomy (NCBI): domain Bacteria; kingdom Pseudomonadati; phylum Pseudomonadota; class Gammaproteobacteria; order Enterobacterales; family Enterobacteriaceae; genus Klebsiella; species Klebsiella sp. D-Nf1. Next base: position 271,334 of record NZ_PIOK01000002.1, read on the forward strand.
GATGCTTGCCGACGCGCACGTGGCCCGCGACGATGTGGGCGATTATTCCCTGCTGTGCCGCTACCAGGCACGGCGGGCAGGTGATAAAGCCGCCACTATCGGTGTCACCGATGGGCTGGTGCATCTGTTTGCCAACCGTTGGGCGCCGCTGGTGGCGGGGCGCAACGTCGGTCTGATGGCCATGGAATTATTTACCCCAGCGCGCGATGCGCTGGCGCAGCGTACCCTCGGTTGGGTTCCCCGTTAAGGAGTAAAACGTGCAAAGTGTTGATGTTGCCATTGTTGGCGGTGGAATGGTGGGACTGGCGGTAGCCTGCGGTTTACAGGGCAGCGGCCTGCGCGTCGCGGTGCTGGAGAAAGCAGCGCCACAGCCTCTGGCCGCCGATGCGCCGCCGGCGCTGCGCGTTTCGGCGATCAATGCCGCCAGCGAAAAGCTACTGACTAAGCTGGATGTCTGGCATGAGATCGTCGCCCAGCGCGCCAGCTGCTATCACGGTATGGAAGTGTGGGACAAAGACAGCTTCGGCCGCATTAGCTTCGATGACCAGAGCATGGGCTTCAGCCATCTGGGCCATATTATTGAAAATGCCGTGGTGCATCACGCATTGTGGCAGAGAGCGCAGCGCTGCGCTGACGTCACCCTGCTGGCGCCTGCGGAGCTGCAGCAGGTGGCGTGGGGTGAAAACGAAGCCTTTCTCAGCCTGCAGGACGGCAGCATGTTGACCGCGAGGCTGGTGGTTGGCGCTGATGGCGCGAATTCATGGCTGCGTAATAAGGCCGATATTCCGCTGACCTTCTGGGATTACCACCATCATGCGCTGGTGGCGACGATACGCACGACTGAGCCGCATCAGGCGGTGGCACGCCAGGCGTTCCATGGCGAGGGCATTCTGGCCTTCCTGCCGCTGAGCGATCCGCACCTGTGCTCGATCGTCTGGTCGCTGTCGCCAGCGGAAGCGAAGCGGATGCAGGAGGCTGATGAAGCCACTTTCAACCAGGCACTGAAAATCGCCTTCGATAATTGCCTCGGCCTCTGCCAGCTGGCAAGCGAACGTGAAGTCTTCCCGCTGACCGGCCGCTATGCCCGTCAGTTTGCCGCCCACCGCCTGGCGCTGGTCGGCGATGCCGCGCATACCATCCACCCGCTGGCCGGGCAGGGGGTTAACCTCGGTTTTATGGATGCCGCCGAGCTTATCGACGAGCTGAAGCGCCTGCACGCGCAGGGGAAAGATATCGGCCAGCATTTATATCTGCGCCGCTACGAGCGCAGCCGCAAGCACAGCGCTGCGCTGATGCTGGCGGGTATGCAGGGCTTCCGCGAAATGTTCTCCGGTAGCCATCCGGCGAAGAAATTCCTCCGCGATATGGGACTCAAACTGGCCGATACGTTGCCAGGCGTGAAACCGCAACTGATTCGCCAGGCGATGGGCCTGAACGATCTCCCCGCCTGGTTACGTTAACCGCGTCACACTTCTTTCACCCGGCCTGCGCGCCGGGTTTTCTCCCTCATTTGAAATATTCTAATTTCACCTCTTTTTTCGCATTAGTTTTATTAATGCGCTCTTTTTTTTGTTAAAGAAATTAGGCCCGTAAAATCGCATAAAACACCATCATTGCCTTATCGATGAAAGCTTGATGTTAATTTTATGTGGCATAAATCGCTTTTTTCCAGTCAATAACTCTGTAGGCTTTTCGGCGGATTTTAGTCATAAGCTAATGTGATGCCCTGAATGAGCTTATGGTTTAGCGCCGGGTTCGGTGGTAAGTTCAGGCAAAAGAGAACGTTTGCGTCGGCGTCCGTTAGCGGTGCCGTCGCCGAATTTTGTGGCGCAAAATCGCCGACAATCTCGTGGCTGGTTCCGTTTTATTCGATGAGGAAAAGATGGCTCAACAGACTCCGTTGTATGAACAACACACGCTGTGCGGCGCTCGCATGGTGGATTTCCATGGCTGGATGATGCCGCTGCATTACGGATCCCAGATTGATGAGCACCATGCGGTGCGCGGCGATGCAGGGATGTTCGATGTATCGCATATGACCATCGTCGATTTCCACGGCAGCCGGATCCGCGAGTTCTTGCGCTATTTGCTGGCCAACGATGTGGCGAAGCTGACCACCCCAGGCAAAGCGCTCTACACCGGCATGCTGACCGCCTCCGCCGGCGTCATCGATGACCTGATTGTTTATTTCCTTTCTGAAGATTATTTCCGCCTCGTTGTTAACTCCGCCACCCGCGAAAAAGACCTCGCCTGGATCTCCGAGCAAGCTGAACCTTACGGCCTTGAAATTACCGTTCGCGACGATCTGTCGCTGATCGCGGTCCAGGGTCCGCAGGCGAAAGCGAAGGCGGCGACGCTGTTCACCGACGCTCAGCGTCAGGCTGTGGAAGGCATGAAGCCGTTCTTTGGCGTGCAGTCCGGCGACCTGTTTATCGCCACCACCGGTTATACCGGCGAAGCGGGTTATGAAATTGCGATGCCGAACGAGCAGGCGGCGGATTTCTGGCGCGGTCTGCTGGACGCCGGCGTTAAGCCTTGCGGTCTTGGCGCGCGCGATACTCTGCGCCTGGAAGCCGGGATGAATCTGTACGGCCAGGAAATGGACGAAGGCGTCTCGCCGCTGGCGGCGAACATGGGTTGGACTATCGCCTGGGAGCCCGCCGATCGTAACTTCATCGGCCGCGAAGCGCTGGAAATGCAGCGCGAAAAAGGCACCGAGCAGCTGGTGGGCCTGGTGATGACCGAGAAAGGCGTCCTGCGCGGCGGCCTGCCGGTACGTTTTACCGATAGCGACGGTAATCAAAAAGAAGGCATTATCACCAGCGGCACCTTCTCGCCGACGCTGGGCTATAGCATCGCGCTGGCTCGCGTACAGGCCGGGATTGGCGACACCGCGGTGGTGCAAATTCGTAACCGTGAAATGCCGGTAAAAGTGACTAAACCTGGTTTTGTACGCAATGGCAAAGCCATTGTGTGATTTCCCTTTTTTGGAGATGAATTAATGAGCAACGTACCAGCAGAACTGAAATACAGCAAAGAACACGAGTGGCTGCGTAAAGAAGCGGACGGCACCTATACCGTCGGGATCACCGAGCACGCGCAGGAGCTGCTTGGCGATATGGTTTTCGTTGACCTGCCGGAAGTGGGCGCCACCGTTGAAGCGGGTGCCGATTGCGCCGTTGCCGAATCCGTGAAAGCGGCTTCCGATATCTACGCGCCGATTAGCGGTGAAATCGTTGCCGTCAACGAAGAGCTGAACGACTCTCCGGAACTGGTCAACAGCGATCCGTATAGCGACGGCTGGATCTTCAAAATTAAAGCCAGCGACGAAGCGCAGGTTGCCGCGCTGCTGGATGCGACCGCCTATGAAGCTCTGTTAGAAGACGAATAAATACGCTTCATCCTTCACGCTGCAGGGGCGTTGGCTTTCTGGCTCCCCCCGGTCACTTACTTTTGTAAGCTCCCGGGGAGTCGCTGTGTCGCCGCCTTCCTGCAACGCGAATGATTTTGCGTATTCTGGCCCGGTAAGCATCAGCGCTTGCCGGGCAAACCAGTCAGACAATCACGATTCACCGCACGTTTCAGGAACCATCGCTCATGACTCAGACTTTAAGTCAGCTTGAAAACCGCGACGCCTTTATTGAACGTCACATTGGCCCGGACGCTCAGCAGCAGCAAGAGATGCTGAAGACCGTCGGCGCGGATTCGCTTAACGCCCTGATTGGCCAGATTGTGCCGCAGGATATCCAGCTGGCGACCCCACCACAGGTGGGCGACGCGACTACCGAATTCGCCGCGCTGGCGGAGCTGAAGGCGATCGCCGGTCGCAACAAGCGCTTCAAGTCTTACATCGGCATGGGCTACACCGCCGTGCAGCTGCCGCCGGTCATTCAGCGCAACATGCTGGAAAACCCGGGCTGGTATACCGCCTATACCCCTTACCAGCCGGAAGTCTCCCAGGGCCGTCTGGAATCACTGCTGAACTTCCAGCAGGTCACTCTGGATCTGACCGGGCTGGATATCGCTTCCGCTTCGCTGCTCGATGAAGCCACCGCCGCTGCCGAAGCAATGGCGATGGCCAAACGCGTGAGTAAACTGAAGAACGCCAACCGCTTCTTCGTTGCCGCCGACGTCCATCCGCAAACGCTGGACGTGGTGCGTACCCGTGCGGAAACTTTCGGCTTCGACGTGATTGTCGATGACGCCGACAAAGTGCTCGATCACCAGGATGTCTTTGGCGTGCTGCTGCAGCAGGTGGGCACCACCGGTGAAATCCACGATTACAGTAAACTTATCGCCGAGCTGAAAGCGCGCAAAGTGATTGTCAGCGTCGCCGCCGACTTTATGGCGCTGGTGCTGCTGACGGCGCCGGGCAAGCAGGGCGCCGATATTGTCTTCGGTTCCGCTCAACGTTTCGGCGTGCCGATGGGCTATGGCGGCCCGCACGCGGCCTTCTTCGCGGCGAAAGATGAATTCAAACGCTCCATGCCGGGCCGTATTATCGGCGTATCGAAAGATGCGGCGGGTAATACCGCGCTGCGCATGGCGATGCAGACTCGCGAGCAGCATATCCGCCGCGAGAAAGCGAACTCCAACATTTGTACCTCGCAGGTTCTGCTGGCCAACATCGCCAGCCTGTACGCGGTTTTCCACGGCCCGGCGGGCCTGAAACGTATCGCTGGCCGCATTCATCGCCTGACCGACATTCTGGCCGACGGCCTGCAGAAGAAAGGGCTGAAGCTGCGCCATGCGCACTACTTCGACACCCTTTGCGTCGAAGTGGCGGATAAAGCCGCGGTGCTGGCGCGTGCCGAAGCGCTGCAGATTAACCTGCGCAGCGATATTCACGGCGCGGTGGGCATTACGCTTGATGAAGCGACCACCCGCGAAGATGTGCTGAACCTGTTCCGCGCCATCGTCGGCGACGATCACGGTCTGGATATCGATACCCTGGATAAAGACGTGGCGCTGGATAGTCGTTCGATCCCGGCGGCGATGCTGCGCGACGATGCGATCCTCACCCATCCGGTGTTTAACCGCTACCATAGCGAAACCGAGATGATGCGCTACATGCACGCCCTGGAGCGTAAGGATCTGGCGCTGAACCAGGCGATGATCCCGCTGGGCTCCTGCACCATGAAACTGAACGCCGCGGCGGAGATGATCCCGATCACCTGGCCGGAATTTGCCGAGCTGCACCCGTTCTGCCCGGTCGATCAGGCGGAAGGGTATCATCAGATGATCGCCCAGCTCTCAGATTGGCTGGTGAAACTGACAGGTTATGACGCCGTCTGTATGCAGCCGAACTCCGGCGCGCAGGGCGAATATGCCGGCCTGCTGGCGATTCGCCACTATCACGAGAGCCGCAACGAAGGCCATCGCGATATCTGCCTGATCCCAAGCTCCGCGCACGGCACCAACCCGGCTTCCGCGCAGATGGCGGGTATGCAGGTGGTGGTCGTTGCCTGCGACAAAAACGGCAACATCGATCTTGCCGATCTGCGTGAAAAAGCAGAGCAGGCAGGGGCGAACCTCTCCTGCATCATGGTCACCTATCCGTCGACCCACGGCGTGTATGAAGAGACCATCCGTGAAGTGTGCGAGATAGTGCATCAGTTCGGCGGCCAGGTTTATCTCGACGGCGCCAACATGAACGCCCAGGTTGGGATCACTTCTCCGGGCTTTATCGGCGCTGACGTTTCGCACCTCAACCTGCATAAAACCTTCTGTATTCCGCACGGCGGCGGCGGTCCGGGTATGGGGCCAATCGGCGTGAAAGCACACCTGGCGCCGTTTGTACCGGGCCACAGCGTGGTGCAGATTGAAGGCATGCTGACCCGTCAGGGCGCGGTCTCCGCCGCGCCGTTCGGCAGCGCTTCCATCCTGCCGATCAGCTGGATGTATATCCGCATGATGGGCGCGGAAGGGCTGAAACAGGCGAGCCAGAACGCGATCCTTAACGCCAACTATATCGCTACCCGCCTGAAAGATGCTTACCCGGTGCTCTATACCGGCCGCGACGGTCGCGTGGCGCACGAATGTATTCTCGATATTCGCCCGCTGAAAGAAGAGACTGGCATCAGTGAACTGGATATCGCCAAGCGTCTGATCGACTTTGGTTTCCATGCGCCGACCATGTCCTTCCCGGTCGCCGGGACGCTGATGGTTGAGCCGACGGAATCGGAAAGCAAGGTCGAGCTGGACCGCTTTATTGACGCGATGCTGGCGATCCGCGCGGAAATCGATCGCGTTAAAGCTGGTGAATGGCCGCTGGAAGATAACCCGCTGGTGAACGCGCCGCACACCCAGGGCGAGCTGGTGAGCGAGTGGAACCATCCGTACAGCCGCGAGCTGGCGGTATTCCCGGCAGGGTTGCACAACAAGTACTGGCCGACGGTAAAACGCCTGGACGATGTCTACGGCGACCGTAACCTGTTCTGCTCCTGCGTACCGATGAGCGAATACCAGTAAGTGGTGAATTAGCTAAACTTTTAAAGGCGCTGCGGCGCCTTTATTTTTTGGAGGGAAGGTATGGCAATAGCACTGATTAGCGGCGCGAGCCGCGGCATAGGCCGGGCGACGGCGCTGCTGCTGGCGCAGGAAGGGTATACCGTCGCGGTCAATTACCATCACAACATTAAAGCCGCCACCGAAGTCGTGAATAGCATTGTTGAATCTGGCGGCAAAGCCACGGCGCTGCGGGCGGATATCAGCGATGAAGCTCAGGTGATGGCGATGTTTGAGGCGATTGACCGCATGGGCGAACCGCTGACGGCGTTGGTCAACAACGCCGGGATCCTGTTTACCCAATGTACGTTGGAGAGCCTGAGCGCCGAGCGTATTAACCGCGTGCTGGCCACCAACGTCACCGGCTACTTCCTCTGCTGCCGTGAGGCGGTCAAGCGTATGTCGCATCGGCATGGCGGCAAGGGCGGAGCGATAGTTAACGTTTCGTCGGCGGCGTCGCGCCTTGGCGCGCCGGGGGAGTACGTTGACTATGCCGCTTCAAAGGGAGCGGTAGATACCCTGACCACCGGGCTGGCGCTGGAGGTGGCGGCGCAAGGGATCCGGGTGAACGGCGTGCGTCCGGGGCTGATTTATACCGAGATGCATGCCTCCGGCGGCGAACCGGGACGCGTGGATCGAGTGAAGCATTCGCTGCCGATGCAGCGCGGCGGCCAGCCGGAAGAGGTCGCTCAGGCCATTGCCTGGCTGCTGAGCGACAAAGCGTCGTATGTGACGGGCAGTTTCCTTGAACTGGCGGGGGGGAAATAACCCGTAGATGTCTATTGCCCGGCGGCGCTGCGCTTGCCGGGCCTACGGGGTAACCCTTCCCGGATGGCGGCTACGCCTTATCCGGGCTACCCAATGATGTGTACCCGTAGCCCGGCTAAGCGCAGCGCGAGCCGGGGAAACCGACGGTCTACCAGGAGGCCAGCCACAGCCTCAGACGCATCCCCCAACCGCTGGTCCAGCCGGTGGTAACCGACTTCACCTCGCCTTGAGAAATGATCACCAGCGTTGGTGTTACCTGGATATCCCACTGCCGCGCCAGCTGGCCGCTTGGATCATTCACCGTCGGCAGCGCCATTTTCTTCCTGGTCAGCCACTTCTCCAGCGCGGCGTTATCGCCGGAACGCAGGGCTACCGTTAGCACATTGCCGCCGTCGGCGGCGAGCGATGCCACCGACGGCGTGGTATAGCGACAAACCCCGCACCAGGTCGCCCAGACGTACAGCAGTAGCGGCTTTTGCTGGCTCATGGCGTTCAGATCCAGCGTCCTGCCGTCGAGGGTTTGTAGCGGCGTGGCGCTGATGTTTTGCGGCAACGCGGGCTGGCGGAAATAATCTACCGCCAGGCTCACCGTCGCGCCAATCAGCAGCCACACCGCCAGCTCGCGCAGCCAGCGCCTGATTTTACTGGCCACGGGCTTTCGCCAGCTGTTCTTTCACCAGCCCCTCCAGGTCTTCAGCAGGGATCGCGCCGGCCACCATCTGGTCGCCGATGATGGTCGCCGGCGTGCCCTGAATATTCAGCACCTGCGACAAAATCAGGTTCATCTTCAGCGAGTCCATGGTCTTGTCATCGACACTGACGCTATCGGTGGCGGTTTTCTTCTGCGCCGCGGCGATACTGGCGTCATCGTGATAGCCCTTTTTCGCCATCAGCCGCTGATGCAGTGCCCAGAATTTATCGGGCTGTTGACGCCAGGTGGAGAGCGCGGCTTTAGCGGCATTCACCGAACTTTGCCCTTTAAACGGCAGCAGCTTAACGATGAGCTGGATGTCCGGATTATCGTGGACGATTTTTTCCAGCAGCGGATCAAACTGTTTGCAGTAAGGACAGTTGTAATCGGTAAACGAGACGATCGTGAGTTTTGGCGCTTTCGCGCCGGTGCGCGGGCTATTCGGATCGTTAAACAGCAGCTGGGCTAACTGGTCATTACCGTTCGATTGTGGTTCTTCCGCCGGGGCGGCGACGCTGAAGGCCGATACGCACAGCAGCAATAAGGCGATGATAGCTCTCATGTTATTTTCCTTTAGCGGCGGACAGGGTGGCGAGAAGGTGTTCGCGATCTAACAGCGCAGGCAGAATCTGTCCCTGCGGCAATCCCGGTCCGTAAATCTGGTTAAACGGCACCGCGGCGCTGCCGCGAGCGGTTAAAAACTGACTAATGTCGGCGGAGGGGCGGCTCCAGTCGCCGCGTAAGGCGACCACGTCTGGCGCTAACAGCGCCTGCTGGACGTCATCGCGCAGCAGCACGTTGTATTTATTGGCTTTACAGGTCACGCACCAGTCGGCGGTGACATCAATAAATACCCGTTTATGCTCCGCAAGGGCGTTAGCGATAGCCTGCTCGCTGAGCGGCTGCCAGTTAACCCGGTCGCGGCGCGGGCCCTGGCCGTCCTGTTGGGCGACAAAGGCGACGGCGCCCGCCGCTACGATGGCCAGGGCGCCCGCGCGTAGCGCTGTCCGCCAGCGGTAGCGCCAGGCGGTGGCCAGGAGCAGGACGATGGCCAGAATCACCAGCAGGGTAAGCACCGGCGTACGGCCGATGTGGATCGTCAGCAGGCTGACCAGCCATAGCGCTGAACCAAGCATCATTAGCCCCAACACCACGCGCAGATGATTCATCCAGCGGCCCGGGCGCGGTAGACGTTGCGCCAGACCCGGCCAGGCAACGATCAGCAGCCACGGCAGGCTCATGCCGATCCCCATGGCGAAGAAAATCCCCCACAGCAGCGGCAGCGGCGCCACCAGCGCTACCGAAACGGCGGTACCGAGGAACGGCGCGGTGCAGGGCGTCGCCAGCAGGGTGGCGAAGGCGCCTTGCCAGAAATGGCCCATTAATCCGTTGCCGCCGCGGGTGGCGAGGAAGGTACTGGCGCTGGAGGAGAGACGGATTTCGAACAGCCCTAATAAACTTGCGCTGAACAGCACCATCACCAGCGCCATCGCGCCGATAAACCACGGGTTCTGGAACTGGATCCCCCAGCCGAGCGCCTGATTACCTAAACGCAATAGCGTCATCATCAAAGCCAGCGCCAGGAAGGAGACGACGATCCCGCATACCGAGGCGAGGAACTGCCGCCGCACCGCGCCGCGTTCGCGACGTTCGGTTTGCACCAGCGAGCCGAGCTTCATCGCCAGCACCGGCAGCACGCACGGCATTACGTTGAGAATGAGCCCGCCGGCCAGCGCCATCAGCAGCACCCAGCCTAATGCCAGCCCCGGCGCCGCACTGCCGGCAGCAATGGCAATATGGCTTTCCTGCGCCTGGCCGCTATCGGCCAGCACCAGCGACAGCGTTTTGCCGCTCAGGTCCGGCGCCGCTTCGCCCCAGCTATCGGTGACCGGTACGGTGGCGGTCAACGTATCGCCGCGGCTGGTAAAACTCGGCTTGCCGAAATCGACATCCTCCATGCTGTCGATAAACAGCGCTGGCTGCTGCCAGCCGGCATCGCGGCGGGCGGTCACCGTCAGCTTACCGCTGACGTAGCTGGCGTTAAGCGCCGAGGTGAGACCGTCGCGCAGGGGCAGCGTGCCCATCGCGCGGGTGAAATCGTAATTAAATCGCTCCCCCGCCGCAGTCGTCATATCCAGCGAAAAGGGGTAGTCAGTGAGAATGCAGACATTGCTGCAGGTAGAGAGCGTCAGGACGCCGCTAAGCGTCGGCGGTATTTTGCCGCGCAGGGTCATCGGGAAGCTGACGTCGCCGTGATACCCCTGAGTGGATATACCTGCGACGTCGAAGCGTTGCGGCGTCGGCCAGCGCCAGTTCACCTCCAGCGGCGTGTGCCAGGCGATAGTTGGCGCAATGCCGCCTTCGCCCGGCGAACGCCAGTAGGTTTTCCAGCCCTTTTCCAGCGCTACGTCTAAAAGCAGGCGGGTTTCGCCATTGCTTTCGCTTTGCGCCCGCAGGCGCACGCTGGCGTGTTGATTGTCGGCGACGCGCAGCCAGCCGCTGTCGGCGGCCTGGCTGACGGGCAGCCATAGCCAAAGCAGGCAGACCAGTAGTCGCCTGAATACCATAAACATAAATTTTCTCCGTAAGTAATAAATTAACCTGAGCTGTCAGGAGAATTAATCACTCACGGAAGACGCATAATCGCAGATGCACCCGTAATCGGGGTGGGGAGATAACGCGGGGAGGCCACTGGCGTTCGATACGCGGCGGGATGGCCGCCAGCACCGCCAGCAGCAGGGCGATAGCCAACAGCGCGCCTTCAAACAGCATCGGCGGAACGGCCATCAGCGACTTGGCGCTGAGCTCGCACGGCGTAACCGGAGCATCGGCCTTATCCTGATGTTGCTGTAGCGACGGGCTGTCGGCGGTGAGGTTCATGACCAACGCGTGCATCCCGGCCATCCGCTGGGCGGTGCAGGTTAGCACCACCAGACAGGCCAGGAGGACAAAAAGAATGGCTTTGCGTTGTCGCTTAATCATGATTGCCTCAAATATTCACGAGGCCTATCTTATCGGGCGAACGCGTTTTGGCAATGGTAAAGCTGTAAAGAAGTGTCTGGCGGATAAGTGATTTGCCCCCTCCCGTCCGGGAGAGGGCGGTCAGTTACAGATTCTCACCGTTGCTGGCGATAACCGCTTTGTACCAGTTAAAGCTCTTCTTGCGCGAGCGGGACATGTCGCCGGTGCCGTCGTCGTGTTTATTGACGTAGATGAAGCCGTAGCGTTTGCTGTACTGGCCGGTGGTGAAGGAGACGCAGTCGATGCAGCCCCATGGGGTATAGCCCATCAGATCGACGCCGTCATAAGTCACCGCTTTAATCATCTCTTCGACGTGGGCGCGCAGATAATCGATGCGGTAGTCATCGTTGATGCTGCCGTCGGCTTCGACTTTGTCGTAGGCGCCAAAGCCGTTTTCCACGATAAACAGCGGCTTCTGGTAGCGCTCATACAGTTCGCACAGGGCGTAGCGCAGGCCAACCGGGTCAATCTGCCAGCCCCAGTCGGAGGCTTTGACGTGCGGGTTCGGCACGCTACCTTCGAAGCCGGAAATGGCGTCGCCGGTACCGCCCTCGGCTTTTACCGCGTTGGTCATGTAGTAGCTGAAGCCGAGATAGGCGCAAGTGCCTTCGCGCAGGATCTGCGCATCGCCGTCTTCCATTTTGATGTTGAAGCCGCGGCGTTCCCATTCATTCAACACATAGCTCGGGTAGTAACCGCGTAGCTGGACATCGGTAAAGACGTAGCGTTCGCGCATCGACTCCTGGGCGAACATGACATCTTCCGGTTTGCAGGAGTAAGGGTAGAGGGCGACCATCGCCAGCATGCAGCCGACCTGCATGTCCGGGTTGATACGCCGCGCCGCTTTCACCGCCAGCGCGCTGGCGACGAACTGGTGATGCAGCACCTGGTACATGGTCTCTTCCGGGTTTTCATGCTCGGTATAGACCACGCCGGAACAGCAGTAGCCGAACAGCGGCGCGCGCCAGTTACGCTGGTTATTGATCTCGTTAAAGGTCATCCAGTATTTCACTTTGTGCTTATAGCGCTCGAAGACCACTTCGGCGAAGCGCACAAAGAAATCGACCACTTTGCGGTTGGTCCAGCCGCCGTACTGCTGTACCAGATGCAGCGGCATTTCAAAGTGGGAAAGGGTGATCACCGGCTCGATGTTGTACTTCAGCAGTTCATCGAACATGTCATCGTAGAATTGCAGCCCTTCTTCATTCGGCTGGGTCTCGTCGCCCTGCGGGAAGATGCGGGTCCAGGCGATTGAGGTGCGGAAGCACTTGAAGCCCATCTCGGCGAACAGCTTGATGTCTTTTTTATAGTGGCCGTAGAAATCGACCGCTTCATGATTAGGGTAATATTTACCCGCTTCGACCTGGTGGGTGATTTCGCGCGGTACGCCGTGCGCCCCGCCGGTCAGCACGTCGCAGATGCTCGGGCCTTTGCCGCCTTTATTCCAGCCGCCTTCAACCTGATGCGCGGCGACCGCGCCGCCCCACAAAAAGTCTTTTGGAAGAGTCAATTTTTTCATCTTTGCTAATCTCTTTGAATAACTATTGCGATTGAGTCTAGCAAAGCGAAATTGAATGTCACGATATAACAAATCCCGCCAAACGTAATATGTTACATCGAAAAAACAGGCTGTTATTTTTAGCTGATTTTGCGCGCTAATTTACGTCCCAGCGATTCAAGGATATAGATCACCGGAATTTGCGTCGTAATATCGTAGACGCCGCCGATGCGCGTCTGCGGCACGTGCCACGAGAGATTGAAATCGGTCAGTTTGGCCAGCCGCGAATGTTCGTGGCTGGTAATCGACATCACCTTGCAGCGGTGCAGGCTGAACTGGCTGGCGAAGCGCAGGATCTCTTCGGTTTCACCGGAGACGGAAAGCACGATCGCCAGCGCGTTACGGGCCATATCATTGGTTACCGGAAAATAGGGGTCGTCAATATGGTTGCTGAATTTACCGACGTTGGAAAAGAAGCGTGCGCCATATTTCGCCAGCGCGCCGGAGGTGCCGGCACCGACGAAAATAATACGTTCGGAGGCGAGAATAATATCGACCGCCTGTTCGAGTAACGCATCGAACTCGTCATTATTGACGCTTTTAAAAAAACTCATTATTTCGCTGGCGCCGATATTTGCCTGTTGAGGCTCATTCTGCTCAAGATATAATTTAAAGCGTACGCGAAATTCAGAGTAGCCCTCGCACTGCAGTTTGCGGCAGAAGCGCAACACGGTGGTGGTGGAGACCCCGGCGGCTTCGGCCAGTTCGCGGATGGTCATGTACATCACTTTGTCACGATTCTTAATGACGTAGTGGTAGACCATCATCTCAAGATTATTGAGACTGGCGACAGCGGCGTGGGAGAACATACTCACAGTGGCGAACTCACAATTCATAATGACCAGGACGGAATTATATCATGCAGGCCAATGACATTACCTTTTTTCAGCGCTTTCAGGACGACATCCTCGCCGGGCGCAAAACGATTACCATCCGCGATGCGGCGGAATCGCATTTTAAACCGGGTGACGTCCTGCGCGTCGGGCGCTATGAAGATGACGGCTATTTTTGCACCATCGCCGTGACCGCCACCTCGACGGTGACGCTCGATACGCTAACTGAACAGCATGCTCAACAGGAGAATATGACCCTCGAACAACTGCGGCAGGTCATCATGGAAATCTATCCTGCGGAAGATCGGTTTTATGTTATTGAATTCAAACGCCTTTAAATAAAACCAGCACGGCTGTTAGTTGAAATAATATTGTAACATTATGATTTTAATGTATTTACAAATATACATCGTTTTATTTTAGCTAACAGGTGTTCACTGGAATCATTCTCAGTTACCCTAAGTGGGCAATGAAAGCGTTCTTGTTTTCACGGAGTCAAATATGGTGCGCAAACCATTAATCACTCAGGGATATTCTCTGGCAGAGGAAGTTGCCAACAGTATCAGTCACGGGATCGGGCTGGTGTTCGGTATTGTCGGCCTCGTGTTGCTGCTGGTGCAGGCGGTAGACACGAACGCCAGCGCGACGGCGATCACCAGCTACAGCCTGTACGGCGGCAGCATGATTATGCTGTTCCTCGCCTCCACGCTCTATCACGCTATCCCGCATCAGCGGGCGAAACAGTGGCTGAAAAAGTTCGACCACTGCGCTATCTACCTGTTGATTGCCGGGACCTACACGCCGTTCTTGCTGGTGGGGTTGAATTCACCGCTGGCGAAGGGGCTAATGATCGTCATCTGGAGCCTGGCGCTGCTGGGGATCCTGTTTAAGCTGACCATCGCGCACCGCTTTAAAATTCTGTCGCTGGTGACTTACCTGACCATGGGCTGGCTGTCGCTTATCGTGGTCTATCAGCTGGCAGTGAAGCTGGCGGTGGGCGGCGTAACGCTGCTGGCGGTCGGCGGGGTGGTGTACTCGCTAGGGGTCATCTTCTACGTCTGCAAACGCATTCCCTATAACCACGCTATCTGGCACGGCTTCGTGCTCGGCGGCAGCGTGTGTCACTTCCTGGCGATCTATCTTTACATCGGTCAACACTGACAAAAAGCCCCAACAGGGGCTTTTTGGTGACTCGTTCTGATTACTTCCACGGTGGCGCTACGCTTACCGTGGCTACGGTATTATGCGGCCTGGTAGCCCGGCTAAGGCGCAAGCGCCGCAAGCCGGGAATCATGACGCCTTACTACTCTTCTTCCAGCGAATAGGGCAACGGTTCGATGCGCAGGCTGCCGGCATCGTCGCGCACGCGGAACACGCTGTCTGGCTCCATATCGTTATTCATTACCACCTGCACCAGCAAACGGCCATCATCCAGCTGAACCGCCGCAAGCACCGTACCGGTACGGCGCCAGTTATCGCCCATCTTCAGCTCCAGGTCTTCCCCGGCTTCCGGCACCCGGCTGGCGGTCCCTGACAGCGTCCACAGCGCGCGTTTATTGGCGCCGCGGAATTTTGCCCGCGCGACCATTTCCTGGCCGGTGTAGCAGCCTTTCCTGAAGCTGATACCGCCCAGCGCCTGCAGGTTGGTGGCCTGAGGAATGAACTGCGCACTGTTGGCGCTGTCGATAACCGGCAGACCGGCTTCAATATTCAGCGCCAGCCACTGCTGGCTGTTGTTGAGCTGCGCTTCGCCGCGCAGCGCGTCGGTAATGCGGTTAGCGGTGTCGACATCAGTCACCAGCAGGAAGCGTTCGCCCGGATGGTCAAACCACAGCAGGCTGGTGGCGCCTTCGCTGACCACCGGGGTGGCCGCGTCGGGCAGGGCGGCGAACAACGGCGCCAGCGCGGCGCGCGCCTGGAAGCCGGCCACCCCCAGCAGGACCAGATCGTCGTTGGCGGCGATGGTGACTTTGGAGAAGACGGCATATTTTTTCAGTTCGGTCAGCTGTACGTCGCGCAGGCTGCGGCGCTCGATCCATGCGAAGCCGCCGTCGCGGCGGAACACGCGCAGGTTGCTCCACATCTTGCCTTTGGCGTCACAGTGGGCGGCAAGCAGATGCTGAGCATCGGTGAGACTGCTCACATCGGCGGTAATCTGGCCCTGCAGATATTTTTCGCTATCCGGCCCGCTAATCGTCGCCAGCGCCCAGTCATCCAGGGTCATCAGCGTTAACGGCAGACGAGCGGAAGAGGAAGGCTGACGCGGAGGAAAAGGTGTAAAAGCCATAGTCATATCCTGAATCGCTTAACGCAGTGTGTGTGACCAATGGTAAAAGAGCTATAGTGCATTGCAAGTGCTTTCAACAGGCCATTTGTGCGCTGGCGTGAGACAGCCGCCTGACGCAGGGAATCAATAAGCCCATCATTATTTTATGGTTTTTATGGAATGATGCTCGCATTCAGCGATATTCCTGTAAAGTTACGGCATAAAACGGGTTAAACTAACCTATATTTTGCTGCTGGAAGGTCAACATGGACATTAACAATAAAGCACGTATCCACTGGGCATGCCGCCGCGGGATGCGCGAACTCGACATCTCCATCATGCCGTTCTTTGAGTATGAGTACGATACCCTCAGCGACGCTGACAAACAGCTGTTCATTCGCCTGCTGGAAAATGACGATCCGGATCTGTTCAACTGGCTGATGAACCACGGCAAACCGGCCGATGCGGAGCTGCAGCGGATGGTAACCTTAATTCAGACACGGAATCGGGAACGTGGTCCTGTGGCAATCTGATCTCCGTATCTCCTGGCGCGCGCAGTGGTTTTCCCTGCTGCTCCACGGCGTTGTGGCGGCGCTGGTGCTGCTGGTCCCCTGGCCGCTGAGCTACACCCCGATCTGGCTGCTGCTGTTGTCGCTGGTGGTGTTTGACTGCGTGCGCAGCCAGCGGCGGATCCATGCCCGTCGCGGAGAGATAAAACTGCTCACCGATTCCCGTCTTCGCTGGCAAAACGCCGAATGGGAGATCCTCGGGACGCCGTGGGTCATCAATAGCGGTATGCTGCTGCGGTTACGCCATGTCGATACCCGGCGCGGACAGCATCTGTGGCTGGCGGCGGATAGTATGGATGCCGGAGAATGGCGAGATTTGCGCCGGCTGGTGCTGCAAAAACCGGCGCAGGAGTAAGCGGCGTCAGGAGAAGTGTTCGGCCATTTCGCCAAGGATCTGCTCGCACCAGCTCTGGATGCGCTCGTCGCTCAGGTCGTACTGGTTGGTTTCATCCAGCGCCAGGCCAACGAACAGTTGGCCATCGGCGATAACCGGTTTTGGACTGGTGAACTCATAGCCTTCGGTTGGCCAGTAGCCGACAAATTTCACGCCTTTGGTCGCCAGCTTGTCGTGCAGCATGCCCAGTGCGTCAAGGAACCATTCACCATAGCCCAGCTGATCGCCCATGCCGTACAGCGCGACGATTTTGCCTTCCAGGTCCAGGGTATCCAGTTGCTCCCAGACCGCCTCCCAGTCTTCCTGAATTTCGCCGAAATCCCAGGTCGGGATGCCGAGGATCAGTACGTCGTACTGGCTCATCAGCGCGGGGGAATCGTCTTTCAGATTGTGCAGCGTCACCAGCTCGGGGCCGATGATATCGCGGATTTTCTCCGCAGCCATTTCGGTGTAGCAGGTACTGGAGCCGTAAAAAAGACCTATATTCATCGCGTAAACGTCTCAATTCTTGCCGTGAATTGCGCCCAGTGTACCAGAAAGGCGGCCTCTTAAGGCATAATGAGACCGTATAACGAACAAAGAGGCCGATGTGAAACAGGATCTGGCACAAATCGAACAGTTTCTCGATGCCCTTTGGCTGGAGCGGAATCTGGCGGAGAATACGCTCAGCGCCTACCGTCGCGATCTGACGATGTTAGTCGAGTGGCTGCACCATCGCGGCCTGTCGCTGGTAAGCGTCGGCAGCGACGATCTGCAGGCGCTGCTGGCCGAGCGGCAGTCCGGCGGCTACAAAGCCACCAGCACCGCGCGGTTGCTCAGCGCCGTGCGCCGGTTCTTCCAGCATCTGTATCGGGAGAAAATTCGCCCGGACGATCCCAGCGCGCTGCTGGCTTCGCCGAAGCTGCCGCAGCGGTTGCCGAAAGATCTCAGCGAGGCGCAGGTTGAACGCTTGCTGCAGGCGCCGCTGGTGGAGCAACCGCTGGAATTACGCGATAAGGCGATGCTGGAGGTACTGTATGCCACCGGCCTGCGCGTCTCGGAGCTGGTTGGCCTGACGATGAGCGATATCAGCCTGCGTCAGGGCGTGTTGCGGGTCATTGGTAAAGGCAACAAAGAACGGCTGGTGCCGCTGGGCGAAGAGGCGGTAATGTGGGTGGAAAATTACCTCGAATACGGTCGCCCGTGGCTGCTGAACGGCGTGGCGTCGGATGTCTTATTTCCCAGCCAGCGCGCACAGCAGATGACGCGTCAGACCTTCTGGCACCGCATTAAACACTATGCCGTCCTGGCGGGGATCGACAGCGCGAAACTCTCCCCGCACGTATTACGCCATGCCTTCGCCACGCATTTGCTCAATCACGGCGCCGACCTGCGCGTGGTGCAGATGCTGTTAGGACACAGCGATCTCTCCACCACGCAGATCTACACCCACGTGGCGACCGAGCGTCTGCGACAACTTCATCAACAGCACCACCCGCGGGCGTGAGTGCTGAACAAAAGGACTGAGTATGAAAAAAGGTTTATTGATGTTCACTCTGCTGGCGGCCTCGCTTTCCGGCGCGGCGCATGCCGATAGCGCGGCGATCAAACAGTCGCTGGCGAAGCTGGGTGTGCAGAGTACCGATATCCAACCGTCGCCGGTTTCCGGGATGAGCACGGTGTTGACCGACAGCGGCGTCCTGTACGTCACTGACGATGGCAAACACATCATCCAGGGGCCGATGTACGATGTGAGCGGCGCGCAGCCGGTTAACGTCACCAACCAGTTGCTGGTCGGTAAGCTGAACGCGCTGAGCAACGAGATGATTGTCTATAAAGCGCCGAAGGAGCAGCACGTCATTACCGTCTTCACCGACATCACCTGCGGCTACTGCCATAAACTGCACGAGCAGATGAGCGACTACAACGCGCTGGGCATTACCGTGCGCTATCTGGCCTTCCCGCGCCAGGGGCTGCAAAGCCAGGCCGAGCAGGACATGAAAGCCATCTGGTGCGCGAAAGATCGCAACAAAGCGCTGGATGACGCTATGAACGGCAAAGGCGTGCAGCCGGCAAGCTGCAGCGTGGATATCGCTAAACATTACACCCTCGGCGTGCAGATGGGCGTCAACGGCACCCCGGCGATGGTCCTCAGCAACGGTATGGTGCTGCCGGGCTATCAGGGGCCGAAAGAGCTGAAAGCGTTCCTCGACGAGCATAAAAAACAGACAAGCGGTAACTGATTCGCGTGAAACAACAGATACAACTACGCCGCCGTGAGGCGGTTGACGGCGTCGATCTCCCCGCCGACCTGCCGCCGCTGCTGCAGCGGCTGTATGCCAGCCGCGGGGTGCGCAGTGCGCAGGAGCTGGAGCGCAGCGTCAAAGGCATGCTGCCGTGGGCGCAGCTCACCGGCGTTGAAAAAGCGGTTGAGATGCTGCACGACGCTTTCGAGAATGGGTTGCACATTGTCGTGGTCGGCGATTTTGACGCCGACGGCGCCACCAGCACCGCGCTCAGTGTGCTCGCCTTACGTGCGCTGGGCTATGGCAACGTCTCCTATCTGGTGCCGAACCGTTTTGAAGACGGCTACGGCTTAAGCCCGGAAGTGGTCGATCAGGCGCACGCCCGTGGCGCGCAGATGATCATGACCGTCGACAACGGCATTTCGTCACATGCCGGCGTCGACCATGCCCATGCGCTGGGCATTCCGGTGCTGGTGACCGATCACCACCTGCCGGGCGAGACGCTACCGGCGGCCGAGGCCATCGTTAACCCTAACCTGCGCGATTGCGACTTCCCGTCAAAATCGCTGGCCGGGGTTGGGGTGGCGTTCTATCTGATGCTGGCGCTGCGTACCTTCCTGCGCGATAAAGGCTGGTTCGACGCCCGCGGTATCGCCGCGCCAAACCTGGCTGAGCTGCTGGATCTGGTGGCGCTTGGCACCGTCGCGGACGTCGTGCCGCTGGATGCCAATAACCGCATTCTGACCTGGCAGGGATTAAGCCGCATTCGCGCCGGTAAATGTCGCCCAGGCATTAAAGCGCTGCTGGAAATTTCCAACCGCGACCCGCAAAAACTGGCGGCCAGCGACCTCGGGTTCGCCCTCGGGCCGCGCCTGAATGCGGCGGGGCGGCTGGATGATATGTCCGTCGGCGTCGCGCTGCTGCTGTGCGATAACATCGGCGAAGCGCGCGTGTTAGCCAATGAGCTCGATGCGCTTAATCAGACGCGTAAAGAGATTGAACAGGGGATGCAGGCCGAAGCGTTGACCCTGTGTCAGCAACTGGAACGTAGCAGCGACACCCTGCCTGGCGGGCTGGCGATGTACCATCCGCAGTGGCATCAGGGGGTGGTCGGCATTCTGGCATCACGCATTAAGGAGCGCTTCCATCGCCCGGTTATCGCTTTTGCGCCGACCGGCGACGGCACGCTGAAAGGTTCCGGCCGCTCTATTCAGGGGCTGCACATGCGCGATGCGCTGGAGCGCCTGGATACGCTCTATCCGGGACTGATCCTGAAGTTCGGCGGCCATGCGATGGCGGCGGGTTTATCGCTGGAAGAGGCGCGCTTTGAGGAGTTTCAGCAGCGCTTCGGCGAGCTGGTGACCGAATGGCTGGATCCCGCATTATTGCAGGGCGAGGTGGTCTCCGACGGCCCGCTGGCGGCGACGGAGATGAGCATGGAAGTGGCGCAGATGCTGCGCGATGCCGGACCATGGGGGCAGATGTTCCCGGAACCGCTGTTTGATGGCCGTTTTCGCCTGCTGCAGCAGCGGCTGGTAGGCGAGCGTCACCTGAAAGTGATGGTCGAACCGGTTGGCGGCGGGCCGCTGCTGGACGGTATTGCTTTCAACGTTGATACTTCCATTTGGCCGGACAACGGCGTGCGCGAAGTGCAGTTAGCCTACAAGCTCGACATCAACGAGTTCCGCGGCAACCGCAGCCTGCAGCTGATCATCGATCACCTCTGGCCAAATTGACAACAGTGTATTAATAAGGGCGCGAATCCGGTAGAATTCCGCTCTTATCACCGCATTTTGACAAATCCATTAAAAGAAACCGACCATGTTTGAAATAAATCCGGTAAAAAACCGCATTCAGGACCTCACGGAGCGCTCCGACGTTCTTAGGGGGTATCTTTGACTACGATGCCAAGAAAGAGCGTCTCGAAGAAGTAAACGCCGAGCTGGAACAGCCGGACGTCTGGAACGAACCGGAACGCGCCCAGGCGCTGGGTAAAGAGCGTTCTTCCCTGGAAGCCATCGTGGATACCCTGGATCAGATGTCCCAGGGGCTGGAAGACGTGGCTGGTCTGCTGGAGCTGGCGGTTGAAGCCGAAGACGAAGAGACCTTCAACGAAGCGGTTGCTGAGCTGGACGGGCTGGAAGAGAAGCTGGCGCAGCTTGAGTTCCGCCGCATGTTCTCCGGCGAATACGACAGCGCCGATTGCTACCTCGACATTCAGGCCGGTTCTGGCGGCACCGAAGCCCAGGACTGGGCCAGCATGCTGACGCGCATGTACCTGCGCTGGGCGGAAGCACGCGGCTTTAAGACCGAAATCATCGAAGAATCCGAAGGTGAAGTCGCGGGCATTAAATCCGTGACCATCAAAATCATTGGCGATTACGCCTATGGCTGGCTGCGTACGGAAACCGGTGTTCACCGCCTGGTGCGTAAAAGCCCGTTCGATTCCGGCGGCCGTCGTCATACCTCCTTTAGCTCGGCGTTCGTTTATCCGGAAGTGGATGACGATATCGATATCGAAATTAACCCGGCCGATCTGCGTATCGACGTTTATCGCGCATCCGGCGCCGGTGGACAGCACGTTAACCGTACGGAATCCGCGGTGCGTATCACCCACATTCCGACCGGCTTAGTGACGCAGTGCCAGAACGACCGTTCACAGCACAAGAACAAAGACCAGGCCATGAAGCAGATGAAAGCGAAGCTTTATGAGCTGGAAATGCAGAAGAAAAATGCCGAGAAGCAGGCGATGGAAGACAACAAGTCCGACATCGGCTGGGGCAGCCAGATCCGCTCTTACGTGCTGGACGACTCGCGTATTAAAGATCTGCGTACCGGGGTGGAAACCCGCAACACTCAGGCGGTGCTCGACGGCAGCCTGGACCAATTTATCGAAGCAAGTTTGAAAGCAGGGTTATGAGGAACCAACATGTCTGAACAACAAGCACAGGGCGCTGACGCGGCAATTGACCTTAATAATGAACTGAAAACCCGCCGTGAGAAGCTGGCCACGCTGCGTGAGCAGGGCGTCGCTTTCCCGAACGATTTCCGTCGTGACCATACCTCTGACCAACTGCACGCTGACTTCGATGCGAAAGAAAACGAAGAGCTGGAAGCGCTGAACGTTGAAGTGGCCGTTGCTGGCCGCATGATGACCCGTCGTATTATGGGTAAAGCGTCTTTCGTTACCCTGCAGGACGTTGGCGGCCGTATTCAGCTGTACGTCGCGCGTGATGACCTGGCGGAAGGCGTTTATAACGACCAGTTCAAAAAATGGGATCTTGGCGACATCATTGCCGCCCGCGGTAAGCTGTTCAAGACCAAAACCGGTGAGCTGTCCATTCACTGTACCGAGCTGCGTCTGCTGACCAAAGCCCTGCGTCCGCTGCCGGACAAATTCCACGGCCTGCAGGATCAGGAAGCGCGCTATCGTCAGCGTTACCTCGATCTGATCTCCAACGATGAATCCCGCAATACTTTCAAAGTGCGTTCGCAGATCCTGGCGGGTATCCGTCAGTTCATGGTTGGCCGCGGCTTTATGGAAGTGGAAACCCCGATGATGCAGGTGATCCCGGGCGGCGCTTCCGCGCGTCCGTTCATCACCCATCACAATGCGCTGGATCTGGACATGTACCTGCGTATCGCGCCGGAACTGTACCTCAAGCGTCTGGTGGTTGGCGGCTTCGAACGCGTCTTCGAGATCAACCGTAACTTCCGTAACGAAGGGATTTCCGTTCGTCATAACCCAGAGTTCACCATGATGGAACTCTATATGGCGTACGCGGATTACAAAGATCTGATCGAGCTGACCGAATCCCTGTTCCGCACCCTGGCGCAGGATATCCTCGGTAACACCGCAGTGCCTTACGGTGACCAGGTGTTCGACTTCGGCAAGCCGTTCGAAAAACTGACCATGCGCGAAGCGATCAAGAAATACCGTCCGGAAACCGAGATGGCGGATCTGGATAACTTCGATTCCGCGAAAGCGATCGCTGAGTCCATCGGCATTAAAGTTGAGAAGAGCTGGGGTCTGGGCCGTATCGTGACCGAGATCTTCGAAGAAGTGGCGGAAGCACACCTGATCCAGCCGACCTTCATCACCGAATACCCGGCAGAAGTTTCTCCGCTGGCGCGCCGTAACGATGAGAACCCGGAAATCACCGACCGCTTTGAATTCTTCATCGGCGGTCGTGAGATCGGTAACGGCTTTAGCGAGCTGAACGACGCTGAAGATCAGGCGCAGCGCTTCCAGGATCAGGTTGATGCGAAAGCCGCTGGCGACGACGAAGCGATGTTCTACGACGAAGACTACGTCACCGCGCTGGAACACGGCCTGCCGCCGACCGCTGGTCTGGGTATCGGTATCGACCGTATGGTCATGCTGTTCACCAACAGCCACACCATCCGCGACGTGATCCTGTTCCCGGCGATGCGTCCGCAGAAATAATCGCGTCTCGCGAAAGACAAAAAACCCGGCTTGCCGGGTTTTTTTATGTCTGATGTGAGGTCCGAAGCCTGACGTAGCCCGGCTCAGCGCAGCGCAAGCCGGGGGATCCCGGATAGCGGCGTAAAACGCCTTATCCGGGCTACGCAACGGCGCAGAACCGTAGGCCTGTGCAAGCGTAGCGCCGCCAGGCAATGATGACAGGTAGGGGGGGCGGCTGCGAGAATAGTCAGCTTACGCGCGCAGACGCGCAACGAAGTCGTTCAGCGCCTGGCGGGCGTCCTGGTTTTCGGCTTCCAGCACCATCCACGGGCTAAACGCCCACGGCGTGGCGGCCAGCGCGCTTAACATGGTTGGCAGGTCAACCCACTGATAGTCCATGACTTCATCATCGTTAGGCTGCACTTCGCTCACTACGCGCGCGGCATACACCGGACACACTTCGTTCTCAACGATACCGTTCGGGGCGACCGCCCGGTAGCGGAAGGCCGGGTGAATCGGCGCGATATCGGCGATCTCCACGCCGAGCTCGAAACGACAGCGGCGTGTGACGGCCTGCTCGAAGGTCTCGCCCTGCTGGGGGTGTCCGCAGACCGAGTTAGTCCACACCCCGGGCCAGGCTTTTTTGCCCAGCGAACGACGGGTGACCAGAAACTGACCCTGCCGATTAAACAACCAGCAGGAAAACGCGAGATGCAAAGGGGTATCAAGCGTGTGGGCGGCATACTTCTCCAGCATACCGGCAGGCTGATCCTGCTCATCCAGTAAAATGACGTGTTCCCCGGCCATGACGACTCCTGAAAATAAAAAATGACCCGGCACAAACCCGCCGGGTCATGTACACAGGCCATTAGGGTAGCCCATAAACGGCAGAAAGGCATTACCAAAACAAGCCCTGGAGGCTGGTCTCACGACGCGTGGTACGGGCGTGAATCTTTCCGTCGCTGGCCGCATGCGATGCCTGAGGGGCATCTGTTAGCCATCAGGGATGACGCCTTGCGCCGCGGACTGGTATGATAATCGCCCTGGTTGCGAGGTAAGTGGTTGTGTTAAGTGCAGGATGCCTGATGATGAAACGCTTTTATATGACACTGATGCTGGTGGCAAGTCTGGTGCTGGTCGGTTGCTCCAGCACCTCCGATTCCGGTGCGACCTACACCGTCAAACGTGGCGATACCCTGTATGGCATCTCCCGCACCACCGGCACCAGCGTTCGCGATCTGGCTCGCCTGAATAACATCTCCCCGCCTTACACCATTGAGGTGGGGCAGAAGCTGAAGCTTAACGGTAGTGGCGCGTCAAAGACGACGAAGAAAAAGTCTTCCTCTACGCGCACTGCGGCGGTCACCCCTTCTTCTGCGGTACCTCAATCCTCCTGGCCGCCGGTGGGACAGCGCTGCTGGCGCTGGCCGACCAGTGGCAAAGTGGTCCTGCCTTATTCCACCGCCGATGGCGGCAATAAGGGCATTGATATTGCCGGGACCCGCGGGCAGCCGGTGTATGCCGCCGGGGCGGGCAAGGTGGTGTACGTCGGCAACCAGCTGCGCGGCTATGGCAACCTGATCATGATTAAGCACAGTGAGGATTACATCACCGCCTACGCCCACAACGATAAGCTGATGGTGAATAATGGCCAGAGCGTGAAGGCCGGCCAGCAAATTGCCACCATGGGCAGTACGGATGCTGATTCAGTGCGCCTGCATTTCCAGATCCGCTATCGGGCGACGGCCATCGATCCGCTGCGCTATCTGCCGCCGCAGGGCAGTAAACCTAAGTGCTAAAAGGTTATTTTATCGCCAGTCAGCATCCGGCGGGCTTGTCACAGGGTGCGTAAGGGCTATAATGCTTCTCGCACCTCTTCGCGGGCGTAGTTCAATGGTAGAACGAGAGCTTCCCAAGCTCTATACGAGGGTTCGATTCCCTTCGCCCGCTCCAAACTCAAGTCTCCTGAAGTCTACCCAACTCAATTTTCCCTTGATAAATCAGCGGTTATAGCATTCTGTTAGTCTATTGAACTCCGACGGAGGACTCCACTTTGGTTGCGGGATCAGCGTCTTGCGCTGCTGGCGCTGGAGTAGCGTTTAGTGATATTTTCGCATTTATCCTGTTTCCGCAGGATGAGTAATTTTACGCAACCGGCTCGCGCTGACGATGACCGATACCGCAGAGGCCGCGGCAGCGCACCACAGCGCAACATGAATTGACCTTTCATCTGCTGCCAGCAGAACGCCTACGGCGGCGGCTCCCAGACACTGCCCGAAAGTGCGCATAATGGATAAAACACCGGACGCATAACTCGCGTGCTCACGAATAACGTTTGAGAGCATTTCCCGGTTATTGGGACTCTGAAAGCAGCCAAACCCTATTCCGCACACCAGACTTCGCAGGCAGATATCCCACATTGAAGGGCTGGCGGGTAACGTCGCCAGCAGGATCAAACCGACGACAAAAATCACCAGCCCCAGGGTGGATATCGCCGGGGCTGATATCGTGTCCGCCCAACGGCCTGCATGCGGCGCAATCAGCACGATCCCTAACGGCCACGGCGTAAACAGCAGGGCAGACATCACCGGACTGTAGCCGTATTCGCTCTGAAACAGGAAGGGCAGCGCAATAAAAGTGATCCCCTGGCTGACAAAAGCAATCATCGACGTGAAGGCCGCGAGGGTAAAACGTTCATTTTTAAACATGGTCGGCGGCAGTAAGGGATGACCCGTGCGGCGGATTTGCCAGATAAAAGCCATGCCGCTCAGCGCAGCGAGAGCCATCCAACAAAGGCTGCCGAATTGATAAGTAGCGTCCTGTAGGCTGTTCGCCGCCATGATCGTCGAACCCAACAGCAGCGCCGACAATATGGCGCCCAGGGTGTCGAAGGGCGCCTGCATACGGATCGCATCACGCGGCAGCGCTCTGACCGCCAGCAGTAAGGCGAGGGTGCCGGGAAGAACGTTTATCGCAAACAGCCATTGCCAGCTCAGGGTGTGAAGGATCGTACCGCCCAATACCGGGCCGATAGCGGAGCTGGAGGCAATGAGCAGGGCATGGAACCCCAGAATGCGGCCAAGTAATCGTCCGGGAAATACGGACCTGAGTATTGCGGGGGCAATACTCAGCGTCGCCGCGCCGCCGATCCCCTGAAGTACGCGCATACCGATTAGCACTTCGGGCTTATTCGCCAGCGCGCAACCCAGTGATGTCAGGGTAAAGGTCGTCAGGCCCGCCAGAAATACGGGGCGATAACCCAGGCGGGCCGCAAGCGCCGCGAATATCGCCAGCGTCATCGCAGCCGCCAGCAGATACCCGTTGGCGAACCAGACGGCAATACTGGCAGGTACCTGCATCTCCTGAGCCATTGAGGGGAGGGCAATGTTGATCATGGTGCCATCAAACACGCCCATTAAGGTGGTGGTCATTATTGCGGCCATCACCCGTGCGCGCGCCGGGCCAGGCAGTCCTTCGTCGCCGGGTTGACTGGAAAAGAGCGTCATCATTTGTCCTCTGAGAAGAGTGTATGGATGACAAAACTATAAAGATGGCTTTTACTGGGCGGAAGGCGCACTACTTTCACTTTATTGTTGCATCAAACGCCTTATCTTAATGTGCTGGGAGGAAGGGTGATGTCTGATCCCGATTTTAATTTGCTGGTAGCACTCGACATATTGCTGAGTGAAGCGAGTGTCGCAGGAGCGGCTCGTCGTCTGAACCTCAGCACCTCGGCCATGAGCCGGACATTAAGCAGGTTACGCGATGTCACAGGAGACCCGATCCTGGTGCGCGCCGGGCGTAACATGGTACTGACCCCGTGGGCCGAAGCGACCCGGGATCGCGCCAGGCGTGCAGTGCACGAGGTCAGGGCGGTATTGCAGCCCTCAACGGAAACGTTCAGCGCGAGAAGTCTGGCGCGTCTTTTTACCATCAGGGCAAACGATGGTTTTGTGGTGGCGTTTGGGCCTGCGCTCATAGCCGCGGTTGCCGATGCCGCGCCGGACGTCTGTATACGCTTCGCGCCTAAGCCGGAAAAAACGTCGCGCTATCTTCGGGAAGGGCTGGTTGATCTGGAGATTGGCGTTCAGAGTAATATGGGGCCAGAAATACGGCTGCAACGACTGTTTGAGGATCGGTTTGTTGGCGTCGTGCGTAAAGGGCACCCTCTGGCTAAGCAGGCAGAAATAGGCGTGGGTGATTATGTCGCCTGGGGCCATGTGATAGCGTCACCCGAGGGCGCGTTGCACGGATCCGTTGACGATGCGCTGGCCGAACTGGGGACAAAACGTAAAATTGCGAGCGTCGTACCGGGATTTCCGACGGCACTGTCCGTGGCGCTGGAATCGGATCTTATCGCCATGATACCCGCACTCTATTTACTCAATCAGCAGGTAACGGACCAGGTACACGTTTTCGAGCTGCCGTTCAAAAGCCGTCGTATTACGGTATCGCAGATGTGGCACCCAAGAATGGAACGCGACCCCGGTCACCGCTGGCTGAGAGAGCAAATTCTTGCGATATGCGGTGTGGGGAGGTCAGTCATGACTAAGGAGCCTGTATAGCGATTGCTATAACATCAATTTATATTAAATGAATAGTTCAAATTACTGATATTTAAGATAAAAAAATCAAACGAAGTAGCGGTGTAGTAGCTAAATTGAGATGTCCATCTCTGACCAAATAGACATGTCCGCGCTACCGTCTCACCACAGCGATCGCTACTTTCAAAGGATGAGACTCATGACGGCATACGGAACGGAAATTTTCTCAATGAGCGATGTGAACAGACTCACGATCGAAGTTTCCACGCGTCGATAGACCGTTTATGTCCTTTCCGCGAGATTTAATCGAAAGCCCTCGTGCTACCTTTAAACTGATAAATAAAGGACAGCTTTCCTGTCCTTTATCCTTTTTTATTCAGCTTTGCTCTCGCGCGATCGCAACACTTCACCGACCACCGGGGCAGCGGTAAACGCATTTGGCCATCCCGCGTAGAACGCCGCCTGGGCGACCACTTCTCCGGCCTCTTCAGCCGAAAGCCCATTATCCATGGCTCTGTTTAGGTGGTAGCCAATCTGCGCGCTCTGTCCGGCGGCGATTAACGCGCTGACCGTCACCAGACTTCTGTCGCGGGGCGTAAGCGCGGGCCGTTGCCAGAGGTCGAGAAACAGCGGGTCGGCGGTAAATTTAACCAGGCCAGGCGAAATGGGACCGACATTTTTCTCCACGGTCTCTGCACGCTGTTTCTCTACCTGTTCATTGAGTGGCAGCAGTGTCGGCGAGGCGGCGGGCAGGGCCTCTGCCGTGATGCCGCGGGCTGCAAAGATCGTTTTGGTCACGCTGACGGCTGACATCGCATTGGGCCAACCTGAGTAGAACGCCAGATGGGTAATGATCTCTGATACTTCCGCTGGCGTTACACCGCTATCGAGGGCGACTTCAATATAGTGCTTAAGCTCGCCTGGCTGGTTGCGGGCAATCAGCATGGCCACAGTCACGATGCTGCGGTCGCGGGTGGACAGGGCGTCACGTTGCCACAGGTCGTTAGTAATCGCTTCACGGCCGAAGCGTGCCAGCGCCGGGGAGACCGCGTGAATGTCAGCGTCCGAAAGAGTGGAAGGGGGTATTTTCATCATCATTTGATCTCTTTTTTCGTTGGCATAAGCAAAATCAGACAGTACAAGCGACATGACCGCCGCGGCAATCGCCCTTTTCATGTTTTATTCTCCCTGCTGAAAGAACGAAAAACGACTGCACCCATGCCTTTGCTTTGCAGAAGATTTAGCGCTATCAACGGCATCTTCATTTGCTGCTTTAGTTTATTCGGCCAGGGATTTAAGCTGCGCGATCAGTCTGGCCGCGTGTTCCCGGGCACGCGCCTTTTGCTGGGCGATTTTGTCGGCATCCCGGTCGGCGTAGCTGATGCCGCAGGTATAAACCGGTGCCAGCAGCTCAAGATTGCACAGCCTGGCCGTGGTCTCGAAAGGAAGGAGGTACTCTTCAATGGCGTGGCCAAAGAAACCGTCAGTGGTGTAGAGCGCCTGCGGTGCCCCGGTAGTGAAAGAGAGAAGGAGCTTTTTACCGCCCAGTTTCGCCGTTGAGCCGTGAGCAAAGCCGTGAACAAAGACCTCGTCCAGCCACTGTTTCATTAACCCGGGCAGCCCATACCAGGAAAAAGGAAACTGCCAGACAATCACATCGGCCCTGAGCAGGCTTTCCTGCTCTGCGGTGATGTTGATGTTGCCGTGCGGATAGAGCCAGTCCAGACGGCGGATTTCCGCGTCGGGCAGGGCGGTCGCCACTTCGTCGAGGATGGTGGTGTTGGCGATGGAATGGTTGAGGTCCGGATGCCCGGAAACGACAAGGATATGAGGCCTTTCCATCGTTACTCCTGATGTTTAAATTCGGCAGAGAAGAGGTTTTCCCAGCTAATAAACGAGCCGAGTGGAATACACTCGAAGGTTAATAAACCCGCTTTTGCCAGCGGAAATTCGGCCATGACGTTATTCGCCTCTTCCACGGTGTCGCATTCGAGGAAAATAGCGACGCCGGGTCTGTCCTGACGGAAATAAATGTCACGGATAAAGCCAGACTTATACAGTCCCCAGGCATGCAGGGCTTCCGCGGTAAGATGCGGCGCATAGTGTTCCAGCGTCGCGCCGGGCGCGGGAATATCCAGACATAAAATTCGCATGATGGTCTCCAGAATTCAGTTATCAGCGGGAAGAGACAAAAGTATACGAGCCACAGCTGGCGAAGATTAGGCGGTCATTGACTTAAGAATATTTAGCCTGTACTT
The DNA here is from genome assembly GCF_002810515.1 of Klebsiella sp. D-Nf1. NCBI lineage: Bacteria > Pseudomonadati > Pseudomonadota > Gammaproteobacteria > Enterobacterales > Enterobacteriaceae > Klebsiella > Klebsiella sp. D-Nf1. The sequence goes on from NZ_PIOK01000002.1 coordinate 301,394, forward strand.
AATAATCAGGCGAGGTTGGCTTAAGGAAATGCTATGAATAACGCCCTTTATAATCAGATACGCATCTTTCAGAGCATTGCGCGCGAAGGCAATATCTCGGCCGCCGCGAGGAAATTAGAAATCACGCCGCCGTCAGTCAGCAATGCGCTCAAGCTGTTGGAGGAGCACATTGGTCATCCGCTTTTTGTGCGCACTACCCGGCGAATCGAGCTGACGGAAACCGGGCAACAGCTGCTGGAGCAGACTGCGGCGGCGGTGGAGGTTCTGGAAACATCGCTGGAGAGCCTCCGCGACCAGAATCAGGAACCCTCCGGAGCAGTGAGAATAACCCTCTCGCGCTTTGCCTACCTGCTTATTTTGAAACCGGCGATGGCGGCATTTTGTCAGCAATATCCGGGGATCCAGCTGGAAATATCGGTCTATGACGGTACCGTTAATATCATTGAAGAACGATTCGACCTGGGGATCCGCTTTGGCGATATTCTCGAAGGCGGAGTGGTCGCCCGCCCGTTAATGAAGCCGTTTCGGGAAGGGTTATATGCCTCCTCAGCCTATCTGGCCGAATATGGCGTGCCTGCGGTGCCCGCCGATCTCAACCACCACCGGCTGATTGGCTATCGCTTTATTACCAACAACCGCATCCTGCCGCTGATCCTCAATGACCACGGCGAGCAACTGACCGTCGAGATGCCCGGACAGTTAATCAGCAATGATATTGACGTCATGGCAGATGGTATCCGCCATGGACTGGGGATTGGCCGCTTATTTGAACCCATCTGGCGGCTTCAGCCCGATCGAGAACAGTTTATACCGGTGATGGAAGACTACTGGAAAACCTACCCGCCGGTTTATCTCTATTACCCGAAAAACGCGGGCAGAACGAAAAGAGTGAAAGCCCTGATTGATTTTCTGATAGCGCATACCGCGGAATAGAGGCTATTTTGCGTGCGAAATGTCTGAAGGCGCCGGCCCTGTCTTTCCCTCAGTCTTAACCCTATACTCCATGCGGATAAATCAGTTTTTATCGCGGTGCATTTTGCCGTTCAACGGCCATCCCATCGTCAACGCGATGGGCGGGAAATATCAATAAGGGAGAGGCAGCAATGGGCAGACGCTTAATGGTCTGTATGTTCGCGCTGGTGGCGTTTTCGGCCAGTGCAGCGCAGGGCGTTCACGGTGGCCATAACGGCCAGTCGGTGATCGCTGGCGCCGACGGCGGCAACGGTTCAGACGGTGGCAATAGCGATAACTCATCGGGCCGGGCAGGGTGCCCGGGTGGCACCGATCCTGATAAGCACGGCCATTTTTACCTGCCTGGCACCAGCGAACCCTGCAATCCTGGCACCCAGGATGCAGAGAAAGTCAGGTCCTCCCGCTAGCGCCGCTCAGCTCAGATCGTGCAGCGCTTTGTCTGATGGCGGGGAAAGCTGAATATCCTGAAACTCAACCGCCAGTCCGCCACGCTCCGGTGAGCAGCACATGACGCCCGCTTTCACCGGGCCTGGCGGAAAGTATCCCAGACGCAGCAGCGGCCAGCGCTCGCCGTCAGTCGAATATTGCAGCCTTAACGCATCGCCTTTGCGGGTCAGCCGCAGCCAGAAGGTGCGTGGATCGCCGGGAAAAAGCCCGGTGGCCCAGTCGGAGTGATTCAGCGTCAGTACGCTGCCGATGGCCGGGGCATCGTCATTGAATTCAATTCCCGCCTTCAGCCAGGTCTGCTCGTCCGCCATCATCATCAGCCCGGCCTGGTCGTAAAGCGTGGTGAAATCCGCACATATTTTTGCCTGCAGGGTAAAATCCCCTTCCACCTCAGCAGCGTAAAGATGGCCAGAGAAGCGCTCGAAGCCATACCAGGTATGGCGCCAGAAGTCGGTATGCTTATCGGTGACCACCGTCAGACCGCCGGAAGTGCAGCGCCATTCGGCAGGTTCATTGATCCAGTGAAATGACGGCTGCATTTATCCTCCGGAACCGTTCAGACGACCTATAACAATGACTGCAGCGCGGGTGACGCCATGCTGGCCTCAAAGGGAATAATCTCTGTACGGGCGAGACCCAGCTGCTGGAAGGGGTCCTGACTCAGACGCGATTCCAGAATTTCCCGGCTGTCACATTTCGCCAGAATCACCCCGCCGGTGCGGGGAAGGCGGCGGCCAGAGGCGAGAAAGAGGCCGTCAGCATAGCCTTTTTTGAGCCATTCGACGTGCGCGGGAATGGCGTCATCCACCTCTTCGAGCGGTTTTATATACGTTAAAACAACTACATAAATCGTACTCATCCTGAAAACCCTGTCAATCCGATGGGATCTCCAGCCTGACACATTTCGATGAGGGATAAAAGAAAGCGCGGCATTTTTCCGTGCTATTGAGCAAGGGATGGCGTGTAGCCACTTAATAGAGGCTTATCGCAGGCGTGGAATAACACATATGTTTTTACGAATGTATATTGATCTTTATTGGTGGTTTCGTATGCTGTCTGTCACGCTTGAGGAGAAATCATGTCTTTATTGCCCCTGCAACTGTTCAAAAACCTCGCCGATGAAACCCGGCTGGGGATCGTATTGCTGCTCAAGGCGCGTGGAGAGCTGTGTGTTTGCGATCTCTGTACGGCGCTCGCCCAGTCCCAGCCCAAGATCTCTCGCCATCTGGCGATGCTGCGGGAGAGCGGATTGCTGCTGGATCGTAAACAGGGTAAATGGGTCCATTACCGCCTCTCTCCGCAGATGCCAGCCTGGGCGGCGCAGGTGATAGAGCAGGCCTGGCTCAGTCAGCAGGACGATGTGCGGCTGATGGTCAGCAGACTGGCTGGCGGGGCGGGTTGTCAGTAAAAATTTTACCTAAATATATCTGTTTTTTCGAATGTGATTGGCGGGGGAAGAATGTTGCTGGCAGGTGCGATTTTTGTCCTGACCCTGGTGCTGGTGATCTGGCAGCCGCGGGGTTTAGGGATCGGCTGGAGCGCGGCCTTTGGTGCGGCGCTGGCGCTGGCCACCGGTGGAGTACAACTAGCCGATATCCCGGTGGTGTGGCATATCGTCTGGAATGCGACCGCCACATTTATCGCCGTTATCATTATCAGCCTGCTGCTTGATGAGTCTGGCTTTTTTGAATGGGCCGCGCTGCACGTTTCCCGCTGGGGAAGAGGGCGGGGTCGTCTGCTGTTTACCTGGATTATCCTGCTCGGCGCCGCGGTGGCGGCGCTGTTTGCCAACGACGGCGCGGCGCTGATCCTCACCCCTATCGTGATTGCCATGCTGCGAGCGCTGGGATTCAGCAAGGGAACGATGCTGGCCTTTGTCATGGCCGCCGGATTTATTGCCGATACCGCCAGCCTGCCGCTGGTGGTGTCGAATCTGGTGAATATCGTTTCGGCAGATTTCTTTGCCATCGGCTTCAGGGAGTACGCTTCGGTGATGGTGCCGGTCGATCTCGCGGCGATCCTCACCACCCTGGCGATGCTGCACCTGTTCTTTCGCAAGGATGTCCCGCCAGCCTGGGATATGGCGTTACTGAAAGCGCCGGTCACGGCGATAAAAGATCCGGCGACCTTCCGCACCGGCTGGGGCGTGCTGCTGCTGTTGCTGGTCGGTTTTTTCGTTCTTGACCCGCTGGGGATCCCGGTCAGCGCCATCGCAGCGCTAGGGGCGGGGATCCTGTTTGCTGTCGCGAAGTGCGGACGGGTGATTAACACCAGCAAGGTGCTACGCGGCGCTCCCTGGCAGATCGTGATCTTCTCGCTGGGAATGTATCTGGTGGTGTATGGCCTGCGTAATGCCGGGTTAACGGATTATCTGACCACGGTGTTGAACATGCTGGCGGAACGCGGGCTCTGGGCCGCGACGCTGGGCACCGGTATCCTGTCGGCCTTCCTCTCTTCAATAATGAATAATATGCCCAGCGTGCTGGTCGGCGCCCTGTCGATTGATGGCAGCGCGGCCACAGGGACGATCAAAGAGGCCATGATTTATGCCAACGTCATCGGCTGCGATCTGGGGCCCAAGATCACGCCGATTGGTAGCCTGGCCACGCTGCTCTGGCTGCATGTGCTGGCGCAAAAGCACATCACCATCGGTTGGGGGTATTATTTTCGCTGCGGCATCACCATGACCCTGCCGGTGCTGCTTGTGACGCTGGCCGCGCTGGCGCTGCGTCTCTCCTTCAACCTGCCATGAGAACGTGCTATGAGCATCACCATTTACCATAACCCGGAGTGCGGGACCTCGCGTAATACGCTGGCGCTGATCCGCAACAGTGGCGCCGAGCCCACCATTATTTATTATCTGGAGACGCCTCCGTCGCGCGATGAGCTATGCCAGCTTATTGCCGCGATGGCGATCCCGGTACGTGCCCTGCTACGGCAAAATGTGGAACCCTACGACGCGCTGGGTCTGGCGGACGATCGGTTTACAGACGACCAGTTAATCGACTTTATGCTTCTGCATCCGATCCTGATTAACCGTCCGATCGTGGTGACGCCGCGGGGCACTCGACTCTGCCGCCCGTCAGAGGTGGTGCTGGAGATCCTGGCGGCGGCGCAAAAAGGCGCGTTCTTTAAGGAAGACGGTGAGCAAGTCATTGATGCCGCGGGGCAGCGTGTGAAATAGCGCCGGCTTTAGCCGCTGGCCTCCATCATCCTCTGCATGTCGTTTTTGTCCCGGCATGGCGGAATGTTCCCCGGGCAAAGCCCGGACCTCTCCCCAGGGGGAGGTCCGCATTGCTAAGCAATATTGCCGCTTAACGCCATTTCTTCATCATTACGCTCATTTCCCTTACTCTTCCTGCCGTTATCTTCCCCGTCTGAACCGGCTGTCTGTGTCCTTTGATAATAAGTTAACATATTGTTTTTAATTAATAACTTTAGTTTTTGGCCTGAAAATATAAAGTCAACGTCGTTTGCGTTTTTGCGAGCGTTAAATCTGTAAAACTAGATGTTTGTCGAGTTTTCATCTAAAAAGAGAGGGTGTGGGGCTGGACAAAACCATTGCGTGGTTATCAAATAGTTAAAAATTCTTGTAGTTTATGTTAATGCAAACAAATTATAAATCGTCAGCCCGCTTTATACGGTTAACTTGCGCTGTGGCGCACCTTACCTGGAGAATTTATGCATTCCTCTGTTAATAAAAACGAAAGCCGAACCTTTTTAGGTCATCCTTACCCCCTGGGCTCCCTGTTTTTCACGGAAATGTGGGAGCGTTTCTCGTTTTACGGCATCCGTCCCTTACTGATCTTGTTTATGGCGGCGACGGTGTACGACGGCGGGATGGGACTGGCGCGGGAGAACGCCTCGGCGATCGTCGGAATTTTTGCCGGCAGTATGTATCTGGCCGCGCTGCCGGGCGGCTGGTTGGCGGATAACTGGCTTGGTCAGCAGCGGGCCGTCTGGTACGGCTCTATCCTGATTGCGCTGGGGCACCTGTCGATCGCCCTGTCGGCATGGCTGGGCAACGACCTGTTCTTTATCGGCCTAATGTTTATCGTCCTCGGTTCCGGGTTGTTTAAAACCTGTATCTCGGTGATGGTCGGCACCCTGTATAAAAAAGGCGACGCGCGTCGCGACGGCGGTTTTTCTCTGTTCTACATGGGGATCAACATCGGCTCGTTTATTGCGCCGCTGATCTCCGGCTGGCTGATTAAATCCCATGGCTGGCACTGGGGCTTCGGCATCGGGGGGATCGGGATGCTGGTGGCGTTGGTCATTTTCCGCGTCTTTGCCGTGCCGTCGATGAAGCGCTATGACGCGGAGGTCGGCCTTGATTCCACCTGGAACAGCCCGGTGGCGAAAAAGAATGGCGTCGGAGCGTGGCTGCTGGCGCTGGCGCTGGGAGTGGCGGTGCTGGTCACGCTCATTAGCCTGGGCACGATCGTGATTAACCCGGTGGCGGTGGCCAGCGTGCTGGTCTATGTGATTGCCGCCTCCGTAGCGCTCTATTTCATCTGGCTGTTCGTCTTCGCCGGGCTGAATCGTAAAGAGCGGGCGCGCCTGCTGGTGTGCTTTATTTTGCTGGTCTCGGCGGCCTTTTTCTGGTCGGCGTTTGAACAGAAACCGACCTCCTTTAACCTGTTTGCCAACGACTACACCAACCGGATGATCGGTGATTTTGAGATCCCTGCGGTCTGGTTCCAGTCGATTAACGCCTTATTTATCATTCTGCTCGCGCCGGTATTCAGCTGGGCGTGGCCTGCGCTGGCGCGCAAAAACGTGCGTCCGGGCAGTATGACCAAATTCGTCATTGGTATCCTGTGCGCCGCGGCGGGCTTTGGCCTGATGATGCTGGCGGCGCAGAACGTCCTGAGTAACGGCGGGGCCGGTGTGTCGCCGCTGTGGCTGGTGGGCAGCATCCTGATGCTGACGCTCGGTGAGCTGTGCCTGAGTCCGATTGGTCTGGCGACCATGACCCTGCTGGCGCCGGAGAGAATGCGCGGCCAGATGATGGGGCTGTGGTTCTGCGCCAGCGCGCTGGGTAACCTGGCGGCGGGCCTGATTGGCGGTCATGTGAAGGCCGATCAGCTGTCGCTGCTGCCTGACCTCTTCGCCCGCTGCTCCATCGCATTGCTGATCTGCGCCGCCGTGCTGGCTGTGCTGATTGTCCCGGTCCGCCGGATGCTGGAGAACAGTCGGTCCAGCGCCGGGCAAAAATCCGTCAGCAACGCCTGACGCGCTCCTCAGGCCGGCCCTACGGGGCCGGCTTATTTTTTGCACGAAACCCGCCTCAGCAGAACAAAATCCGTTTTTCAGAATGCGCGATGTCCCATAACGTGAGCGTGTTCTTTGAAATTACGTCGCTTTCCGGTCCATAGTGTAGTCAGGTTTACTATGTGGTTAATATAAGGACACACCTATGCCAGCAGTCATTGATAAAGCATTGGATTTTATTGGTGGTATGAATACGTCTGAGCCAGTACCACAGTCTATGGATGAAAGTACCGCGAAGGGAATTCTCAAATATTTGAAAGAACTGGGCGTGCCCGCCACCCCGGCCGACGTCGCTGAACGCGGTCAGCAGCAGGGCTGGAGCGCCGGGTTTACCGACAAAGTGGCGGAATGGGCTGAACGGGTCGCCGCCGGCGAGCGGATGGTCATCAAGCATCCGGAATTCTTTTCCACCTATATGCAGGAGGAGCTGCGCGCCCTGGTGTAATCGCCGCGCATCCACCCCGCCTCTTCAGCTTAATGCCTTCCCCTATTGGGAAGGCATTTTTGTTACTGCCCGCGATAGCCGCCGCCCAGGGCTTTGATCAGGGTAATGTCGGTGCTTAGCTGCTGGGCCTCAATGTCCAGCAGCAACAGCTGCTGGACGAGGACCGCCCGGCGGGCTTCTTCGGCGGCGTAGCGGCTGAGCAGGCCGCGCTGATAATGGGCGCGAGCGCTGTCGGTGGTGGTCTGCGCCGCGGTGACTTTTAGCTGCTGCAGCGCACGCTGTTGGTTCAGATCGTTAAGCTGGCTGGAGCTGATGGCGACATCGCGAACTGCGTCCAGCACCGCCTGGTTGTACTGTTTGATCAGGATGTTGCTGGCGGTGCGCACCGACTGCAGATTAGCGTTCAGACGACCGCCGTCGAAGATCGGCAGATACAGCCCGGGCAGCAGGTTGATCTGCTGGAAAGAGGACTTAAACAGATCCCCGACGCTTAGGGCGTTATATCCCCAGAACGCTTTGATATCAAAATGAGGATAGAAGGCCGCTTTCGCCGCATCGACCTGGCTCAGGGAGGCGGTGACGTAGCCGCGCAGCGCCTGCAGGTCCGGGCGGCGGGCCAGCAGCTCGAATGAGAGCGATGGCGGCAGCGTCTCCTGGAGCGCCGGCAGCGCCACCGGATGGATGGCCGGCATGCTCTGTGCATCGGCGCCGATCAGCGCCCGCAGGGTTTCACGATACAGGGTCAGCGTTCCCTCGGCGCTAATGATCTGCTGGCGAGCGGCGAGCTGCTCGGCCCGGGCATTGGCCACATCCACACTGTCTTCCACGCCGCGTTGGGTCCGGTGCTCGTGGGCCGCTACCGAGAATTGGGCAATACCCTCCAGCTCCTGCAGCAGCGCGATTTTCTGGAACGTCGCCTGCATGGCGAAATAGAGTTGCGCCACGCTGCTGGCGATGTCGAGCTCAATGCCGGCGGTTTCCGCCAGCCGGGCATTTTTCTCGCCAATGGCGGCGGCGACCCGGGCGCGATCGGCTCCCCAGAGATCGATATTCAGCTGCGCCCCGACGCCAACGGTATTCAGCGTATACCAGGGACCGTTCTTATCCACCGGCAGGGAGTACGAGTAGGGCCAGCTAAAGGATTTGTCGGTGATCCGCAGGCGGTTTTGCGCCGCGACAGCGGTGGCCTGCAGGCCCATTGCCGACTGGGCGAGTTCCACCGTGGACTGCGACTGGGAGATGCGCAACCGGGCGGCCTGCATGGTCGGCGAGTTCTGCAGCGCCCGGTTGATCAGCAGGTTGAGCTGAGGATCATCATAGGCCTCCCACCAGCGGGCTGCCGGCCAGTCGCTGTTCGCCAGGTGGATCACCTGGGCCAGCTGGGCCTGCTGCGGATTGACGATGGCGACCTGGGAAGGCTCATCCTGGATCAGCGCGCAGCCGCTGAGCAGCGTCAGCGTCAGGGTAAAGAGAGTGACCCGCAGTCGCGCGGGGAAAGGAAGCATCATCATGACGTTTTAGCCTGTTGCTCAGTCGCTATCGGTGTCGGGCCCCAGTCGGGCAGGGTGGCCAGCGCGGCAGCCAGCGCCGGGCCAAAGGGGTTGCTGAGATCGGCGGCCAGCGTCCCGTCAGGTGCTGCCGCCTCCTGTTCGATACGTTCGGCGTAGCGCCGCAGCTGTTCGGCGCAGCGGGCCAGCGTCGGGTCTCCCGGCGCGGCGTTGAGCCGATAGCCTTCGCTGAGGCGGGCGATCTCCTCGGCCTGGGCGAGGGTGGCGCGCATCGGCCAGCCTTTCGCCTGGGGCCAGGGATGGGCCCAGGTGCCCAGCGGTTCAGCGCGAACCCGATGGAGCAGCGCTTCGCTGTCGGTGAAGGCGACAAACAGAGGGGCCAGCGGCACCGCCTCCTTCGGGGCGGCGAGACAGTCCGCCAGCCGGCGATAAAGCGCCGCAAGACGGGATTTCAGCTGTGGCGCTTCGCTGTCCGGCCAGAGATACAAATGGACAATGGAGGAGACCAGCACCCCGAGCAGGATGCCGAGCACCCGATCCCGCAGCTCGGTGAGGTTCGTCAGCGGGCCAAACCAGCTGAGGAAGGCCAGCGCAAAGGTGAAACCAATCTGGATCCCGGCGTAGGCGATACGCTCCGAGCCGGCGGCAATCCACGCCGCCAGCGCCAGCACCGGCAGGGACATCGCCAGCAGGCCCGACAGCGAATCGGTCCAGGGCTGGACAAAAACGATTAACAGCAGCGCCAGCAGGGTGGCGAGCAGCGCCCCGCCGATGCGTAGCCATGTCTTTTGCATCGTGGCGCCCAGCCCGGGCTGGGCGACGATGACGCAGCTCAGCATGATGGTGTGCAGCCCCTGCCAGTCGGCAGCGGTATAGAAGACATAGCAGATTAGCGTCGCCAGCAGGGTCTTGAGCGCAAAATGGAGATAAGCCGGGTTGCGCCAGGCATCCGGCGCCAGCAGGGGCGCCTTCTCCACCTCACCCTGCGGCAAGGCGACGGGCTCACCCTGCGCCAGCTGCTGCAGGAGGGTAGCCATCTCCTGCAGAACGGCGCGATTAATGCCACGACCGCTGAGCGTCAGGGGAGGAATAGCGCCGTCAAACTGTTCCTCGCTGAGGGCACTCTTCAGCTTCAGTACCGCCTGCGACAACTGCTGACGATCGTCGCTATCCGCCTCGTCCGCTTGCAGCAGCGCCGCCAGCTGGTAGCAGCGCAGGGTGGCGGCCAGCCGCGAGCGCCAGGCCTGCGGTTCGGCGGCTATCTCCGGCGTGGCCCGGCTGGCCTGGGCGAACAGCGACTGCAGCTGGTTGAACTGCGCGGCGGTCTCGCCGAAGGTCGGTGGCGCTTCATCGCCAGGAGCCGTCAGCCGCCGGGCGACCTCGTGCAGCATCCCTGCCAGGCGCGCCTTAAACTGGTTGCCGGGAAAGGCCTGCTGAAAACAGGCGTTGACCAGCAAAGTGACGAGGATCGCGGTGTTAATCGCCACCCACAGCCAGAGCAGCAGCCGCACCAGGATTTCGCTCTGACTGGTCATTGACGGGAAGGTCTGAGCGTAAATCACCGCCAGCGCCACCACGAAAAAAGCCAGTCCCAGCTTACCCAGCACCCGCATCAGGTAGATGGCGCAGAAAAAGAGCGCCACGGAGGCCGCCAGACGGATCAGCGGGTAGTCATAGGTCCACTTGATGATCAGCAGTACGCCGCCGAGCGCCACGGTGACGGTGACAAAAAAGACCACGCTGACCAGCTTGATCATCAACACGTTAGGCTGACTGACGTAGAACACGACGATCAGCGCAACGGCCAGGAAGGGGATCTGCAGGGTCATAAACAGGGTGATGAGCACCGCGCAGCTCAGCGTCAGGCGCAGCGTGTAGCTGGCGCGTCCTGGCGCGTCGCGCAGCTCCTGGCGTAAAAAATGGGCGAGAGGAAACATAGCGTCGCCCGGCTACGGCTGCAGCACGGCGCTGGCCGAGGCGCCCATGCGGAACAGCGCCGGATCGGGATCGCTGACGGCGATTTTCACCGGGAAGCGCTGCGAGACGTGAACCCAGTTAATGCTTTTCTGGATCAGCGGCAGCCCTTCGATGACGCTCCCGCCTTCGGGCAGGACCCCGGAGCCGACCGAATCTACCACGCCGTTAAAGGTCCGGTTGTGGTTGGTCATCACGGTGATCCGCGCCGCCACGCCGGGGCGCACGTTGTTCAGGTCGGTTTCGCGGAAGTTAGCGATCACATACCAGCGATCGTCATCCAGCAGGGTAAAGACTGGCTTCAGCGCCGAGGCGTACTGGCCGACGGTGGTTTTCAGCGCCACCACCACGCCGTTGAACGGCGCGCGCACTTCGGTAAATTCCAGATGCAGTTCAGCGAGGGCGATTTGCGCCAGGATCCCGGCGCGTTGCGCTACCATGGCATCCACGCCGGTCACGGCCGCCGAGGCCTGTCTGGCCTGCAGCAGCGTGGCCTCCAGCTCCGCCCGCGCCGCTTTCTCAGCGGTGCGCGCCTGATCGAGATCTTCCTGGGAGGCAAACCCCTGCGGCACCAGCGGCTCAAGGCGGGTGCGCGTGGAGGTGGTCTGCTTGACCAGCGCTCTGGCGCGCTCGACGGCGGCCGCCACCGACTGGGCGTTATACTCCTGCGCTTTGATGGTGCGCTGGGTCAGCATGATCTGCGCGTCGAGGGTCGTCAGCCGCGCTTTCGCGTCATCGAGCATCGCCTGATAGGGGCGGGGGTCGATGCGGAACAGCAGATCGCCTTTTTTCACCCGCTGGTTATCGCGAATGGGCATCTCCACGATGCGTCCGCTGACCTCGGGCACCACATCGATGGTATCGGCATAGACATAGGCGTCATTGGTCTCCGGCGAGGTTTGCAACTGCCAGATAACCAGGATCAGCGCCAGGATAGCGGCAAGGACCAGCGCCAGCAGAGGCCACTTTTTGCGTAACAGGGGAGTGCGGGAAGTTGTCATAAGCGATCAGTGAACAAAAAACAGAAACCACAGCAGCGTGGCGAACAGGAACATCAGCGCGACATAGCTGAAGACCAGGGGAGAAAAGCGTGGCTGCCAGCCTTTACGGGTAATCAGGATATGGCAGGGGATCAGTAAAAACGCCCCGCCCAATAAGCAGAAAAACCAGCCGGGGAACGCGGCGCCCAATACCGGGATCGCGGGCGAAAGTGAGCAGCCGGAAAGCGGTAAGACGAGCAGTAACCGCGCCGGGCGGGCGATGGTGGCAATATGATTCAATAGAGCATCCCTGAGTGATCATACCAGTGTGTGATGAGTGTAATCGCCTCGTTGCGGGAATGAAAGTCAACGGATCGCCGACTGCGGGATCCTTACCCGATGGGAAAGCATGATGTGAGGCGCCAATTCCCACGCTTACGCGTAGTCAGCCTCGACGTGTAGGACTATGCTTAGCCTGAAACATAAAAAAAGAACGAGGCAATGTCATGGATAAGGAATTACTGGAAGCGGGCTACCGGGCCTACACCGGAGAGAAAATCGACGTCTACTTTAATACGGCGATCTGTCAGCATTCGGGGAACTGCGTGCGCGGCAGCGCGAAGCTTTTTAACCTGAAGCGTAAACCGTGGATTATCCCGGATGAAGTGGATGTGGCAACGGTGGTAAAAGTGATCGATACCTGCCCGAGTGGCGCCCTGCACTATCGTCATAAATAAGCGAGGAGAAGATGGAAATACTGGAAGGGCACAACAAGTTTTATGTTAACGACGCGCAGGGAAACCAGGTGGCGGAAATTGTTTTTGTTCCCACCGGCGAACACCTCAGTATTATCGAACATACCGATGTTGATCCCAGCCTGAAAGGCCAGGGCGTGGGGAAACAGCTGGTGGCGAAGGTGGTGGAAAAAATGCGCCAGGAGCAGCGGAAGATCATCCCTCTCTGCCCGTTTGCCAAACATGAATTCGATAACACCCGCGAATACGACGATATTCGCGCCTGACGTACCGGCACCGGTGCCAGCCGGTGCGCTTTTCTCGCGCCATCAACGATCCGCCGGATCGCGCTGATGGGAAAAGCGGCGGATCAGATCCGGGAGATGCTCGCGCCGCATCGGCGGTGAAAACAGATAGCCCTGGAAACGGTCAATACCCAACGATTTTAACTGCGTAAACTTCGCCAGCGAATCCACCCCTTCCGCCACACAGCGGCTGTCGCTTAACTGGCAGTAGTAGGCCAGGCTTTTTATCAGCGCAAGCGCCTTTGGATCGTGCTGGGCGTCGTTGACGATGCTCATATCCAGTTTATAAGCATTGAAGTGCAGGCGACGCGCCGGAAAAATGACGCTCCCCTGAGAAAAGCAGTCGTCCAGCATCACCCGCACGCCAGCACGTTGCAGTTCCTCCACCTGGGCGGTGGAGCGGCTCTGACGGCGAAAATCGATGGTTTCAGCATATTCCAGTACCAGCCTTTCCACGCCCTCTGTCTGCCGGAGCTGCTGGCGAGCGGCTTCCACCATCCGCAGCAGGCTATCGCTGGCGGCGAGCGAGGAAGGAATATTGACCGAAAAATAGAAAGTACCCGGATGCTCATTAATATTCTGCACGGCCTCCTGCAGGACAAAGGCCGTGAGCAGCAGCCAGGCGTAGTCGGCGCGGAACTGCGGCAAAAAAGCCTGCGGGTGGAGAACCTGGCCGCGGTGGCGCCAGCGGATCAGGATCTCCACCCCCTGTAGCTGTGAGCGACTATCGACGATAGGTTGAAAAACCGGGAAGACCTGGCGATCGTGGATCGCTTGTACCCATTCCTGTTCAAACGCCGACAGTGAGCTGGCGGATGAGCGCGGTAGCAGCGTGCGCGGAAAGCGGGGGGCCAGATGCGGGTGATATTCCACCAGCTTTTTCACCCCGGCCAGCCGCTGGGTGTAGAGCGTTTTCTGGCTCAATCCGAGACGCCGGGCCTGCTCGCCTATCGTCTGCCCTTGCAGCAGGGCGAGGATCACTTTGAACTCAGCATGGCTCAACCCGGCGGCTCGTTTGTCGTGGAGCAGGGCGGCTTCACTGGCAAGCCGCTCAAGTCGCGGTGCGTTCTCCAGCCGATCGGCCAGCTCCGTGCAGGACAGATCGGCGGGGGCGGTATGGACGTTGCGCAGACGATCCGGATGACTCACCTGATAAAGCAGCGTTTGCCACAGCCAGATGGCCGGGCTGCGGCTCAGAATCAACATCGGTAACGGCTGCAAGGCCTGGTCGAGCAGCCTTGCCGCCTGGCGCAGCGTGGTGAGCATCCACAGGGGATCGTCAGGGAGAAACACCACGATCCGCTTCACGGCGGTCAGCTCCCGGAGGGACACGCCCTCGACCGGCAGCTCAACGGGCCGCTTCGCGGCGTTCAGCATCAGCTGGCTCAACCCGCGGGCGGCCAGCGAGCAGGGTGAGAGGATATAATCGGTCATCATTGATAGACAAAGGTGATGCCGATGATCGACTGCACGTTGCCGGCGGTGACCTGGCCTGTGGTCCGGGCATAGGTTGCCGTGAGGCCGAGATTAACTGGCGAGGTACTGACGGTGCCCAGCGAGACCGTGCTGTTCGCCGGCACGGCGCTGCCGTTGCGGGTCAACTGAACGCCTATCCCCTGCGCCGGCGAGGCGGAGGCGGTATTGGTGAAGATCGCGTTGGCGCTATCCGCGGTGGTGCCGGAGAGGTAATACCCCAGCTGCTGGCTTTGCGCGCAGTGCACGGTGAGCGGCACGGCCATCGATCCCGGGTAGTCGGGGAGGGTGACGGTGACATCGCGGGCGGAGACATCGCAGCCGCCGGTGGGGACCACCACGTCGTTGTTGGCGTAAATGTTCCAGATGAACTGGAAGGAGTCGCTATTGTAGTTGTTGGTCTGATGCAGGATCAGCACCGCGATTAACGATCCTGCGGTGATCGCCACCCCACCGGCGGTGCTGACCGGCGTCAGATACAGAACGGTGGGCCAGGGCTTATCGGTCCGTGAATCGTAAACCACCCGTGCCGTTTCCGTGGTGGTCGGGAAGGGGTAAGAGGTGCCGTTATATTTCACGGTGCCGGAGAAACTCGACAGCACGCCGCCGTAGGCGGATCCGCGCTGCAGGGTGACGTAGTCAGTGATCGTTTCCGGATAGTCGTTATGGCAAAAAATCTGCGTGGAGAGGTCGACCACCAGGTTTTGCCCGACGTTAACCGCCGGTGTCAGATTAACGTAGACGTTGGCTGACCCGCCGCCTATGGGGATCGTCGCCCCGGTGGCCGTTTTGCAGGCAAAGGACCAGGCGTTCATCGACCAGCCCAGCAGTAGCAGGGTGGTGAACAGGGGGATAATTTTTTTCATCATGATGCTCTCCTGGCTCAGGCGTAGGTATAGGTGACGTTAATCACCGCCTGAATGGTGCCTTGCGTGGCGCCGCCGTTGACGGACAGGGCTCTAACCTGCAGCGGGAAGCGAGCGGACTGGCTGGCCTCATCCACCTGTACCGACTGGCTGCTGCCATTGTTCAGCGTGGTGCCATCCTCGCTCTGCAGTTCGAGCTGAATATTGCCCGCCGTTCCCTGGTTTTTGTAATAGCCGGTGCTGTCCGCCGTCCCGCTGAAGGTGGCCTTCACCCGTGAAGTACCCACGGGGCAGTTACTGAGATCCAGCGCCACGCTGTGCCAGGCCGATGCCGAGCCCGCGCCGATCAGGCTAAAGGTATAGAGATCGCCCAGCTCGACGGTGGCATTGACGGTGGAAACCGTGCAGGGTCTGGCCACCACCTTCCCGTTGACGGTGAGGGTGACGTCGGCCGCCCGCAGGGAAGCGCTCGCGGTTAACAGGCCGGCCAGCAGCCAGCCCACGTGGGTCCATTTCATTTCAGCCTCCGCTTACTGAAATTCCAGCGTGAATGTCGCTGTCGCATTGACATGCCCGGCGGTGACGGGCACCTGAGTGGCCATCAGACGGGCGTAAAAGTTGAGAATGTTGGTCTGGCCCGGCGTCAGCGTGGTCCAGGACATGGCTGACGACGGCGCATTGACCGGCAGCCGGGACTGCTGCTGATCGAGAATTTCCACCCCCATTCCCGCCGCCGCCGAGGCGCCGACATCGAGTTTTAACAGGCTGGTGTTGACGCTGTCCGCCACGCCGGTGAAACCGACCTTCACCGCGGTGACGGAAGTGCCGCAGGGCGACAGCACGATGCGGAACGGCACCGGCGTCGTCGTCGCCCCGACGGCATAAAACTGCTTCGCGGCGTTGTCCTGAAAATCGACGGTGAAATCCTTCGACTCGCCGGCCACTGCGCAGGCGTTGTCGCGCACATAGCCGCTGATGGTGATCGTGCTATCGGCAGCGAAGGCAAACGGCGTCACCAGGGTGAGCAGGGCGCCCAGCAGATACTGCAGTGTTTTCATCATGATCTCCTTAGCGGCACGCGGCCGACAGCTGGCTGAGCGCCTGCTGCTGACTCTCCGGCGGCAGACGATAATCGGCCACGCACTGAGCGTCCGGGCCATCGCCCCATTTCACCCGCACCTTGCCCGCCAGCGGCATCCCGCTCAGGTAGACCTGGCCGTTATCCGCGACGATGCTGCCGCTCTGGTTGCTGTCGCCGGTGGCGAGGGCGCCAAACGGCACCGGTTTGCCGCGATGGGTCAGTGTCATCAGGATCTTCATCCCCACCTGCGCGTTAAAGTTGGCGCGGACGATCGCCCCATGGGTGGGCACCACGCTGACCACTGCATCATCAAGGTCGACATTGTCTGCCAGGGTGTTGGTGTCCAGCGCGATCCGGTTTTCGCGATACTCGGTGGCATAGGGCAGGACGGCATACCCGCGCCAGTCGGTGCGTACCCCGGTCTGGTTTTCCACTTTCACGCCGCCAGCGCCGGGGGCTTTCACCAGCACCACGGTATCGTTCAACGGCTGGCTCAGGGTGATGCCGTTGGCGTGCGCCAGCACGCCGCCGCTGACGCCGTAGTAGAGCTGTTTAAAGCCATCGCTGCGGCTATAGCCGACGTTGGCGTTGCCGTAGCCGCCGCGGTAGTTGAGCGCGGTATAGCCTGTGCTCCCGCTGTCGCCGTTGCCGCCGCCGGCATAGCCGGTCTGCACGCTATAGCTGAGGTTGTTGTCTTCCAGCAGGGTGCCGTACAGGCCCGCCAGATTGGTCATGCGGCCATTGAGATCGTGCGAAAGGCTGTAGCTGGCGCTGGCGTGCCGCCAGACCGAGCGGCTATCGGAACGCAGCCAGTGGCTGAAGGGGATATTGACGTTGACCGCCAGCATCTGATCGCGCCCTTGCTGCCAGGCGTTTTTGGTCAGACTGTAGCTTAGCGACCAGTTGATATCGTTTACGGCGGCGTTGAGGCCGGCCTGCAGTTGCTCATCGGCATCGTCGGTACCCCAGTAGGTCTGGTGGCTGCCGCTCAGATAGAGGGTGGCGGTGCGCCCCAACTGCTGGGTCACGCTCAGCTGCACCTTGCCGCGCTTGCTGTAAGCCAGATTGTAGTAGTCGGTAAATTTGGGTTTCACCTGGATAACGCCGTCCTGGGTTTCCACGCTGTAGCCGCTCATCCGGCGGTAGGTGGTATCGGCAAAGTTATAGTAGCCGCGGGTGGAGTAGCGGTAGCCCACCAGCTGCAGGTTAGTCCCGGTCTCATCCAGGGATTTGTTATAGAGAAAACGCACCGACTGCCCCTGATGCTCGCTGTCGTCCGCCAGCGTGGCGTTGGCCTGGGTGATATCCAGCGACAGGGCGCCGAAATAGCCCATATTTTTCCCCACCCCAAGGTTAAAGGCGCGATAGCGGTCCGCCAGCTGAGTGCCGCCGTACAGGGTCCAGCCCGCCGGCAGGCCATGCATGGCCGTACTCTGGAAAAAATCGGGCGTCTCCTGCTGGCTGTTGCCGCTGCGGTACTCCCCGGCGGTGAGGGCGAAGCGGGTATGGCCTTCACGCTGCAGCACCGGCACCGTTGACCAGGGCACGCTGAAGACCTGGCGGGAGCCATCCGCTTCTTTAATCGTGACCTGCAGATCGCCGCCATTGCCCGCGGCGTAGAGATCGTCGATGGTAAACGGCCCCGGTGGCACCGTACTCTGGTAGATTTCATAGCCGTTTTGCCTGATTGACACCTGCGCCGTGCCGCGGGCGATCCCGTGGATCACCGGCGCGAAGCCTTTCTGGCTGTCCGGTAGCATATTGTCGTCCGAGGCCAGCTGGGCGCCGCGGAAATTGATCCCGTCGAAGACATCGCCGTTGGTATAGCTGTCCCCGAGGGTGAGTCGCGAACGCAGAGGCGTGATGTCCCGCTCAAGCCAGCTGTTAACGTGCTGCCAGCGGTTTTCACTGGAGGAAGCGCTGCCGCTGCCGCTACTGTAGCTCCACGTGCTGTTATCGCGCAGACGCCAGGCGCCAACGTTCAGGCCGCTCTGCAGATTCAGATAGGCGTAACGGCTGCTGCCACCCGTGGTGTTATGGACGTTATTGCCCGTGAAGTTATAGTTAATCAGCCCGGCGGTGATACCGTCATCCCACAGCTCCGGCGGAATATAGCCGCGCGCGCGGGTGCCCATAAATGCCTGAGGCACGGTGAGATACAGACGCTGTTGGCCAACGTCAAAGCGCGTAGTGGCTTCGCTGATAAGCGTCGTTAGCGGCACGCAGGCTGCGCTGTCCAGCGTCGCCATGCCCGGTACCCGACCGGTATCCACGCCCATGCTCGCCAGCTGGCCGCGCGTCAGACAGGGTGACATACCATGGCCCTGCGCATCCGCCTGGAAAGTGACGTCCCGGGTGGTCATAAAACCATTGTTGAGATAAATATCGACGCGATAGGTGCCTGGAGGCACCTCCTGGCCTTTTTCAAATCCCGACAGGTCAGCCACCGCCGCCGGATCGTCAGCTAAAAAGCGGGGGTTAAAATAGAGGTCCGCCCGCGCGGCAAACGGCAGTGAGCAGAGCCACAGCGTCAGCGCCGGAGTAATCAGGCGCCGGGCGCTTCGGCAACCCCAATGGTCCAGTCCATATTTTCGATGTGACATAATCCCTCCGGTCCGACGTTGCCCGGCTGTCAGTGCTTCTGGTCATGCGCAGCGTGGCCCGCGCGGCGGGGTTCTCTGGGTTAACGCAGTACGCCATTCATTTTCGGCGTCAGCGCGCCGTAATCGTTAATCGTGCGATAGGTGATGGTGTTCCCGGCATCTGCGGGCAGCTTGACGCTGGTTTTGCCCATCGGCGGCACGAGGGCGTTTTCCAGAATGCGCGTCCCGGCGTTCAGTTCGGTCACCGTCAGGTAATAAGGGGTTGGGTTCGTCAGCGTCAGCGACGATCCGCTGCGGCTAAAGGTCAGCTTTTCCGCTGCCTGATCCGGGGGCAGGGCCAGTTTTCCCGGACGGTAGTAGAGCTTGATGCGGCTGATAATCGCCAGCTGCAGGGTATTGTCGCTGAGCTTGGATTTATCCATCGAGGGGATCGCCTTCACGTTCATCCAGAACAGGCTTTCCCGATCCTGCGGCAGCTGGTTATTGGTGGCGTCGATAATGCGCAGGGTGTTCTCTTTTTTGCCCTGCATGGCAAACAGCGGGGGAGTGATGATAAACCGGCCGTCTCGCTGACCATCGGCATTTTCCACCCATGACTGAATAAGCCAGGTGCTGTTGTCATCATTATTGGTCACCGCGAGCTGGACTTGTTTCTGTCCCGCCGGGTAGATAACCCGGGTCGCGCCAAGCGCAACACCCGCCTGCGCGCTGGCGCTCAACGCACCGGCGACGAAAAGTAAACATCCCGCCAGTATGCCGCGTGTCGTCGTTGCCATTTTTCTCACGTTATCTCCTTGTCTGCTCACCGTGTTGTCCTGTTTGTCTGCGGATTAATTACTGATAGGTCAATGAGAACCAGGCCTGGGCGTTGGCCGCGCCGCCGGTGACCTGGCGTCCGGTCGCCCGATATTTGGCGACAAAATTGAGCGTCGTCGGTCCGCGGTAGAGCGGCACCCAGCGATCCGGCGGACGATTGAGCGGCAATTGCTGGCCCTGACTGTCGAACAACGCAATGCCAATCCCGCTGGCGATCCCCGGGCCTTCGCCCACCGAGAGCACATCGGGATTTTTACCATCAGCCACACCGTGAAATGTCACGCCCACATGCTGGCTGACTGCGGTACTGCAATCCTGTAAATGAATCGCGAAAGGGATCGGGTTACTGTCTTCCCCGACATCATGAAATCGGTTACTGCTGATCTGCCCCAGATTGACCGTCATCTGCCGATCGCCCGCTTCGACGCGGCAGGAACTCGCCATAATCAGGCCCTGAAAACGCATGCTGCCCCCAGGCAGCGTGACGTTCCACTGATTACCGGCCAGGGCCAGCGGGGGTAGTAGCAGCAGCAGACCTGATTTCATTCCCTGCATCGTTTCACTCCAGTTGGAAATAGAGAGCGGGCCCTCCTGGCCCTGATTGCCTCCCTGCGTGGATCGGGCCTTACTCGTACTGCACTTTGAACGTGGCATCCGCGTTCGCCGTACCGGCGGTCGCTGCGCCGGTCGCGTAGTAACGCGCCTGGAACGGGATAATGTTGGTGCCGTCATTCAGGGTGGTCGCGGCACTGAAGGTGGCCCCGTCCAGCGCCAGTGGCGTGCCGGTGTTGTCGAGGATCTGCACGCCAACGTTGGTTGCGCCGCCAGCGGCAGAGTTTTGCAGTGCCAGAACGGTGGTGTTGCTGCTGTCAATGGCGGTACCGGAGAAAGCGACGGAAGCTTTGGTCGCCACTGTGGTGTCGCAGTCATCCAGCTGGATGTTGAAACCGACGGAGGAGCTGGTGCTACCCGCGGTGGCAAGTTTCGCGGAACGCACCTGACCTAACTGGACGGTTTGATCGATAGAGCCGGCATCCACCGCACAGGCCGCATTGACGACTTCCCCTTTAAAATGCACTGTCCCGCCGTTGACCGTGGTGGTATCGGCCAGCGCCGCCGCGGAGCTCAGAGACAGGGCTGACACAACAACCATTGCCAGTGTTTTGATTTTCATACTGTTTTCCTTTGAACGATGTCGAAATAACGAACCGGATTTGCAGCCGATGTGCCTTCCAGGCATTTCAGATTTCAGCCGAGTAGTCAGGCTGCCGGCTCTGCACAGTTTTCACCCAACTGATGAGACAATTGGGGCCATTTTGACTCGTCGGGATAAGTGACCTGTTTTTAGTTTTACTTTGGCGTTATTGTGGTTTTAAATTCTGTGTAATTGGTTTTTTATGGCTATATTATCTGGCGTAGTGGGGGGGAGTGCGAAAGGTATAGCGATGGTGCTGGCGAAGGATCGCCGGTGCAGCTGGAATCTGATGAGAGAAAAGTGAGTGATTGAGGGATTAAAAACACATAATAATCAATAGAATATGATTTTTTCTGCAGAAATATGGCGCAGTGAGTTGCAAAACATTACAAAACATTTTTATGATATAAACAGTTTGGCCCCAATTGACCTGTTCGCAATTAATTATATTGCATTAAATCAATCAGTTAAATCGTTTTTCTGTTGCAAGCCTTTTTCCTCTAAAAGATTATTTCTTTCCCAAATTCCGGCAAAACGTGCCGCATTACTGGCGGTGTAGCGTACCGTGTGACGAATATTACGATGTCCCAGATAATCCTGTATCAAACGGGTATCTGTACCTCTTTCCGCCAGTTCATAGCCGCAGGCGTGACGCAGCATATGGGGGTGCGTGTGCGTGACGGTGCCCGCATTTTCGCCGGCGGAGCGAATAATACGATACGCTTGCTGGCGTGAGAGTGGCGTTCCGCGACGAGAGATAAACAGCGCGTCGGTTTTTGCCGCCGCTTTCCAGCCGGCGCGGACCAGACTCCAGCGTTCGATCGCCTCGCGCTCATCAAAGCGCAGCGGATGAATAGTCGAAAAACCATTCTTTAGCCGCCGCACATTGACCCGTCCTTCATGCAGATCCAGATCGTGATAGTGCAGATCCAGCAGTTCGCTGATGCGCATGCCGTGACGAAAGGCAAGCAGGATGAGACAGTAGTCCCGTTCGCCGGTGGGTCCCTGACGAGCGGCCTGCATCATTGCCTGAACTTCTTTGGCGGTAAGAAAACGACGTCGGTTCACAATATTGGCTCCTGAAAAAGGGGATGAATGACCGTCACGGCGAAACCTTACGCCATGACGAAAAGAATACGTAATGCTAAAACGTTGTAGGGTGAAGTTGATTAACCACGAATAGATAGCACATTACATTGACTGATACTAAAAATATCGCCGGGCGATAATTCTTAATTTTAAAGATTTTAATGGTTGTCTCAATAGCATCTATAGATGTTATCGCCAGGTGCATAAATTAAAAGGACTTTTTTCTGATACGTACTGCAATTGAAAAAAGCGGTGCAGAAATTTTGTTCGAGCAATAAATAATTTGGCCAAATCCAGAATGAACGCAGGGTTAAATTGGCGCGGAGCTGGAGAGAATAAATAAGAACTTGCGGGAACAGTAAGCATAATTAACGCAGGGTTAATGATAATACATATTTTAATTTTCGGGCAGGTTGCGGGACAACGCCATCCGTGGCGTCAAGGTTATTAGATCAAAGACGATCGCTGTTTGTCGCGCGTATTGTCCCAAATGCCATAGAAGCGCCCCGCGTTGCTGGCGGTATACCAGACGGTATGGCGGATATTGCGATGCCCGAGGTAATCCTGGATCAAACGGGTATCGATCCCCATATTGGCCAGCGCAAAGCCACAGGAGTGGCGCAGCATGTGCGGGTGGATCTCCAGCGGTAATCCCGCAAGATCCCCTGATGAGGCGATAATCTGATAAAACTGCTGGCGTGAAAGGGGATTACCTTTGCGGGAGAGAAACAGCCATTCGCTGGCTGCCTGCGGCCAGCTGTTGCGAATGGCCAGCCATCGCTTTAGGGCGTGGATCTCTTTCTCCAGCAACGGATGAGTGGTCGAAAACCCCTTTTTGAGCCGATGGATATAAACACATCGGGCAGCAAGGTCGATATCCGATATTCGTAGACGGCAGATCTCGCTGGCTCGCAGACCATGGATGAAGCATAGTAATGTCAGGCAATAATTCCGTGCGGCATAGAGGCCGGTATCGGCGGCTTTAAGTAAAGACTCGATTTCATTCTGAGTCAGGAAGTTCCTTTTTTTTATATCGGCGTTATTCGTCATGGTTTTCCCTTTTATTGCAGGCATATTTTTCTCTGTCCAGGCCTGCGTCAGGTCATTGTTAAATTCGACAGCCTTTTTATTTTGAAGCAGCGTGCTGATAACGTTTTAATCTCATGCGAAAGCGTTTCACCGGGTGAAGGCAAAATCTGAACGTTATCGCTGAGTGAGCGTGCGGTATCATAGGCTATCTCCATTACCAACGATAAGACGCCGCAAGCTGAAGGGTAAAGAAAGGGCTAGCGGGTTGAAGTGGCGTCGCTTTCCTGGTGGTTTCCACGTCCTGTACATCCCTGATCCTCTTGATGATGCCCGCATGATGATGAAGGCACGGGCTTCCGGCCACGGCAAGACGGCCATCAATGCCGTCATGATTTATTGCCTGCATGCTGGGCAACATCTCGCCAGCAAAGCACTCTCCCGCGCCGACAACGCCCGGGAATAGCGTGAGAAACGTCTCAGACAGAATACAACACTGAATCGTCTGGATAGCATTCACTGCAAAACTACAACAGCGATTAAACCATACTGCAAAAAGCCTGGGGATAATAGCCATTGTCTGTATGAGGGCACTTTACGCTGTATTTCAGAAAATAAGCTTAATCTAAAGGGGAGTAAAGTTGATAGGAATCAGGCACGGTAAGCGCCGGTAGCGGCGATATCAGTGGGCTGGAAGAAAAGGGGGCATCATGAGTATCGGGATAATGTCTGACGATTAGGTGGGAATATTCTGCTCTATGCTAAGAATAAGGTGCAGGCAGAAAACGTCAGCCAGACAGCTGAAGTATGAGGGGGCGTTAAAGGCTCCGGCGGCGGGAGGACTTACGTCCTGGAGACGTCGAAGCCTGCAGGTTCACCATTTTTCGTCACGTGCTTCCTGACGACCTTCACGGCGGTTTTCCCGTTTATCGTGACGGCAGCTGGCGTTGCTTTGATTGTTATTGCGGACGCATTCCTGCTTGGTATCACGACCTTGCTCGCGACTATCCTGACGGATATCGCGGGCGTCCTGGCGCTTTTCGCCGCGCCAGGTCGCCTGCGCCGAAAGCGATGGCACCAGCAGCGCGACGCAGACCAGGGCAAGTAAGCCTTTTTTCATTAGGATGGCCTTCTGTTTTTATAAACACAATAAATAATTAGCAGCTAATTATAAAGTTATCATATGGTTTAAGCGAGGATAGCACAAAATGCATCGTTGTCTGTGGCAACTTTGTTTTTTATTAAATGGAGTTCAGTTGTTTCTGATGTATATGTTTTTATTGTCTTTTAACAATATATAAACACTATGGCCTTTGGATGAGTCGTAGACATAATGAATTATTTGGCTTGATATTGGTCAAGTGAATTAAATAAGCATGTTGTGAATGGTTAAATCGCGTGCAATATTTAACTCATGAGTTTTTTCTCATCTCACAAACCAAATGGATAAACAAATAAAAGGAACTATTTTATGAAGCGTTTAACTGTTGCTGCAGCAGTCCTGTCTACCGTATTTATGAGTGCCGGTGCTTTTGCGGATACTGACCAGGGTGAAGTTATTATCACCGGACGCGTTGTGGGTACCACTTGTCAGTTTCTTGACGGCAACAACTCTACCACTATTACGATGAACCAGGTCGGGCAGGAAAGTCTTGCTGGTCTCAATGCCGGCGCCACCTATACCGGGATTAAAAACAGCACCACGGTGCCATTAAAATTAAAATGTACCGGTACTGCGCCGAAAATCAGCCTGGCACGTAACCAGTTTGATACGACTTACCCGAACATCACTAAAAATACCGTAGCGGGTGGCGCATCCGGCGTCGGCTTTGTGGTGACAGCGAATAACGCCGAACTAAACGCCAACTCGCTGATTCCTCTTAATGGGGATCCTGATGAGAACGGTGTATATACCATTGATTTTTCAGCGCAGTATGCGCTGGTGGCCGCAGGTAACGCAGTCACCCAGGGCGATGTTGAGTCAACCCTTACGCTGACCGTGGTAACCGAGTGATGTTGTCACCCGGCGAGACGCAGGGCGTTCGCCGGGTCTCTGTTTACATGGAGTGAAAGAGATGAAAGGATTCATTCTGCTGCTACTGACATTTTTCATTATCCCCGCGCAGGCGGGTATTGTGATCTATGGGACGCGCGTTATTTATCCGGCCGGTAAAAATGAGGTGATGGTGCAGTTAATGAATCGCGGCGATCGCGGCGCCCTGGTACAGGCGTGGATCGACGACGGTAATACTTCCATTGCTCCGGAGAATATCCGCGTTCCTTTTCTTATTTCACCGCCGGTGGTGCGCGTTAGAGCCAATACCGGTCAGCAGCTTAAAATAAAAGCATTATCCAATACGTTACCGCAAAACCAGGAAAGTTTATTTTACCTCAATGTCCTCGATATCCCACCCAATGCCAGCGTGAACGATGGTAAGAATGTGGTGAAATTTGCGATCCAAAACCGAATTAAGTTGTTTTATCGCCCGGAAGGTGTCGCTGGCGTTACGCAGGCCAGTTTTCATCATTTAGGCCTGCAGCAAAAAGGCAAAAATGTACTGGTTAAAAATAACAGTGCAAACTGGATCACGATCCCTGAAATTAAAATGAATAATGTGAAGGCAAGCAGTAAGGCTATTATGCTGGCGCCATTTTCACAACAAATGATTACCCTCAGTGGCACTGGTGCCAGACAATATAATATAACGATTATTGATGATCATGGAAATTATATTAGTGATAGCATCGGCGTAAAATAAAAAGAGGTGGTTATGTTAAGGATGACATCACTTGCCCTGGCGATTATAGCATCGTTATTTGCTGAAGCTCTGGCGGCAGAAGAAACCTTTGATACCAACTTTATGTTCGGCGGAATGAAAGGGGTCAAAGACAGTCACTATCAGTTTACAGATGACGCGCCGGTTGCGGGTGAATATAACCTGGATGTGTATGTCAATAACAAGTGGCGTGGGAAGTATGACCTGACGGTGAAGGAGCAGCCAGGGGAAAGCTGCTTGTCGCACTCCCAACTGCAGCAGCTCGGTATTAAAGCCGAGGGGCTGGACAATAAGAACCAGGCGCAATGCATCACGCTACGCGAGGCTGTGCAGGGGGGGAAATATCATTTTGATATCTCCACCCTGACCCTCGCGCTCACTGTCCCGCAGGCTTTTGTTAATGAACTGGAAGCAGGCTATGCTTCCCCGGAAAGCTGGGACCGCGGGGTCAATGCCTTCTATACGTCCTATTATGCCAGTCAGTATTACAGCGATTATAAAAGCGCCGGGAATAACAAAAGTACCTTTGCCCGTTTTACCAGCGGTTTAAATCTATTGGGATGGCAACTGCACTCTGACGCCAGCTATAACAACAATGATTCTGGCGCCGGTGAGTGGAAAAGTAACACGCTTTATCTGGAGAGAGGCTTCGGCGAGATAGAGAGTACGCTTCGCGCCGGGGATATGTACACATCAGGCGATATTTTCGACACCGTGCGCTTTCGCGGGGTGCGCTTATATCGCGATATGCAGATGTTGCCCAACTCCAGGCGCAACTTTACGCCGATCGTTCAGGGGATTGCGCAAAGCAATGCCCTGGTCACCATTGAGCAAAATGGCTTTGTCATTTATCAGAAAGAGGTGCCGCCCGGTCCCTTTGCTATTGCTGATTTACAGATGGCCGGCGGCGGGGCCGACCTTGACGTGAGCATCAGAGAAGCTGACGGGACGATCACCAGCTATCTGGTGCCCTTTTCTTCCGTTCCCAACATGCTGCAGGCAGGTGTCTCGAAATACGATCTTGCTGCCGGACGCAGCCATATTGAGGGGGCCGATCGGCAGGCTGATTTTATCCAGGGGACCTATCAGTATGGTTTGAACAACCTGCTGACGCTGTACGGTGGTTCGATGCTGTCGAATCACTATTCTGCTTTTACCCTCGGAACGGGCTGGAATACCCGGCTCGGCGCTATTTCCGTCGATGCCACCCAATCGCATAGCGAACAAGATAATGGCACCTATGATGGTCAAAGCTATCAGGTGGCTTACAGTAAATTCCTGACGCCAACCCAGACCCGTTTTGGCCTGGCGGCCTACCGCTATTCCAGCCGGGATTACCGCACCTTTAACGATCACGTGTGGGCGAAGAACAGAACCCACTATCACCGTGACGAAAATGATGTCTACGATATTGCCGATTATTATCAATATGATTTCGGCAGGAAAAATTCCCTGTCGGCCAGTTTGAGCCAGGCGCTTCCGGCGGGCTATGGCGCGATTTCCCTGAGCGCCCTGTGGCGCGACTACTGGGGAAAAAGCGGCAGCAATAAAGATTATCAGCTCGGCTATTCGAATACCTGGCAGCGGCTGACCTATACGCTATCGGCCAGCCAAACCTATGACGAATATCATCACCAGGATAAGCGATTTAATCTTTATTTCTCCATTCCGTTCAGTTGGGGGGACGACCTGAGCGCGCCGCGTCGTCGGTTGAATCTGTCTAACTCCACCACCTTCGATAACAGTGGCTTTGCCTCCAATAACATCGGTCTGAACGGCATTGCCGGCTCCCGCGATCAGTTCAGCTACGGGGTTAATCTCAGTCATCAGCAGCAAAATAATGAAACCGCTGCCGGGGCTAACCTCACCTGGAATGCCCCGCTGGCCACACTGAGCGGTAGTTACAGCCAGTCGTCAAACTACACCCAGGCCAGCGGAAGCCTCTCCGGGGGCGTGGTGCTTTGGTCCGGGGGCGTCAGCCTGGCGAATCGGTTATCAGACACCTTCGCGATTTTGCAGGCGCCGGGGCTGGAGGGGGCTTATGTCAATGGTCAGAAATACCGCACCACCAACGGGAAAGGGATCGTGCTTTACGACAACCTCACTCCGTTCCGTGAAAACGCCCTGATGCTGGATGTGTCGGATTCCCACAGTACGACGGAACTGAAAGGCAACCGGAAAATGGTGGCCCCGTATCGGGGCGCTGTGGTGGTTAGCCACTTTGATACCGACCAGCGTAAGCCGTGGTTGATTCATGCCCGACAAGCCGCGGGTGAGCCGCTGCCGTTTGGTTATGAAATCGAGGATAACCAGGGGCAGAATGTCGGGGTCGTGGGCCAGGGCAGCTTATTATACATCCGCACGGATACTGTTCCGTCGACGCTGAAAGTGGCTGTTGATAAAGCAAATAATCAGTACTGCACGATCACCTTTAAACAAACCATTGATGAAGAGCAGACCTATGTCTGCCGGTAAAGGAATATTACGATGAGATGGCTACTGTTTCTGCTATTCACCTTCAGTACCTTTGGCGCCTGGGCGGGGAACTGCGACCTGAACACCAGTCATATCCAGAAAGGGATTGAGGGGTACGGTACCTATATTTTCAAACCCGTCACCCTCTCCGGTACTTTGGCGTTACGCGAAGGCACCTTTACCAATGATGACTGGCTGTTTGTTTGTCAGTCATTACAGAACGTCGTGATTACCCTGACAGGAGAGGCGCAGCACAGCACCGAGTATAATTTCCTGGTGGGCCACGAAAAATATAAAATTAAATTCGACCTGTCGCCGCATAATCTTTCCGGTACAGATTTGACCGAAAAAATCCACTATAAATTGTCTGACATTTTTAATGATACCGCCTCGATTAGCTATGCCATCAGTAAGGGAGAGGTCGCAGGCAGGCCGGTCATCACCCCCGGTCAGCCCTTTACGGTAAGTTATAAACTCAATCTAAAATATTGTCAGAATAAGGATAAAGAGTGCACCGATATCCCCATTACCTATATTTATCATATCATTTTGCAAATCAACGTGATGACCTGTGGTTTTGAGAATCCGACGACGGAAATCAAAATGGGTGAATATAATTTCATCGATATTAAACAGGGAACCGTAGCGTACCGTCCGGAGGTGATCAATATCGACTGTCGCCAGGGGGAGTCCGGTGTGCTGGAGCTGACGCCGGGCAAGATTGAGTACTCGTTCAGGAGCGCATCGGGACTGAAAAACGGTCAGGTGTTAGCTAACGATGAGGAATTATCTGCCACCGGCGCCGGTGAGGTCGGGTTCCATATTCAGGATGCCAACGGCGCGGATATCCAGTATGACAATGGCTACCTGTACGAAACGCCACAGGAAGCCGTGCACGGCAAAAACCCGATTACACTGAATATCAAGCCAATGAAGTATGGCGAGAATATTCGTACCGGAGAGATTACAAGCCGGGTCATCATCGTGGTCAACAACAACTAACCCCGCTTTGCCTGTCGACGCCAGCCCAGGCTAATGTTATCTCTATCTGTCAGGGGCGGCATATCGCTTTCCCTGGCCGACAGGGCAGACAGACCGCTCGCCGGACGTGAGTTCGCCGTCCGGTGAGATAACCTCTTTACGCAATGGCATAATGATGAATACTCCGATTGCGCAGCGCGACTGGCGCCTGCTGGCGGCCGGGAGCGGCGGGCTCCTTTTGCTGGTGGCCGGCACCATGTTGCATAGCCACTGGGGCGATTTTCTCCAGTGGTGCCTCGCCACCCAAATAACCTTACATCGCTATCTGGTGATGTATCTTTTGCTGCTGAATAATCACCAGTACAGCGGCGGCGTCTGGCTGTTAGTGGGCGCCTTTCTCTACGGCGTGCTGCACGCCATCGGGCCGGGTCACGGCAAGTTTATCGTCACGACTTACCTGAGCACCAACCAGGAGAGCCTGACGGCGGCGCGGGTGGTGCCCTTTCTCGGCAGCCTGTTGCAGGGCGTCAGCGCCATCCTCTTTGTCTTTATTCTCGCGGTAGGACTGAATCTGGCCGCCGGCGATCTCAGCGCCAGCCGCTGGTACGTTGAGAAGATCAGCGCCCTGACCATCGGCGTCTTTGGAATTTACATTATCTTTCGCGCGCTGCAGAGCCTGGGGCCAGGCAAGAGAGTGATTCGCGCCATAACACCGGCGCATCAGCATGATGCCTCGTGCGGCTGCGGCCACCACGGCGTGGGGCACGATCTGCACGGCGCCGACTGGAAGACACGCCTTGGCGTGGTGCTGGCCATCGGCGCCCGCCCCTGCAGCGGGGCAATCATGATTTTGCTGTTCGCCAACGCGCTGGGGATTGTCAGCTGGGGCATCGCCGCGGTGATGACCATGGCGCTGGGTACCGGACTTTCGATCCTCGCGCTGTCACTGACGGTGCACTATGCCCGCCACCGGGCGGTCAACAGGCTGACGGTGGGGAGGCGTCCGCGGCCCTGGTTGGTGCCGCTGGTGAAGATCCTCGGCGGGCTGGCGCTGATCCTCTTTGCCGCCGGGTTGTTTTTCACCGTGGTGCCGATCAGCGCCAACGGCGACTTTATCGCCGCCGGCTGTTAACGACTTTCCAGCAGGTGCATCAATACCCGCAGCGCCTGATCCAACTGCAGGCGTTCGCTGTCACTGAGTCCTGCCAGCAGCTGCCGTTCATTATCGACATGGGTCTCCACCGCCTGATCGATCCGCTCACGCCCGACAGGCGTCAGGGCGACCAGCATACTGCGGGCATCCTCCGGGTTCGGCAGGCGGGTAATAAATCCGCGTTTCTCCAGCGCCTTCAGGCGATGAGTCATGGTGCCGGAGGTGATCATCAGCGTGGAGAAGAGCTGGGTCGGCGAAAGAGTGAAAGGGGGGGCGGCGCGGCGCAGCGTCGCCAGCATATCAAACTCCCAGCGCACCAGATCGTGGCGCGCAAAGGCCACTTCCACCTGCGGCTCCAGCAGCATGGCGCATCGTTTCAGGCGGCCTATCGGCCCCATTGGGCTGCAGTCCAGATCCGGTCGCTCCCGCTGCCACTGGGCGAGAATGCGATCCACGGCGTCGATCGCGGGTGATTTGTCCATCAGTGCTCACTTGTCTTGATGTCAAGATACTTGTCGGTACATACTTCAGTCACCAATTTAGCTTGAAGTGAAGATAAAATCATGGCTTTTCTCTCACGTAGTCTGATGATCGACTTACTGCTCACCGCGCTGGCGCCCGCTATCTGGGGGACGACCTATATCGTCACCTCCCAGTTCCTTCCTCCCGATCGGCCATTTATCGCTGCGCTGCTGAGGGTGTTACCGGCAGGCATCGCCCTGCTGATCTGGAGCCGTCGCTTCCCGCAGCGCGGCGAGTGGGCGAAGCTTATCGTTACCGGCATTTTAAATATCGGCGCTTTCCAGGCGCTGCTGTTTATCGCGGCCTATCGCTTACCCGGCGGTTTAGCGGCGGTGATTGGCGCAATCCAGCCGCTGCTGGTGATGCTCCTCGCCTGGTGCGTTGACCGGCAGCGCTCGCCCTGGCTGGCGGTGTTCTCCGCCATCGCCGGCATACTCGGTATGGCCATGCTGCTGCTGTCACCGCACACCGTCCTCGACCCGCTGGGGATCGGCGCGGCGTTTCTCGGCGCGATCAGTATGGCGCTGGGCACCTGGCTCTCCCGCCGCTGGGCGCTCTCCTTGCCGATTGTCGCGTTGACCGGCTGGCAGCTGGCGATTGGGGGAGTGGTGCTGGCCCCGGTGGCGCTGATCGTTGACCCCCCTCTGCATCAGGTGACAGCGCTGCAGGTCGCAGGCTATCTGTGGCTGTGCGTCGCGGGCGCCATGCTGGCCTATGGCCTGTGGTTCCGGGGGATTGGTCGCCTCTCGCCGGTGGCGGTGTCGGCGATGAGTCTGCTGAGCCCGGTGACCGCTGTGGTGCTGGGATGGATTTTCCTTGGACAAAAGATCCAGGGGGTGGCGCTGGTGGGGTTGATCGTGGTGCTGGCGAGCGTGCTGTCTATCCAGCGAGCGCTGGCGCGCCAGGCGGCGGGAGCAAAAACGAAAAAAGCCCCATAACGGGGCTCGACATTGCTGCGTGCGGGGTGGGCGGCGGGAGCCAGACCAGCCACCCGCAGGCGGCCTGTCCGGCAGCTCCCTCTGCAACCATTCGCTTATTTAGACAGCTCGGCGGTCATATGGACCTGGTTGCCGGTGTACGCTTCGGTGATGTGGTAGGAAGCGCCTTGTTCTTTCGCAATGGTCGCGATTTTCGCTTCTGCGCTGTCCAGGGTATCTGCTGTCACGCTCACCGGATGAGCGAAGCTAGCGAAAGAAACCAGGGAGAGCATACCGGCAGCGGCGAGTAATTTTACGTTTTTCATGGTGTTTGTCCTTTTAACTTTTATGGTGGAAAGCGCGTTTGCTTTCGATGGACTTATAATAAGTCTGCTAACTATAACATGCGTTGCAAAAAGTGCGATTTAGATCACATTTTTATGGCGGTGAGATGATGAAAAGATGACAAAGAGATGAATGAATTTATTTTTTTACTTTAAAAACAATGGATTAAATATTTATCTCTGGAAGGGGATATCGGACGGACTGCTCACGTTCAGGGGTGGAATGCACCTTATTCACGCTGACGTCATTCAGCGCGTGAATGAATTGGTGCTATTTTCACCACTTTCAGGACGGATTCAGACTTATCGCGATGGCTTCCCGACGGCTTTTTCGGCATGCTGTTACGGTCATTTCTCTTATGGTCTTGCGTTAGACTTCCTGCGCTGTAAACAACTACCGCCTCGTTTTCACCTATCAATAACCATTTATTAATAGTTGATTGATATCTGTTATATAACTTAATGAAACGTGAACAAATGTATATTTGTCGGCGAATAAATAGCATTCTTTGACGCCGATAGCACCAGCGAACTTATATTTTTAAGTTCGTCACCTGACGCCTTAAATATTGCGGCTCCCGGTCAGTCGAAGATTCTATTAGCAGTGGCATAAATCAGCATCGCCTGATGTTTCTGGTTCTATGCGAATTCACAGTGTGCTCATTGATTCGTAATTCACTCTGACAAGGAAATGGCAATGAAAAAGGTTCTTCTCTCTGCAGCAATGGCAACCGCGTTTTTTGGCATGACTGCTGCCCATGCAGCTGATACCAATGTTGGCGGCGGCCAGGTTAATTTCTTCGGTAAAGTTACCGATGTATCCTGTACTGTTTCTGTTAACGGCCAGGGCAGCGATGCGAACGTTTACCTGTCTCCGGTAACCCTGACTGAAGTTAAAGCGGCAGCAGCGGATACTTACCTGAAACCGAAATCTTTCACCATTGACGTCTCTAACTGCCAGGCTGCTGACGGCACCAAACAGGATGACGTAACCAAACTGGGCGTGAACTGGACCGGCGGTAACCTGCTGGCTGGCGCAACCAGCAAACAGCAGGGTTACCTGGCGAACACCGAAGCTTCCGGTGCCCAGAACATCCAGCTGGTGCTGTCTACCGACAACGCCACCGCGCTGACCAACAAAATCATCCCGGGTGACAGCACTCAGCCGAAAGCGAAAGGCGATGCTGCTGCTGTAGCCGATGGCGCGCGTTTCACCTACTACGTTGGTTATGCGACCAGCGCACCGACCACAGTAACCACCGGTGTGGTCAACAGCTACGCGACTTACGAAATTACCTATCAGTAATTCCGCCAGAAAATAAAACTGCCCCGGTATGGGGCAGTTAATAACAATAATAAAGCGGCGATGTCCGCCGCTTGTATTTTTATTCTGAGGTCAGCATGAAGCGTATTGCCCTTTTTTTCTGTTTCATTTTTAGTTTTGCGGCCCATGCCAACAACATTATTGTTAACGGTACCCGCTTTATTTATCCAGGAAATGAAAAAGAAATAACGGTACAGCTTTCAAATAACGCCGACCGTCCGGCACTGGCACAGGCCTGGCTGGATAATGGCGACGCCGATGCCACACCAGATACCATTACCACCCCGTTTATTATCACCCCGCCGATCTCGCGCGTTGACGCCAAAAGCGGCCAGACGCTGCGTATTAAGCTCGGCAGCAGCGCCGGTCTGGCAAAAGATAAAGAGACACTGTGGTGGCTGAATCTGCTGGAAATTCCGCCAGTGGTGGCCGATCAGAAAAATGAAGGCCAGAACGTGTTGCAGCTGGCGATCCGTTCCCGCTTTAAATTTATTTACCGTCCTGCCGGACTGGGCAACCGCGATGCAGCGGCCGAGAAGCTGGTGCTTACCGCAAGCGGCAGCAGTCTCGCCATCAACAACCCGACGCCGTTCTACATTACCGTCAGCCGTATTTCCCGCGACGGCGGTAAAGCCCTGAACAGCAAAACCGTGATGCTGGCGCCGCAGTCCAGCCAGACGGTAGCACTCTCCTCCGCCGTCAACCGCGGCGAAACCCTGACCGTTAACAACATTAATGACTATGGCGCCGATGTCGCAGTGAAAGTGGCCGTTAAATAAGGGAAAAGCTAATGAAGCAGAGGTCATTCTGCCCGGGAAGATTAAGCACCGCGATCGCCCTCGCGCTGTGCTGCTTTCCGCCATTTTCCAGCGGACAGGAAAACCCGGGAACGGTATATCAATTTAACGACGGCTTTATTGTCGGCAGTCGCGAAAAGGTCAACCTGTCACGCTTTTCGACCAGCGCGATTACCGAAGGCACTTATTCCCTTGACGTCTACACCAACGACGAGTGGAAAGGGCGCTACGATCTGCGCATCGCGCGCGACAAAGACGGTAACCTTGGCGTTTGCTACACCAAAGCAATGCTGACGCAGTACGGTATCGCTGCGGAAAAGCTGAACCCACAGCTGAGCGAAAAGGAAGGCTATTGCGGTAGCCTCAAATCCTGGCGTAACGAAGAAAACGTCAAAGACAACCTGGTCCAGTCCTCCCTGCGGTTGAACATTTCGGTGCCGCAGATCTATGAAGATCAACGTCTGAAAAACTATGTCAGCCCGGAGTTCTGGGACAAAGGCATTACTGCGCTCAATCTGGGCTGGATGGCCAACGCCTGGAACAGTCACACCTCTTCGGTCGGCAGCTCGGATAACAGCAGCGCCTATCTTGGCGTCAACGCCGGTCTGTCGTGGGACGGCTGGCTGCTGAAGCACATCGGTAACCTGAACTGGCAGCAGCAGCAGGGCAAAGCGCACTGGAACAGCAACCAGACCTATCTCCAGCGTCCCATCCCGCAGCTCAACTCCATCGTCAGCGGCGGGCAGATTTTTACCAATGGTGAATTTTTCGACACCATCGGTCTGCGTGGGGTCAACCTTTCTACTGATGATAATATGTTCCCGGACGGCATGCGCTCGTATGCCCCGGAAATTCGCGGCGTGGCGCAGAGCAACGCCCTCGTCACCGTGCGCCAGGGCAGCAACATTATCTATCAGACCACCGTTCCGCCCGGGCCGTTTACCCTGCAGGATGTCTATCCTTCCGGCTATGGCAGCGACCTTGAGGTCTCGGTGAAAGAGGCGGATGGTTCGGTGGAAGTGTTTAGCGTGCCTTACGCTTCCGTCGCCCAGCTGTTGCGCCCGGGAATGACCCGCTACGCCCTTTCCGCCGGTAAAGTGGACGACAGTTCTCTGCGTAACAAGCCGATGCTCTATCAGGCCACCTGGCAGCACGGTATCAACAACCTGCTGACCGGCTACACCGGGGTCACCGGTTTCGACGACTATCAGGCCTTCCTGGTGGGGACCGGGATGAACACCGGCATCGGCGCGCTCTCCTTTGACGTGACCCATTCGCGGCTGAAGAGTGATACCCATGATGATTCGGGGCAGAGCTATCGCGCCACCTTTAACCGCATGTTTACCGATACCCAGACCAGCATCGTGCTGGCGGCATATCGCTACTCGACGAAAGGCTATTACAACCTCAACGACGCGCTGTATGCCGTCGATCAGGAAAAAAACAGCCGCAGCAACTACACCCTGTGGCGGCAGAAAAACGGCATGACCTTCACCGTGAACCAGAACCTGCCGGACGGCTGGGGCGGGTTTTATCTGAGCGGTCGCGTCTCCGACTACTGGAACCGCTCCGGGACCGAGAAGCAGTATCAGGTCAGCTACAACAACTCATTTGGTCGTCTCTCATGGTCGGCGAGCGCGCAGCGCGTTTACACGCCAGACAGCTCCGGTCATCGCCGCGACGATCGTATTTCACTCAACTTCAGCTACCCGCTGTGGTTTGGCGATAACCGCACAGCCAACCTGACGTCGAACACCTCGTTCAACAACTCGCGCTTTGCCAGCTCGCAGATTGGTATCAACGGTTCGCTGGACAGTGAAAACAACCTTAACTACGGCGTGTCGACCACCACGGCCACCGGCGGCCAGCACGACGTGGCGCTCAACGGCAGCTACCGTACGCCATGGACCACGCTCAACGGCAGCTACAGCCAGGGTGAAGGCTATCGCCAGAGCGGCCTGGGCGCCAGCGGGACGATGATCGCCCATAGCGGCGGCGTGGTGCTCTCGCCGGAAAGCGGCTCGACGATGGCGCTGATTGAAGCCAAAGACGCTGCCGGCGCCATGCTCCCGGGGTCGCCGGGCACCCGCGTGGACAGCAATGGTTACGCCATCCTGCCGTATCTGCGCCCGTACCGGATTAACGCCGTCGAGATCGACCCGAAAGGCAGCCTTGACGATGTCGCCTTCGATCGCACCGTGGCGCAGGTTGTGCCGTGGGAAGGCAGCGTGGTTAAGGTGGCGTTCGGCACCACGGTGCAGAACAACCTCACGCTGCAGGTGCGCCAGGCGAACCATGAGCCGCTGCCGTTTGCGGCGAGTATTTTCTCCCCTGACGGTAAGGAGATCGGCGTTGTCGGCCAGGGCAGCATGATGTTTATCAGCGATGCGAATGCCAAACGCGCGATTGTGAAGTGGAGCGGTGGGCAGTGTTCGGTGGATCTGGGACAGCAAACAACAAAGGATAGCGTATGTCGCTGAGGAAATTACTAACGCTTTTTATCGTCTTAATGGCGCTGGGAACCACCTCGTCCTGGGCCGTCTGTACGCGCCTCACTTCGCCGACGGTGATGCTGGACATGGTGGTGGGCAGGGTGGTGGTCCCCCCGGATCTGCCGGTGGGATCGGTGATCCTCACCCGCGACTGGACGATGAGCGCCCCCGGCGGCGCGAGCTATCGCTGTACCTCCGGCACCAACCGCTTCGCGGCGAAGATTGTTGCGCCAGGGGCCACTGATCTCGGGAATAAAATCTATTCCACCAACGTGCCGGGTATCGGCATGCGTTTCAGCCGCGGCGGCGCGACGGTCAATATCGTCTATCCCGACGTCTTTTCGTCGCGGGTATCAGGTACCACCAACTATTCGCTGGAGGGGTCGCGCTTTACGCTGGAGATTATTAAAACTGCAGCGACCACCGGCAGCGGCACCCTGGCAACAGGGAAATACACCTCCTATGACTGGGAGAGCGGCGGTAACCCAATCCTCGAAACCTATCTGAGCGCCAACGCCATCACCGTGGTCTCGCCCTCCTGTACGGTGATGAGCGGGAAGAATATGAATGTCGATGTCGGTTCCATCAGACGCAGTGACCTGAAAGGGGTGGGCACTACCGCGGGCGGGAAAGATTTCAATATCGACCTGCAGTGCAGCGGCGGCCTGAGTGAAACCGGGTATGCCAATATCAGCACGTCGTTCTCCGGAACGCTGGCTACCAGCACGACGGCGACCATGGGCGCGTTGCTCAATGAAAAGGCCGGCAGCGGCATGGCGAAAGGCGTCGGTATTCAGGTGCTGAAGGATGGATCGCCGCTGCAGTTTAATAAGAAATACACCGTTGGTCGCTTGAACAATCAGGAGACTCGCTACATCACCATACCGCTGCACGCGCGCTTTTATCAGTATGGGCCGACGACCAGCACCGGCGAGGTGGAGTCGCATATGATCTTTAACCTGACGTACGATTAATACGGGAGGGGGAATGAAGGGATTGCCGAAACACACTATCGCGTGGCTGCTATTCTGCGGCAGCCTCGCCGCCCCCTCGGCGTGGGGTTTCGAGACTAATTATGACCGCGGACGGGTCGAATTTGCCGGGCGGGTGACGGATATCTCCTGCAGCGTCGCGCTGAATGGCGGTCAGCATGCCGGCAATGGCAACGTCTGGCTGGCGCCAGTCAGTCTGGCGGAAGTACACGATCGCGGGGCCGGGGCGTTTATGAAGCCGCAGTCTTTTACCCTGGCGCTGTCAAACTGCCAGTTGCGCCATGATGGCGGGGCCGCCTCGCAGGACGAAGTGCGACGTGTCAGCGTTCGCTGGATCGACGGTTTTTTACTGACGGCGGTTGGGAATGAGAATGCGGGCTATCTGGCCAATACCTTGCCAGATGGGGCGCAGAATATTTATCTGGCACTGTCGACCAATGATAATAATACGCTGGATAAAAGTAATAAAATTGTCCCGACGGACCCGCAGCAAAATCAGGTGCATTTGCAGGAAAGCGCGGTCAGCAGTGGCTTGTTTACCTATTACGTAGGCTACGTTTCCCCAACGCCAAAAAGCGCCACTAGCGGACCGATTACCAGCTGGGCAACGTGGGAATTAGTTTATAACTAAGCAATGTAAAAAAGCCGGGAAATCCCCGGCTTTTTTATCTGCGAATATCGTCAGCGACCAGTTGTTCAATACTGACTTCCTGCCAGTAATGCCCTTGAATGGCAAACCACTCCATTCCCTGCAGCCATTTTTTATGGGCTTCGCTTTCCACACCTTCAATAATCACATTGTGATGATTGCGGGATAAAAAGGTCACCAGCGCATCCATCAACTGGCGGCCGGACTCTTTGCGCATCAGATGCCAGAAAAAATCTTTATCAATTTTGACATAGTCAAAATGATAACCTCTGATGGCGTTAATCCCCGCATAGCCTGAGCCGAAGTCATCGAGCCACAGCGAGGTATCTTGCGGGCTTTGCCAGGCAGCCAGGGAATTATTGAGAAGATTCTCAGCGTTTTCGGTCACTTCAAAATGGACGCAGGTGAGTGCGGTAATTTTATCTTTTATTTCCTTCTGGCGCAGCAGATTCAGGATATGGTCATCGACGTTAATCGTGGCGGAAATGTTGTTGCGTAAAAACCATTCTTTATGTTTTTCAATCAATGCCAGTTGCTCGAGAAAAATACGCTCACGAACCGCCGCGGTAGCATGACGAAAAAAGTATTCAGGAGAGACGGGAAGATTATCGAAGCGGCTCAGGCATTCGACCGCGACTAAGGTACCTTGTGGGGAAAACATTTTCTGAAAGACGTAGCGTACAGCGATATCATTACGAGATAAAATGTTGTCTTCGGTTATTTTAGTGTTCATTATCCCTCATCACGAGGTTAGTCAGACAATAGGCAGAGGATACACTAATTATAGGCTACCTGATGATTAATGGGAATGGCAGGAAATGTAAATCAACAGCGAATAAGTACGCTTTATCCGCTATTGATTTACTGGAGCATAATTTAACATTGATGGAGTGCGGCAATACGCTGGTTCATCGCGCGGGAATTATCAATGCCCAGCTTTTGCATGATATGGATACGATGGCTGTGAACCGTTTTATGGGCAATGCCGAGCAGGGCGGCAATGCGCTTGTTATTATTGTTGGCAATCAGCAGTTCGAGGATCTGGCACTCCCGCGGCGAAAGCTGTTTGCGCAACCTTCGCGGTGGCAGCTCGCTGGCACCCTCTGCGCGTTTGACGATAGAAGAAAAAATAGATAACGGACATTTTTCGCTAATAATCATAGCATTATCAACAGTTATCAACTCTCTGCACAGCCCGGCAATGTCGCTTTTTACTACCAGCACCGGCTGCTGGCAGCGCTGCAGGGAAAGGCGGAGCGCGTTCAGCAGGTCGACGATTCTGATGGCAGAAATATCCTTATTAATTAAATTGAAAATAACCGTCTGGGCCAGAGGTAGATGTTTCCCATGGATAACATCGCCATAACCCAGACGCGTGGTATTTTCATGGCTATCAATAAGGTAGTGATAGATTGAGTGACCAATGAGATTATCATTGGAGTACAGCAATATACTGTCCAAGGGTATCAGATTCTCTTTTTGCGCTTGGCTTCTAAGATCAGGTCCAGCAGTATCTTCTCTATTCTGCGCTGGTCGTCGAGATGGCGGAACTTAAACTGACAGGATATCTGGTAGTAGCTTTCACTCTCTTCATTGGCGTCATCAAGGGTGATAACAATGACATTCTTTACCACCAGGTCGATGGTGATCTCACCATATTCCGCAAGCATCAGCACAGCATTTTTCAGCAAGGCGTTATGGTTGAGAAATTTCAGATTCGGCGTCCTGGTGATCAATGCGCAACCGCCATCTGAAATGTCTTTGATGTCGAAAAGATAGTTTTCGCCATTTTTATGGCGACCGCGGCAATAAAAGTCATGTTCGTGGCGTAAACGAAAGCGGGGATCGCGGCGGCGCTGTACGACCTGCAGACATTCAGGCAAAGAAAAGGCGTAGCGGATACCTTTATCCACACCGCTATTGTCATGTTTTGTCAGGGGTGCATTAAACTCAATTTTCCCTGAATCGCTATGCAGGAGAAAGCGAATTTTATGCCCCGGCGGGATTTTGCGATGGGTCTGAATATGGAACTCGGCAAAATCCACACGTGTCAGTTGGGTTACGATACTAGTGTTGTTAAAAAATATTTCAATTTCAGTACGTTTGCGCAACTCCTCTCTGAAAATAGCAATAATTTCATACTTACTGGTCTTTATCGTTCCCTCTGTCATGTGCTTCCCTTGTAAATAGTTGTCGTGAGGCGTTTGATTTTTCTTATAGCAATAGCAACATTCTGATTGGGTTAATCAGATGTTTTTATGAGCGTTTGATGTTATTGACTATCTTTGCAGCCAGATTGATATGTATAAACTTGGAATTCGATATTGTGTTTCCTGTAATCAAGAGTTTCAAATTTTGGTCATGACAAAAACGACAACGGCCTCCATGCTGGAGACCGGTCGAAGGATAAAAACATAAGTTTGATTAACGGGGATAATGAGAAAACGATCGTCGATCACACCCCATTTGTAAGATCTATAGTGCCAGCAGTGTTGAGGTTTTTCCAGGCAAATATTAAGGATAGATGTCGTTCCCCCCTTTCTCCCCACGGGTCAGGGGCGTGCGCTGGTGGCTATATTATCGAGGATGCGCAGGGCGTCTGCCGGCAGGACCAGCTGCGCGGCGGCAATATTTTCCGCCAGATGCGTGCGGGATGACGTGCCGGGGATCAGCAGAATATTCGGTGAACGCTGAAGCAGCCAGGCCAGGGCGACCTGCATCGGCGTCGCCTCAAGCGAGGCTGCGACCTCGTTCAGCTCCTGCGCCTGCAGCGGCGTAAAACCGCCCAGCGGGAAGAAGGGCACCCACGCGATGTGCTGCGCGGCCAGCGCATCGACCAGCGCGTCGTCGGCGCGATGGGCAATGTTATAGAGGTTTTGCACGCAGACGATGGGCGTCATTTTCTGCGCATCCGCGACCTGTTTTGCCGTCACGTTGCTGAGGCCGATATGGCGGATCAATCCCCGCGCTTTGAGCTCCAGCAGGGTAGTGAGCGGCGCCTCCAGCGAGCCTTCCACCGGGCCGTGAGGGCTGAGCATACTGCGCAGGTTCACCACCTCCAGCACGTCGAGCCCCAGGTTACGCAAATTATCCTCGACGGCCTGGGTCAGCTCGGCAGGCGACATGGCTGGCAGCCAGTTGCCCTTCTCGTCGCGGCGGGCGCTAACCTTGGTGACAATACACAGGTCGTCAGGATAGGGATGGAGCGCTTTGCGGATCAGCTGATTGGTCACATGCGGACCGTAAAAATCAGAGGTATCGATATGGTTTACCCCGGCCTCGACGGCAGCCTGCAGGACGCGCACCGCCTCCTCGGGATCTTTCGGCGGGCCGAAGACGCCGGTGCCGGCCAGCTGCATCGCGCCATAACCCAACCGATAAACCTGGCGATCGCCGAGCGTGCCGCGACCGGATAAGGTGACACTGGACATACGAACTCTCCTTACGGTGGCTAAGCCGTAAGTGTAATCCGCTCAGGGGAAAGGGAAGGGCGAGAATGTTGTCAGAATGTGCGGCAGCGGCTCAGGTAAGCCGCTGCCGCCAGAGGCGATTAGCCGAAGAACATCACTGAAACGCAGAGCAGGCCGACCACCAGCGTAATGGCGTTACCCACCGAGCGGTACGGTTTAAGCGCCGGAATAAGCCAGGTGGACAGCGTGGGCATGATAAACAGGATCATGGCGATAAGCGGCCCGCTGATGGCGTAGATCATCGAAATGGCATTCGGGTTGATAAAGCACACCGCAAAGGTGAAGGCGGAGACCAGCAGGATCGACATCGCCCGGTTGAAGGCGCGGCTCTTGCGCACGCCGACCAGCGCCAGCGAACTTTTGACGATTTCGCTGGCGCCTTCAATCACCCCGAAGTAGGTGCCAAGGAAGGATTTCGACATGGCGACCACGGCGACGATGATGCCGGTCACCGCCAGCCAGCCGGGCGCGCCTGGCACCATCGACAGGGCGGAGAGGATGGTCACCCCCTGATCGCGGGCGCTTTCAATATAGGTCGCCGGGATCGCCAGCAGACAGCTGAAGACGAAAAACAGCACGCTGGCGCAGATGATGGTGTAGGCCACCTTCATGATTTTTTTGCATTTACCCATGGCCAGGTCGCCATGTTTCTCCTGCTGGTCGATAGCAAAAGTAGAAATGATCGGCGTATGGCTAAAAGCGAAAACCATCACGGGAATGGAGATCCAGATCTGGTGGAGCGTGTGGGTGCTGAACTGCATCTGGCTGGTGAGGTGCTCGGGATGCCAGTCGCGGATTAAATAGAGGGAGAGAAACAGGAAGCAGGCGATAAGCGGGAAGACCAGAAAGCCCATCACCCTGATGGTGACCTGCCGTCCCATGAGAAAGATCAGGTTGAGGACCAGCACGACGCCCAGGCTCAGCAGCGCGCGCAGCGCGGGGGTAACCGGCGTACGGTGTGCCACCTGCTCGGCCAGCGAGTTGGTGATGGCCACGGCATAGATGAGCACCACGACGAAGAAGGCGAGGAAATAGAGGCCGGTGATCAGGTTGCCAATTTTCTTACCATAGTAGTGATTGACTGCGCCGGTGATCCCGGTTCCCGGCGCGATATTGGCCGAGAGAATAAACTGGCTCAGCGCTTTGTGAGGCCAGTAGGTGAGCGGCCAGGCGACCAGCGCGGTGATGAAAAGGACAATGGCGCCAGCCGAACCCAGCTGGATCGGTAGAAATAGCGTCCCAGCGCCTACTGCAGTGCCATATAAGGCAAAACTCCATAGAGTTTCTTCTTTAGACCAAATTTTAGACATTATGCGACTTTATCAACCGGTAAACCAAAAAAAAGGAGTGCAATTTACCATATTTATGGTTCGTCTGTTGCGATAGTTTTTGGTGATAAAGTCGCGGCGGATCGAGGAGGATCCGCCCGGGGCACTACCCGCGCGCTGGCTGGCGTGGGCGGCGGCGGCGGATAACGCGCTCGCGTAGGGTGTCCCATACCCAGTTAAACGCCATGGTGTAGGGCAGGAAGAAGAGCATGAAGCCGATCTCCAGCATAAACGCCTGCAGCAGCGATACGCCCAGCACGATGGCCACCATGGTGACGCCAATGATGACGAATCCGGTCTCAAAGCCCAGCGCGTGCAGCGCACGTACTTTCAACTGGCGGGGAAAGCGGGAGACCGGCCACAGGCGATCGAACGCCGCGTTGTAGATGATATTCCATACCATCGCCAGGGTGGCGAGCAGAATGCTCAGCCCGCCCATCTCGACGACCGAGCGCTGCATCAGCCAGGCGGCGGTAGGGGCGAGGATCAGCGTCGCCAGTCCTTCGAAGGTGATGGCGTGGATAACGCGTTCCGTGAGCGTCTTGCGCTGATGAGGGATCTGTTGCATGGCGAGCGACCTCCAGTTATAGCCTGAACAGGAAATTACCCGGCATTTTATGGAAAAATATGATAAACAAAAGATAGAAACCATCGATAAAGTAGATAGATTATGCGTTATTCCCCGGAAGCGTTAACCGCCTTTGTGGAGGCGGTCGACAGCGGATCGTTTTCCGCCGCCGCCCGTCGCCTGCGTAAAAGCCAGTCGACGATCAGTACCGCTATCGCCAACCTGGAGGCCGATCTCGGCGTGACCCTCTTTGACAGGGCAACGCGGCAGCCGACGCTGACGCCACAGGGGGAGCAGGTGCTGAGCTATGTCAAAGCGAT
The DNA here is from genome assembly GCF_002810515.1 of Klebsiella sp. D-Nf1. NCBI lineage: Bacteria > Pseudomonadati > Pseudomonadota > Gammaproteobacteria > Enterobacterales > Enterobacteriaceae > Klebsiella > Klebsiella sp. D-Nf1. The sequence goes on from NZ_PIOK01000002.1 coordinate 345,291, forward strand.
CCTCGCCGCCAGCGAGCGGTTGGATGAGCTGGCGGTGTCGCTCTCCGGTGAAACGGAACCGCGGCTGACCTTCGTGCTCTCGGACACCCTGCACCCGGACGTGCTGGAAGATCTGCTGGTGCAGTTTGACCGCCGCTTCCCCCACACCGAGTTTGAGTGTTTGATTGGCGAAGACGAGGATGTGATCGATCTCCTGCAAAAAGCCCGCGCCCAGGTGGGGCTGATTGAGGCCAGAGATCGCTACCCGACCGACATCGGCAGTACCCGCCTGCCGCTGCAGACGGCGATGGGCATTTACGTGGCGCCTGACCATCCGCTGGCGGCGCAGGGCAAGGTCGTCTGGGATGAGCTGCGCAGCTGGCGTGAGCTGCGGTTGAGCACCTTTCTGGCCAGCGCCACCGAACCTGCCGCAGGTCAGGTCTGGTCGGCGCCAAACTACCTGCTGCTGCTCAGCATGGCAGTACAGGGATTTGGCTGGTGCATTCTGCCCTGTGCGCTGGTGGCGGAGTTTGCCCCACAGGGCGGGCTGGTGGCGCTTGATATTCCCGGCTGGCCGCGGGCGATTTCGGTCGATCTGCTGTGGAATAAGAAAACGCCGCCGGGGGCAGCTGGCAGCTGGTTGCGCGAGCATCTGCAGCGGCGTGAACGTTAATAAAAAGCGGTTTCTTTGTGATTGGCTTCACTTTTTTTAAACAATTACAAAGTTTTTTGATAACAATTATCTAGTATATCGCTGTTTCTTTGCGCAAAAGCACGGGCAGGGGTAGAGGATGAAGGATGTCGTGATCGTCGGGGCGCTGCGAACGCCGATTGGCTGCTTTCAGGGCGCCTTATCGCGCCATTCAGCCGTCGAGCTGGGGAGCGTGGTGTTGAAAGCGTTGGTTGAGCAGACAGGGATCGATCCGCAGAGTGTGGATGAGGTGATCCTCGGCCAGGTGCTGACCGCCGGTACCGGGCAAAACCCCGCGCGGCAGTCCGCAATTCGCGGCGGGCTGCCTAACACCGTATCGGCCATTACCATCAACGACGTCTGCGGTTCCGGCCTGAAGGCTTTGCACCTCGCCACCCAGGCGATCCAGTGTGGGGAAGCGGATGTGGTGATCGCCGGCGGCCAGGAGAACATGAGCCGCGCCCCGCATGTGCTCACCGACAGCCGCACCGGCGCCCAGTTGGGCAATAGCCAGCTGATTGACAGCCTGGTGCATGACGGCCTGTGGGATGCCTTCAACGATTATCATATGGGCGTCACGGCGGAAAACCTCGCCCGGGAATACGGCATCAGCCGCGAACTGCAGGATGCCTGGGCGCTCAGCTCACAGCACAAGGCACGCAAGGCGATTGATTCCGGCCGCTTTCGCGACGAGATTGTCCCGGTTATCACCGAGCATAACGGCGCCGCGCGCGCTGTGGATACCGATGAACAGCCGCGGGTGGATGCCAGCGCGGAAGGGCTGGCCAGCCTGCAGCCTACCTTCGACCGCCTCGGGTCAGTGACCGCCGGCAACGCCTCCAGCATCAACGACGGCGCGGCGGCGGTCATGATGATGAGTGAAGCCAAAGCCCTTGAACTGGGGCTGCCGATCCTCGCGCGGATCCGCGCCTTCGCCAGCGTCGGGGTCGATCCGGCGCTGATGGGTATTGCCCCGGTGCACGCCACCCGTCGCTGTCTGGAGCGGGCCGGCTGGCGGCTGGACGACGTCGATCTGATCGAAGCCAATGAGGCCTTTGCCGCTCAGGCGATCTCGGTTGGCCGGGTACTGGAGTGGGATGAACGGCGGGTCAATGTCAACGGCGGCGCTATCGCCCTCGGCCACCCCATCGGCGCCTCCGGCTGCCGGATTCTGGTGTCGCTGGTGCATGAAATGATCAAGCGTGATGCCCGTAAAGGGCTGGCGACGCTGTGCATCGGCGGCGGTCAGGGCGTGGCGCTGGCGGTAGAGCGCGCCTGACGCGACGACAGTCACACCTCACTGACCATGGCCTCCTGCGGGAGGCTTTTTTATGCGCCGCGCTTTGCCGAACCCTGCTTTTTCTCCTGTATTTCACTTTCCCCTCAGCGAATTTATTGAGCTCCGTCACGTCTTGTTGTGCCACATTTTTTGAAACAAATAACTACGATCCTGGTCACTAAAACTAAGTTGCTTAAAAAATAAAATAACGTTTCATAAAAACGAAATGACATTTTATTTATTATAAGGGGTACCCTATGTTAAAACGATCTCTGGTTCTGGCCGCCCTCTGTGGTATGTCTTTTGCGGCGACTGCGGTAACGATAGATTTACGTCATGAATTTATTGATGGCGGCAAGAGCGATAAAAGTAATGCCGACCGCGTCTCCGTTTCCCACCGTTTTGCCAACGGGTTAGGCTTTACCGTCGAGGCCAAATGGCGTTCGGGTGGCGACAACGGTTCGCAGCCCTATTCAGACGTGGTGGGTAATGGTCATGAAGACACCATCAGCTGGCGCTGGAAAGCAACGTCGAACTTTTTCCTCACCCCCGGATTTACCATTGAGAGCAACGACAGCCGCTCCATCTACAAGCCGCACCTCCACGTGCAATACAGCTTCGACAACGGCTTCTATGTCGCCGCTCGCTATCGCTATGAATACACCCGCTATCCGAACAACGCCGGCAAAGATGATGACAAAGTTAACCGCGGCGACGCGTGGGCCGGGTTTGCGCTCGGCGACTGGCGTACAGAGCTGAACTATGTCTATGCCCGCAGTTCCGAGGGGGTCAGCCGTAACGACAACAAACCCTACTCGCAGGAATATAACGTGAAGGTGGCTTATAAGCTGGATAACAACTGGTCACCGTATGGTGAAATTGGCAACGTCGGGGTGAACGACCGCAGCGATCGTCAGACCCGCTTCCGCGTTGGGGTCGCCTACTCATTCTGACAGACCATTCAGCCCTCATCGTTTGTTTTCCCCGGCGCCGTCAGCCGGGGTTTTTTATGGGTGAAAGAGAAGGGACAAAAAAGCCCTCCGCGAAGGAGGGCAAGGCCAGTGACAGAAAGACGTGTGGCGTGGATCAGGCGCTGAGCATTGGCGGATGCTCGGGTAATTTCGCGATATAGATGGCCGGTTTACCGTCTTTATCGGAGCTGAACAGAATGGCGCTGTCGTCCGGGGTAAACGAGGGGTGTGGGTGAGTCACCTGACGGCTGTTGGCCACCGTCGCCCACGAGGTATCATGACGCGCGACGCGGAAGTAGCGTTTTTGCGCCACGTTAAAGACATACAGATAAGGATCGTTATCAATGGAGTAGCCGCCGGTATCTTTGACATCCACCGGGGTCCCTGAGCCATCGCCCACCAGCAGCGTGCCGTCGAAATTGCTCATCAGATGCGAGCAGGCCGGCATCGTCATCAGGGCCTCGTTGACGCCGCTTTCGGGATCAAAGCGATAGATAGTCCGCCCCTGCTGACCTTTCAGATAGGAGACGTAGATCAGCGCCGAACCGTCCGGTACCCAGAATTCATGGGTGCAGCTTTCGCCCGGGGCATGCGTTTTCACTTTGCGGACGTGGCTGCCATCTTCATTGACCAGCCACATGCGGGCGTCCACCAGATCGTGCGGCCCTTCATGGCAGAAGGCGACGGTGTGGTCGTCGAAGGGACGATAGATTGGGTGTCCCAGCCAGATTTTTTCCTCATGGATCACCTGGCTCTCTCCGCTGTGCAGGTCGACGCGCAGCAGGCGGCAGTGCGGTCCTTTGTGGAAGAAGTCATGGAAAATCTGCCAGTCGTTGAGCGGCGTCCAGTCACTTTTCGCAATCTCAATGCCCACCAGTTTGCTGCAATCGCTGTTTGCCACCCAGGTGCCGTAGCCGACCCAGTCATCACTGACGCGATAAACTTCGCGCTCGGCGAGGGTGGTCAGGTTCACCTCCAGCAGGGTGCGGTCATTTTTCACGTAATAAAGCGACTTATCGTCCGGGGAGAGGAAGCCGCCGAAGGTGTTATCCCCGGCGCCTTCCGTCAGCTGGATGGCCTCGGCGCTGGCGATATTCAGCAGATAGTAGTTCCAGTGGCCGTCAAACTCGCCGGCGAACAGTAAATGGCTGCCATCGTTAAAAAAACACTTCTGATAGAAGTAGTTGCGATGACAGGTGACCTCCGGAGGGGTTAAGCGGGTAACTTCCGCTCCGGTATCCGGATCGTGGCTGACCTGATAATTCAGTTTGACCCGCATGCCTTTAGCCATGTAGTGCTCCTTTCTTTCCTGCGATGCCGCTGGACCAGAGGCGTGTCGCTGAGTGATGTGTTTTAAAAGATGAGTGTTAATTTATCAAAACATTGTTTCATTATTTGTGATGCTTCACGCAGTTCAGCGTAATTCCCGCATTTTCAGCGGCCTGTTGGCCTGTCTTCTGCCGTCTCTTCAGACAACCGATTGAATCATCATCCTTTTAAAATCGCTTCCGGCCCGGCGCGTGCCGCCAGGTGCCTTCGCTTTTTCTTTTTTTGCAATCGACATCATAAAAAATGAAACATCGTTTTAATTATCATTGAAAATGACAAGGGGCGAGGCTAAGATGGCTCCCATCAGCAAAACGGAACTCTGTTTTATTTTCATTATGGTGGGCTATGCCCGAGAGTTCGCCCCACGCTCAGCTCCGCCATCGGCGTTGGCCGGGCCGAGAGAACCTTGCCTGCATGCAGCAGGCTCTGAACGATTAAGGAACACATTATGATTCTTGATGCATTCTCCCTGCAGGGAAAAGTGGCCGTCGTGAGCGGATGCGATACCGGTTTAGGTCAGGGGATGGCCCTCGGGCTGGCGGAAGCGGGTTGCGATATTGTTGGTATCAATATCGTTGAGCCAGTGGAAACCATCGAGCGGGTGACGGCGCTGGGACGCCGCTTTCTCAGCCTGACCGCCGACCTGCGCCAGATCGACGGTATCCCCCAGCTGCTGGAGCGTGCGGTGGCCGAGTTCGGCCATATTGATATTCTCGTCAATAACGCCGGGCTGATCCGCCGTGAGGACGCGCTGGCGTTCAGCGAAAAGGACTGGGACGACGTCATGAACCTGAACATCAAGAGCGTATTTTTCATGTCCCAGGCGGCGGCGAAGCACTTTATCGCCCAGGGCAACGGCGGGAAAATCATTAACATCGCCTCCATGCTGTCATTCCAGGGCGGGATCCGCGTGCCATCGTATACGGCGTCCAAAAGCGCGGTGATGGGCGTGACCCGCCTGCTGGCGAACGAATGGGCCAAACACAATATCAACGTCAACGCCATCGCCCCGGGGTATATGGCGACCAATAACACCCAGCAGCTGCGCGCCGACGAGCAGCGTAGCAGCGAAATTCTCGACCGCATTCCCGCCGGGCGCTGGGGCCTGCCGGCCGATCTGATGGGGCCGGTGGTATTCCTTGCCTCCCCAGCTTCCGATTACATCAATGGCTACACGGTGGCGGTGGACGGCGGCTGGCTGGCGCGCTAAACGCCTCCGCGACGGCCGGGGCGGTGAGTATCGCACCGGCCGAGTGAGCAATTATTGTCCATATCAAGAAGTGATAATCGTCCATATTCCATATCGCCTGATTAATGTTACTGCCCTGTATGAACAGGGTTATTCACTATGACAAAGGCATTTTTTGTTACTTCGAAAGTTTAATGTCCATCACAAAACCTCTCCTGCCAGCAAAATAGTCCATATCTTTGGCTTATCCAGCCTGACAAACTCCTCCGCCAGTCACGTACTTTCGTCCTATGTCTTTCTCTGTGTGGCAGGAATAAAAATGACTTCAATCAGTAACGACTCTGCATTAACGCCGCGGACGCAACGTGACACCCGGCGGATGAACTGGTTTGTTTCTATCGCTGCGGCGGTGGCGGGGTTGCTCTTTGGCCTGGATATCGGCGTGATATCCGGGGCGCTACCCTTTATTACCGACCATTTCACCTTATCCAGCCAGCTTCAGGAGTGGGTGGTCAGCAGTATGATGTTGGGGGCGGCGATCGGTGCGCTGTTTAATGGCTGGCTGTCGTTCCGCCTTGGCCGTAAATACAGCCTGATGGCGGGGGCTGTGCTCTTTGTTGCCGGCTCTATCGGCTCCGCTTTTGCCGCCAGCGTGGAGGTGCTGCTGATGGCCCGCGTGGTGTTGGGGGTGGCCGTCGGGATCGCTTCTTATACCGCGCCGTTGTATCTCTCCGAGATGGCCAGTGAGAACGTGCGCGGGAAAATGATCAGTATGTATCAGCTGATGGTGACCCTCGGCATTGTGCTGGCGTTTCTTTCCGATACCGCCTTTAGCTACAGCGGTAACTGGCGCGCCATGTTAGGCGTGCTGGCGCTGCCGGCGGTGATCCTGATTATTCTGGTGGTCTTTTTGCCGAACAGCCCGCGCTGGCTGGCGGAGAAGGGGCGCCATATCGAAGCGGAAGAGGTGCTGCGGATGCTGCGCGATACCTCGGAAAAGGCGCGCGATGAACTTAACGAGATCCGCGAGAGCCTGAAGCTGAAGCAGGGCGGCTGGGCATTGTTTAAGATCAATCGTAACGTGCGCCGGGCGGTGTTCCTTGGCATGCTGCTACAGGCGATGCAGCAGTTCACCGGCATGAACATCATCATGTACTACGCGCCGCGTATCTTTAAAATGGCGGGCTTTACCACTACCGAACAGCAGATGATCGCCACCCTGGTGGTGGGCCTGACCTTTATGTTTGCCACCTTTATCGCGGTGTTCACGGTGGATAAAGCGGGCCGCAAGCCGGCGCTGAAAATCGGCTTTAGCGTGATGGCGCTGGGCACCCTGGTGCTGGGCTACTGCCTGATGCAGTTCGACAATGGCACAGCCTCCAGCGGCCTCTCCTGGCTTTCCGTCGGCATGACCATGATGTGTATTGCCGGGTATGCGATGAGCGCGGCGCCGGTGGTGTGGATCCTCTGCTCCGAGATCCAGCCGCTGAAATGCCGCGACTTCGGTATCACCTGCTCGACCACCACCAACTGGGTGTCGAACATGATCATCGGCGCCACCTTCCTGACGCTGCTTGACGCGATTGGCGCCGCCGGTACCTTCTGGCTCTACACGGTGCTCAACGTGGCCTTTATCGGCGTCACCTTCTGGCTGATCCCGGAAACCAAGAATGTCACCCTCGAGCACATTGAGCGCAACCTGATGGCGGGTGAGAAGCTGCGCAACATCGGTAACCGTTAATGTGAGGCGCGCGGCAACCACGGGCTGGCGACTTTGCGCGTCTCCCGATGGTTGTCGCCATGAATGATATGCAGGGCGCTCAGGCGCCCGATGTCGTAGTGCGGCAGTTGCACCGTGGAGAGCGGCGGCAGAAACAGATCGCCAATGCCCACCATATTGTCGTATCCCACCACCGCCACGTCCTGGGGAATGCGTAACCCCTGGCCCAGCAGCGTCTGATAGACCATAAACGCGATGCGATCGTTGCCGCAGATCACCGAGTCAAAGCCAGGTTTACCCTCGCGGATATGCGCCAGCACCACCGCCGGGATATCGTGGTAATGCTCATCGCCCTGGCCCATATACGAATGGATCAGATGGTCCGGTTCGATACCCGCCTCCCGGCAGGCGCACTCCAGCCCCTGGCGGCGGCGGATCGTCGCCAGCTGGCTGGCGGGTAAGTGCAGGCACAGCGGACGACGATAGCCAGCGGCAAGCAGGGCTTTTACCGCGTCGTACTGGCCCTGTTCATCGTCCGGGATATAGCTGGCCACCGGCTGGCTGAGGCTTTCGCAGTTGGCCAGCACGCAGGGCAGGGTCAGCAGTTTGTCCGGCAGCGGCACCTGGCGCAGGCCCATGGTGGTGAAGATGATGCCGTCCGGGCGGTGGGAGAGGAGCAGGTCGACCACCGCTTCCGGGCTATCGTCCGAAAACATGTTGACCACAAAGCTGTTCCAGCCATGGGCGCGGGCGGTCTCTTCGATCGAGAGGGTGATTTCCACCGAAAAGGGCGTGGTGACGGTATCCAGCGCCAGCACGCCGATGGTGCTGGGGGTGGCGCGCGCCCCACGGATCTTCTTCGCCGACAGGTCGGGGACGTAGTTGGTCTCGGCGATAGCGGCCTGCACGCGGGCCAGGGTCTCCGGCTTTAACCGCTCCGGGGTGTTCAGCGCCCGCGAGACGGTCATCAGAGATACATTCGCCAGTTTTGCTACATCTTTCAGGGACGCCATTTTTTCCTCCGCCGTGGCTGCAGAGTACAGGCTATACAACTAAGTCGCTGATGTAAAAGAGTGAAACGATTTTCTGCTATCGTCGTCCTGAACGCTGCCGCGGTTAATATTTGATCGCGATCGCATCTTCATTATGTTAACGTTAACTTTTGTGATTAACATCATGTATCGCAGCGAATCCCCCTGCGTTTTGTTTTTTGTTAACGTTACCATAATTGCATTCCTCTAACACGAGAATGTCATGATGAAAGCGCATCACTCACACAGCTACCCGTTGCTCAGTGCCTTACTGTTTTTCTTTTTCGTGACCTGGTCGTCATCCGGCTCCTTGCTCTCTATCTGGCTTCACCAGGAGGTTGGGTTAAAGGCTGGCGATACCGGTATTATCTATGCCGTACTGTCGGTTTCCGCGCTGTTTGCGCAAGTTTGCTATGGCTTCATTCAGGACAAACTGGGGCTGCGCAAACATCTGCTCTGGTATATCACCGCGCTGCTGATCCTCTCCGGTCCGGCGTATCTGCTGTTCGGCCACCTGCTGAAGATTAACGTCCTGTTGGGCAGCATCTTCGGCGGGATCTACATCGGCCTGACCTTTAACGGCGGCATTGGCGTGCTGGAATCCTACACCGAGCGCGTGGCGCGTCAGAGCCAGTTTGAATTCGGCAGGGCACGGATGTGGGGCTCGCTCGGCTGGGCGGTGGCCACCTTCTTCGCCGGCCTGCTGTTTAATATCAATCCGCAGCTTAATTTCCTCGTCGCCAGTTGCTCAGGGCTGGTGTTCTTTATCCTGCTGGCGCGGCTGCGGGTCTCCTCGGCGCCGCATGCGATGCAGGAGGCGGTATCGGGCGGTAAGGTGACGCTGGAAGATGCGCTGCGCCTGCTGACGCTGCCGCGGTTCTGGGCGCTGGTCTTTTTCGTCATCGGCACCTGCATCTACGGCGTCTATGACCAGCAGTTCCCGGTCTATTTCTCATCGCAGTTCGCGACCCTGCAGGAAGGCAATGAGATGTATGGTTATCTCAACTCCTTCCAGGTGTTCCTCGAGGCGGCCGGCATGTTCTGCGCGCCGTGGCTGGTGAACCGCATCGGCGCCAAGAACGGCCTGATTTTTGCCGGCATGGTGATGGCGATGCGCATGGTGGCTTCCGGCCTGGTGGAGGGGCCGCTGCTGATCTCCATTACCAAACTGCTGCACGCGGTGGAGCTGCCGATACTGCTGGTGGCTATCTTTAAGTACAACAGCATCAACTTCGATAAACGCCTCTCCTCCACCCTCTATCTGGTGGGTTTCGCCTGCACCAGCTCGATCATTGCCAGCATCTTGTCGCCGCTGGCGGGCTACAGCTATGAAAAATATGGCTTCGCCCAGTCCTATCTGATCATGGGCCTGCTGGTGTTCTGCACCACCTTTATCTCCATCTTCTTGTTGCGCTCCGGTAAATCCTCGGCCGATCCGCTGGTGTCGCAACCTACCGCTATCTGAATCAAAAAGAGTGAAAATGATGACTTACACAATCTCCCGGGCTGAACAGGTACTGCAGAAACAACGCCAGGCGCTTAATCTGCGCTGGTATCCACACTATCACCTGGCGGCCCGCGCCGGATGGATTAACGACCCAAACGGTCTGGTGTGGTTCGACGGCTGGTACCATGCCTTTTATCAGCATCACCCGTATTCCACCCAGTGGGGGCCGATGCACTGGGGGCACGCGCGCAGTAAGGATCTGGTGCACTGGGAGCACCTGCCGGTGGCGCTGGCGCCGGAAGGGCCGGAAGATAAAGACGGCTGCTTCTCCGGTTCGGCGGTGGTTGATGGCGATACCCTGGCGCTGATTTACACCGGGCATAAGTTCCACGGCGATCCTGGCGACGAAGCCAATCTGTATCAGGTGCAGTGTCTGGCCACCAGCCGCGACGGGATCCACTTTGAGCGCCAGGGGATGGTGGTCGACACCCCTCCAGGCATGCACCACTTCCGCGACCCGAAGGTCTGGCGGGAAGGGGATAGCTGGTACATGATTGTCGGCGCGCGTGAAGGCGATACCGGCCAGGTGCGGCTGTACCGTTCAACCGATCTGCGCCAGTGGCAGGATGCGGGCGTGCTGGATGAAGCGGAAAGCACCATGGGCTACATGTGGGAGTGCCCGGACTTCTTCACCCTCAACGGCAAGCGTGTCCTGATGTTTTCCCCACAGGGGATGCAGGCCGAAGGGTTCCGCAACCGCAATCTGTTCCAGAGCGGCTATCTGATCGGCGAGTGGCAGCCGGGGCAGCGTTTTATTCGCCACGGCGAATTCAGGGAGATGGACCACGGCCACGATTTCTATGCCCCGCAAAGCTTCGCCACCCCCGATGGCCGGCGGATCGTGATTGGCTGGCTGGATATGTGGGAATCGCCGCTGCCGGAGCAGCAGGACGGCTGGGCGGGCATGCTCTCCCTGCCGCGCGAGTTGAGCCTGAGCGCGGATAACCGTCTGCAGATGCGCCCGGCGAAAGAAGTGGAGAGCCTGCGTGGCGCCTGGTTCCCGTGGCCGGTCAGCACCCTGAACAACCAGCAGACGACGATGGTCGACAACTGCGAGGCGATGGAGGTGCACCTGCGCTGGGACTGCGCCCGCAGCAGCGCTGAGCAGTATGGTCTGCGCTTTGGCGATGGCCTGCGCATCTACGTGGATGCCCAACAGCAGCGTCTGGTGCTGGAGCGGCATTATCCGCAGTTTGGCCTGTGCGGGACGCGCAGCGTGCCGTTGATCGCCGGGGCGGATCTCAACCTGCGGATATTTTTCGATAGCTCTTCGGTCGAGGTTTTCGTCAATGATGGCGAAGCCTGCCTGAGCAGCCGTATCTATCCGCAGGTCCCTTGCCGTGAATTAGCGTTATTTGCCTGGAGCGGCTCAGCTGCATTAACTGAAGCCGGCGCCTGGCAGCTCGAATAATAATAAGGCTGTTGTCGTTAATAACCCGTCTTTGACGATGGGCGGGTTATTATTGCCTGCATCGTCGTGCGTTACCCATTAATAACAAATTCAGTTCATTCCATAATAAAAGGGTTTACCGATGAATAAAATCTGGGTCGGGTGTTTTCTCACGTCTCTGTATCTGCCATCCGTTATGGCGCAGGCGCCGTTATCGCTGGAGGATCGACTGGCGCAAATGGAGCAGCGGCTAAAGGCAACGGAGGCGCGCGCCGCCAGCGCAGAGGCGGAAATTAAGACGCTGAAAGGCCAGCAGCAGGCCACGACGGTTGCCCGCACGGCGCCGGCTACGCCGCGCCTGCAGCTAAACGACAATGGCGAATTAAAATTTTATGGCGACGTCGAATTTAACCTCGATGGCGCCAGCCGCACCGGCAGTCTGACGTCGGTCAAAACCAGCGCGAATAAAAGCTGGGCGCCCGGCGATAAAGAGCGCTGGGATATTAATGGTCGTATTCTGCTGGGGATTGACGGCAGGCGTAATGGCGCTGATGGGCAATATGCCGGATTCAGCGTACAGCCCCTGGCGGATATTAACGGAAAAATGAATCTTGATGATGCGGTATTTTTCTTTGGCCAGCAGGATGACTGGAAAATTAAAATAGGCCGCTTCGAAGCCTGGGATATGTTCCCGCTGAATCAGGACACCTTTATTCAATATTCAGGCAATACCGCCAACGATCTCTATTCCGACGGCTATGGCTATATTTACATGATGAAAGAGGGGCGCGGGCGCAGCAGCAGCGGCGGCAACCTCCTGTTCAGCAAAACGGTGGATAACTGGTATTTCGAGGTTAACACCCTGGTGGAGGACGGCAGTTCGCTGTTTGTCGATCAGAACTATCACGGTAACGCGCTGGAAAACCGCAAAAATGTGGTGTACGTGCGGCCGGTGGCGGTGTGGCAGTCCGGTGCCTGGTCGGCGGCCGCGGCCGTAGAGAGCAACCTCGTCAACAATGCTTACGGCTATCAGAACCAGAGCGGACGCTGGGTCGACCAGTCAAACCGCACCGGCTACGGGCTGACCATGAGCTGGAACACCCTGAAAAGCGATCCGCAGGATGGGGCGGTGGTCAACCTGAGTACCGCCCTGCTGGACGCGGCGGACGAAACCGACTTCAGCGCCGGAATTAACGCCCTGTGGCATCGCGTGGAGCTGGGCTATATCTATGCGCACAATAAAATCGACCAGTTCAATATGGCCGGGGTGACCAGCGAATGCGATGGCGACTGCGCTATCCTGGCGCCGGGGCGCTATGACATCCATACCCTGCACACTTCCTGGCAGTTGCCGAATATGATGGCGATGCCGAACTTCAATATTTACCTTGGCGCCTATGCCTCGTGGCTCGATTCCACGGCAGCGAAGAGCGGGAATCCCGATGAACGCTACGGCGCTCGGGTACGCTTTAAATATTTCTTCTGACAGGATACTCAGGCAGGCTCTCCCGCAGCGGACGCCGCGGGAGAGTTCAGACGGGCAAGTTAGCGCATTGCGCGGCGCAGAATGCGGTCGGTCTGGCGCTGGAAGTCCTCTGCCGCTTCTTCCACCGACTTTTTACCGTAGTCGATGTACTGCAGGGTGGTGCCGAACTGGGCGACGATCTGCGGGTCGTCGAAGTACGGGGAGACCGGCAGGGTAGTCGGCAGGGATTGCGCCAGTTTCAGGCCAGACACCGCCGGATCGTCGGCTTTGATGATCCCGTCCTCGGTCAGGTAGTTGACCGCCGCTTTACTCAGCGGCACCCCGCGCTCCAGTCCGAGAATATCCACCCCTTCTTTACTGTTCAGCAGAAAGTTAATCACTTTCGCCGCCGCCTGCGGGTTTTTCGTCGATTTGCCAATCGACAACATTTGCGCAGGCTTGAAGAACAGTCCGGCATCAGTGGCGCCCGGCAGCATCGGGTATTCCCCCAGCACCAGCTTCGCCGGCGGCTTCAGGTTATCGGAATATTTGTTGATGGTGGAGTTCCACATGTAGGTGCCGCCCCATTCACCCTGGATCCACGGCTTCATCTCGTACATGTTGCTCTTGCCAAATGAGGCATAGTAGCGGGTGTCCGGCATCACATGGCTGTCGATAAGCTTCTTATACATGCCGAAGAAATCTGCCCACTGCGCTTTGCTGTAGGAGAATTTGCGCCCCTTCTCATCGATGGCCGGCTGATTGTATTTTTGCACCATATAAGAGTTGAGCAGCGCCAGCACGTCCTGGTGTTCGAGCACGACCGGGTAGTACTGTTTCCCGAGCTTGCTTTCGAAGGTTTTGCCCGCCGCCATGAGTTCATCCCAGGTTTTCGGGAAGGCGATGCCCGCCTTTTTCCACGCTTCGTCGTTAAAGTAGAAGACGCGGGCGGTGACGGAAATGGGAATACCGTTAAGCTTGCCGTTGACCGTGGTGGACTGCAGCTCTTTGGCATCGAACTGGCTGAGGTCGATCTCGTCTTTCAGGGTATTGAGATCGTAAAAGCCATCGCCATTTTTCGAAAAGATCGGCAACCAGTTCCAGTTGGTCTGCATCACGTCAGGCTCAGTGCCGCCGGCAATCTGGGTGGTCAGGCGCGAAAGATGGCCGTCCCAGCCGGTGTATTCTGCTTTGACGTTGATATCTGGATGTTGTTTGTGGAATTCCTCCAGCGCCTTGAGGGTGACCTGATGGCGGCCGTTGCCCCCCCACCAGGACATACGAAGGTCGACATCCTTCGCCATTGACGGTAATGCGGTAAGGCCCAGAGTGGCGGAGATGACGGCGCTTAAAAGCACGTTTTTCATTTTAATACTCCAGTGTTCACAGAGAGAGGTTCTGTTCGGTTTTCGCGTCAAAGATGTGACACTTATTGAGATCAAATTTGAAATACACTTTGCGATGAAGGCCCTTCTCGATCATGGGTTTCGCTTCATCGGACGGCACGCGGGCGGTCAGCTCATAATCAGCAACCTTCAGATAAACAAAGAATTCATGTCCCATGTTTTCCACACGTACCATTTCACCCGTGCAGGAACCCTCGGCAAAGGGTTCATCGGAGAGAGAGACAAACTCCGGGCGCACGCCAAAGAAAACCTGCTGATTCTTATGGGTCTCAACTTTGCTTTGCAGCAGGTCGTTGAGCGGCAGTCGCTGATCGCCCAGCGTCAGATGCAGGCGACCGTCGTGCTCAACCAGCTGGCTGGGGCGAATATTCATCTCCGGCGCGCCGATGAACCCGGCGACAAACATATTTTTCGGCTGGTGGTAGAGATTGTCTGGCGTATCAACCTGCATAATGTGGCCGAGCTTCATCACGCAGATGCGGTCGCCCATGGTCATCGCTTCCGTCTGATCGTGGGTGACGTAGACGGTGGTCGCCGGTTTGCCGGATTTTTTCAACTGCTTATGCAGATCGGAAATGCGGATCCGCATCGAGGCGCGCAGTTTGGCGTCAAGGTTGGAGAGCGGTTCGTCGAACAGGAAAACGTCCGGTTTTTTGACGATCGCCCGCCCCACCGCCACGCGCTGCGCCTGGCCGCCGGAGAGCTGGCGCGGCAGGCGATCCAGCAGCTCTTCCAGTTCGAGAATTTTCGCCGCTTCTTCCACCTGTCTGTCGATTTGCGCCTTCGGCAGCTTGCTCAGCTTCAGGCCGAAGGCGAGGTTTTCGCGCACCGTCATATGCGGATAGAGAGCGTAGTTCTGGAATACCATCGCGATGCCACGTGATTTTGGCGCCAGGTTGTTGACGATTTTGTCCCCAATCCGCACCTCGCCGCCGCTGATGGTTTCCAGACCCGCCAGCATGCGCAGGGTGGTCGATTTGGCGCAGCCGGAGGGGCCGACGATCACCATAAATTCGCCATCGGCAATCTTCAGGTCGATACCATGCACCGCTTTGAAACCGTTGGAGTAGACTTTTTCCAGTTTGTTGAAAATGACTTCAGCCATGATATTTCCCTCTTAACCTTTGATTCCGCTGCTGGTCACGCCCTGCACGAAGTAGCGTTGAGCCAGGAAGAAGACAATGATGGACGGCAGAATGGAGATACTCGCCATTGCCAGAATTTCGTTCCACGGCGCGCCTTCCGTGACGTCGATGGACATTTTTAGCGCCAGCGCGATGGGATACTTATCGACGCCGTAGACGTAGATCAGCGGGCCGATAAAGTCGTTCATCGACCACATGAACTGGAACAGCGCCACCGAGATAATGGCCGGCTTGAGGATCGGCACGACCACGTACCACAGCACCTGGATGGAGTTGCAGCCGTCGATCTGCGCCGCCTCTTCCATATCGCGTGGGACGCCGCGCAGAAACTGGATCAGCATGAAGACAAAGAATCCCTGGGTGGCGAAGGCCAGCGGCAGGTACAGCGGCAGATAGCTGTTCAGCATCCCCATTTCACGGAACATCAGGTACTGCGGGATCAGCAGGACGGTGCTTGGCAGCAGCATGGTGGTGATGAGCGTTGCGAACCAGAACTTCTTCCACGGGATCTCAAAGCGTGCAAAGCCGTACGCCACGATGGTGGAGGAGATGATCGTTAACACCACCTTCGGGATCACATATTTAAAGGTGTTAAGCATATAGTGGCCGAAATGGTATTCGGTGCCGGTCTTCCAGCCATTGATAAACCCGTCCCAGGTCGCGTGGGCAGGCCACAGTCCGAGGGTGGTGAAGATCTCATGGTTCGGCTTGAACGAGGCGGAGAACATCCACGCCAGCGGGTAGAGCATCAGCAGGCCGACGAATATCAACACGACGTAGCGTACCACCCGACTTACCTTTTCCCGACGCAGCGTACGAGCGACCTCACGATCGGCGTTGCTCATTACCGGCGCCATCTGTTGAATATCAGCCATTTTTGCCTCCCTTATCGGCGGAGTAGAAGACCCAGTATTTCGATGACTTAAAGGCTATCGATGCAAAGACCGCGACGACGAGGAACAACACCCATGCCAGCGCGGCGCCATAGCCCATGTCGAAGTACTTAAAGGCGGTATCGTAGATATAGAGTGAGAACAGGTAGGTGTAATAGGTCGGGCCGCCGCCGGTTATCACGTACGGGCCGGTAAACTCCTGGAACGCCTGAGTGGTCTGCATAATAAAGTTGAAGAAAATGACCGGAGTGATCAGCGGCACGGTGACCTTCATGAACATCTGCCACTTTGAGGCACCGTCGATCATCGCCGCCTCATACTGCGACTGCGGAACGTTCTGCAGCGCGGCGAGGAAGATGACCATCGCGGAGCCAAACTGCCAGACGCGCAGCAGGGTGACCGACATCAGCGCCAGCGAAGGCTCCCCCAGCCAGTTGACGGCATCGATGCCAAAGACGGCGAGGAAGCTATTCAGCAGACCGTCAATGGCGAACAGGGCGCGCCACAGCACGGCAATAGCCACCGAGCTGCCGAGAATCGACGGAATGTAGTAGGCGGTACGGAAAAAGCCGATGCCGCGCAGTTTGAAATTGAGCACAAAAGCAATGCCGAGGGCGAAAGCCAGTTTTAAGGGAATAGTTAAAAAAACGTAGGCAAAGGTCACGCCCATCGATTTCCAGAACAGGCTGTCCTCGGTCAACATATAGCGATAGTTTTCGATGCCGTTAAATACCGGCGGGCTCATCAAGTCGTACTCAGTAAAACTGAGAAAGAAAGATGAAACAAAGGGAAAAGCGGTAAAGACGATCAGCCCGATGATATAGGGCGATATCCATGCCAATCCCAGCAGCTTGTTTTCATTCATACATACCTACCTGGCTTACGCGTTGTAATACGGATTCGGTGATGCGGCGCTGTCGGCCTTTTACTGCTGACAACGCAAAAGTGTCTGAACGTTTTCCCCGAATAACATTTCCTTGTTAATAAATGGGTTAGCCTCTAACTGGGCCGACAAATAGCGTGCTTTCAGGCTCGCTTTTATACGGCTATATTTTTTATAAAACACCGTTTTAATTTCATTTTATTGCAATTTGTTTCTGCGTCATGCAGATCTGGGCGGAAATGTGATCAAAGTCGAAACGATGTTTCAAAAAGGTGAGGTGGTAAGCATTTTAGGGGCCTGCGGGAACCTGAAAAGAATGAAGATTCAGCGTTAACTGAGCGAAAAATATTATTACCAGGATAATGATTGTGACGGCATCTTTTTTAATGCCTGCGGTAAGACGTAAACCGGGGACGGTGAACGCCCCCGTCATGGATCAGCGAGAGAGAAAATCTTCGCGGACCGGCGTGAAGGTATCGAGCAGCGTGCCTGGCTGCAGGCAGACGCAGCCGTGCATGATCCCTGGCTGCTTATACAACGTATCGCCGGCGCTGACGACGCGCGTCTCCTCGCCGATGGTGAATTCAAACTCACCGGAGAGCACATAGGTGAGCTGTTCGTGGGGATGGTTATGCATCGGGCCGACGGCGCCGGCGGCAAAATTCACCTCCACGGCCATCATTTTACCGTCGTGGGCCAGAATGCGGCGGGTTACGCCATTGCCGAGGTCTTCAAGGGTGGTGTCTTTATGGAAAATAAACATCGGGCGGTCCTGTTGTTAAAGTGAAACATTGTTTCATTTAACTTATCCCACTCTTCATAAAAAAGAAATACACGGCCAGAGAAGTGGAAAGTTGATCACAAGTTTGCTTCACTGGCAGAAACGACATAAGGAGCAGAAGATGAAAACCATTGGCCTGTTAGGCGGCATGAGCTGGGAGTCCACGATCCCCTATTATCGGTTGATCAATGAGGGCGTTAAGGCGCGACTGGGCGGCCTGCACTCTGCCAGCCTGGTGCTGCACAGCGTCGATTTTCACGACATCGAAGCGTGCCAGTCCGCCGGCGACTGGGATCGCGCCGGGGAGATCCTTGCTGAAGCCGCGGTTGGGCTGCAGCAGGCGGGGGCCGAAGGCATTGTCCTGTGCACCAACACTATGCATAAAGTCGCGGATGCCATCGCCGCCCGCTGCCAGGTTCCCTTCCTGCATATTGCCGATGCCACCGGGCGGGCGATTGCCGCCAAAGGCCAGCGCCGGGTCGCGCTGCTGGGCACCCGCTATACCATGGAGCAGACCTTTTACCGCGGCCGTCTGCAGGAGCAGTTTGGCATCGAGACGCTGATCCCCGAGGCCGACGATCGGGCGCGGATCAATCAGATCATCTTCGACGAGCTCTGTCTCGGCACCTTCAGCGAGGCGTCGCGGGATTATTATCTGCAGGTGATCGCCGCCCTGGCGGAGCAGGGGGCGGAAGGGGTTATTTTCGGCTGTACGGAAATTGGCCTGCTGGTGCCTGCCGAGCTCAGCCCGCTGCCGGTCTTTGACACCGCGGCGATCCACGCAGAAGACGCGGTCAACTTTATGCTCTCTGCAGGACCGACGCCAGCGGTGTGAGGATCTGCGGCAGACTCTCCTGCAGGTGTGCAACAAAGGCGTCGACCAGCGCCGATCGCGGGCGGTGGAGCGGGCGGATCAGGCTGACGGTAAACGGCACCTCGACGCTAAAGCGGCGCACCACCACGCCGCTATCGGCATAATCCAGGGCGGTCAAGGGATTCACCACCGAGATCCCGGCGCCGGCGCGCACCATGGCGCAGATCGAGGCCGCGCTGTGGGTTTCGACCACCATCCGCCGTTTAACCTGATGCTCAAGGAACAGGGCGTCGAGCAGCTGGCGATAGCTGTCGGTGCGCGACAGGCTGATGTAGTTTTCGCCCTGAAAATCGGCGGGGGTCAGCGTCGTCTGCACCGCCAGCGGATGGCCGGCAGGCAGCACGCAGACTTCATTCAGCGTCAGCAGTGGGGTGCGTTCGGTGCCCGCCGGGGTATGCAGGGTCTCCGTCAGGCCGAGGTCATGGCGCTGGGCGGAGAGCCACTCCTCCAGCAGCGGCGACTCCTGGGGGACGATCTGCAGGCTGACCTCCGGGTAGCGAGCGAGAAACGGCGGCAACAGCAGCGGCAGAAAGGACTGGGAAAAGACCGGCAGGCAGGCGATCGACAGCTCGCCCTGGCGGAACTCGCGCAGGCTCTCGGCGGCGCTGACGATGCGGTCCAGGCCGTACCAGGAACGCTGAACCTCCTCAAACAAACGCAGGCCCTGCACCGTCGGCTGCAGGCGACCGCGGGTCCGTTCAAACAGCTTCAGGCCGAGCACTTTCTCAAAGCGCGCCAGCTCGCGGCTGACCGTGGGTTGCGAGGTGTGCAGCATCCGCGCCGCTTCGGTCAGATTGCCGGTGGTCATCACCGCGTGAAAGATTTCGATATGACGCAAATTAACGGCTGGCATGCGGTCTCCGTGAGGCTTGGCTGTAACCATATCATTTTTGCATAGAGTCGCGATAAAACGATATTTTTTATTCGTCCGCCACTGTGGCGTAATCGAAAAAAAACAGCGACCAACACACGCACTGCACCGGAGTTCTTATGCCACACTCGCTTTACGCCACCGATACTGACCTGACCGCAGACAACCTGCTGCGCCTGCCCGCGGAATTTGGCTGTCCGGTCTGGGTCTATGATGCGCAGATTATTCGCCGCCAGATTGCCCAGCTCAGCCAGTTTGACGTGGTGCGTTTTGCGCAAAAAGCCTGCTCTAACATTCATATTCTGCGTCTGATGCGTGAGCAGGGGGTGAAGGTGGACTCGGTGTCGCTGGGGGAGATCGAGCGGGCGCTGGCGGCGGGCTACGATCCGCAGCAGAATCCAGAGGATATCGTCTTTACCGCCGATCTGATCGACGACGCCACCCTCGATCGGGTGAAGGCGTTACAGATCCCGGTGAACGCCGGCTCGATCGACATGCTGAGCCAGCTGGGCGAGGTGTCGCCGGGCCATCGCGTCTGGCTACGCGTCAACCCGGGCTTTGGTCACGGCCACAGCCAGAAAACCAATACCGGCGGGGAGAACAGCAAGCATGGCATCTGGTACAGCCACCTGCCGGCGGCGCTGGAAGTGATGCGTCGCTATCAGCTGCAGCTGGTCGGGATCCATATGCATATTGGCTCTGGCGTTGACTACGGTCACCTGGAGCAGGTGTGCGGCGCGATGGTGCGTCAGGTCGTCGACTTTGGCCAGGATCTGCAGGCCATCTCCGCCGGCGGCGGTCTGTCGATTCCTTACCGCGAAGGTGAAGAAGCCATCGACACCGCCCACTATTATGGCCTGTGGAACCGCGCCCGGGAGCAGATCGCGGCCCATCTGGGGCACCCGGTAAAACTGGAGATTGAGCCAGGACGCTTCCTGGTGGCCGAGTCCGGCGTGCTGGTGTCGCAGGTGCGCAGCGTGAAAGAGATGGGCAGCCGTCACTTTGTGCTGATTGACGCCGGCTTTAACGATCTGATGCGTCCGGCGATGTACGGCAGCTATCACCATATCACCGCCCTGGCGGCGGATGGTCGCGATCTCAGCGCCGCACCGCAGGTGGAAACCGTGGTGGCCGGGCCGCTGTGCGAATCCGGGGACGTCTTTACCCAGCAGGAAGGGGGCAAAGTCGAGACCCGCCTGCTGCCAGCGGTGGCCCCAGGGGATTATCTGGTGCTCCATGACACCGGCGCCTACGGGGCCTCGATGTCATCCAACTATAACAGCCGTCCGCTGCTGCCGGAGGTGCTGTTTGATGGCGGCAAGGCGCGGCTGATCCGCCGTCGCCAGACCATTCAGGAGCTGCTGGCCTTAGAGCTTATTTAAAAAAAGGTCCCGTCGTTACCGACTCGCGCAACACCAGCGTGCCGGTAAACGGCGGGATCGTTTCTATCGGCTGCTGGTTAGCAAGCTTGATCGCCTGATCTATAGCCGTGGTGATCATGTTGTCGATCGGCAGATAGACCGTCGACAGCCCCGGCTCCAGCCATTTCGCGCTTGGCGCATCGTCGAAGCCAAACAGCGACACATCCTGCGGAATACGCAGCCCTGCCTGATGCAGCGCCTTTGACGCCCCCAGCGCCATATCATCGTTACAGGAAAACAGCGCGCTGAAGCGGGCTTTCTCGTCCAGCAGTTCCCGGCACAGTTCGTAGCCGCGGGTCATCGTCGAGTCCCCGTACTTCACCCGGCTCGGATCCCACTCAATACCATGTTTTATCAGCGCGTTGCGGTAGCCCTGCAGGCGAGCCTGGCCGGTAGGGGTGTGCATCGGGACGGTCATGCAGGCGATATCGCGGTGGCCCTGGGTAATCAGATACTCCACGGCCTGAAAGGCGGCTTCCTGCTGCTCGAAGAACACGCAGCGTTCGCGGGCCTGCGCCACATCGCGGTTAATCACCACCAACGGCATGGCGATCGAATTAATCAGCGACATGATCGCCTTTTCGCTCATGTGCCGGGTATAGAGGATGATCGCATCGCATTGCCGGTCGGCGAGCATCTGCACCGCTTCCTCTTCGCGCTCCGGCGTATCATGGCCGTCAGTGACGATAAGCTGCTTTCCCCAGGCTTCCGTCTGGCGTGACGCCTGCTGCAGCAGACGGCCAAAATAGAAGCCGTCAAAGGTGGAGACGACCAGCCCGATACTATTGCTGGTCTGATTGGCCAGCGAGCGCGCGAGAAAATTCGGCCGGTAGCCCAGCTCTTCCATCGCTTTAAAGACCTGTTGGCGGGTGCTCTCTTTCACCTGACCTGTGCCGTTCAACACGCGGGAAACCGTCGCTTTCGAGACGCCTGCGCGAATTGAGACATCCAGCATTGTAGCCATTCATCGATTCCTGATTTCACGTGGTAAGGCGCAGTTTATCACAGACCGAAAAGGGACATATCGACGGGGCGGGGCGGAAAAACCATCGCGATCACGCTTTTGGCAGGAACTGACGAGCCGACATACTCTGGCATGCCAATGTCGATTTTATCAGTTATTTGGGATACCACACTGCGCGTTGCGAGCGCTGTCACAGAACTGTTTTTGCCTGGCGACTATGTTTTGGTATGCCAAAAGTCTCTGGCTGTTCACCTGGCCGCAATAAGCCCTTTACTCTGAGGTACTCTTTTATGGCATTACAGGACAAACTGATCGACGCGCTGGGGCGTTTCGCGACGACATTCAACAGCTATCGCTACATTATGGCGATCAAATCGGCGTTTATTACTCTGATGCCGGTGATCATCGTCGGGGCCTTTTCGGTACTGATCTCCAATATGGTGCTGGATCCGAAGAATGGGCTCGCCAGCTTTTCCTCGCTCTCCTTTCTCGCGGCGCTGAAGCCGATCACCAGCGCGCTCAACTACGCCACGCTCAATTTCCTCAATATCGGCGCCGTGTTTCTGATCGGTATTGAGCTGGGGCGGATCAACGGCATCAAAAGCCTGTTTCCCGGCCTGCTGGCGGTGATCTGCTTTATCTGCGTGACGCCGACGACGGTGGAGATGATGGTCGATGGCCAGATGCACGTGGTGAAAGATGTCCTGCTGCGCCAGTTCTCCGATACCCGCAGTCTGTTCCTTGGGATGTTCATCGCCATTCTGTCAGTGGAGATTTACTGCTGGCTGGAGGGGCGCAAGGGACTGAAAATTAAAATGCCGGATACCGTGCCGCCGAACGTTTCCGCCTCTTTTTCCGCGCTGATCCCGGCGATCATCACCACCACCGCGATCGCCACCTTTGGTTTTCTCTTTCACCAGCTGACGGGGATGTATCTCTATGATGCGGTCTACCAGGTGGTGCAGCAGCCGCTGGAGCGGGTGGTGCAGAGCCTGCCGGGGATCCTGCTGCTGATGTTCGTCGCCCAGCTGTTCTGGGTGATCGGCATTCACGGCAACCAGATGATCAAGCCGATCCGCGAGCCGCTGCTGCTGGGGGCGATCACCGTCAATATGAGCGCTTTTGAGCAGGGAAAAGAGGTACCGAACATTATCACGATGCCATTCTGGGACGTCTACATGAGCATTGGCGGTTCGGGGCTGACCATCGGCCTGCTGATTGCGGTGATGATCGCCACGAAGCGCAAAGAGATGAAAGAGATCGCCAAGCTGTCGATAGGCCCGGGACTGTTCAATATTAACGAGCCGGTGATCTTCGGAATGCCGATCATGCTCAACCCGATCCTCGCTATCCCGTTTATCATCACCCCGCTGGTGACCGGCAGCATCGGCTATTTCGCCACCCTGACCGGCTTCGCCGGCAAGGCGGTGGTGATGGTGCCCTGGACCACGCCGCCGCTGATCAACGCCTGGCTCTCCACCGCCGGCTCGATGGGGGCGGTGGTGACTCAGCTTATCTGCATCGTGGCCGCGGTGCTTATCTATCTGCCTTTCGTCAAAATCGCCTCCCGCCGTGCCGATGCCGCACAGCGTCAGGCCGACAATCAACAGACCGCCAACCCTGTCTGAGGAGCCTATGACTACCGTACGGATGACCATTCCCGATGATTTTATCCTTGGCGCGGCGGCTTCCGCCTGGCAGACCGAGGGCTGGAGCGGGAAAAAACCGGGGCAGGACTCCTGGCCCGATCTCTGGTACAAAAACGACCGCCACGTCTGGCATAACGGCTATGGCCCGGCGGTGGCCACCGATTTTATCAACCGTTTTCAGGAAGATGTGCAGCTGATGAAGCTGGCCGGGCTGACCCACTACCGCACCTCAATCAACTGGTCGCGCTTTCTGACCGACTATGAAAACATCACGGTGGATGAGGAGTATGCGGCCTATTACGACCAGCTGTTCGATGCGCTGCTGGCCAACGGCATCACGCCGATGATCTGCCTTGAGCATTATGAATTACCCGGCTATCTGCTGGAAAAGTATGGCGGCTGGGGGTCGAAAACGGTGATCGAGCTGTTTGTGCGCTACGCGGAGCAGGTCTTTGCCCGCTACCACCCGAAGGTGACCCGCTGGTTTACCTTTAATGAGCCGATCGTGGTGCAGACCCGGGTCTATCTGGATGCCCTGCGCTGGCCCTATGAGCAGAACACCAGCACCTGGATGCAGTGGAACTACCATAAGGTGCTGGCCACCGCCAACGTCGTGAAGCGGTTTCGTGAGCTCGGCTATCCCGGGACCGTCGGCTGCATCCTCAATCCGGAGGTGACCTATCCGCGCTCCCGCGCCCCTCATGACCTGCGCGCGGCGGAGATCTACGATCTGTTCTACAACCGCATGTTCCTCGACCCGCTGGTGCACGGGGTCTGGCCGCCGGAGCTTCTTGCACTGCTCGAACAGCATCAGGTGACGTGGGACGCCAGCGAGGAGGATCTGGCGATTATCCGCGAGCACACCGTCGATGAGCTGGGGATTAATCTTTACTACCCGCACCGGGTCAAAGCCCCGTCGCGGGCCTGGCATCCGCATACCCCGTTTCATCCGGCCTGGTATTATGAGCCGTTTGAGCTGCCCGGCCGGCGGATGAACGCCTCCCGCGGCTGGGAAATCTACCCGCAAATCATCTTTGATATGGCAATGCGGATAAAAAATGACTATCGCAACATCCCCTGGTTCGTTGCGGAGAGCGGGATGGGCGTGGAAAACGAAGACCAGTTCCGTAACCGCGAAGGCACCATCGATGACAGTTACCGCATCCGTTTCATCAGCGAACATCTGTGGCACACCCTGCGCGCCCGCGAGGCAGGGGCCAACTGCCAGGGCTATATGCTGTGGGCGTTTACCGACAACGTATCGCCGATGAACGCCTTTAAAAACCGCTACGGGCTTATCGAAATCGACCTGCAAAACCATCGCGCCCGGCGACCCAAAGCCTCGGCGCACTGGTTTCGTCAGCTGGGCGAACGGCGTGAACTGGTGCTGGATATCGATGATGAATACCGCTAGCCGGGGGCAATATTTGCTAAGATAGCGGCGTATTTGACTCGCAGGCATGTAACGCACAGGTGATTTTGTGGAAAAAGCGATAATTCCGCCGGAAAAGAAGCCCTATCAGGAGATTGGTGATGACTTACGCGCCCAGATCGCGCAGGGGCGCTACCCGGTCGGGTCGCGTTTGCCCCCGGAACGCCATATTGCCGAAACCTACGGCGTCAGCCGGACCATCGTGCGCGAAGCGCTGCTGATGCTGGAGCTGCAGGGGACGGTGGATATTCGTCAGGGATCCGGGGTGTACGTCATGCGTATTCCCCACGAGAACGACAGCGAAGAGGAGCAACTGCTCAGCAGCGACGTCGGTCCGTTTGAAATTCTGCAGGCGCGCCAGCTGCTGGAGAGCAATATAGCCGCCTTTGCCGCGAAAATGGCCACCCGCGCCGATATCGACAATCTGAAGCGGATTATCGAGCAGGAGCAGCGGGCTATCGCTCTCAACGACACCGCGCAGGATAACGCTCGTCTGTTTCATCTGGTGCTGGCCGGGGCGACGCAGAACCAGATGCTGCTGGCGACGGTAGAGCGGATCTGGCTGCAGATGGACAGCAGCCCGCTGTGGCAGCAGTTCAATGTGCATATTGCCAGCCGTGCCTGGCGGCTGAAGTGGCTCGGTGACCGACAGACGCTGCT
Organism: Klebsiella sp. D-Nf1; assembly: GCF_002810515.1. Classification (NCBI taxonomy): domain Bacteria; kingdom Pseudomonadati; phylum Pseudomonadota; class Gammaproteobacteria; order Enterobacterales; family Enterobacteriaceae; genus Klebsiella; species Klebsiella sp. D-Nf1. The sequence goes on from NZ_PIOK01000002.1 coordinate 370,821, forward strand.
CGCCGCGCTGCGGCGTCGCGATGTGATGGGCGCCTGGCAGGCGATGTGGCAGCATCTGGAAAATGTCAAAAACAGTCTGCTGGAGCTGTCCGATGAAGACGCCCCCGACTTTGACGGCTATCTGTTCGACTCGGTGCCGATTTTTCAGGGGAAGCTGGTATGACGATCCTGCCGCTGTACGCTGCGCCGCAGTACGCCCCGCAGGTGACCGACTGGCTGTGGCACGCCTTTGGCGGCGAGACGCTGCCGCGGGAGTTTTTCGCCAGCATTGTGCAGCATAGCCAGACGGCGGAGGCGCTGCCGTTGACCTTTATTGCCGTGGAAGGCGAGCAGTTGCTCGGCACGATTGGCCTCTGGCGCTGCGATTTGATCAGCCGCCAGGATCTGTTTCCCTGGCTGGCGGCGCTGTACGTCGCGCCCGCCGCCCGCGGTCAGGGGCTGGCCGGAAAACTGCAGCGGCATGTGATCGATTATGCCCGCCGCGCGGGCTTTCGGGAGCTCTATCTCTACTCCGCCTGCCGGGATTTCTATGAACGCTTCGGCTGGCGCTACCTCGGCGAGGGGCTGGATTACCCGGCCACTGCCGTGTACCTCTATCGCTACGATTTATCGCCTTCCAGCGGGGCCACCACCGAATGACGGCGCACCAGCGTTGGGCTGAACAGGTGGGTGATCTCCGGCGCCGGGCGGTGCTCCGCCAGCGCTAAGGCCAGCTCGGCCGCCTGGGTCGCCATGGTGACGATCGGGTAGCGCACAGTGGTCAGCCGCGGGCGGACATAGCGGGAGATCAGGACATCGTCGAAGCCAATCAGCGAAATCTCCCGCGGCACGTCGATGCCGTTGTCGTTCAGTACGCCCATCGCGCCGGCGGCCATCGAGTCGTTATAGCAGGCGACGGCGCTAAAGTGGCGGCCGCGGCCAAGCAGTTCGGTCATTGCCTGTTCGCCGCCGCTTTCATCCGGTTCAGCAAAGGCGACCAGCCGGTCGTTGCACGGCAGGCCGCTCTCTTCCAGCGCCGCGTAGTACCCCTGCAGCCGATCTTCCGCATCGGAGATATGGTGGTTTGAGCACAGATAGCCGATACGCGTGTGCCCCTGCTGGATCAAATGGCGGGTCGCCAGCCAGGCGCCATAGCGGTCGTCCAGTGCTACGCAGCGGGTTTCATACCCGGGCAGGATGCGGTTGATCAGCACCATGCCGGGGATCTGCTTCATTAACCCCGCCAGTTCCTCATCAGGGATCATTTTGGCGTGCACCACCAGCGCCGCGCAGCGGTGGCGGATCAACTGCTCTATCGCCTGGCGTTCCTTCTGCACGTTGTGGTAGCCATTGCCAATCAGCAAAAAGTTGCCGGTGCGGTAAGCCACCTGTTCGACGGCTTTGACCATCGCGCCGAAGAAGGGGTCGGAGACATCACCCACCACCAGGCCGACGGTTTCCGTTGACTGCTGGGCCAGTGCCCGGGCGTTCGCGTTGGGGTGATAGTTCAGGGTTTCCATCGCCGCGCCCACGGACTGACGCGAGGCTTCGCTGGCTTTGGGAGAGTTATTGATGACGCGGGAGACGGTAGCGACGGAGACTCCTGCGAGTCGGGCTACATCCTTAATTGTCGCCATACCATGCCTTTTATAGGGTAAGCGTTTACATACTGCTATGTTACGGGAAAGAGCGGCAGATTCAAGGCGCGGCGGCGAAGGAATAGCGCAAATGTGATTCAGACCGGGCTTATGGGTAACCTGTTTACATTGACGCCATCGCTAATTGAAACCGGCGCAGGGAAATACAAACCTTTGCTTACACTTTGCGATGTGCTGTTGCGAATGTTCGCTGGTTTGTTCGCGGATCAGGTTGATATTCTGGCTATCCCAGAGGTATTGATAGGTGGAGTCAACGCCAAGTTGACCACTTTACTTACACCAGCCTGCGCAGATGCGCAGGTTTTTTTTTGCCCGCCGTCGACGTTGTTACAGATACCGAAAATCGTAATACCTGGTTGCACTTAGGCTCACTCCCTTGCGTTTTCCCGCTGGCCCGTTACGGTCGAAAAACGCGACAATCGAGATCCCAGAGGTATTGATAGGTGAGTTTCTTAAGTACGCTCTTCGTACTGAACGTCTTACACCGACCTGCGCAGATGCGCAGGTTTTTTTTATTCCGAAAATCTCCCCGCTGCACTGCTTTCCCACGCCTTCTCGTGTAACCTGCTTTGACTCATCAACCGGTCACATGGAGTTGTTATGCTTTTGGGATTTTTCAGACTGCTGTTCAAGGGGTTATACCGGGTCAGACTGACCGGCGACACGCAGGCTTTATACCAGCAAAAGGTCTTAATTACCCCGAACCACGTCTCTTTCCTCGACGGCATTCTGCTGGCACTGTTTTTGCCGGTCCGACCGGTTTTTGCGGTCTATAGCTCAATCAGCCAGCGCTGGTTTATGCGCGCGCTGACGCCGATTATCGACTTTGTGCCGCTGGACCCGACCAAACCGATGTCGATCAAACATCTGGTGCGCCTGATTGAGCAGGGGCGGCCGGTGGTTATCTTCCCGGAGGGGCGAATTTCGGTCAGCGGCTCGCTGATGAAAATTTATGACGGCGCCGCCTTTGTCGCCGCCAAATCGCAGGCGACCATCGTGCCGTTACGCATTGAAGGCGCCGAACTGACGCCGTTCAGCCGGCTGAAGGGGCTGGTGAAGCGTCGCCTGTTCCCGCGTATTCAGCTGCATTTGCTGCCGCCCACCCATCTGCCGATGCCCGAGGCGCCGCGCGCCCGCGACCGGCGGAAAATCGCCGGAGAAATGCTGCATCAAATCATGATGGAAGCCCGGATGGCAGTGCGTCCGCGGGAAACCCTGTATGAGTCGCTGCTGGCGGCGCAGGACCGCTTCGGCGCGCGCAAACCCTGCGTGGAGGATATCAACTTCCAGCCGGATACCTATCGCAAGCTGCTGACCAAAACCCTGTTTGTCGCCCGCATTCTGGAAAAATACAGCCAGCAGGGCGAGAAGATCGGCCTGATGCTACCCAACGCCGGCATCAGCGCGGCGGTGATTTTCGGCGCTATCGCTCGCGGGCGCATTCCGGCGATGATGAACTATACCGCTGGGGTGAAAGGGCTCAGCAGCGCGATAGCCGCTGCGGAAATCAACACTATTTTTACCTCACGCACCTTCCTCGATAAAGGCAAACTCTGGCATCTGCCGGAGCAGCTGACCCAGGTGCGCTGGGTGTTCCTGGAAGATCTCAAAGGCGATATCACCCCCGCGGACAAACTATGGATTTTCGGTCATCTGCTGGCGCCGCGTCTGGCGCAGGTTAAGCAGCAGCCGGAAGACGCGGCGATGATCCTCTTTACCTCCGGCTCAGAGGGCAATCCGAAAGGGGTGGTGCACAGCCATAAGAGTCTGCTGGCAAACGTCGAGCAGATCAAAACCATCGCCGACTTTACCGCCAACGACCGCTTTATGTCGGCGCTGCCGCTGTTCCACTCCTTTGGCCTCACCGTCGGTCTGTTGACGCCGCTGTTTACCGGGGCAGAAGTGTTTCTCTATCCCAGCCCGCTGCACTATCGCGTGGTGCCGGAGCTGGTCTACGATCGCAACTGCACGGTGCTGTTCGGTACCTCGACCTTCCTCGCCAACTATGCCCGCTTCGCTAATCCGTATGATTTCTACCACCTGCGCTACGTGGTCGCCGGCGCGGAGAAGCTGCAGGAGAGCACCAAACAGCTGTGGCAGGATAAATTCGGCCTGCGCATTCTTGAAGGCTATGGCGTGACCGAGTGCGCGCCGGTGGTCTCGATTAACGTGCCGATGGCGGCGAAGGTCGGCACCGTGGGCCGTATCCTGCCGGGGATGGACGCCCGCCTGCTGGCGATGCCTGGCATCGAGCAAGGGGGACGACTGCAGCTGAAAGGGCCAAACATCATGAAAGGCTACCTGCGGGTGGAAAACCCCGGGGTACTGGAAGCGCCAGCGGCGGAAAACCAGCACGGTGAGAAGGAAGTGGGCTGGTATGACACCGGCGATATCGTGACCTTCGACGAGCAGGGCTATGTTCGCATTCAGGGCCGCGCTAAGCGTTTCGCCAAAATCGCCGGCGAGATGATCTCCCTGGAGATGGTGGAGCAGGTGGCCCTCGGCGCGTCGCCGGACAAGATGCACGCCACAGCGATTAAACAGGACGCCAGCAAAGGCGAGGCGCTGGTGCTGTTTACCACCGATAATGAACTGACTCGCGAAGCCCTGCTGCGCTACGCTCGCCAGCACGGAGTACCGGAGCTGGCGTTACCGCGAGATATACGCTGGCTGAAGCAACTGCCGGTGCTCGGCAGCGGCAAGCCAGACTATGTCACCCTGAAAAACATGGTCGACGAGGCGGAAACAACCCATGAGTGAGTCAGTACATACTAACCCTTCGCTGTACTCGAAAGGGATGATGGCGGTGATCTGCGCCCAGTTCCTGTCGGCCTTCGGCGACAACGCGCTTCTCTTCGCCACCCTGGCGCTGATGAAGCAGCTCTATTATCCGGAGTGGAGCCAGCCGGTCCTGCAGATGTTGTTTGTGGGCGCTTACATTCTTTTTGCTCCTTTTGTCGGCCAGTTTGCCGATAGCTTTGCCAAAGGCCGGGTGATGATGGTGGCCAACGGTCTGAAGCTGCTCGGCGCCGGCTGTATCTGCTTTGGCGTCAATCCGTTTATCGGCTATACGCTGGTAGGGATTGGCGCCGCCGCCTATTCGCCGGCCAAGTATGGCATTCTCGGCGAACTGACCACCGGCGATAAGTTAGTGAAGGCTAACGGACTGATGGAGTCCTCGACCATCGCGGCGATCCTGCTGGGCTCGATGGCTGGCGGGATCCTCGCCGACTGGCACGTACTGGCGGCGCTGATCGTCTGCGCGCTGGTCTACGGCGGGGCGGTAGTGGCAAACCTGTGGATACCCAGGCTGCCGGCGGCGCGTCCGGGGCAGTCGTGGCGTTTTAAGCCAATGACGCACAGCTTCTTCAGCGCCTGCCGCACGCTGTGGCGCAACGGCGAAACCCGTTTTTCGCTGATGGGGACCAGCCTGTTCTGGGGCGCTGGCGTGACCCTGCGCTTCCTGCTGGTGATCTGGGTGCCGGTGGCGCTGGGCATTACCAGCAACGCCATGCCTACCTATCTCAATGCGATGGTGGCGGTGGGGATTGTGCTGGGGGCCGGGGCGGCGGCGAAGCTGGTGACCCTGGAGACGGTATCGCGCTGTATGCCGGCGGGAATATTGATCGGTATCGCCGTGATGGCCTTTGCGGTGCAGCAGTCGCTGCTGCCGGCGTTCGGTCTGCTGTTACTGCTCGGGGTGTTCGGCGGGTTCTTTATCGTACCGTTGAACGCGCTGCTGCAGGAGCGTGGGAAACATTCGGTCGGGGCAGGTAACGCGATTGCGGTACAGAACCTGGGCGAAAACGTGGCGATGCTGCTGATGCTGGGGCTCTATTCCCTGGCGGTGAGCGTGGGCGTTCCGCCGGTCGCCGTTGGGGTAGGGTTTGGTGCGGTCTTTGCCGTGGCCATTGCTGCGCTGTGGGTCTGGGGGCGGCGTAAATAACGTCCCGGCTTGCGCTGCGCTTAACCGGGCGACGGGTTCACCAATGTCTGCTCTTCGGTAGCCCGGGTAAGGCGTATACGCCGCCACCCGGGGCTTTGCTTTCTTACGGTGCCGGGTAGGTATAAACCTGATGCACCGCTTCAATCTCCGCTAACACCTCTTCACTCAGCTCAAGCTGCAAACTTTCCACGTTGGCCTGCAGCTGCGCCATGGTCGTCGCGCCCAGCAGGGTGCTGGCGACAAATGGCTGCCGACGCACAAAGGCCAGCGCCATTTGCGCCGGATCGAGGCCGTGGCGTTTGGCGATATCCACATAGGCCGCTACCGCTTTCTGCGACTGTTCGCTGCTGTAGCGCGTAAAGCGGCTGAACAGCGTGTTACGCGCCCCTGCCGGTTTGGCGCCGTTGAGATATTTCCCGGTCAGTGTGCCGAAAGCCAGGCAGGAGTAGGCCAGCAGCCCCACGCCTTCGAACTGGCTGACTTCCGCCAGGCCAACTTCAAAGCTGCGGTTCAGCAGGCTGTAGGGGTTCTGAATGGTCACAATCCGCGGCAGGTCGTGCTTATCCGCCAGGTGCAGATAACGCATCACGCCGAAGGCGGTTTCGTTCGACACGCCGATGTAGCGGATCTTCCCGGCTCGCTGGAACTCGGTCAGCGCTTCGAGGGTATCCAGCAGGGTCACTGCGGGCGCGGCATCAGCCCAGGTATAGCCCAGCTTGCCAAAGCAGTTGGTTGGGCGCTGCGGCCAGTGTACCTGATACAGGTCGAGATAATCGGTCTGCAGCCGCTTCAGGCTGGCGTGCAGCGCCTCGCGGATATTTTTGCGGTCCAGGACGTGATTAGGCCGTATGCTGCTGTCGTTATTACGCGCGGGCCCGCTGACTTTGGAGGCCAGCACCAGCTTTTCGCGATTGCCGCGTTTCGCCAGCCAGTTGCCGACGTAGGTTTCGGTCAGCCCCTGAGTTTCCGGGCGCGGCGGGACGGGGTACATTTCGGCGACATCGATCAGATTGATGCCATTGGCAACCGCATAGTCGAGCTGCTGATGGGCATCGGCCTCGCTGTTCTGCTCGCCAAAGGTCATGGTCCCCAGCCCGAGGGTGCTGATTTCAAGAGAACTGTGTGGGATACGGTGATACTGCATAGCCAGCTTCCTTTTTATTTATAAGGTCAGGCATTCCCCGACAAAGGAGTATCAACATGGCAGAGGGTGAGAAAAAGAGGAAGTAAAAAATCAAAAAAGCCGGGTGACGAGGAGGGCGGTGGGTGGAACCCGCGGTGTCCTGGTGTATCCCGACTCTTCTCAAAAGACTGGTTGTCGGTAAGCGCAGCGTCAACAGAGGCTGGGGCCGACGGGGAAAGATTAACGCTTAATGATTTGCGAAACGTCGTCACGATTGATCTGCATTTTATTACCCTGCTGATCTTCGTAACTGATTAAACCGGTATCGTCATCCACGGTAGGTTTACCGTCGGTCAGAATCATTCGCCCATCTTTGGTCGCCATGACGTAATCGCTGCTGCAACCGGAAACCGAGAACGCCAGTCCTACGGCGGAAATCAATACTGCCCATTTTTTCATCGTCATCACCTCTTGAGTAGCTGCACCCCATACCCTTCTATTAATAGCCTGATTTGTGAGACATAAAAAGCAGTAAAGTCTGAAAAAGGGTTGCAGCCTGTGACCAGGCTGCAATTTTGTGGTTTACAGCGGGTTTTTCTTATTGCGCAGCAGGTTAAGGCTCTCCACCGCAATAGAGAAGAACATGGCGAAGTAGATGTATCCCTTCGGCACATGGACGTCGAAGCTTTCAAGCATCAGGGTAAAGCCGACGAGGATCAGAAACGACAGCGCCAGCATTTTCACCGAAGGATGACGGTCAACAAAATCGCCGATAGGTCGCGCGGCGAACATCATCACCCCCACCGCAATCACTACCGCCGCCATCATGATGAACAGATGATCCGACAGGCCGACGGCGGTGATCACTGAATCGAGGCTAAAGATGATATCCAGCAGCATGATCTGCACGATAGCGCCGAGGAAGGAGTGGACGTTCGTCTTCAACCCCTCTTCTTCACCTTCGATAGATTCATGGATCTCTTTACTGGCCTTCCAGATAAGGAACAGTCCGCCGAGCAGCAAGATCAGGTCGCGAAAGGAAATCTCATGTCCGAAGGCGCTGAACAGCGGGTTAGTCAGTTTCACCACCCAGGCGATAGAGGCCAGCAGCGCCAGGCGCATGAGCATCGCCCCCATTAAGCCGATCCGACGCGCATGGGCGCGCTGGGCGGTGGGGAGCTTGGCCACGACCAGAGAGAGAAAAATAATATTATCGATCCCGAGCACGATCTCCAGCAGCGTCAACGTGCCCAGCGCCAGCCAGGCGTTAGGATCGGTTATCCATGCAAATAACATTGTTCAAAGTCCTGCAAAATAGAAAGCAGCAATTATATGCAAGCCCTAACGCAGAACAAAAAATTAATCGTGTTGTAACAAGAAATGGCGGGCGAGCAGGGCGGCGGTAAAATTCTTTTTCAGGTAAAAGCCGCGCGGCAGCGTCAGGATCGTCTCCCCGTGCGCGCCGATGGCCTCGGTCAGCGCCTTGCTGTTGGCGGCTTTCGGTCTTAACTGCAGCACCTCGCCGTGGCGGGCGGTAATGCGCTCAACTTCGCCCAGAACAATGAGATCCATCAGTTCCTCCCAGTCCATGCGCAGCTGGCGCTCCTCGTCTTCGTCGGGGCTCCACAGCAGTGGTGCGCCGACGCGCCGTGCCGCCAGCGGGATGGTGCGCTCACCCTCCACCGGGATCCACAGGACGCGCTGCAGCTTATGCCGCACATGGCTGCTCTCCCAGGTGACGCCGCTATTGCCGGTTAACGGGGCGACACAGACGAAGGTGGTCTCCAGCGGACGTCCCTGGCTGTCGATGGGGATCGTTTTGAGCTCGACCCCCAGCGCGGCGAAATCCTGCTCGGGTTTACTGCCTGCGCTGGCGCCCAGCCACAGCTCCAGCAAAATGCCCGTCCAGCCTTTATCGCGTTTCAGATCGCGCGGAATGGGGATCCCGGCCAGCGCCGCCAGCTCGCCCAGCGAATAGCCAGCCAGCTGACGGGCCTGGGCCAGCAACTGTTCCTGACTTTGCGGCGGCGAGGAGAGAGGGGCGATAGTGGGCATAGGTCGCTACCTTTGGCTAAAAAATGAGCGCTATTTTTGCGCGTTGTGGATAGAGTTTACCGTTTTCTGAGTAACTATACCAATACCATGATTTATATGAGTTTTTAAACTTATTTCGCCGCGGGTGAAAACCGTGAAAACAGGTTTTCCAGAACTGGTCACTGACAATAAACAGGATCTTACACCATGTTATCCACAGAAAAGTGGGATAACTGGGGAAAAGCCTCACTACTGGTTCGATTTACAGCCTTGACGTGCGACGAAAATCGAAATTTTAGAGAAAACCTGCCCGCGGTCTGCGCGTAATCTGTGGATAAAATCGACATTGCTCGATCTTTCATCAGTCAGCGGATCGCATATGTGATGATCGTCACGTTACGCTGTAATAAGTGAAAGGAATATATTCTAACTTAATGAATATGCTATCATTATTTTAAGGTGTTAGCGGTGCGATGTTCAGATTACTCCGGGTTTTCCCGGGGTAATTCCGTACTTCTTCACAACTCTATCCACAGAAAAAGTGAATAAAATAGGGCGCCAACCGCATTCATTGTTTATAACTCTGGCAATTACTGTGAGTTATTCAAATGTTATCCGTTCTCAGTGTGCGAACAGAGTGGTTTACCGTTTCCGGCGAGTGTGAAACAATCATTCACATTGAAGCTTATCTTGAGGTAGTCCGGTGATTGATGACGATGGCTACCGCCCAAATGTCGGTATTGTAATCTGTAATCGTCAGGGCCAGGTCATGTGGGCCCGACGCTATGGTCAGCACTCGTGGCAGTTCCCGCAAGGGGGCATAAATCCAGGAGAATCCGCAGAGCAGGCGATGTATCGGGAATTGTTTGAAGAGGTCGGGTTAAGCCGTAAAGATGTGCGGATCCTTGCCTCAACCCGTAACTGGCTGCGTTACAAGTTGCCTAAACGTTTGGTGCGTTGGGACACAAAGCCGGTTTGTATCGGCCAGAAACAAAAGTGGTTTCTTTTGCAGTTGATCGGCAACGATGCGGACATCAATATGCAAACCAGCAGTACACCTGAATTTGATGGTTGGCGTTGGGTGAGTTACTGGTACCCGGTTCGCCAGGTGGTGTCGTTCAAGCGCGACGTCTACCGCCGGGTGATGAAAGAGTTCGCCAGCGTGACCATGTCGCTGGCGGAGAGTGCACCTAAGCCGCAAAGCGCGCCTGCATATCGACGTAAAAGAGGTTAAGCCACGCACATTATGCTCACTCGGTTGCGAGAAATAGTCGAGAAGGTCGCGAGTGCGCCGCGTTTAAACGAGGCGCTGGATATTCTGGTGACGGATGTCTGCCAGGCGATGGAGACGGAAGTCTGCTCGGTTTACCTGGCTGACAATGACCGACGCTGCTATTACCTGATGGCCACCCGCGGGTTAAAAAAACCTCGCGGGCGCACCGTTGCGCTGGCGTTCGATGAAGGCCTGGTGGGGCTGGTCGGCCGCCTGGCAGAGCCCATCAACCTCGCTGATGCGCAAAAACACCCCAGCTTCAAATATATCCCTGCCGTCAAAGAGGACCGCTTCCGCGCCTTCCTTGGCGTGCCGATCATTCAGCGCCGCCAGCTGTTGGGCGTGCTGGTGGTCCAGCAGCGCGAGCTGCGTCAGTTTGATGAAAGCGAAGAGTCTTTCCTCGTCACCCTCGCCACCCAGATGGCGGCGATCCTCTCCCAGTCCCAGCTGAACGCCCTGTTCGGCCAGTATCGTCAGACGCGCATTCGCGCCCTGCCGGCCTCTTCCGGGGTGGCGATTGCCGAGGGCTGGATGGACGTCAGCCTGCCGCTGATGGAGCAGGTGTATGAAGCCTCGACGCTGGACACCGCCTCGGAACGCGAACGCCTGACCGGCGCGCTGGAAGAGGCGGCTAACGAATTTCGTCGCTACAGCAAACGCTATGCTGCCGGCGCGCAAAAAGAGACGGCGGCGATTTTCGATCTCTACTCGCACCTCCTCTCTGACGCCCGCCTGCGTCGCGAGCTGTTTGCCGAAGTCGACAAAGGCGCGGTGGCTGAGTGGGCGGTCAAAAAGATCATTGAGAAGTTCGCCGAACAGTTTGCCGCGCTCAGCGACGGTTATCTGAAAGAGCGGGCCGGCGATCTGCGTACCCTGGGTCAGCGTCTGCTGTTCCATCTCGACGACAGCATTCAGGGGCCCAACACCTGGCCGGCGCGCATTATCCTCGTGGCGGACGAGCTGTCGGCCACCACCCTCGCCGAAGTGCCGCAGGATCGTCTGGTCGGCGTGGTGGTGCGCGATGGCGCCGCCAACTCCCATGCCGCCATTATGGTACGCGCCCTCGGGATCCCGACGGTGATGGGCGCCGATATCCAGCCCTCTCTGCTGCATGGCCATACCCTGATTGTCGATGGCTATCGCGGTGAGCTGCTGGTGGATCCAGAACCTGTCCTGTTGCAGGAATATCAGCGCCTTATTAGTGAAGAGAACGAGCTCAGCCGCCTGGCGGAGGACGATCTCCAGCGCGCGTCGGAGCTGAAAAGCGGCGAGCGGGTGAAAGTCATGCTCAACGCCGGCTTAAGCCCGGAGCACGAAGAGAAGCTCGGCAGCTTTGTTGACGGCATTGGCCTCTACCGTACCGAAATTCCCTTTATGCTGCAGAGCGGCTTCCCCTCTGAAGAGGAGCAGGTCTCGCAGTATCAGGGCATGCTGCAGATGTTTAACAGCAAACCGGTGACCCTGCGTACCCTGGACATCGGCGCGGATAAACAGCTGCCGTATATGCCGATCAGTGAAGAGAACCCGTGCCTCGGCTGGCGCGGGATCCGCATCACCCTCGATCAGCCGGAGATCTTTTTGATCCAGGTGCGGGCGATGCTGCGCGCCAACGCCGCCACCGGCAACCTCAGCATTTTGCTGCCGATGGTGACCAGTCTGGAGGAGGTGGATGAGGCCCGTCGGCTGATCGACCGCGCCAGCCGGGAAGTGGAAGAGATGATCGGCTACGCCATCCCACGTCCACGCCTGGGGGTGATGCTGGAGGTCCCGTCGATGGTCTTTATGCTGCCGCAGTTGGCCAGTCGGATCGATTTTATCTCGGTAGGGACGAACGACCTGACCCAGTACCTGCTGGCCGTCGACCGCAACAATACCCGGGTCGCCAGCATGTATGACAGCCTGCATCCTGCGGTATTACGGGCGCTGGCGATGATTGCCCATGACGCGGAGCGCTTTGGCATCGATCTGCGACTGTGCGGCGAGATGGCAGGCGACCCGATGTGCGTGACGATCCTTATCGGCCTCGGTTATCGCCATCTGTCGATGAACGGCCGCTCGGTGGCGAGGGTGAAATATCTGCTGCGCCGCATTGATATCGAAGAGGCGCAGGAGCTGTCGCGTCGCAGCCTCGATGCCCAGATGACCGCCGAGGTGCGCCATCAGGTGGCGGCCTTTATGGAGCGTCGCGGTCTCGGCGGCCTGATCCGCGGCGGGCGATAGCGGTAGCCCGGGTGAGGCGTAAGCCGTAACCCGGGGATCCTCTGTTCGCGCCATTCGGCAAAATGAGGGTACCGCCGGGAAAACGGCATTCTGTTAGCATCCGTATACATATCTTTTACACGTTCGGCGCGGATCGCACCCCAGGCTTATGCTATGATTCGCCTCCTTCGGCGTGCCCGTTTTTATCGGGCATAGATCATCACCGCTGTCCACTTTCGGCGGAATAACAAGTCTTTATGGTGACAGATGAATAGTGGCTACCTGCATTTTCCGGAGTTCGATCCGGTCATTTTTTCTCTAGGCCCGGTCTCCCTCCACTGGTACGGTTTGATGTACCTGGTGGGTTTTGTCTTTGCGATGTGGCTGGCCACCCGTCGCGCTAATCGTCCGGGCAGCGGCTGGACGAAAAATGAAGTGGAAAACCTGCTCTACGCGGGTTTCCTCGGCGTCTTCCTGGGCGGCCGTATCGGCTACGTGCTGTTTTACAACCTGCCGGTATTTCTTGCCGATCCGCTGTATCTGTTCCGCGTCTGGGACGGCGGCATGTCGTTCCACGGTGGCCTGATCGGCGTGATCCTGGTGATGATTATCTTCGCCAAACGCACCAAACGCACCTTCTTCCAGGTTTCCGATTTTATCGCGCCGCTGATCCCGTTTGGCCTTGGCGCCGGGCGTCTGGGCAACTTTATCAACGGTGAGCTGTGGGGCCGCGTGGACCCGAGCTTCCACTACACGATGATTTTCCCGGGCTCCCGTGCCGAAGACCTGGCGCTGCTGCCGACGCATCCGGAATGGCAATCGCTGTTTGATACCTACGGCGCGCTGCCGCGCCACGCGTCGCAGCTGTACGAGCTGGCGCTGGAAGGCGTGGTGCTGTTCCTGATCCTGAACCTGTTTATCCGTAAACCGCGCCCGACCGGCTCCGTTTCCGGTCTGTTCCTGATTGGCTACGGCCTGTTCCGTATTATCGTGGAATTTTTCCGCCAGCCCGACGCTCAGTTCACCGGCGGCTGGGTGCAGTACATCAGCATGGGGCAGATTCTTTCGATCCCGATGGTGCTTGCGGGTATCATTATGATGGTTTGGGCTTACCGCCGCCGTCCGCAGCAACAGAATTCTTGAGGAACCATGAAACAGTATCTTGATTTGATGCAGAAAGTGCTCACCGAGGGCACGCCAAAAAATGACCGCACCGGCACTGGCACGATCTCTATTTTCGGCCATCAGATGCGTTTTAACCTGCAGGAAGGCTTCCCGCTGGTGACCACCAAGCGCTGTCATTTACGCTCCATCATCCATGAACTGCTGTGGTTCCTGCAGGGAGACACCAACGTCGCCTATCTGCACGACAACAACGTCACGATCTGGGATGAGTGGGCAGATGAAAATGGCGACCTGGGGCCGGTCTACGGCAAACAGTGGCGCTCCTGGCCTGCGCCGGATGGTCGTCATATCGACCAGATCACCACGGTGATGAACCAGCTGAAAAACGACCCGGACTCCCGCCGGATCATCGTCTCGGCGTGGAACGTCGGCGAGCTGGATAAAATGGCCCTGGCGCCGTGCCACGCCTTCTTCCAGTTCTACGTCGCCGACGGCAAGCTCTCCTGCCAGCTGTACCAGCGCTCCTGTGACGTGTTCCTCGGCCTGCCGTTTAACATCGCCAGCTACGCGCTGTTGGTGCATATGGTGGCGCAGCAGTGCGATCTGCAGGTCGGTGATTTCGTCTGGACGGGTGGCGACACCCATCTGTACAGCAACCATCTTGAGCAGACCAACCTGCAGTTGAGCCGCGAACTGCGTCCGTTGCCGAAGCTGGTCATCAAACGCAAACCGGCGTCGATTTTCGACTACCGCTTTGAAGACTTCGAGATTGAAGGTTACGATCCGCACCCGGGCATTAAAGCGCCGGTGGCGATTTAACCCCCAGCAGAGATGACCAACCGGCGCCCGATGGCGCCGGTTTTTTTATGCCTTTTGCACCATCAGAATGGAGGATATCTCCATAGCCACAGGGATAAGTTCGCTTCAGCCTGCCCACTGCCCCCCGGCGGTTGCGGTAGGCGAAGTTGGGTAGACGCTCGCAAAAAAATGTTCTTCTGTCGAGTATGCAAACCTTTTTTGCGTATCTGGCCGGGAAAGCTATTTTCCGTCGTCGCGCCAGGGCCAACCGCCGCGGCATACTCGACGCCATGAACAGAGAACATGGCTATACCCTGATGGAAACCCTGGTAACGCTGACATTGATGATGATCCTCAGCGTCGGCGGCCTGTACGGCTGGCAGCGCTGGCAGCAACAGCAACGATTGTGGCAAACCGCCGTCCAGGTGCGGGATTTTCTGGTCTTTCTGCGCGATGACGCCAACGCGTACAACCGTGACCGTGTGCTTCGCGTCGGCCAGGACGAGCAGGGCTGGTGCCTGAGTGCGCAGGGGGAAGGGGCGGACTGCACCGCCGGGTCGGCCTTCACGCTGCGCCCGCGCTGGCCGGGGATCACGTTGGTCGGTGTTACGCCTGGCCTCGGGTTTTATGGTCTGCGCAGCACCGCCTGGGCGGGGAATCTGCGGCTGCAGAGCGCGGCCGGCAGCTGGAGCATCGTGATCTCACACTGGGGGCGGATTCGTTTATGCCCCAGCGACAGCGCAGGAGGATGCCAGTGAGCCGCCGCGGATTTTCCCTGGCGGAGGCGCTTATCGCCATGGCAATTGGCTCGCTGCTGCTGATCGGAGCCTGCCGCTTTCTGCCTGCCCTGCAGCGCCATATTCTGCGCCAGGGCGAACAGCTGACCCTGGAGAATGAGCTGTGGCAGCGCGTGCATGCCGTGGGGAAACACCTGCAGCGCGCCGGGTATTGCCGGGGAGCGTGCGGCGGCGCCGGGCTGGAGCTAACCGCCGGCGGCGAGTGCCTGATTGTACGCTGGGATGCGAACAGCAACGGGAGATGGGAAACCTCCCCTGCGGCAATGGCGGAGAGTACTGGCTTTCGCCTGCGCGACGGTGCGCTGGAGACCTTGCGCGGGGCCAGCGACTGCCGCGGCAGCGGATGGGAAAAAATCACCAACCCGGCCGCTATCGTAGTGACGCGCTTCTCGGTACAGCGTCTGGTCACCACGGGCTTTGCGCCGGAGCTGAGCGTGACGCTGGCGGCGCGCTCTGCCCGGCAGGCGGGGCTGGTGAGTGAGGTGGAGCAGCGGGTGACGGGGTATAACCTGTGATCCGCCAGCGTGGGATGTCGTCGCTGCTGATGGTGCTCCTGTTGCTGACTCTCGGCAGCCTGTTACTCGAGGGGCTTAACCTGCAGCAGCGGGCGCTGCTGGCGCAAACTGCTAGCGAAACGCAGGCGATCCGCGATACGGCCATTGCCCATTCGGCGCTGCAGTGGGGAAAACAGCAGGCCTGGTCGGCGCAGGTACCACTGGCCTGCCGGGAGCAGGCACAGCAGGGCTGGCGTGCCTGTCTGCGTATCTTCAGCGACGGTTCGCTGCTGCTCAGCAGCGCCAGCGGCGAGGTGCAGGTCTGGCAGTCCGGCGAGGTGGGCGGCGGGCAGGTGCGTTTTTCCGCCCACGGCTGGAGCGATTTTTGCCCGCTCAGGGAGGTGAGCTTATGTCAAATGCCCTGAAGCGTCAGCGGGGGTTTAGCCTGCCGGAGACCGTGCTGGCGATGGCACTGATGGTGCTGACGGTTACCGCGCTGGGCGGCTATCAGCGCGGAATGGCGCAAGGGGTTCACCAGTTGAACCAGACGCGTCAGCTGTGGCGCGACGCGTGGCGCTATAGCCAGCTCTCCGCGCCGTCGTCGCCGGCACACGGGCAGGTAAGCCGTATGCAGACATCGACGCAAAGATGTGTCAGCATCACGGTAACGATCAGTAGGCCCGTTGCCAAGCGGGCGCAGATGACCCGGCTGCATTGCCCGGTCAGTCAGTAGTCAGGAGCAATTATGTTAAGGGTATACCACTCAAACCGGCTGGATGTTCTCGAGGCGTTGATGGAATTTATCGTCGAGCGCCAGCGGCTGGATGACCCTTTTCAGGCCGAAATGGTGCTGGTGCAGAGTACCGGCATGGCGCAGTGGCTGCAGATGACCCTGGCCTCGCGCTTCGGGATTGCCGCCAATATCGAGTTCCCGCTGCCGGCGAGCTTTATCTGGGACATGTTTGTGCGCGTCCTGAAAGATATTCCGGGTGAAAGCGCCTTCAGCAAGCAGAGCATGAGCTGGAAGCTGATGACCCTCCTGCCGCAGCACCTGGAGGAAGACGATTTTATCTTGCTGCGCCAGTATCTGAGCGATGACGGTGACAAGCGCAAGCTGTTTCAACTCGCAGCCCGGGTGGCGGACCTCTATGACCAGTACCTCGTCTATCGCCCGGAGTGGCTGATGCGCTGGGAGGCCGGCCAGCGGGTTGATGGCCTCGGCGACGCACAGCAGTGGCAGGCGCCGCTGTGGCAGGCGCTGGTGAGCTACACCGCCGAGCTGGGGCAACCGCAGTGGCACCGCGCCAATCTCTACCAGCGCTTTATCAGCACCCTGGAGAAAGCGGACGAACCGCCCGCCGGGCTGCCGTCGCGCGTTTTCATCTGCGGGATTTCTGCGCTGCCGCCGGTCTACCTGCAGGCGCTGCAGGCGCTGGGTAAGCATGTTGATGTCTATGTGCTGTTCACCAACCCCTGCCGCTACTACTGGGGAGACATTAAGGATCCGGCGTTTCTGGCGAAGCTGCTGTCGCGCCAGCGACGCCATCACCGTGAGGCGCGCGCGCTACCCCTGTTTCGCGACACCGAGCAGGCGCCAGGGTTGTTTAATGACGCAGGGGAGCAGGATGTCGGCAACCCGTTGCTCGCCTCCTGGGGCAAACTGGGGCGCGACTATATCTACCTGTTGGCAGGGCTGGAGCGATATGAGGAGCTGGATGCCTTTGTCGACATTGCCCCTGATAACCTGTTGCATAACCTGCAGTCGGATATCCTCGAACTGCGCAACGCGGCGGTGGCCGGGCAGAGCGCAGAGGCGTTCGCCCACAGTCGCGACAAACGTCCGCTGGCGCTGGATGACCGCAGTCTGAGCATTCACGTCTGCCACAGTCCGCAGCGCGAAGTGGAAGTTCTGCACGATCGGCTGCTGGCGATGCTGGAGGCGGATCCGACGCTCACGCCGCGGGATATCATCGTCATGGTGGCGGATATCGACAGCTACAGCCCCTACATACAGGCGGTGTTTGGCGCGGCCAGCGGCGATCGCTGGCTGCCGTGGGCGATCTCCGACCGGCGCGCCCGCGAGTCGCACCCGGTGCTGCAGGCGTTTATTACGCTGCTCTCGCTGCCGGACAGCCGATTCGCCAGCGAAGATGTGCTGGCGCTGCTGGACGTACCGGTGCTGGCGGCGCGCTTTAATATCACGGAAGAAGGGCTGCGCTACCTGCGTCAGTGGGTGAACGAGTCCGGCGTCCGCTGGGGAATGGATGACGACAACGTTCGCGAGCTGGACCTGCCGGCGACCGGGCAGCATACCTGGCGGTTCGGCCTTACCCGCATGCTGTTGGGCTACGCCATGGACAGCCGCGAGGGAGAATGGCAGTCGGTGCTGCCGTATGACGAATCCAGCGGTTTGATCGCCGAACTGGTGGGCAACCTCGCGTCGCTGCTGATGCAGCTTAATCTGTGGCGACGCGGCCTCGCCCAGCAGCGGCCGCTGGCGGAGTGGCTGCCGGTTTGTCGCGATCTGCTGAATGACTTTTTCCTGCCGGACAGCGAGACCGAAGCGGCGCTGGCGCTGATTGAGCAACAATGGCTGGCGGTTATTGATAGCGGTCTGGAAGCACAGTATGGCGACCAGGTGCCACTGACGCTGCTGCGCGACGAACTGGCCCAGCGTCTGGATCAGCAGCGGATCAGTCAGCGCTTTCTTGCCGGCCCGGTCAACATCTGCACCCTGATGCCGATGCGCTCTATTCCTTTCAAAGTGGTTTGCCTGCTGGGGATGAACGACGGGGTTTATCCGCGAACGCTGCCGCCGCTGGGCTTTGATTTGATGAGCCAGAAGCCGCAGCGCGGCGACCGCAGCCGGCGTGATGATGACCGCTATCTGTTCCTCGAAGCGCTGATGTCCGCCGAACAGACGCTGTATATCAGCTATATCGGCCGTTCGATCCAGGATAACAGCGAGCGCTTTCCCTCGGTGCTGGTGCAGGAGCTGGCGGATTATATCGGCCAGAGCCACTGTCTCGCTGGCGACGAGGCGCTTGATTGTGACGCCAGCGAAGCCCGTGTCAAAGCTCATATCACCCATCTGCATACGCGCATGCCGTTCGACGTCGCCAATTTTCAGGAGGACGAGAACAAAAGCTACGCCCGCGAATGGCTGGCCGCCGCCGGTCAGCAGGGGGAAGCGCATAGCGACTTCATTCAGCCGCTCACCGCGCCGCCGATTGACAGCCTGCCGTTCGAGCAGCTCCTGCGTTTCTGGCAGCACCCGGTTCGCGCGTTTTTTCAGCAGCGTCTGCGGGTCAATTTCCGCGCGGAAGAGGACGATATTCCTGACGACGAACCCTTCACTCTTGAAGGGCTGAGCCGTTATCAACTGAATCAGCAGTTGCTCAATACACTTATCGAGGAGCAGGACGTCTCGGCTATGTTCCGCCGCTTTCGCGCCGCCGGCGAGCTGCCGTATGGCGCCTTTGGCGAGCTGGTCTGGGAGACGCAGCGCCTGGAGATGCAGGCCCTGGCCGAGCGAGTGATGGCCGAGCGCCAGCAGGCGCAGAGCATGGAGATCGATCTGCAGTGCGGCAGCGTAAATCTCACCGGCTGGCTGCAGCAGGTGCAGCCGGACGGGCTGCTGCGCTGGCGGCCTTCGCTGCTGAGCGTCTCCCAGGGGATGCAACTTTGGCTGGAACATCTTGTCTACTGTGCCAGCGGCGGCACCGGCGAGAGCCGGCTGTTTGTGCGTAAAGAGGGAGAGTGGCGCTTCCCGGCGCTGGCGCCCGCCGAGGCGCAGGCGTACCTTAATGCGCTGGTGGATGGCTATTTGCAGGGGATGTCACAGCCGCTGCTGCTGCTGCCGGAAAGCGGTGGTGCCTGGCTGAAAGCCTGTTACGACGCCGAAAAGGATGTCATCTTAATGGACGAAGAGACGCAGCAGAAAGCGCGGAGCAAATTCCTGCAGACCTACGAAGGTAACATGGTGGTCAGCGGGGAGGGCGCCGATATCTGGTATCAACGCCTGTGGCGTTCGCTGGAGCCGGCGCATTACGAAGAAATCATTGCCCAGACGCAGCGTTATCTGTTACCGCTATATCGTTACCATCAGTCCACACAAATTTAAATAGTATAAAAATTGCGCAGTGAATGGCGGTTCATTTATTATGCGCAACGTATCACGGACTGATGGACATAAAAGGCTGCACGCTGTGCAGCGCAAGTTTGTTAATGATGAGGTTCGTGAATGCCCCGCAGTTTATGGTTCAAGGTTTTTGTTGTGCTGGCCGCCCTCTGGGCGCCGTTTAGTCAGGCCGACACCGGATGGCAGCCGATTCAGGAGACGATCCGCAAAAGCGAAAAAGATACGCGTCAGTATCAGGCGATCCGCCTTGATAACGGCATGGTCGTGCTGCTGGTTTCCGATCCGCAGGCGGTGAAATCGCTGTCGGCGCTGGTGGTGCCGGTGGGATCCCTGCAGGATCCGGCCGATCATCAGGGGCTGGCGCATTTTCTGGAACATATGACGCTGATGGGGTCGCAAAAATATCCCCAGCCTGACAGCCTTGCAGAGTTTCTTAAGCTGCACGGCGGCAGCCATAACGCCAGCACCGCGCCCTACCGCACCGCGTTTTATCTCGAAGTGGAGAATGATGCGCTAGACGGGGCCGTAGACCGCCTGGCCGACGCCATCGCCGCGCCGCTGCTGGATAAAAAATATGCCGACCGCGAACGTAACGCGGTCAACGCCGAGCTGACGATGGCCCGGACGCGAGACGGGATGCGTATGGCCCAGGTCAGCGCGGAGACCATCAACCCGGCCCACCCGGCGGCCCACTTCTCCGGTGGTAACCTCGAGACGCTCAGCGATAAGCCCGGCAGTCCGGTGCTTGATGCGCTGCACACCTTCCGCGATAGCTGGTACTCCGCCAACCTGATGAAAGCGGTGATCTACAGCAACAAGCCGTTGCCGGAGCTGGCGCGCATGGCTGCTGACACTTTTGGCCGCGTGCCGAATCGTCAGATCAGCAGGCCGGAAATTACCGTCCCGGTGGTAACGGATGCGCAAAAAGGCATCATTATTCACTATGTTCCAGCGATGCCGCGTAAAGTGCTGCGCGTCGAGTTTCGCATCGACAACAACAGCGATCGCTTCCGCAGCAAAACTGATGAGCTGGTCACCTATCTCATCGGCAACCGCAGCCCGGGCACGCTCTCCGACTGGCTGCAAAAGCAGGGGCTGGCGGAAGGTATCCGCGCGGATTCCGATCCGGTGGTAAACGGCAACAGCGGTGTGCTGGCGATCTCTGCCACTCTCACCGATAAAGGCCTGGCTCACCGCGACGAAGTGACGGCGGCCATTTTCAGCTACCTTGACCTCCTGCGTACCCAGGGCATCGACAAACGGTACTTCGACGAACTGGCGCATGTGCTGGCGCTGGATTTCCGCTATCCGTCGATCAACCGCGACATGGACTACGTGGAATGGCTGGCGGATACCATGATCCGGGTGCCGGTCGAGCATGCGCTGGACGTGGTGAATATTGCCGACCAGTACGACCCGCAGGCGATCAAAGACCGGCTGGCGATGATGACCCCGCAGAACGCCCGTATCTGGTATATCAGCCCCCAGGAGCCGCATAACAAGACGGCCTATTTTGTCGATGCGCCGTATCAGGTGGATAAGATTAGCGAGCAGACATTCGCTGACTGGCAGCAAAAATCGCAGGCCATCCAGCTGCAGCTGCCGGTGCTCAACCCCTATATTCCGGATGATTTCACCCTCATCAAAAGCGATAAAGCCTGGCCGCATCCGCAGCTGATCCTGGATGAACCGACGCTGCGGGTGGTGTATGCCCCGAGCCAGTATTTTGCCAGCGAGCCGAAGGCGGATATCTCCCTGGTGCTGCGTAATCCCCAGGCGATGGACAGCGCTCGCCGGCAGGTGATGTTTGCCCTCAACGATTATCTCGCCGGCATCGCCCTCGATCAGCTCAGTAACCAGGCGGCGGTCGGCGGCATTTCGTTCTCCACCGGCGCTAATAACGGATTAATGGTTAATGCCAACGGCTATACCCAGCACCTTCCGGCGCTGTTCAGCGATCTGTTGCAGGGATACTTCAGCTATACGCCGACCGAGGAGCAGCTGGAGCAGGCCAAATCCTGGTATGCGCAGATGATGGACTCCGCCGAGAAAGGCAAAGCCTACGATCAGGCGATAATGCCGATCCAGATGGTCTCCCAGGTGCCGTACTTCCAGCGCGAAGTGCGCCGGGCGTTGCTGCCCTCCATCACTCTTAAAGAGGTGCTCGACTACCGCGCCAACCTGAAAACCAAGGGGCGTCCTGAACTGATGGTGATCGGCAATATGACCGCCGATGCCGCCACGACGCTGGCCCGCCAGATCCAGCAGCAGCTGGGCGCTGACGGCAACGAATGGTGCCGCAACAAAGACGTGGTGGTGAACCGGCAGCAGCTGGCGATCTTCAACAAAGCGGGCAACAGCACCGACTCCGCGCTGGCCGCGGTGTTCGCGCCGCCCAATGTTGATGAGTTCAGCAGTACCGCCGCCAGCACCCTGCTGGGACAGATTATTCAGCCGTGGTTCTACAACCAGCTGCGTACCGAAGAGCAGCTCGGCTATGCGGTCTTTGCCTTCCCGATGAACGTGGGGCGCCAGTGGGGCATGGGCTTCCTGCTGCAGAGTAGCGATAAGCAACCGGCCTACCTCTGGCAGCGGTTCCAGGCCTTCTTCCCCACCGCGGAGGCGAAGCTGCGGGCGATGAAGCCGGAAGAGTTTGCTCAGCTCCAGCAGGCGGTGATAAGCCAGATGCTGCAGGCGCCGCAGACGCTGGGCGATGAAGCCTCGAAACTGAGCAAAGATTTCGATCGCGGTAATATGCGTTTTGATTCACGTGATAAAGTAGTGGCTCAGATTAAACTGCTGACGCCGCAAAAACTTGCCGACTTCTTCCATCAGACGGTGGTGGATCCGCAGGGCATGACGATACTGTCCCAGATTTCCGGTAGCCAGAATGGCAAAGCGGACTATGCCCAGCCGAAAGGCGGCAAAGTGTGGGAAAACGTCAGCGCATTGCAGCAATCCTTACCCCTGATGCGAGAGAATGAATGACCGACACCGCTGAGTCTTTGGATCCCCTGCGCTTGCCCCTGAGGGGCGAGCGCCTGATAGAAGCCTCTGCGGGCACCGGAAAAACCTTTACCATCGCCGCGCTGTATCTGCGGCTGCTGCTGGGGCTGGGCGGCGAGTCTGCCTATCCCCGCGCCATCAGCGTTGAAGAGCTGCTGGTGGTGACCTTTACCGAGGCGGCGACCGAAGAGCTGCGCGGGCGTATCCGCAGCAACATCCACGAACTGCGCATCGCCTGCCTGCGCGGCGAATCCGACAACCCGCTCTACAGCGCGCTGCTGGCGGAGATCGACGATAAAGACGACGCCGCGAAGACGCTGCTGCTGGCCGAACGGCAGATGGACGAGGCGGCGGTATTCACCATCCACGGCTTTTGCCAACGGATGCTGAGCCTTAACGCCTTCGAGTCGGGCATGCTGTTCGAGCAGCAGCTGATCGAGGATGAATCCCGCCTGCGCTATCAAGCCTGCGCTGACTTCTGGCGCCGCCACTGCTATCCGCTGACCCGTGATATCGCGGCGGTGATCCACGACGTTTGGAAAGGGCCGCGCGATCTGCTGAAGTCCCTTGACCGCTGGCTGCAGGGCGAAGCGCCGCAGCTTAAGTCGCCGCCAGCCCCCGACGAGACGCTGGCCGAACGCCATCAGCAGATCATCGGCCGCATTGACGCGCTCAAGCAGCAGTGGCGCGATCAGGTGGGCGAGATAGAAGGCGTGCTGGAAAATTCCGGGCTCGACCGACGGAAGTTCAATCGTGGCAACCAGGGCAAGTGGATTGAGAAAGTGAACGCCTGGGCGCAGGAAGAGACGTTGAGCTACCAGCTGCCCGACGCGCTGGAGAAATTTGCCCAGTCGTTTCTGCATGAGCGTACCAAAGCCGGTGGCGAACCGCCGGTGCACCCTCTGTTTAGCGCCGTGGAGTCGCTGTTGGCCTCGTCGCTAACGCTCACCGATCTGGTGCTGGCGAGAGCGATGGTCGAGATCCGCGATGCGGTCGCCCGCGAAAAGCGCCGCCGCGGCGAGCTGGGGTTTGACGATATGCTCAGCCGGCTTGACGAGGCGCTGCGCGGCGACAGCGGCGAGACGCTGGCCAGCGCCATTCGCCAGCGTTTTCCGGTGGCGATGATCGATGAATTTCAGGACACCGACCCCCAGCAGTACCGTATTTTCCGCCGCATCTGGCGCCGGCAGCCGGAGACGGCGCTGCTGCTGATCGGCGATCCGAAGCAGGCCATCTACGCCTTTCGCGGCGCCGATATCTTTACCTATATGAAAGCGCGCGGCGACGTTGCCGCGCACTACACCCTCGATACCAACTGGCGCTCCTCGCCGGGCATGGTGGGCAGCGTCAATCGGCTGTTCAGCCTCAGCGATAACCCCTTCATGTTCCGCGAGATCCCGTTTCTGCCGGTGAAGGCGGCGGCAAAGAATCAGGGGCTGCGCTTTACCGTTGACGCGGCGGACGTACCGGCGATGAACGTCTGGCTGATGCCCGGCGACACCGTCGGCTCTGGCGATTATCAGACGTTTATGGCGCAGCTCTGCGCCACGCAGATCCGCGACTTGCTGAGCGCCGGCCAGCAGGGGCGCGCGCTGCTGTGGCGCGGGGAAACCTCGCGCCCGGTGCAGGCCTCGGATATCACCGTGCTGGTGCGCAACCGGCTGGAGGCGGCGCAGGTGCGTGAAGCGCTGCAGACGCTGGGCATCCCCTCGGTCTACCTCTCTAACCGCGACAGCGTTTTTGAGACGCTGGAGGCCCAGGAGCTGCTCTGGCTGCTGCAGGCGGTGCTGGCCCCGGAGCGGGAAAATACCCTGCGCAGCGCGCTGGCGACCTCGATGTTTGGCCTGACCGCGCTGGATATTGAAAACCTGAACCAGGATGAGCAGGCGTGGGACGCGCTGGTGGAAGAGTTCAGCGAATACCGCCAGATCTGGCGTCAGCGCGGAGTGATGCCGATGCTGCGGGCGTTGATGACGGCCCGGCATATCGCCGAGAATCTGCTGGCGACCCGCGGCGGCGAGCGGCGCTTAACCGACATTCTGCATATCAGCGAACTGCTGCAGGAGGCGGCCAGCCAACTGGAAAGCGAGCATGCCCTGGTGCGCTGGCTGGCGCAGCATATCGCCGAGCCGGACAGCAACGCCGCCAGCCAGCAGATGCGTCTCGAAAGCGATAAGCACCTGGTGCAAATTGTCACCATTCACAAGTCAAAAGGGCTGGAATACCCCCTGGTCTGGCTGCCGTTTATCGCCCGGTTTCGTAAACAGGACCAGGCGTTCTACCACGATCGCGAGACGTTCGCGGCGGTACTGGATCTGGGCCAGGATGAGGCCAGCCTCGAGCTGGCGGAGGCGGAACGGCTGGCGGAAGATCTGCGCCTGCTGTACGTCGCCCTGACCCGCGCGGTCTGGCACTGCAGCCTCGGGGTGGCGCCGCTCAGCAGCCGGAAATCTGGCAACAGCAATTTCCACCTCAGCGCGCTGGGGCGGCTGTTGCAGGCGGGCGAAGCCATGGACGCCGCCGGGCTGGCCGCGCAGCTGGCAGACTTCTGTCATGGCGATATTGCATTACAGAGACCGGGCGAGCTGGATCTGACCCCGTGGCAGGCGCCCGCGGCGACCATCCCCCCGCTGTCGGCGCGCGAGCTGCAGCGCCGCATCGCCGATGACTGGCGGGTGACCAGCTACTCCGGACTGCAGCAGCATGGTTTCAGCGGCGGGCAGGATCTGCTGCCGCGCCTGGATGTCGATGCCGCCGGCGTCGGCGAAGTCGTGGAAGAGCCGCAGTTGACGCCACACCAGTTCCCGCGCGGCGCCGCGCCGGGGACCTTCCTGCACAGCCTGTTTGAGGAGCTGGACTTCACCCAGCCGGTGCCCGACGGATGGATGGCAGAGAAGCTGCAGCTGAGCGGGTTTGATGCGCAGTGGGCGCCGGTGCTGACCGACTGGCTGGGCGGCGTGCTGAAGACCCGCCTGCCGGGGGCGGATATCGCGCTCAATCAGCTTGCGGCGCGGGACAAACAGGTGGAGATGGCGTTTTACCTGCCTATCGCCCAGCTGCTGACGGCGGAGCGCCTTGATGCGCTTATCCGCCAGTACGATCCGCTCTCCGCCGACACGCCGCCACTGGATTTCCGCCAGGTGCGCGGCATGCTGAAGGGCTTTATCGATCTGGTCTTCCGCCACCAAGGCCGTTATTACCTGCTGGATTACAAATCCAACTGGCTGGGGGAAGATCGCGAGGCCTACACCCGGCCGGCGATGGAGCAGGCGATGCGTGCCCACCGCTACGATCTGCAGTATCAGCTGTACAGCCTGGCGCTGCACCGCTATCTGCGCCACCGGCTGGCCGATTATGACTATGACCGCCACTTCGGCGGCGTGATTTATCTCTTCCTGCGCGGCATGGACGGGCAGGAGGGGGAGCAGGGGATCTTCACCACCCGGCCGGTGCGACCGCTGATTGACGGTCTGGATCAGCTTTTTGCCGGAGAAACTCAGGAGGAGGCCTCATGACTTTCGAACAACTACTGCTGGCCGCGGTGGAGCAGCGTCTGCTGCGGCCATTGGACGTCCAGTTTGCCCTGATGGTGGCGCAAAACGACCCGCCGGCGGTTAAGCTGGCGGCGGCGTTACTGAGCCGGGATGCCGGAGAAGGGCACGTCTGCCTGCCGCTCTCGCGGCTGAACGACGATGAGGCGCTGAGCGGGAAAGCGGGGGAGATCCGCGATCGGCTGCTGGCCGAAGCCGGCGCGCCGGAGGACTGGCCAGCGTTACTGCTTTCCTCATCGGCGGTAAGCAGTGGCGATGCCCCGACGCCGATGATTTTGTGCGGCGACCGGCTCTATCTGAATCGGATGTGGCGCAACGAGCTGACCGTCGCCCGCTTCTTTAACGAAGCCAACCGGGTGCTGGAGATGGATGAGGCGCGGCTGGCGTCAACGCTAAATGCGCTGTTTCCCGCCACTGGCGAAACCGACTGGCAAAAAGTGGCCGCGGCGGTGGCGCTGACTCGCCGCATCTCGGTGATCTCCGGCGGTCCCGGGACCGGGAAAACCACCACCGTGGCGAAGCTTCTGGCGGCGCTGATCCAGATTGACGACAGTCCGCGCTGTCGTATTCGCCTGGCGGCACCGACGGGGAAAGCGGCGGCGCGCCTGACCGAATCGCTGGGCGCGGCGCTGAGAAAGCTGCCGCTGACCGATGCGCAGAAAGCGTTAATTCCCACCGAGGCCAGCACGCTGCATCGTCTGCTGGGCGCCCAGCCCGGCAGCCAGCGCATGCGCTATCACGCCGGCAACCCGCTGCATCTGGATGTGCTGGTGGTGGATGAAGCCTCGATGATTGACCTGCCGATGATGTCGCGGCTTATCGACGCGCTGCCGGCCCACGGGCGGGTGATTTTCCTCGGCGATCGCGACCAGCTGGCCTCCGTGGAAGCGGGGGCGGTGCTGGGGGATATCTGCGCCTGGGCGAGCTCGGGCTACACTGCCGCGCGGGCGCAGGAGCTGACCCGGCTGACCGGTTCTCCGGTGCCGGCGGGCGATGGGACTATCGCTGGCGCGCTGAGAGACAGCTTGTGCCTGCTGCAAAAGAGCTATCGCTTCGGCAGTCACTCCGGCATCGGGAGCCTGGCGCGGGCGGTGAATGCTGGCGCGCGCGCGGAGGTGAAGGCCACGCTGCGCCAGCCGTTTGACGATATCGCGCTTCATCCCCTCAGCACGACCGACGAGTACGAGGCCATGCTCGGCGCGGCCCAGCAGGGTTATGAACGCTACCTGCAGCTGCGCCGCGAGCGGGCCGAACCGCAGGCCATGCTGGCCGCTTTCAGCGAATTCCAGCTGCTGTGCGCGCTGCGCGAAGGGCCGTACGGCGTGAGCGGCGTCAATGAGCGGTTGGAGCAGCGGCTCAACCGCCAGCGGGCGATCGCTCTGCCGCGCCACTCCCGCTGGTATGACGGCCGACCGATCATGATATCGCGCAATGACAGCGCGCTGGGGCTGTTTAACGGCGATATCGGGATAGCGCTCGAGCGCAACGGCGAGCTGCGGGTGTGGTTCCTGATGCCCGACGGCACCATCAAGTCGGTGCAGCCGAGTCGCCTGCCGGAGCATGATACCGCCTGGGCGATGACCGTGCATAAATCGCAGGGCTCCGAGTTCGAACATGCGGCGCTGATCCTGCCGGCGCGCAGCGTCCCGCTGGTGACCCGCGAACTGGTCTACACGGCGATCACCCGCGCGAAACAGCGATTGTCACTCTATGCCGACGAGCAGGTGCTCTCCCAGGCCATTGTGACGCGCACCGAGCGGCGCAGCGGCCTGGCGGAGATTTTCGCCGGGCGCGAATCCCCCTGAGAGGCCGCATCCGGGCGATGGGAAAATGATGCAGCCCGTTGCCCGGCTGGCAGAAAAATCAGTAGCTGAAGAACATGGGGATGAGCCAGAGCACCGATATCGAATTCATCGCGAAAAAGCGGACTGCCGCGCCGCTGGCCAGCGGTGGGGAGGAACAGCGGGCAACAAAAATCACCAGCGAGGAGATGAGAACATTCATGCCGGATGTCAGGACCAGCAGGAATAATATCGCGATGGCGGCGCCGAGCGCGGCATAACCATGCTGATGATGGCGCTGGTTATCCCAGAGGAGCAGTATCATCAGCAACCACGGATAGAGGGTGACCGTGGCGGTAATGAGGTTGATATGTCTGACCAGCCAGTTCGGTTTGGTTTCCATTATTTCAGCGATCCTTGCAGGGCGGGTGGTGGCCGTTGCGCCAGTCGACGTCCTGTCGACAGTCAGTAGCATATCGGTGAGCCAGCGAGAAAGAAATGGCTTGCGCGGAAACCAGGAATTTCGCCCGCTTGTCGCAGACAGGCGCCGTTGCGAAGAGGGGCTGAAGAACGGCCCGGAATTAGACGATAAACGCCGTTTTATCCCGGGCCGTTAGAAAGAGTGAAGAAGGGCTTAAGCGAGGTCGGCCATCAGCACCTTCGACCGGCGCTGATAGTTATACATCTGCTTTTTACTCTCTGGCAGCAGGTCGATATCCACCGGCGTGAAGCCGCGCTCCTGGAACCAGTGGATGCTGCGGGTGGTTAGCACGAACAGCTTGCTCAGCCCCATCTGTCTGGCCTGGGCGGCAATACGCTCCAGCAGCACCTCTCCCCGCGACGAGCTCCGGTAATCCGGATGCACCGCCACGCAGGCCATTTCGCCGATCTTCTCTTCCGGGAAAGGATAGAGGGCAGCGCAGGCGATAGTGGTGTTATCGCGCTGAATAATGGTGAATTTGTCGATTTCCATCTCCAGCTGCTCGCGGGAGCGGCGCACCAGGATGCCCTGCTGCTCAAGCGGGCTTATCAGCTCAAGAATACCGCCGATATCGTTGATGGTCGCCCGGCGGATCTGCTCCGCGCTCTCCATCACGATCTGGGTGCCGATGCCGTCGCGTGAGAATAGCTCCTGCAGCAGTGCGCCGTCTTCCTGATAGCTGATCAGGTGGCAGCGTCGCACGCCGCTGCGGCAGGCCTTCACGGCCCCGCGCAGAAAGCGCACGGTACCGGAGTTATAATCTTCGTCCGCTTCCAGCTCTTCGACCCGGGACTGTGCTTCGTTGGGGAACAGTTCGGAGACAATTTCCCCTTCCTGGTTGTAGACCCCCTGCGACGAACAGAAGCCGATCATTTTCTCTGCCTTCAGCTTAATGGCCAACTGGGTGGCGATCTCTTCAGAGGTCAGGTTAAAACTCTCGCCGGTGACCGACACTGCGACCGGCCCCATCAGTACAATGGCGCCACTGTCGAGCTGACGATGAATCGCCTCTTCGTCAATGCGGCGAATGCGTCCGCTGTGGCAATAATCGACACCGTCATCGACACCCAGCGGCTGGGCAATGATAAAGTTGCCGCTGACGACGTTGATATGGGCTCCCTGCAGCGGGGTATTGTTGAGGCTCATCGACAGGCGGGCGGTGATCTCCAGCTGCAGCATCCCCGCCGCTTGCTTAACCAGCTCAAGCGTTTTAGCGTCAGTCACTCGCGTCTGCTTGTGATAGACCGGCTCGTGATGGTGCTCGGCGAGGTTAGCGTCAATCTGCGGGCGGGCGCCATAGACCACGACCAGGCGAATGCCCAGGCTATGCAGTAATCCTATATCATTGACAATACTTGAAAAATTCTCATGCTCAATGGCTTCGCCGCCCAGCATGATGACAAACGTTTTTCCCCGATGGGCATTAATATAGGGAACAGAATGGCGGAATCCTTCTACCAGTTCAGTGCGACGTTCCTTCACCATGACAAACCCTCAATGCATGATTATTCGTAATTATTGTATTTTTATTCTGTTTTGCCGTTAAACGCAAGTGCCAATTTTAGGCTAAGACACGAAAAACATGTGACCCGGCGCAGGGTGTCAATGAATGTTTACCCTTTTATAGATGACAGGTTATATGGCTTTCGTTAAAGTTTCTGGTCAATCTGTTTGTTTTGGGTACAAATGCGTTTTTATTGCTTGGGAGTGGCATGTCGGGAAACAACTCTGGATTAAGCCGTCGCCGTCTGTTGCAGGGCGCGGGCGCCATGTGGTTAATGAGCGTGAGCCCTGTGGGGCTGGCTGCCGATGCGCGAGTGGTCGCCGTCCGTGTCTGGCCAGCATCGACCTACACGCGCGTCACGGTAGAATCGAATCATGTGCTGAAATACCGGCAGTTTGCCCTCAGTAACCCGGAGCGGGTGGTGGTGGATCTGGAAGGGGTTAACCTGAACTCTGTGCTGAAGGGCATGGGGGGGCAGATCCGCGATGACGACCCCTTTATTCAGTCCGCCCGCGTGGGCCAGTTTGATCCGCAAACCGTGCGCATGGTTTTTGAGCTCAAGCAGAACGTCAAGCCGCAGCTGTTTGCCCTCGCGCCGGTGGCCGGCTTTAAAGAGCGTCTGGTGATGGACCTCTACCCCGCCAACGCCACCGATGTTCAGGATCCGCTGCTGGCGCTGCTCGAGGATTACAACAAAGGCGATCTGGAGCGTCAGGTTCCGCCGGCGCAAAGCGGACCACAGCCGGGCAAAGCCGGGCGCGACCGGCCGATTGTCATTATGCTCGATCCCGGACACGGCGGCGAAGACTCCGGCGCCGTGGGGAAGTATCGCACCCGCGAGAAAGATGTGGTGCTGCAGATTGCCCGCCGCCTCCGGGCGTTGATCGACAAAGAAGGCAATATGAAGGCCTATATGACCCGCAACGAAGACGTGTTTATCCCGTTGAAGGTGCGTGTCGCCAAGGCACAGAAGCAGCGTGCCGACCTGTTCGTGTCGATTCACGCCGACGCCTTTACCAGCCGCCAGCCCAGCGGTTCCTCAGTGTTTGCCCTCTCCACCAGGGGGGCAACCAGTACCGCGGCAAAATATCTCGCCCAGACGCAGAACGCCTCGGATCTGATCGGTGGGGTCAGCAAGAGCGGCGACCGCTATGTCGACCACACCATGTTCGATATGGTGCAGTCCCTGACCATCGCCGACAGCCTCAAATTTGGCAAGGCGGTGCTGGAGAAAATGGGCAACATCAATAACCTGCACAAGAATCGGGTAGAGCAGGCGGGCTTTGCGGTGCTGAAGGCGCCGGATATCCCCTCCATTCTGGTGGAGACGGCGTTTATCAGTAACGTGGAAGAAGAGCGGAAGCTGAAAACGGCCAAATTCCAGCAGGAGGTGGCCGAGTCGATCCTCGCCGGGATTAAAGCCTACTTCGCCGACGGCGCGACGCTGGCCCGTCGCGGATAACCACACAGGAAAGGGACATGGCCTTACTGAAAAGCGCCCATGGCGGCAATATCCGCGAGGCCGCCGCCCTGCTGGGTATTGCCCCCGCAGAGCTGCTGGATTTTAGCGCCAACATCAATCCGCTGGGGATGCCAGCTTCGCTCAGGCAGGCGATCGTCGACAACCCAGGCTGCGCCGAGCGCTATCCTGACGTTGAGTATCAACAGCTGCACCAGGCGCTGGCGGCCCACCATCAGCTGCCGGCGGCGCATATCCTTGCCGGCAACGGCGAAACTGAATCGATCTTCACCCTCGTCCACGGCCTTAAGCCGCGGCGGGCGATGATCGTCATTCCCGGTTTCGCGGAGTACCGGCGGGCGTTGCAGATTGTGGATTGCGAGGTGGTGGAGTATGCCCTCCGGGAGTGCGATGGCTGGCAACTGACTGACGCGATCCTCGATGCCCTCACTCCGGGGCTGGACTGCCTGTTTCTTTGCACCCCGAATAACCCCACCGGCCTGCTGCCGGAGCGGGGCCTGCTGGAAGCCATTGCGCAGCGCTGTCGGGCACTGAACATCAGCCTGATCCTTGACGAGGCCTTCCTCGATTTTATGCCCGACCAGCCGGGATTTATTCCCCTGCTGGCGCAGTACCCGCACGTCTGGGTTCTGCGTTCTCTCACCAAATTTTATGCCATTCCGGGGCTGCGTCTCGGCTACCTGCTGAACGCTGACGTGCAGGCAGTGGCCCGGCTGCGCGAGCGACAAATGCCGTGGTCCATCAATGCCTATGCCGCCCTGGCCGGGGAGATTATCCTCCAGGACCGGGAGTATCAGCGGGCCACCTGGCAGTGGCTGCAGGAGGAGGGGATGCGTCTCTACGCGCAACTGCAGGAGATTGCCGGGCTGACCGTGTGGCCCGGGCGCGCCAACTATCTGTTCTTGCGCTGCGACAGGCCAGGGCTTGACCTGCAATACGCCCTGTTGCGCCAGCACGTGCTGATCCGCAGCTGCGCCAACTACCCGGGGCTGGATAGCCGTTATTTCCGGGTGGCGATCCGCAGCGCCAGCGAAAACGATCAACTGCTGGCGGCGCTGCGCCGGGCG
This sequence comes from Klebsiella sp. D-Nf1, assembly GCF_002810515.1. NCBI lineage: Bacteria > Pseudomonadati > Pseudomonadota > Gammaproteobacteria > Enterobacterales > Enterobacteriaceae > Klebsiella > Klebsiella sp. D-Nf1. The sequence continues at coordinate 403,258 of NZ_PIOK01000002.1, forward strand.
CTGGCCTGAGCCTTACTGCAGGGTGACGCCCCCGCGCACCATCGCCAGCAGATGCTGCTGCGGCCAGTGGGCGGCGATGTTGCTGTCTGCCAGTCGCCACTGGAGAAATTCGACGTCATGACGACGGCGGTCCAGCAGCAGGCCGACGACGCTGCCGCTGTGCGCCACGTTAAGGCCATAGAGTCCTGCGCTTTCCACCAGTTGCAGTAGCGCGTCAAACCCCGGTTTGGGCAACAGCTGCTGGCTGGCGATGGCGCTGATGGTCGCCGCTTCGCCCAGAAGCTGTGGGCTGCCGCAGTGGCAGGCCTGCTGCACTTTCTCCCACGCCAGCTGCAGCCGGGAGGCGTTAGCCAACAGACCCGCCTCGCGTGGCAGCTGGTGGTAGTCGGTGGTGCGCAGCGTCAGCGGGCTCTCCAGTACTAACAGGTCGAGCGCCGGCGGCGCAGGGCAGGCGATTTGCGTGGCGGCGGTATTATGGTCGAACAGCGTCAGCTGGCGAAACAGGGTGCTGTCGGTAGGCTCCAGCGCGACGCACAGACGCGCCAGCGTCGGCTCATCCAGCGGATGGCCCAGATGGTGGGCGGTGGCGGCGGCGGTGGCGGCGATATCGGCGGTGCTGCTGGCCATCCCTTTGGCCACCGGGATTGTTGAGTGCAGGGTGATGCGGATCTGCTGGCTCAGCGCTGGGGGGTAGCCCCAGTGGGCCAGCAGCTGGTCGACCATCGCCCGTGACAGCGGCCGCTCATCTTTTCGCGGCACCCCGGTCTCGACCTCGACGGTGCTGTACCAGTCCACCGGGCAGGAGACCAGTTTCTCGCTGCCGAGGATCCAGCCCTGGATAAGTTCTCCGCACGAGGCGGGACATTGTGCAACAGCCACGTTTTCACCTTTCCGCTTACCTTCGCCAGGGCGCATAGTGGCATGGCGACCCGCCGGTTACCATGATTCTCCGCAAGAGGAGGTACGTCGTTTATGCCGACACAACCAGCTCTCGCGCCTGCGGCAATGCGAGACGCACGACGTCGCGGGCAATCATTAGCTCTTCATTGGTGTTGATCACCGCGACTTTGACCAGCGCGTTATCCGCCTGAATAAAGGTCGCGCTCCGCTGGTTTTTCTCGTCGTCCAGCGCGAGGCCGAGAAAGTGCAAATTGCGGCAGATTGTCGCCCGCGCCCGGGCGGAATGCTCGCCAATGCCGCCGGTAAAGATCAGCGCATCCAGGCCTCCCATCTGCATGATATAGCTGCCGATAGTCGCGCGAATGCGTTCGGCAAACAGCGACAGCGCCAGAGCTGCGCGTTCATTGCCGGCGTCGGCTGCCTGTTCGACGTCGCGGTAGTCAGAGGACACACCGGAGACGCCAAGCAGCCCAGATTCATTATTCAGCAGCTGGCTGAGCTGCTGGGCGGATTTCCCCTCTTTCTCCACCAGCCAGGGAAGAATCGACGGGTCGATATCGCCGCTACGTGTGCCCATCATCACCCCGGACTGGGGGGTAAAGCCCATTGAGGTATTCACCGACTGCCCGCCTTTGATGGCGCAGACGCTGCAGCCATTGCCCAGGTGGCAGCTCACTACCCGCAGGGCGCTCAGCGGTACCCCCAGCTTTTCCGCCAGCGCGCTGCTGACATAGTGATGGCTGGTGCCGTGAAAACCGTAGCGGCGAATGCCCAGCTCGGCGTAATAGCGCCAGGGCAGGGGATAGAGCCAGGCCTCCGGCGTCAGGGTCTGGTGAAAGGCGGTATCAAAGACCGCCACCGCCGGTACCGCCGGCAGCCGCTGGCGAAAGAGACGAATGCCCAGCGCATTGACCGGGTTATGCAGCGGCGCCAGCTCCGCCAGGCGTTCGATCTCCCGCAGGGTGTCGTCGCAGACCAGCGCGGCGTCTTTGAAGCGTTCGCCGCCGTGGGCGACGCGGTGGCCAACGCCGTCTATCTCCTGCAGGCTGCTCAGGATCCCGCGGCCGGTCAGCGCCTCCAGCAGCAGGGTCACGGCTTCGTGGTGATCGGCGATGGGCAGCGTCTCCTGCCATTTCTGCGCCGACGTTTTCAGCGTAAAGCGGGCCTCGGGCAGGCCGATACGTTCGATCAACCCCTGACAGAGCAACGCCCCCTGCGGCATGTTAAGCAGCTGAAACTTCAGGGAGGAGCTGCCGGCGTTGATCGCCATGATTTTATAGGTCATTGATGTTCCTCTGCGTTCAGGCAGGCGAGCAGGTCATCAAGCCCGTCGCTGGTTAACGCGCTGGTGATAAAGATATGTTCGGCGCCCGCTGCGTCGAGCCATGCCCGGACCTGTTGCAGACGGGGCGAGGCGGCCAAATCGGCTTTGGTGACCACCCCGATAACCGGGCGGTTCATCGGGGCGGTAAACCCCGGAGAAAAAGGTGACCAGGGCGCATCGGCATTCAGTACCAGCGCGATGACATCGGCCTCGCAGGCGCTGGTGAGCAGCGCGCTGTACAGGCAGCGGTTTTCCAGATATTCCCCCGGGGTGTCGATCGCGGCCGGCGTCCAGACGATGGCCTGCGTTTTCTGATAACGCAGCGTTTCGCCACGCAATACCTGGGTCAGCGAGGTTTTGCCGCACTGACTGGGTCCGATAAGCATCAGGCGCTTCATGGGCTCAGGTCCGGGTGATCGGGCAGGCGGTGAAGCGCATCAACTCGCCGAGCGTGCGCGTAACCTGCTTTAGCGCGTACTCCACGGCGGAGACATCGCCGGTCAACACCACCGCGCCGGTGAAGCGATCGAGAAAGCCGATCTCCACCGCGCCGGACTTAGTGGCGATGTCACAGGCGATGATCGACGCCTCACTGGGGGTAATGGTGAGAATGCCGATAGCGGAGACCGCGTCCGGCAGGCCCAGCTTTTTGAACAGATCTTTGCCCGGATTGGCGATGAGGTGTGCCAGAGTGACCTGTTTGCCCGGGACATACTCCTGGATCATGCGTTCGGTAGGGGTTTGCGGTTCCATTATCCCTCCATCAGCTGTTGCCACAGCGCGTCGTGCGGTCGCGGGATCACTGCCCGGTAAACCAGCAATCCTTTCTCGCCTGCGCTGTCGCTGGCCACCGTGACGGCGTTGTCGACATCGGCGATATCGCCAGCCACCACCATGTAGCACTTGCCGCCGATACCAAACGCCATATGGATGCGCACCAGGGTGACGTTGGCCGCTTTCACCGCACGGTCGGCGGCGCTGATGCACGCTGCCACGCTCCAGGTTTCGACGATCCCCGCCGCCTGCCGCTGCTCGACCACGTTGAGGCCGCTGATCGCCGGCAGTACGCTGGGATGAATGTTGGCCAGCACCAGGCTGTCCACCAGCATCTCCCCGGCGCGCGCCGTGCCGGCGGCGATTGCCTGCTGCACGGCGCCGACGTCGCCGCCCAGCATCAGCAGGAATTTTCCGGGGCAAAGGGTTCTGCAAAGCAGGAGCTGTACGTTCGCGCTTTTCAGCATGACGTCGCCCAGTTCCATCCCCCTGGCGATGCTGGTCAGTTCTAAAATTCCGATAGCCTGGGTCATGATTAACCTCTTACAAGCGTAATGGCCTGCTCCGTGATGGCGGAGACCAGGCCGTCAATACTGGCGTGTACCGGTGCACCGAGGGCGTCGGCAGGGATGTCTGCCAGCAGCTGGCCGCGCGTTACTCGCTCTCCCGGTGCGACGCAGGGAACGGCGCTGATGCCGATATGCTGGCGCAGCGGCAGGGTGACGCAGCCCACCTCCGGCTCCGCCGCCGTCAGCGGCGCCTCCTGATACCAGGGATCAAGCCCCAGTTTGCTGATGAGCCGTTTGACCGGCACCAGGCGGTGTTTCGCCATCTCGTCCGCCGGACGCAGCGGTCCTTCGTAGCGCAGATTTTTCGCCCTCAGCTCACGTTTCAGCAGACGGTTGATGCGCATGGGGGAAATACCCACCGGGCAGGCGACGCTCTCGCAAACGTTGCACTCCGAACAGGTCAGGGCGCTGAGCAGCAGCGACGGGGTGGCCGCCTGGCGATAGTTCACCGCCCGCACCAGCAGATGAGGGGAAAGCTCATGGCCGATCAGGTGCCGGGGGCATAAATCTGTGCATAAACGGCACTGTTCACAGACGGTGCGGGCGATGGCGAGCTGCGTTCGTTCATCCTGCCGCCGTCGCTGGATCAGTGGATGGTTGCTCGGGAGCACCAGCAGGCCGCCGGTGGTTTTGGTGACCGGTGTCTCCAGGGAGGTCATAAGCGAGCCCATCATCGGCCCGCCGTTTATAAAGCCCGGATCGGCAACCGTCGCGCCGCCGGCCAGATCCAGCACCTCGCGCAACGACATGCCCAGTGGTACGGTCAGCGTCAGCGGACGGGCGACAGCGCCATTGACGGTCAACGTCCGGCGGGTCACCGGATAGCCCTGCTCCACGGCTCTGGCGATATTCAGCACCGTCTGCACGTTATTGACCACTACGCCGACGCTGACCGGCAGCGCGGCGGGCGGCACGCGACGTCCCGTCGCCAGCCAGATAGTGAGCACCTCATCCCCGGCCGGATAGACATCAGGCAGAATATGCAGCCGGGCCCATTCCGGGAGTCGCGGGGTTAACGCCGCAATCGCCTGAGCATATTTCGCCTTCAGGGCAATGATCCCTTCCCGGGCGCCGGTGGCGGTCATCGCGTAACCCAGGCCGCGAATCAGTCGGTCAGCCTGATGCGCCATCAGCTGTTGATCAACCTTCAGCATCGGTTCGCATTCGGCGGCGTTCACCAGCACGGTATCTACCCGGGCCTGCAGTTTGATGTGGGTCGGAAAGCCCGCCCCACCGGCGCCCACCACGCCGGCGGCCCGGACGCGCTCGCGGATCTCCGCCGCGTCAATGTCTGGTAGTGGCACTATCGCTTCACTCATTGCAGGCTCTCCAGCAGTCGTGCGATGGCCTCACCATCGACCGGGCGCGGGTTGGTGCGCAGGGTGGCGTCGGCCAGCGCGGCCGGCACCATGGCGGGAATTCGCGATAAGAAAAGGGGATATTTTTCCTGCAAGGCGCCCTTGAGGGTGGGAATGGCGCACTGCTGTTTCAGTGTTTCCACCGCGGCAATCAGCGCCTGGAGAGCCTCCTGTTCGCCAGCTTCCGGCGGGCAGAACCGGCAGGCCCTGGCCAGGCGCGCATAGCGCTTCGCCGCTCGCGGCTCGCCGGCGTTGAAGCGGATCACCGCGGTCAGCAGCAGCGCGTTGGCCAGGCCATGGGGGAGGTGAAACTGGCCGCCAAGCTGATGGGCGATAGCATGATTGAGTCCGAGGCCAGCCTGGCTAAAGGCCATGCCGGCAAGGGTTGAGGCATTGTGCATTTTACTGCGGGTCGCGACGCAGTCGCCCTGGCGAACCGCAACGGGCAGGGCGCGAAATACCAGCCTGGCGGCTTTTTCCGCCAGCGCATCGGTAAAATCGGTGGCCTGCGGCGATACCCATGCCTCAAGGGCGTGGGTCAGGACGTCCAGTCCGGTATGGGCCGTGATGGTGGGCGGTACGCTGACCACCAGCGACGGGTCAAGGATCGCCATATCGGGACAGAGTGCCTCATGGAACAGCGGGTATTTGATCCCTTTTTCCGGATCGCTGATGACGCAGGCGCTGGTCACTTCCGACCCGGTACCGCTGGTGGTGGGGATCGCTACGCAGGTGTCGACAGGCAGCCCGCCCTGCTGGCTGAACCAGACGATCGCCTTGGCGGCGTCCATCGCCGAGCCGCCGCCGAAGCCGATCACCACCTGCGGACGCAGGGCCTGCATCTGCGCTATTCCTTTCGCCACGGTGTGAATGGTCGGATCCGGTGTAATATCACTGAACACGCTGACGTGGTTGCTGGCGGGCAGCGCGGCGCGCAGCCGCTCGAACAGCGGCGATCGCGCCAGGAAGCCGTCGCAGACGATCCAGATGTGCTGATGGCTAAAGCGCTGCAGCGCGGCCAGGCTCCCCGGGCCGCTGTAGAGGCGCGTTTGCAAAGAAAAGGTGTGCATGGCGCCCCCGGTTAGCGAATGGAAAAACCGTTGGTCAACACGCAGCGCCGCAGGCGGGCGAACGTCCGCGCGGAGGTGGTGCCTTCCCCGGTTGGCGTGGCGATGGTGAAGGTGGTAAACCCTTCGCCGCCGACGCCGATTCCCGCGTAAGACGGGCCATTTTTGACAAAAATGGAGGTCTGCAGCGTGCGTGCCGCCAGATTGAGCCGCGAAACATTCTGCGAGTGCATGATGGCGGTGTGGTGCAGACCCTCCTCAACGCGCAGCGCCAGCGCCAGGGCACTGTCAAAATCGGCGACCCGGACGATCGGCAGCACCGGCATCAGTTGCTCGCAGGTCACCCAGCGGTCGTTCGCCTCCACCTCGGCTATCAGCAGGCGAGGGAGGCGGGGCGGAACGGCGAGACCGGCGGCCGCCAGCAGCGCAGCCGGACTTTTACCGACCAGTTTTTTATTCGCCGCGCCGTCGGGCAGGCAGACGGCGCGCAGGATATCGGTCTCCTGCGGGCTCAACAACAGCGCGTCAAAATCCTGCATTTGCTGGATCAGGCGGTCAGCGACGGAGGCGACGACGATCAGGCTTTTTTCGGCGATACAGGGCAGGTTGTAATCGAAGGCGGCGCCGCTGATGATATCTTCGGCGGCTTTGACGAGATCGGCCGTTTCATCAACGATGCACGGTGGATTGCCAGCGCCAGCGCCGATCACTTTTTTACCGCTTTTCATCCCCATCGCCACAATGCCAGGGCCGCCGGTGATAGCCAGAACGGCGATCTGCGGGTGGGCCATCATCTGTTGGGTGGCCTCAAAGGTCGGCTCGGCGACGGTTACCACCAGGTTACGGATCCCGCTGCAGCGGTAGGCGATCTCTTCGATCCTGGCAATAAGCTTTAACGAGACCTTTTTCGCGCCGGGATGAGGGCTGAAATAGACGCTGTTACCCGCCGCCAGCATGCTGATACTGTTATTGATAATGGTTTCTGTTGGGTTGGTGCTGGGCGCCACGGCGCCAATGACGCCAAACGGCGAGTACTCAAACAGCACCATCCCGCCATCGCCGGTGAGGGCGCTGGTAGTGAGATCCTCAATGCCCGGCGTGTTTTCAAGCGCGGCTTTATTTTTCAGATATTTATCTTCTTTGTTGCCCATGCCGGTCTCCGTGGCGCTCTCCTCCGCCAGCGTCGCCAGCTCGGGGGCCAGCGTCTCCCGCAGGGCGCTGATAATGGCGCTGCGGGTTTTTAGCGGACACTGCTGATAGCGCAGAAAAGCCTGATGGGCGGCGCCGATGGCGCTGCCGACGTCGCGAAAAATGCCCTGCTCTTGCTGAGGGACAGGAGGCGTCGGCGCGAGCTTTTCGTTGAGAATGGTGCGGATAAGGGTTTCCAGTTCTGCTGTATTCATTGATGTGTTCTCACGTTAATGGCCGCCATGGCAGCCTGTGCAATAGCCATATCCTGCTCGACGCTGCCGCCGCTAATCCCGAGGCCGGCTATTAGCTGGCCATCGCGCCACAGCGGATATCCGCCGCCAAAGGTGACGACTTTGCCCTGCAGATGGCTCTCCAGACCGTACAGCGCAGCGCCTGGCTGTACGGTCGTCGCGAGCTCGTGGGTGGCGGTTTTCATGGCGACGGCGGTCCAGGCTTTTTTTGGCGCCAGCTCGCTGCTGACCAGCAGCGCATCGGGCATTCGCCAGGTCACGGTTTCGGTACCGTGTGCGTCAACGATGCTGACCACCACCGGCACCTGCAGCTGGCGGGCGTGTTCGATAGCCTGACGGGTGAGCTGATGCAGCTCGTGAAAGGAGAGTGCCCCGGATTGGGCTTTGGGCGCGTCGGACGCAGGCGACCCGCTGGCGGCCAGGTAGCGGGCCGCGATCTCCGCGACGAGCCGGCGCTGGTGAGCGGCATGATCCTCGCTGCGCGCCAGGGCATACAGGCAGTCAGATAAGCGGTTCAGATAACGCAGCAGTATCTGACGGAGAGTGACCTCTGCCGCCAGCTCGACCAGCCGGCGCTCCGCCCGACGGGCAACGGTGCGGGCCAGGTGCAGGCGACTGGCGGCTTCGCACCGTCCGGGCAACACAAACTGGTGCAGCGCCGGCACGCGGGCCATCTCGCGATCGATGGTCTGCTCCAGCAGGGCAATCTCTTCGCTGCTGATATAGCGCTTACCCGGTGATGGCTGTTCGCTGTCACTGGCGAGCTCCGCGCTGAACCAGAAAATATGCTGCTGCAGGGCTTCGAGCAGGACGCGGTGTTCCTCTTCAGCGACGGCGCAGACGCACAGGCTCAGCACCGCGTTCAGTTCATCCAGGGTGCCGTAGGCTTCGACGCGCGGATGCGTCTTGCTGACCCGCTGGCCGGTAAAGAGTGATGTACTGCCGGCATCGCCGGTTCGGGTATAGATAGCCACAGGCGCCCCCTTAGCGTGAAAGTGAGTCAACAATGCCCACAACGGCAAGATCGATGGCCTCATTCGGGCCGCTAAAGACGTGGCGTGCGCTCGAGCCGCTGCAGAGCAGCACCAGCTCGCCGACGCCAGCGCCAACCGAATCTACCGCCACTTCATCGCCGCTCGCGGGCGGAAATGGATGTTCGTCGTCTGTGCTTACCCGGCGCACCAGCAGCAGCTTTTTGCCGTTCAGAGAGGGCGATTTTTGCGTCGAGACGACGGCGCCGGTCACGCGTGCCAGATGCATAGTTCACTCCTGCTTAATCAATTGAACATGCCGCGCGACGGCCGCTTCGCGGGCGAGGGCGGTGATAATGGGGTGGCGGCGCAGCACCAGATAACCTCCGTGGAGGCGGGCCACGTCGGCGTAGGTGAGCACCGACGCGGCGTGAAGTCTGACGGGCTGGCCAAGCGGGTCGCTGAACGTCAGCGGCAAGCGGGCGAGTTTTTTTACCGCCAGCGCGGGGAGCAGGGCGGGAAGCAGCGTTAGCTGTACCCGAACGCCCCAGGCCATCGCCTCATGCAGTGCGCAACCGGCGGCCGCCAGCGCGCGCTGGCCGATAAGCTGTTCCAGCAGCGGTAAATCCACCTGCACGATGCGCAGTGAAGCGTGCTGGCACAGCAGGCTGCGGATATCCGCTTCGCCGAGCTGGGCCACGCTGAGCGTGGCCGTACTCAGGGCGCGACGGCGCAGGCGGGCGGCGACCTCCTCGACGATACGCTGCAGCATCGCGTGGTTCATGGCTTCGTCACCAGCGTAGCCCAGGCCTGCGCAGCGTCAGCGCCTGCCGCATTGGCTTCGTCAGTATCGATGTGCATCTCAAGACGCATATCCGGGGCTACGCGGACCGCTACATTGTCGAAGATAAGCCGCCTGTCGCTGCCTTCGATCGCCACCGCGACGCTATCGCCATGGGCGACACGCAGGATCAGGGCATCAAGCGGGGACATATGAATATGTCGTTGGGCGACGATCGTCCCGCTGCTCAGCTCCAGTTCGGCAAAGGGGCTTATCAGGCGGATCCCCGGCGTGTCCTGCAGATTGCCTGACATGCGCAGCGGCGCGGCGATACCGAGAGTCCGGGCGTCGGTGCGTGAGATTTCCACCTGGCTGGTCTGGCGCAAAGGGCCGAGCAGGCGCACGTTGTTTAATCGTCCTTTGGGGCCAACCAGGGTCACCGTCTGCTCTGCAGCATACTGTCCGGGCTGCAGCAGCGCTTTTTTCGGCTGGATGGGCTGAGCGGGAAAAAGTCTGGCATAGTCCTCCGCCGCTAAATGGATATGGCGACTGGAGATACCGATTGGGATGGGACGCTGGCGCATCTCATCCAGCACTTTGTTGACTGTTGAAGCCAGCTGTTGTTTATCCATTACGCGTCATCTCGTTTTCCGGCGTGCAGGCACTGCGAGCGGGGTTCGCCTTTTTGCCGTGGACAGTGTGGGTCCAGGCACAGGTTGCAGGTCACCAGCTCCGTAGAGTGGGAGGGGATGTCTGCGGGTGCTGCATTCCCCTCTGTCACGGCGACGTCGTCAGGCGCGGGTAAGGGCGCTTCGACGCGGGCTGGCAGCAGGCCTGCGCCGGGCCTGGCGATAACCTTCTGCGCCACCAGCCCCTGCTGCCGTTCGGCGAGTTCGGCCCCGGTCATCACCGCCGCCTGGACAGAGGCCACATCACCGACGATCTTCACCACCATCCAGCCGGAGCCGTTGGTCTTTTCCAGGGCGAGCAGCGTGATGGCGGCCGCTTTCGCCATGGCGTCGGCGCAGGTGATGGCCAGGGCCAGGCCGCTGACCTCAAGTAATCCCAGTGATTGCTTCACGCGGTGCTCCTTCTTTCCAGGTCAGACGGATTTCGGCAGAATGGCCTCAACATCGCTGTGCGGGCGTGGGATCACGTGGCTGGACTTGACTTCGCCGACCACGCTGGCCGCCGCGCTCCCGGCGTCAACGGCGGCTTTTACTGCACCGACGTCTCCGCGGACCATCACGGTAATCAGCCCGGAGCCAATTTTTTCGTAACCAATCAACTGCACGTTGGCAGATTTCACCATTGCATCAGCGGCTTCAATGGCGCCAACTAGGCCTTTCGTTTCAACCAGTCCTAGTGCGTTATTCATATTGTGTTCTCCTGTGGATTAAGCATTGCGATCCCGAAATGGGATCCCTTTGACGAGACGAGCCGCATTGTTGCCAGTGTTTCGCCGGGCCAGCCTGTCCTGGTGATACCTCAACGAAAACAGCGGAGTTGATGCGGGTAAATTTTTGTAGTGCACGATGAGCTGTTCCCGGTCGCAGGCGATGCCCACCAGCAGCGGCGAGCGCTGCGCCGCCTGCCAGGCGTGATGGACCAGATCGCCGCCGGTCTGCGGTTGCAGAACGAAAGGAATGCCCTCCTCTTCAATGCCCAGCAGGACATCGCGCCACTGTTCGCTGCATTCGTCAGTGACGGCAATGACGATGGCCGGGACGACGAGGCTACTCTCCATGCGTGCCTCCTTTTTGCCAGGAAAGGAGTAATCCGCTGGCGACCGCATTGCGTGGGCCTTCACAGCCGCGGATGTTGCCGCGCCCGGCAACCAGCCGGTAGTGCGCCAGCGCGTCGGTGACCAGCTGGGGGATCTCGAAATCGAGGGACGAGCCGCCCACCAGCACCACGAACGGGATGTCGCGAATGTTGCCGGTAGGGCTGACCTGGCGTAGCGCCCGCAGGGCGTTAGTGACAAAGACGCGTGATTTGGCGCTACGGCGAATGGCGCGCACTTTCTCCAGCGGCAGATCGCCGGGCAGGGGAACCAGTTCATCCGGTTTCACCACGCAGACGCGGGCAAATACCGCCGGTGGTAAGGCCGACGGAAAAAACTGGACGCTGCCGTCTTCATGACGCAGATGAAACAGGCTTTCGACTTTCGCCAGCGGATATTTTTTGATCTCTTCCGCCAGGTAGCGGTCCTCAAGCCCCAGCTCGCGGGCGATGATCATCGTGACCATATCGCCGGCACCGGCCAGGTGAGTGGCGCTGATCTCTCCTTGCGCATTGATAATGGAAGCGTCGGTCGACCCGGCGCCCAGATCGAGGATCGCCAGCGGGCGCGTGGTGCCGGGAGTGGTGAGCGCCCCGAGAATGGCCGCTTCCGCCTCGGCGCCACCCACCTGAACGGTGATCTGCAGCTTGTGTTCAATTTCACGCGCAATGAGGGCCATCTGCAGGCGATCCGACTTGACCATCGAGGCGATACCCACCGCCTGCTCCAGCGAGAACTCACCTGCCAGGCCGCCGGTCACGCTGACCGGCACCGCCGTATCAACGGCCAGCAGATCCTGAATACGAATCTCCTGAGCTGGCTTATTGGTGAGCTCCGCCATGGTCTGGCGCACATGCTCAAGCATGCCGCCGATATTCGTGCCCGCTTCTCCCGCGACGTTGTCCAGTTTGCCGCAGCCGTCAACCGCCTTCATGATGGCTTCCGCCCCGGCGGCCACATCAACCTGTACGCTGCGCCCCTGAGCGATGAGCAGCAGATTCCCCGCCGGAATAGTGCGGGCCTTGACGTCCCCGGAGGGAGTTTTCACCACTACGGCCGAACGATTGCCAATCAGCGCCCGCGCCATTGGCACGATATTTTTGGTCTCTTCGGCGTTGAGATCGAAAACGGTGGCAATACCGTAGGGGTTGGAGAGCGTTTCGATAATCTTGCCGGGTAAAGCGACCTCGACCGCCGCCAGCATGCCAAGTGGAATACGGTCGATATGGTGAACTTCGTCGATCACCGGCAGCGGTTGCTGTAGCCGGTTATTGACCAGCACGCCATCATCCTGCTGCAAAATAATACCGGTTATCTGATAGCCCGCCGCCGTTGCCGCATTGACCATCGCGGCGACATCGGCAAAGTCAAAGGCCGAGGAGACCACCAGAATATAGGGGGACTCCGCGGAGCAGGACAGCAGCGCCTCCGGTGTGATGGTGATACCGACCCCCAGTCCGACGCCGCCGGGTGTCTTCGGGTTGTGGCCGATCATGGTGGACTCGGTGATGATGGTTTCCGTAATGGTCTCCATCGCCACATCGCCAATGACCGGCGTAGCTTCGTTAATGCGAATAAGCGAGATATCGCTGACCTGAATGCCTGCCGCTTTTGCCGCCTGTGTTAGCGCTTCCTGAATACCGAACACATTACGTAATGTGCCTTTAATACCAGTGGTTTCAGCCAGCGCGCTGTGGCGGATGTTCAGCACACCTGCGTCATCGACCGTCGCCAGGGCGACCTCTGTCGATGAGTTGCCAATATCAATACCAGCGATATAGCGCATGCTTGCCCCCTGTTAATCGTCGCCTTTCAGTTTCTTACGCTCGACGTACAGCCCGGCCGCTTCCCGAACAAAGGCGGCACAGAGCCTGGCCTGGTAGCGATGCTCCAGGTCGTCAGCGATCGCCAGTAGCTCCGCCTGGGTGGAACGGTATGGGCGCAGGGCGTTGTAGATCTCAAGGATCCGGTCGTCGGGAACCGCGGTGAGCTCGGCGGCCCGCTCAAAGTTCATCGCCAGCCGATCGCGTCCGGCATCCTGGGCGATCGCCGCCTGCATACGCAGCGTTTCCGGGGTGATGCGCATGTCCTGCGCCGTAACGCGATCGCTTAATACGTTCTCCAGCGTCAGGTCATCGAGCGTTTTATTGGTAGCGGTTTTGACCCACTCCGGATGGCGGGTGGCTAACGGGTAGTCGCTGACTTTAGGCTGGCGAGCGGTGTCGTTTTTCGGTGCGGCTGGCGCGGGCGTTGCCCCGTCCTGTAGGCTGTTCATCCGGCTCAGCACGTCGCGTACCATGGATTCAATTGCGTCGGTATTCATCGGGATATCCTTTGTTAAAGCGCCACGCGCAGTTCCTGCGGGTTTTTGCCGGTCACTACGTATTTGGTCTCTTTAATGTGCAAAATGGCCGACTTCGCCTGGTATTTGGGACGAGCCATCTGATCGTTAAGCGTCGGCACCGGCTGCGGCGACTCGCGTTTGGCGTAGCGCGCGGCGTTTTTGCCAATCTGGCGGTAGGTTTCCAGGGTCAGCAGCGGCGCCTGCGGGAAGAGTTCCAGATTGGAAAGCGGCGGCAGGCCCCGCTGGTGGATGACGGTGGTGCCTTTCGACTGAATACCGATCGAGATGCCGGAGCCGCTCAGGCGGTTGCCTTCCACCGCCACGAAGGCGACGTCAGAAGATTTAAAGCAGCGGATCACCCGGGCTTTGATGCCTTCTTCCTCAATGCCGGCGATCACTTCGCGCAGAATATTTTTATGCGGAATGCCGACGATATTGGCGGTTTGCGCCAGACCAAACGCTGGCCCGACGGCAATGATGACTTCATCCTGCTGCGTGCCGGGTTTGGCTTCGCCGATTTCCGTCAGGAAGCTGTCGCCGGACACAGGCGCAACGGCGACCGGTGCGGCAGAGGCGACAGAAGCCGCAGGCGCGCTAAGGGAGACCGGCTTATCTGCGCCTGATTTCATCTCCGACAGCACCTCTTCGATAATCTGGCGCAGCAGCGTTTCGTTAATTTCCATTTTTCACCCCTTAGCCAAGTTCATTGGGATCGAGCGCGCCCGGGATATTTTTAATCTCTTCCCAGCGCTCGCCTTGCAGGCGGTAGCCTGTTGCCGGACCGGCATAATCGTTCACGTCATTCACGGCTGAGAGCACCTGGCCTTCGCCGACGATAATGGCGGAGGTGTGCAGGTAGTCGCCGGTGAGCTTGGCTTTCTGAATATTGAGCATGTCCTGGGCGACATCGGGGAAGCCGCCTTTCGCCAGGGCTTTCACCACCTCCAGGCCGTTGCGGTTCTTGTTGATGATCTCCTGGGCAAACTTGATGTCCTCGACGATATTGCGCTCCGGCATATCTTTTGAACCGTGGGCGTAGGTGGCGGCTTCCACCTCTTCATCCGTAATTGGCGGCAAACCCATGCCGGCAAATACCGCCTGCAGCGCGCGGGCGGCTTTATTACGAATGGCGATCACGTCCTCTTCACGCACCGGCCGCAGGCCGCCATCGACCTTCAGATCGCGCTGGATCACGTTGTAGTCGTCGAAGTCTTCGGCATCTTCGTTGGAACCGGCGAACATGTTGTCGTAGTTCGGCACCGCCGAGTAACCGGAGGAGATAAAGTCGGTGCCTGGCAGGAACTGCATTAGCAGGCGCGCGGTACGCCGCATATCCGAATGGGTAAAGGTTTGATCGTTACTGGAGGCGCACTCCAGATCCAGCGCTGAGCAAATCAGGTTTTCCGCCAGTACGGCGCGGATCCCCGACGGCACGGCGGACGGCACGCCGATACAGCTGACGGAGCCATTCTGCAGGCCTTGCACCCCGGCGGCTTTGGTGATGTAGATGCAGCGCGCTTCGAGATAAAGCATCGATTTGCCTTCGGCATAACCCATCTGTACTTCAGAGCCGGAGCCGGAGGTAAAGCGCATTTTCAGGCCGCGCGAGGCGTAGGAGGAGGCGAGGAAGCCTTTCGACCACGGGGTGTCATCACCATCGGTAAACACCGGTTCCGTACCGTAGACCGAAATGGTTTCGGCATAGCAGGTGTGGCCCAGCATGCCCAGTTTCAGCTCGGTAGCTTCTTCCAGGGAACACTGGGTGAGGACGCCTGGGCGGCCTACCTGTGAACCGACCAGCAGGGCGATGGCGTTGAACGGCGCGTAGCGGGCCACGGCGACGGTGGTCTCCTGCTCGTCAAAGCCGCGCCATGCGCCTTCAGCGGCGTCGGCGGCAATCTGTACCGGGTTATCTTTGATATTGGTGACATGCGCCTGCTGGGACGGCGTGCGGCGGGCGCGCATTTTTTGCATCGCCATCATCATCTCGACCACGTTCATATGCGACACCACTTCGACGATTTTCGCAGGGGTCATCGCGGTGGTGAGCGGCACGATGTCACTGCGTTTAACGTTCGGGTCGCAGAGCATATTGGCGAGCTTGACCGAATCCATGGCCATCACTTCTTCGGCACGCGCCAGATTGATGCCGTAGCGCGCGATAAAGTGGTCAATCAGGTCGAACTGGTCAACCGGTTTGCCGTCGAGTTCAGTGACTGCGCCGTTGACAATGCGGATAGAGGGTTTGGGATCGTTAGGGCTTTCCATCGCGATAAAGCCCTCTTCGATCCACTCCTTAACGAAACCATCCTGATTCACAGGGCGTTTCGCCAGTGCTTCAAATCTTTTCGATCTCATGAATCAGCCTCGCGGGTATTAAATGTAGGAGGGGCGATCGTTTTTCGGTTCGGCGCCCAGCGTCCCCAGTACGGTTTTGCCGATCTCCCGGGCGGAGATCACCGCCTGGCGCACCGCGCCGGAGTCGCCGGAAATCACCAGGATGGCTTCGTTGCTGAAGCTGGTGCCGTGGGCCGGTGAGCTGTAAGCTACCACTTCGACGTTGGCTGATTTCAGCGCGGTATCGGCCATCAGCACCCCGACAGACGCCGGTGCGCCGACGATAATCCCGCAGGCGCGGCCCAGCGGGGCGCCGAAGGCTTTTTCGAGGGCGTAGCTGGCGCGCGCGGTATACTGCAGCTCGATATGACCCGCCTCGTTGCCGTAAACATCGCCGAAGGTACGGTCCAGCTCTTTCAGCGCGACCTCAATCCCGCGTTTGACGTCGGAAACATCGTTCCCGCCCAGCACAATCAGCGAGCCATGGCCTGCGCCGCCTTTGGTGTCGCGTGGAAGTTCGATGCTGACCACTTCGGTGTTGGTGGCTTTGACCGCTTCATCGGCGGCCATAATGTGCGGCCCGGCGCCGGTGCGAGCGCCGAGGATGCCGATAGAGCGATAGCGTTTTTCAAGCTTCATGGCTTCCAGCAATGCAGCATCCACGTTGGCGATGACCAGCCCGAGGGTGTCGCCAATGGCGGTCCCGACAAATTCCGTTAAGCTGCAGCTTTTCTCTGCCATAGCCGTCTCTCCTGTGGGATGGGGGGTATCGGGAAGCGCCTGCTGCTCTGGCGTCGCCACACGGGCTATGACTTGCGCCATGATCTGTTCAACCAGCTCATTGCTGCTCATTGGCTATTCCCCTTCGGTAAGATTTTTTCAACATCGGTATGGGGGCGGGGAATGACGTGTACGGCTTTCACCTCGCCCACGTGGCGGGCTGCGGCGGCACCGGCGTCGGTAGCGGCTTTAACTGCCCCCACGTCGCCACGCACGATAACGGTCACCAGGCCTGAACCGATCCTTTCATAGCCAACTAATAAGACGTTAGCCGACTTAACCATTGCGTCAGCGGCCTCTATGGCTGCGGTTAAGCCTTTGGTTTCTACCATTCCTAATGCTTCTTGTTGCATAAAGACCTCGCAGGGTATGTTCCAGTGAGGGAACTATATGGCGGGGCGGCGAAAAAGAATGGCTGAGTTGATAGTGTAGAGCGAAAAAATAGTGGTTTTTATATGATAATAAATAGCTATTATTTTATTTATGTTGTTGTTTTTATTATTTTTTTATTTTACTTATTAATGTGATTATCTTGCGGGTGCTGTTCCATATTTACATTTTCAGGCGTGATTTTTTTAATTATTTTTGCTACGCGAGATTTTGCGTGGTGTGATATTTGTTGGAAAATAAGCACTGCGCTTTTGCAATTTTTTATTATTGAGTTGGAAATAAAAATATCCCCTGAACGCCCGCCATTGCTGCATGAATTCGCGAGCAAATAGCAATAAATTGCTCTTCTTCAGCGATTTTACGCTGCCCGTTTTCAGCAGGATGCCAACACTTTGCTGCCGCCGGTTTCTATAGTGGGCCTCGCCGTACCCAAGGCGCCAGCGGATGGTTGGCTGGCCTGGACACGAACTTCGTCAAGAGGTGTCACAATGAATGGTTCTTTACGTGCGCAATGTATCGCCGAGTTTTTAGGCACCGGGCTGTTTCTGTTTTTTGGTATCTGCTGCCTGAGCGCTCTGAAGCTGGCTGGCGCCAGCCTGGGGCTGTGGGAGATCTGTATTATCTGGGGACTGGGTATTTCTCTTGCGGTGTACCTGACGGCCGGCATTTCGGGGGGGCATCTGAACCCCGCGGTCACCGTCGCCCTGTGGCTGTTTGCCTGCTTCCCGGGCAGAAAAGTGTTGCCCTATATCGTGGCCCAGGTCGCCGGCGCGTTTGGCGGCGCCGTGTTAGCCTGGATACTTTACAGCACCCTGTTTACGCAATTTGAAACGGTGCATCACATGGTACGTGGCAGCCTGGAAAGCCTGCAGCTGGCCAGTATCTTCAGTACCTACCCGGCACCTGAGCTCAGCATCTGGCATGCGGCGCTGGTGGAGGTGGTGATCACTTCAATGCTGATGGGGATGATCATGGCGCTCACCGATGATGGCAATGGCGTACCCAAGGGCCCGCTGGCGCCGCTGTTGATTGGCATTCTGGTGGCGGTGATCGGCGCCTCGACCGGGCCGCTTACCGGTTTCGCGATGAACCCGGCGCGTGATTTTGGCCCGAAATTATTTGCCTGGCTCGCCGGGTGGGGAGACATCGCGATGACTGGCGGAAGGGATATTCCCTATTTTATCGTGCCCATCATCGCGCCATTGCTGGGCGCCTGCCTCGGCGCCGCAATTTATCGTTTTCTCATCGCCAATAATCTTCCCTGCCATACCTGCGTTGAGGAGAAAAATACGCGTTAGCATCCAGTGAAAAATGTATTACTGAAATAGCAAAACTATTTCATGAACCGATATCACGAACCGCTCAAAAAGTCTCCCCGGGTTGGGAGACTTTTGTTATTGTCAATGCACTTTTTTATCGTCGAAGGAGTCTGATGCTAAAAAAGGTAAATATGAAAAATATGTTTTATTTATAACAAAAAATTAACTGAGGGGTTTTATCATGATTTCTGCGAGTACCCTGAACTCAGAACTCATCAATAAAATCGCACAGGATTTTGCGCAAGCCACCAGTCTGGCGGTTGTGGTCGTCAATATTCACGGTGATGAGATTTCTGAACTGTTTAATTTCACGCCGTTTTGCCAACTCATGCGTCAGCACCCGGAGCACAGTGGACGCTGTCGCATGAGCGACCGCTGCGGCGGGCTGGAAGCCTCGAAAAATGACCAGTTGTGTATCTACCGCTGTCACGCGGGGTTAACCGATTTTTCCATCCCGCTGGTGATCGCCGGCCACCTCGTTGGCTTCGTGCTATGCGGCCAGGTGCGTCTGAGCAATGATATTGAACTGGTTGATATTCTGAACGTGGATGACCGCTGGCAGGACGATCCGGCGCTGGTCCAGGCGTTTCGCGATGTGCCTGAAATGGACTATTCGCGGGTTATCGCTTCGGCGGATCTGCTGAAGCTGATCGTCGAGAATTGCCTGAAAAAACAGCTCAACTTTGTGGTTATCAAAGATAACCCGCCGCAGAACGACCCGGCGCAGGCCAGCCGGGCGGCCTCGCCGCACGATGGCAAAATGAAGAAGGCGCTGCGCTATATCGACGCGCATCTCTCCGATGAGCTGCGTCTGGAGGACGTGGCGGCGCATGTCTATCTCAGCCCGTACTACTTCAGCAAACTGTTTAAAAAGTATCAGGGGATCGGCTTTAACGCCTGGGTCAATCAGCAGCGGATGGCGAGCGCAAAAGAGCTTCTATGCCACAGCGACTGGAGCATTGCCAGCATCGCGCGGAATTTAGGTTTTTCGCAAACCAGCTATTTTTGTAAAGTGTTTCGCCAGACCTATCAGGTAACGCCGCAGGCATTTCGTCAGCAAATTAATGCCGGATCACAAACTGAGTCTTTTTAAATGACAATATTTTGCTATTGCCGATTTTTGATATCCCGGAGTATCTTCATCATTATAAAATGAAAAAAACGACAGTAGAGCAATAAATTGTCATAGCGCAACAAAATAGTGATATTCGAGGGATAAACTACACCAGTTTTTATTTTTGTGATGGGATAGAGTGTCCGTTAATACGAGACTGATGAATATCACAACACCGCTTCACCTCGCTGATGTCATTTTGCAGGTGATGAGACGGTAAAAGTAAGCTTGAAACATTAACCGCGGATGCATGGCGCATCGGCGAATACAACCGACAGGTTCGACACCAGTTTGGTGTCAGGGAAGGGGGTGTAAATCCCCCGCAGCCCCCGCTGCTGTGATGCTGACGACCCCGCAAAAACCACTGATCGAAAGATTGGGAAGGGCGGGCGAGAACGAGGCTAAGCCAGAAGACCTGCCTGCCGGTAACTGACCAACAACTTCGGTGGGAAGTGGGTGGCTTAGCGGTGCGTGGTTGCAGGACCAGGCATGCGCGCAGCTATACCCCGACCACCTGAACAGGACAGGGTATGGCAACCAGGCGTGCGTTTATTCTTGCGGGTACCGGCAGCGGTTGTGGCAAAACCACCGTTACGCTTGGCCTGCTCAGCTTGCTCCAACAGCGCGGTTTGCGGGTGCAACCCTGTAAAGTGGGGCCAGACTACCTGGACACCGCCTGGCATACCGCCATCAGCGGCATCGCCTCCCGCAATCTCGACAGCTTTATGCTTCCCGCCCCGATACTCAACGCGCTGTTTGCTGAACAACTGCAGCAGGCCGACATCGCGGTTATCGAAGGGGTGATGGGCCTGTATGACGGCTACGGCACCGACCCCAACTACTGCAGCAGCGCGGCGATGGCTAAACAGCTTGGCTGCCCGGTGATTTTGCTGGTGGATGGCAAAGCGGTGTCGACCTCTATCGCCGCCACGGTGATGGGCTTTCAACACTTTGATCCGGCCCTCAACATTGCTGGCGTTATCGTCAATCGGGTTAACAGCGACGCGCACTTCCAGCTGCTGAAAAGCGCCATTGAGCGCTACTGTCAGGTGCCAGTGCTCGGCTATGTGCCGCGCGTGGAAGGCGTGGCGCTGCCCGAACGGCATCTGGGGCTGGTGACCGCCCGCGAGTCGGTGGTCAATCAGCAGGCATGGCGGGATTTTGCCAGCCTGCTGGGGCGCACCCTCGACATAGACCGGCTACTGGCCCTCAGCGAACTGGCCGCCATGCCGGCCGGCGAGTGGGGGGAACAGCTTGCCGCCGACGCCGGCGAAGGACTGACGCTGGCCCTCGCCGACGATGAGGCCTTCAATTTTTATTACCCCGATAACCTGGCGCTGCTGGCGCGCTGCGGCGTGAAGATGGTGCGCTTTAGCCCGCTGCGCGATCGCCAGCTGCCGGCCTGCCAGATGATCTGGCTCGGCGGCGGCTACCCGGAGCTGCATGCGGCCGGGCTGTCCGCCAACCATGAGATGCTGGCGCAGCTTCGCGCGGCGCACCGGCGCGGGGTGGCGATCTACGCCGAGTGCGGCGGCCTGATGTATCTGGGCACGACCCTGGAAGTCACCGGCGGCGAGCGCTACGCCATGGCGGATATTATTCCTGGACACAGCCGAATGGGGACGCGTCTGACCCGGTTCGGCTACTGCGAAGCGCAGGCGCAGCAGCAGACGCTGCTGGCCGCTCCTGGCGAGTGGCTGCGCGGTCATGAATTTCATTACTCCGATTTTTCTCCCGCCACCCCTGCCGTACTGGCCTGCCGTAAACAGCGAGACGGTAAGACGCTCCAGCAGTGGCCGGGAGGATGGCAGTCCGGTAGCGCCTTTGCCAGCTATCTCCATGTCCACTTTGCCCAGCGCCCCACCATGCTCAACCACTGGCTGCGAGCGGCAAGGAGGGCGCAATGACCCTTCTCGCCTGGTGTGTGGCCTGGATACTTGATGTCGTCATTGGCGATCCGCCGCACTGGCCGCATCCGGTGCGCTGGATAGGTCGCCTGATCACCGTCAGCCAACGTGTAGTGCGGCGCGTCTGCCATAGCGACCGGGCGCTGCGCATCGGCGGCGGAGTGATGTGGCTGGTGGTGACCGGCCTGACGTGGGGCGTGGCCTGGGGCGTACTGGCGCTGGCGCACGGGCTCCATCCCTGGCTCGGATGGCTGGTGGAGGTGTGGATGATCTTCACCGCGCTGGCGGGGCGCTGCCTGGCGCAGTCGGCGATGGCGGTGGCCCGGCCGCTGCAGGCCGGGGATCTCGCCGAAAGCCGGCATAAGCTCTCCTGGATTGTCGGGCGCGACACCTCTCAGCTCCAGCCAGCGCAGATCAACCGTGCGGTGGTGGAGACCGTGGCGGAAAACACGGTGGATGGCATTATCGCGCCGCTCTTTTTCCTGCTGCTGGGCGGCGCGCCGCTGGCCATGGCCTATAAAGCGGTCAACACCCTTGATTCCATGGTCGGCTATAAACACGAAAAATATCGGGCGATCGGCATGGTCAGCGCCCGTCTTGACGATGTGGCCAACTTCCTTCCCGCCCGGCTGAGCTGGCTGCTGCTCAGCCTTGCCGCAGTGCTATGCCGGGAAGATGGCGCCCGGGCGCTGCGGACCGGCTGGCGCGATCGCTATCAGCACAGCAGTCCTAACTGCGCCTGGCCGGAAGCGACCGTCGCCGGCGCGCTGGGGATCCGCCTTGGCGGCCCGAACGATTACTTCGGCCAGCGCGTTGAAAAGCCCTGGATAGGCGACGCCGTCCGCGACATCGCGGTGGACGATATTTCCCGAACCATTCGATTAATGTGGGTGGCGTCAACCCTGGCGCTGGCGCTATTTATCGGCGTGCGCTACTGGCTGGTCGGCGCGGCCTGAGGAGAACCTGATGCAGTACATCCAACAACCGCAGGCGATCGAGGCGAAAAGCTTCGACATCATCAGCGAGATCATCGCTGAAACGCGCCCGGACTACCGTTTTGCCAGCCCACTGCACGAGGCGATTATCAAGCGGGTGATCCACACCACCGCTGACTTCGACTGGCTGGATATTCTGTGGTTTTCTCCGGATGCCCTGATCGCGCTGAGCGAGGCGTTGAGCCGGCCCTGCACGCTGTATACCGATACCACCATGGCGTTGTCCGGGATCAACAAAACCCTGCTGGCCCGCTTTGGCGGCGAATGCCGTTGCTATATCAGCGACCCGCGGGTGGTGCGCGAGGCGCAAAGCCGGGGGATGACCCGTTCGATGGCGGCGGTGGATATTGCTGTGCAGGAGCCAGGGGAGAAAGTGTTCGTCTTCGGCAATGCGCCAACCGCGCTGTTTCGCCTGCTGGAACATCGCGAGACGGCCATCGGCGGCGTGGTGGGGGTACCGGTCGGGTTCGTCGGCGCGGCGGAGTCGAAAGCGGCGCTCAGCGAGAGTGGCCTGCCGGCTATCGCCGCGCTCGGCCGCAAAGGAGGAAGCAACGTGGCGGCAGCGATTGTGAACGCTCTGCTTTACCACCTGCGGGAGGCGCAATGAGCGACCAGACCTTTGACGCTCCGGTGTGGCATCACGGCAAAGCGCTGCGCAAGGGCTACACCACCGGCTCCTGCGCCACGGCGGCGGCAAAAGTGGCGGCGCTGATGGTGATGCGCCAGCATCTGATCCATCAGGTCTCGATCGTCACCCCCTCCGGCGTCACCCTGTGCCTGAACGTTGAGTCCCCGCACGTCGAAGGGCAGCAGGCGGTCGCCGCGATCCGTAAAGACGGCGGCGATGATGTCGACGCCACCCACGGCATGCTGATTTTTGCCCGGGTGACCCTCAATGACAGCGGAGAGATTAGCCTGCAGGGCGGCGAGGGCATCGGCACGGTGACCCGCAAAGGGATCGGTCTGCCGACAGGTAGCCCGGCGATAAACCGCACTCCGCGGCACACCATCGAGACCGCTGTGCGCGAAGCGATTGGCCCTTCCCGCGGCGCGCAGGTGGAGATCTTTGCCCCGGAAGGCGTACTTCGCGCGCAAAAAACCTATAACGCGCGGCTGGGGATCCTCGGCGGGATCTCGATTATCGGCACCACCGGGATCGTCACCCCAATGTCGGAAGAGAGCTGGAAGCGTTCGCTCTCCCTCGAGCTGGAGATAAAACGCGTCGCCGGGCTGGATCGCGTGGTGTTGGTGCCGGGTAACCACGGCGAGCGCTTTGTCCGCGAGCAGATGGGGATCGACCCGCAGGTGGTCGTCACCATGAGCAACTTCGTCGGCTACATGATTGAAGAGGCGGTCCGGCTCGGTTTCCGCCAGATTGTGCTCATCGGCCACCCCGGCAAACTGATCAAAATCGCCGCTGGGATCTTTCATACCCACAGCCATATCGCCGATGCGCGGATGGAAACCCTCGTCGCCCATCTGGCGCTGCTTGGCGCGCCGCTGCCGCTGCTGACGCTGGTCAGCGAGTGCGATACCACCGAAGCGGCAATGGAGCATATCGACGCCTGGGGATACCAGCGCCTCTATAACCATCTGGCTGAGCGTATCTGCCAGCGCGTTCTTGAGATGCTGCGCTTCACTCAGCAACCGCCCACCTGCGACGCGGTTCTGTTTTCTTTTGATAACCAGGTGCTGGGCAGCAGCCGTCCGCTGGAGGCGATTGCCCGGGAGCTGGCATGTTGACGGTCGTGGGGATGGGCCCGGCGGGGTTGCAGTGGCTGACCCCGGCCGCGCGCGAGGCGATCGCCGCCGCCGAGGCGCTGGTGGGCGGCAGCCGCCATCTCCAGCAGTTTCCCGCCTTCGCCGGGGAGCGCTTTGCGCTGGGGGCTGATATTCCGGCGCTGCTGGCGTGGATCGAGGCCCGCGCCGGGCGCCACGTCGTGGTGCTGGCCTCCGGCGATCCGCTGTTCTATGGCATTGGCACCCGGCTGATTGCCCACTTTGGCCGGGAACGGGTGCAGGTGATCCCCGGCATCAGCGCGGTGCAGTACCTCTGCGCCCGGGCGGGCATCGACATGAACGACATGTGGCTGACCAGCAGCCATGGCCGGGAGGTGAGCGTCGATGCGCTGGCCGCCCACCAGAAAGTCGCCATGGTGACCGACGGCCGCTGCGGGCCGCGGGAGATTGCCGCCCAACTGACGGCCCGCGGCAAAGGCCATCGCTGGATGGTGATTGGCGAGAATCTGGCGATGGAAAACGAGCGGATCCACTGGCTGCCGGTCAGCGCCGTGGAGGACGAATATGAGATGAATGCGGTGGTGATCCTCGATGAAAGATGAGCTGTTTTTGCGCGGCGCCCAGGTGCCGATGACCAAAGAGGCCGTGCGCGCGCTGGCGCTGGCGAAGCTGGAGCTGCACCGGGCGCGCCACTTGATTGATATCGGCGCGGGCACCGGCAGCGTCAGCATTGAGGCTGCCCTGCAGAACCCGGCGCTGCGGGTGACGGCGATTGAGCGTCAGGCCGACGCGCTGCGCCTGCTGGCGGACAACCGGCAGCGCTTTGGCTGCGACAATATCGCTATCGTGGCGGGCGTCGCGCCGCTGGCGGTCGCTGACAAAGCCGACGCGATCTTTATGGGCGGCAGCGGCGGCCACCTGACGGCGCTGATCGACTGGTCGCTGGTGCAGCTGCATCCCGGCGGCCGGCTGGTGATGACCTTTATTTTGCAGGAAAACCTTCATAGCGCCCTGGCGCATCTGCGGCAGTGCGGCATCCGCGAGGTGGACTGCCAGCAACTGGCGGTCTCCACGCTGGCCACGCTGGGCAGCGGCCACTATTTCAAACCCCATAATCCCGTTTTTGTCATCGCCTGTCAGAAGGAAGAAAACCATGGCTGAGACTTTTGATCCCCATTGCGTGTGGTTCGTCGGCGCCGGTCCTGGCGATCGCGAACTGATTACTCTCAAAGGATACCGTCTGCTGCAGCAGGCGCAGGTGGTGATCTACGCCGGGTCGCTGATCAACACTGAGCTGCTGGCCTACTGTCCGCCACAGGCGGAGTGCCACGATAGCGCCGCGCTGCATCTGGAGCAGATCCTCGACCTGATGGAGGCGGGGGTGAAGGCGGGAAAAACGGTGGTGCGTCTGCAGACGGGCGATGTTTCGCTGTACGGCTCGGTGCGCGAGCAAGGCGAAGAGTTGACCCGCCGCGGGATCCGCTGGCAGGTGGTGCCGGGCGTCAGCGCCTTCCTCGGCGCGGCGGCCGAGCTGGGGGTGGAGTACACGGTGCCCGAGGTATCGCAAAGTCTGATTATTACCCGTCTGGAAGGGCGCACGCCGGTTCCCGCGCGCGAACAGCTGGAGGCCTTTGCCAGTCATCAAACCTCCATGGCGATTTACCTGTCGGTGCAGCGTATTCACCGGGTGGCGGAGCGGCTGGTGGAGGGCGGCTACCCCGCGACCACCCCGGTCGCGGTGATCTACAAGGCCACCTGGCCGGAAAGCCAGACCGTCCGCGGTACCCTCGCGGACATCGGCGACAAAGTACGCGACGCCGGGATCCGCAAAACGGCGCTGATCCTGGTCGGTCCCTTCCTTGGCGATGAGTATCACTACTCAAAACTGTACGCAGCGGATTTTAGCCATGAATACCGTAAAGCCTGAATCCATTGCCCTGTTTTGCCTGACGCCCGGCGGCGTGCGGCTGGCAAAACGGCTGGCGGCCATGCTGCCGCTCACCTGCTACACCAGCGAAGCGCTGCAGGAGGAGGGGTTTATCCCCTTCAATGGCGGCTTTGCCAGCGCAGCCCGCGAGGCATTCAGCAGCTTCTCGGCGCTGATTTTTATCGGCGCCACCGGGATTGCCGTGCGGGTGCTGGCCCCGCTGGTGAATGACAAGTTCAGCGACCCGGCGGTGGTGGTGATTGATGAGCGCGCCCGGCACGTCATCAGCCTGCTCTCCGGCCATGCCGGGGGGGCGAATGCGCTGACCCGCTATCTCGCCGGGATGCTCGATGCCGATCCGGTGATCACCACAGCGACTGACGTTAACGAGCTGGCCGCCCTCGACACGCTGGCCTTCCAGTTGAACGCCCGGATGACCGATTTTCGCGCGGCGGTGAAAACCATCAACCAGATGCTGGTGAGCGGCAAGCGGGTGGGGCTGTGGTACGACGACGAATTCACCGAGGCGCTAAGCCGGTGCGACCAACGCGGCTTTATCCCGGTAAGCGACCTGGCGCGCTTGCCGGCGCTCGACGCGCTGATCTGCGTCACCCTGCGCCGGTCGCTGCCGCCGCTGCCGGTACCTCACTGGAAGCTGGTGCCCCAGCGGGTGGTGGCGGGGATCGGCTGTCGGCGCGACACCCCCTGTTCCTTGCTCTGTACGCTGCTGGATCGCCAGCTTGCCGCTCAGCGTCTTGACCCGCTGGCGCTGAAAGCGATTGGCAGCGTGAGCCTGAAGGCAAACGAGCCGGGGTTGCGCCAGTTGGCTCACCGCTGCCGGGTGCCGTTCGAAACCTTCAGCGCCGAGGCGCTGCGCGAGCACGAGCACCGCTTTCCAGCCTCGTCTTTTGTCCGGGAGACGGTCGGTGTCGGCAGCGTCTCCGGCCCGGTGGCCTGGCTGCTGAGTCAGGGAAACCTGTCCGGCGAAACCCTGCGCGAGCAGGGCGTGACCATTACTTTGGGAGTAACACATTGATGTTAAGCGTAATCGGAATTGGCCCTGGCTCGCAGGCGATGATGACCATGGAAGCCGTGGAGGCCCTGCAGGCGGCAGAGATTGTGGTGGGCTACAAGACTTACACCCACCTGGTAAAAGCCTTTACCGGCGACAAGCAGGTGATCAAAACCGGCATGTGCAAAGAGATTGAACGCTGTCAGGCGGCCATTGAGCTGGCGCAGGCCGGGCATAACGTTGCGCTTATCAGCAGCGGCGACGCCGGCATCTACGGCATGGCGGGGCTGGTGCTGGAGCTGGTCAATAAGCAGCAGCTGGACATTGAGGTCCGCCTGATCCCGGGGATGACGGCCAGTATCGCCGCCGCCTCGCTGCTCGGCGCGCCGCTGATGCATGATTTCTGCCATATCAGCCTCAGCGATCTGCTGACGCCGTGGCCAGTGATTGAAAAACGCATAGTCGCCGCAGGGGAAGCGGACTTCGTTATCTGTTTTTACAACCCTCGCAGCCGCGGCCGCGAAGGGCATCTGGCGCGCGCCTTTGCGCTGCTGGCGGCCAGCAAAAGCCCGGATACGCCGGTCGGCGTAGTCAAATCCGCCGGGCGCAAAAAGCAGGAGAAATGGCTGACCACCCTCGGGGAGATGGATTTTGCCCCGGTGGATATGACCAGTCTGGTCATCGTCGGCAACAAAGCGACTTACATCGACAACAGTCTGATGATCACCCCGCGAGGCTACACGCTGTGAACCACGGCGACGTGCTGGTTATCGGGGGCACCACCGATGCGCGGGCAATCTGCCAGCAGCTGGACGCCGCTGGCGTGCGCTACACCCTGTCGGTGGCGACCCCCACCGGCGAGCGGCTGGCCGGCGATATCCGCGGGCGGATACGCTGCGGGCGCATGGAGTGGCAGCAGATGGCTGAGTGGCTGAGGGCGCAGCGCACCCGCTGGGTGATCGATGCCTCTCACCCCTACGCCGAGGTGGTCAGCCAGAATATTGTGCGCGCCTGCGCCAGCGTTGGGGTCCTGCTAAGCCGTTATCAAAGGCCGGAGCAACTGAGCGATCTGCGCCATCCGTTACTTCACGTGGTCGGCGACCTGAACGAGGCCTGCGCGGTGGCTCGTCGCCTCGGTGAGCGGATCCTGCTGACCACCGGCAGCAAAGATCTGGCGGCCTGGCGGGCGGGACTGGCGGAGAAAACGCTGCTCGCCCGGGTGCTGCCGGTGCCGGAGGTGGTTCAGCACTGTAGCGATCTGGGGTTTGGCGTCGGGGAGATCTTTGCCCTCTGCGGGCCGTTCAGCGCCGAATTTAACGCCGCCTTTTATCGCCAGTGCCGGGCTGATGTTGTGGTCACGAAAGCCTCGGGCGCGGAAGGGGGCTATCAGGAAAAAGTACAACCCTGTCTTGATGCGGGGATCCCCTGCATCGTCATTACCCGCCCGGCGCCGCTGGTGAAGGGCGATGAATTACTGGAAAGCCAGGCCGATTTCGCTGCGCGGCTGACGCGCTGGCTGTCGGCGACTTGAGGAACAGGATATGAAAAAAGCACTTCTGGTGGTGAGCTTCGGCACCAGCTATCACGACACCCGCGAGAAGAACATTACCGCCTGCGAGCGCGATCTGGCCGCCAGCTGCCCGGACCGCACGCTGTTCCGCGCCTTCACCTCGGGGATGATTATTCGCAAACTGCGGCAGCGCGACGGTATCCATATCGATACCCCGCTGCAGGCCCTGCAAAAGCTGGTCGAGCAGGGGTATCAGGATGTGGCGATCCAGTCCCTGCACATTATCAACGGCGACGAGTACGAGAAGATCGTTCGCGAAGTGCAGAGCATGCGCCCGCACTTTCAGCGTCTGACGCTGGGCGTGCCGCTGCTGAGCGGGCATAGCGATTATGTTCAGCTGATGCAGGCCCTGCGCCAGCAGATGCCGCCGCTGGCGGCGACGGAGCGAGTGGTGTTTATGGGGCACGGCGCCAGCCACCACGCTTTCGCGGCCTACGCTTGTCTGGATCATATGATGGCGGTGCAGGGTTTTCCGGCGCGGGTGGGGGCGGTGGAAAGCTATCCCGAAGTGGACATCGTGATTAACGAACTCTCCCGGCAGGGCGTGACCGGCGTGCATCTGATGCCCCTGATGCTGGTGGCCGGCGATCATGCCATTAATGATATGGCCTCCGACGAAGACGATTCGTGGAAAACCCGCTTCAATGCCGCCGGCATCCCCGCCACGCCGTGGCTGAACGGGTTAGGGGAGAATCCGGCGGTGCGGGCGATGTTTGTTGCCCATCTGCAGCAGGCGCTGAACGACGCGATGGAGAAAGCAGCATGAGCGGCAAACTCTACGCCCTGAGCACCGGGCCGGGGGCGGCCGATCTGATCACCGTGCGTGCGGCGCGGATCCTCGGCCAGCTGGATGTGCTGTATGCGCCAGCCGGCCGCAAAGGCGGCGACAGCCTGGCCCTCTCCATCGTGCGCGAGTACCTTGGCGCACACACGGAGGTCCGCTGCTGCCATTTTCCGATGAGCGCCGACAGCGCGGAAAAAGAGGCGGTGTGGAACGGCGTTGCCGCGGCGCTGGCCCAGGAGGTGGTGGCGGGCAGGCAGGTCGGATTTATCACCCTCGGCGACGCCATGTTGTTCAGCACCTGGGTCTTTCTGCTGCAGCGGATTGGCTGCCCGGACTGGCTGGAGATTGTCCCTGGCGTTACCTCCTTCGCCGCCATTGCCGCGCGGGCGAAAACCCCGCTGGCTATGGAACAGCAGTCGCTGGCGGTGATCTCCTGCACCGCGCCGGAAGCGGACATTGCCGCGGCGCTGCGCCAGCATGACAGTCTGGTGCTGATGAAAGTCTACGGCCGCTTCGCCCGCATTAAGGCGCTGCTGGCGCAGGCGGGGCTGCTGGATGCGGCGCTGATGATGTCAGAGGCCACCCTGCCGGGCGAGCAGTGCTGGCGCCGTCTGCGCGAGGTCAGCGATGACCAGCCGCTGCCCTATTTCTCGACCATCCTGGTTAACAAACAGTGGGAGGAGGCGTAATGAATCAGGTGAAATCGCTGAAGCAGCTTTCGTACGGGGGGCTGGCAGCGGCTGTTCTGCTGATCATCGTCCCGCAGGAGGCGTTCG
The DNA here is from genome assembly GCF_002810515.1 of Klebsiella sp. D-Nf1. Classification (NCBI taxonomy): domain Bacteria; kingdom Pseudomonadati; phylum Pseudomonadota; class Gammaproteobacteria; order Enterobacterales; family Enterobacteriaceae; genus Klebsiella; species Klebsiella sp. D-Nf1. The sequence continues at coordinate 433,222 of NZ_PIOK01000002.1, forward strand.
CCATGCATATCATGGAGGGCTTTTTGCCGCCGATGTGGGCGCTGGCGTGGTGGCTGCTGTTTTTACCCTGCCTGTGGTACGGCCTGGTGCGCCTGCGGCGTATCGTCCAGGAGGAGAGCAATCAGAAGGTGCTGCTGGCCCTCTGCGGGGCGTTTATTTTTGTTCTTTCGGCGCTGAAGATCCCGTCGGTGACCGGCAGCTGTTCGCACCCGACCGGCGTCGGTCTGGCGGTGATCCTCTTCGGGCCGGGTGTGGTGGCGGTGCTGGGGGCGATCGTTCTGCTGTTCCAGGCGTTACTGCTGGCGCATGGCGGCCTGACCACTCTTGGCGCCAACGGGATGTCGATGGCGGTGATCGGCCCGATGGTCGGCTATCTGGTGTGGAAGCTGGCCTGCCGGGCGGGGATCCGGCGCGATGTCGGGGTCTTTCTCTGCGCGATGCTGGCGGATCTGATGACCTACTTTGTCACCTCCGTCCAGCTCGGCGTGGCCTTTCCCGATCCGGCCACCGGGGCAGGCGGATCGATCGTCAAGTTTATGGGGATCTTCTGCCTGACGCAGATCCCGATCGCCATCGCGGAAGGATTGCTTACCGTGATGATCTACGATCAACTGACCAAACGGCGGCTGATCGCCGCGGAGGGACATTAATATGAAAAAGACGCTGATCCTGTTAGCGATGGTAGTTGCCCTGATGATCCTGCCCTTTTTTATTAACCACGGTGGTGAGTTTGGCGGCTCGGACGGCGAAGCGGAGAGCCAGATCCAGGTGGTGGCACCAGATTATCAACCCTGGTTCCAGCCGCTGTACGAACCGGCGAGCGGTGAGATTGAGAGCCTGCTGTTTACCCTGCAGGGCTCGCTGGGCGCGGCGGTGATTTTTTACATTCTCGGGTATGCGAGGGGCAGGCAGCGCCGTGATGACCGGGTTTGACCGACTCAGCTACCAGAGCCGCTGGTTGCAGGTGGCGCCAGAGCGGAAGTTTCTGCTCTGGCTGCTGCTGATGGTGCTGGCCTTTACGCTGCCGGCGTGGGGCCAGGCGCTGACGCTGGCGCTGACCGCCGCGTTGACCTGCTGGCTGCTGCGGGTCTCATTCTGGCGCTGGTGCCGGTGGATGGCGCTGCCCTTTGGCTTTTTGCTGGTCGGCGTGCTGACCATTCTGTTCAGCATCAGCCGCGATCCGCAGATGCTGTTAACGAGCTTTCGGCTGGGCGCTTTCTCGATAGGGATTTCCGCCCAAGGGCTGGCCGTGGCCGGGGAGACCTTCTGGCGCAGCCTGGCGGCGATGGCGGCCACGCTCTGGCTGGTGCTTAATCTGCCTTTCCCGCAGCTGATTATCTTACTCAAGCGCGGTCGCGTACCGCGACTGTTGACGGAGCAGATCCTGCTGACCTGGCGCTTCATTTTTATTCTGTTAGACGAGGCGATGGCGATTCACCGCGCGCAAACCCTGCGTTTTGGCTATGGTAGCGTGCCGCAGGGCTATCGCTCGCTGGCGATGCTGGTGGGACTGCTGTTCACCCGCGTCCTCCTGCGCTATCAGCAGATGAGCACGGCGCTGGATATCAAATTGTACCAGGGTGATTTTCACCTCTAAGGATAAGTATGCTTGCCACAACCGATCTCTGGTTTCGCTATCAGGATGAGCCGGTACTCAAAGGGCTGACGCTGGATTTTTCCCGCCACGCGGTGACCGGCCTGGTGGGGGCCAACGGCTGCGGAAAGTCGACGTTGTTTATGAACCTGAGCGGCCTGCTGCGCCCGCAGCAGGGGGCGGTGCTGTGGCAGGGAGAGGCGCTGAATTACAGCAAGCGCGGTCTGCTGGCGCTGCGCCAGCAGGTGGCGACGGTTTTTCAGGATCCGGACCAGCAAATCTTCTATACCGATATCGACAGCGATATCGCTTTTAGTCTGCGTAACCTCGGGGTGGCGGAAGAGGAGATCGCCCGCCGGGTGGATGAAGCGTTGACCCTCGTCGATGCCCAGGGGTTTCGCCAGCAGCCGATCCAGTGCCTCAGCCATGGGCAGAAAAAACGGGTGGCGATCGCCGGGGCGCTGGTGCTGCAGGCGCGTTACCTGCTGCTTGACGAACCCACCGCGGGCCTCGATCCCCGGGGGCGGGCGCAGATGATCGCCATCATCCAGCGCATTGTCGGGCAGGGGCGACGCGTGGTGATCTCCAGTCACGATATCGATCTGATCTATGAGGTGAGCGACGCCGTTTACGTTCTGCGTCACGGCGAAGTGCTGGCCGAGGGGGATCCCGGCGAGGTATTTGCCTGCGCGGCGATCATGGCCCAGGCGGGATTGACGCAGCCGTGGCTGGTGAAACTTCATAGCGAACTGGGGTTGCCGCTGTGTAAAACCGAAGCGGAGTTTTTTCAGCGGATGCACAACAACGCGATAGGCGCGATAAAGGAGGAGTCATGACGCTGGCAGTGATGTTACAGGGCACGGCTTCCGACGTCGGGAAAAGCGTGCTGGTGGCGGGACTGTGCCGCATTTTTCATCAGGATGGGCTGCGTACCGCGCCGTTTAAATCACAGAATATGGCGCTGAACTCCGGCATTACGCCGGATGGCAAAGAGATGGGCCGGGCACAGATTTTCCAGGCCGAAGCGGCAGGGATCGCGCCGGATGTCCGCATGAACCCGATTTTGCTCAAGCCCACCAGCGACCGTCAGGCGCAGGTGGTGCTGATGGGGCAGGTGGCGACCAGCATGGACGCGGTGAGCTATCACCAGTACAAGCCGCGCCTGCGCGAGCAGATCCTCGCGGTCTACCAGAGCCTGGCCGGGGAGTATGAGGCGCTGGTGCTGGAAGGCGCCGGCAGTCCGGCGGAGATTAACCTGCGCGACCGCGATATCGTCAATATGGGCATGGCCGAGATGGCGCAATGTCCGGTGATCCTGGTGGCCGATATCGACCGCGGCGGGGTGTTTGCCGCGATTTACGGCACGCTGGCGCTGCTCCAGCCCGAGGAGCGGGCGCGGGTGAAAGGGGTGATCATCAATAAATTCCGCGGCGATGTGGCGCTCCTGCGCTCGGGGATCGAGCAAATTGAGGCGTTGACCGGGGTGCCGGTGCTGGGCGTTATGCCGTGGCTTGACGTGGATCTCGAGGATGAGGACGGCGTCGCGCTGCAGGCCGGGAAATACCATCGCACCGACCGGCGCGACATCGACATCGCCGTGGTTCACCTGCCACATATCGCCAATTTTACCGACTTTAACGCCCTGGCGGCGCAGCCTGACGTCCGGGTGCGCTATGTCCGCGATCCGCAGGCGCTGGCCGACGCCGACCTGGTCATTCTCCCGGGCAGTAAAAATACCCTCGGCGATCTGTGCTGGCTGCGCGAGAGCGGCATGGCGCATGCGGTCGAGCAGGCCCGGCAACGCAAGGTGCCGCTGCTGGGGATCTGCGGCGGCTATCAGATGCTGGGCGAAACCATTATCGATGAGGTGGAGTCTGGCCTTGGCACTCAGCCCGGACTGGCGGTGCTGAAGACCGTGACCCACTTCGCCCAGCACAAAACCACCACCCAGGTACAGGCGACTCTGGGGTCTGCGCTCCCGGATTGGTTAGCCGACGCGGCGGGTCTGCGCGTCAGTGGCTACGAAATTCATATGGGCGAGACGCGCCGCGAGGCAGGCTGCCCGCCGCTGCTGCAACTGCATAAAGCGGGGCAGTCAGTAGAGGACGGGGCGATAAGCGACGACGGGCTGGCATTCGGCACCTATCTCCATGGCCTGTTCGACAGCGATGCCTTTACCCGGGCGCTGCTCAACGGCCTGCGTCAGCGCAAAGGGCTGGCGCCGCTGGATAGCGCGCTGGAATATGCCCGCTATAAAACCCAGCAGTTTGATCGGCTGGCGGACGCCATGCGCGAACATATCGCCATCGATAAAATTTACGCCATCATGCGCCAACATCAGGAGCCCCTATGCTGACTCTGGTTACCGGCGGCGCGCGCAGCGGCAAAAGCCGCCATGCCGAGGCGCTGATTGCCGATGCGCCGCAGGTGTTATATATCGCCACCTCGCAAATCTTTGACGACGAGATGGCCGCAAGGATCCAGCATCATCGCGACGGCAGGCCCGCCCACTGGCGCACCGCCGAGCGCTGGCAGCAGCTTGATGAACTGATCACCCCGGATATCGCCCCAGAGGAGGCGATTTTGCTGGAATGCATCACCACCATGGTCACCAACCTGCTGTTCGCGCTCGGCGGCGACAGCGACCCCGATGGCTGGGATTACGCCGCCATGGAGCGGGCTATTGATGACGAAATTGGCGTGCTGATTGCCGCCTGTCAGCGCTGTCCGGCGCACGTCGTGCTGGTGACCAACGAGGTGGGGATGGGCATTGTGCCGGAGAATCGCCTGGCGCGGCATTTTCGCGATATTGCCGGGCGGGTCAATCAGCGCCTGGCGGCCGCGGCGGATGCAGTCTGGCTGGTGGTCTCTGGTATCGGCGTCAAAATCAAATAACTCAATCGCTGGCTGACCGGGCCAGCCCTGGCAGGGATTCTGTATGGAAAATTTAAACACGGTTCTGCGGGCGATCCCCGCGCCGGACGCCGACGCCATGGCGCGGGCACAGCAACACATCGACGGCTTACTCAAGCCCCCCGGCAGCCTCGGGCGTCTGGAGGCGCTGGCGGTGCAGCTGGCGGGAATGCCCGGCCTGGGCGGCCAGCCGCAGGTGGCGAAAAAGGCCCTGCTGGTGATGTGCGCCGATCATGGGGTGTGGGACGAAGGGGTGGCGATTTCACCGAAAGCGGTCACCGCCATCCAGGCGGCGAATATGACCCGCGGCACCACCGGCGTCTGCGTGCTCGCCGCCCAGGCCGGGGCGAAAGTGCATGTGATTGATGTCGGTATCGATAGCGAACCGCTCCCCGGCGTGGTGAATATGCGGGTGGCGTGGGGCTGCGGCAATATTGCCCGCGGCCCGGCCATGAGCCGCGAGCAGGGGCAGGAATTGCTGCTGGAGGTGATGCGCTACACCCGCGCGCTGGCCCAGGAGGGCGTTACTCTGTTTGGTGTCGGCGAGTTGGGGATGGCCAATACCACGCCGGCGGCGGCGATCGTCAGCGTCCTGACCGGCAGCGATGCGCAGGAGGTGGTTGGGATTGGCGCCAATCTGCCGCTGGCGAAGGTTGGCAACAAGGTGGAGGTGGTGCGGCGGGCTATCGCCGTCAATCAGCCCGACTCGAATGATGGCCTCGACGTGCTGAGCAAAGTCGGTGGTTTCGATCTGCTGGGGATGGCGGGGGTGATGCTAGGGGCGGCGGCCTGCGGGCTGCCGGTGGTGCTGGATGGCTTTCTTTCCTACGCGGCGGCGCTGGCGGCGTGCCAGATAGCGCCGGAGGTGAAACCGTATCTGATCCCGTCCCACTATTCGGCGGAGAAGGGGGCGCGTATCGCGCTGGCGCACCTGGGACTCGAACCGTATCTCAATATGGGTATGCGTCTGGGAGAAGGCAGCGGCGCGGCGCTGGCGATGCCGATCGTCGAGGCGGCCTGTGCGATGTACCATCGCATGGGCATGCTGTCGGCAAGCAATATTGTGTTACCGAAGGGGTAAACCGGTGAGGGGGCGGCAATAGCCGTTCCCGTTTTCGGCAGAGGTTTTGCTGGCGGCAGAAACAAAAAAACACCCTTGAGGGTGTTTCAGGTTGCTGGCAAAAAAGGAAAAAGCGTAGTTTTTCCTCCTTTGTGGTTATCAACCGAAAATCAATAAATTGATTTTCCTTGTTACTTTTCTGGCGCAATCTGCAAGCTCAATGAAGGTGCGCTACCTGACATAAGTCACGCGCGCTCCTGCTGTTTGAGATGACGCAGCACAATCCGGCCTTCCGCAGAAAATATACCATCAAAGCGTATCCAGCCGGTATCGGGAAGTTGGGCATAAATAAGATAATTGAGGTGCCCCGGACGGGGCTGCGGCTGCAACTCCACGCGCAACTGGCTCAGGCGGGGTTCGTAGCGCAGTAACGTCTCTTCTATCTGGTGTATCAAACCATGAATACCCGCGGTCATTCCCTGATGAATCATGCTGAGGTCCGGCAAACCATAATCCGGTAAATGCGCCAGCGTTCCTGCCCGGCAGTTGATGATGCGCTGCATGTTGTCCATAACGGAGAGAATAAGCTGATCCCGCTCGCTGACCTGCTCCAGCGGCAGCTCACCACTGAAGCTGAAAGTCAGCATTTCAAATAAAGAAGATGCTGCCATCGGTTACTTATCCTGAAGGGGGAGCAGGCGGAGATCGCTTCTCATCAGCTCTATGGTGCGGGGCCTGTCAGCTTCCAGTTCATCCCTTTTGAGTACCAGTCGCCAACTGTTGCTTTGTTCATCGGGGTGATAAAACTGACCAACGATGGCGACAAACTGGGTCTCTTTATCCAGAGGGACATTCAGGGAAACCGCACCCGCTGGCTTCATCCAGACGGTATGTTTGGCCAGTACATCTGACTTCAGCGTTTTTTCTTCCTGCATAAGCAGCGTGTCATAGTTGGCCTCGTCAAAACGCTCACGTGTTTTCAGTTGCCAGACATGGATCATCGTGGAAAGCGGTGTGTCTTGCGCATCTGTATTCAGCGCGCTGCGCGATACAAAATCGAGATGCAGCGTTTTGATCTGCTTGTAGAAAATGGCCGATGCTACTTCTTTAGTGCCGTCAGTCACTCTCTGGGTCAGACCGCAGCCGCTCAGCAGCGTCGCGGCGGCAAGTGCGCTGACAGCATGTCGTTTATAGGGTGTAAGAAACATGAGTAACACTCTCCCTGTTGCGGGTGGATGATGTGGGCATGAGTCCCTGATAACGCCCGAGACTGACCGTGACCGTACCGGCGACTGGGGCAGCAAAAGACGCCCGCAGCACGCCCGTTCGGCTTACCTGAACGCGCTGTTTTCCCAACTGTGCCGGAGGCAGCAGACTGACGGGCAAGGTTAGTTGCAGGCGGGTCTGGTAGCGCCAGCCCAGATAGACACGCAACAGCACCAGCAGGTCGGTATGTAGTTGCCCACCTGGCAGCCAGCCGCGTGCCTCTCCGTCATCTTCGGTATACAGTTTCAGCAGTAACTGGCTGTTAACGTCAGTGCCGGTGTTGCCCAGCAGTGCCCGAGTTTTCAGGCAAATACGCGATCTTTTTGATAAACCCGCAGGTTCAGGCAGGACAATCTGTTGTGGATCGTGCGGTATAACCATCGCTTTCGTCTTTGGGGCCAGTAATCTGACCAGCGCCGTTATGCCTTCTGCTGTACGCGTCGGCAGACGCATCACGCTGAGTAATGCCAGAAAACGCGAGACTGGCGTGGCGATATGATTTTCGCTGCCGGGAATGCCCAGACCAATCAATCCCAGCAGGCAGCGGGAAATATTATCCACGGCTCCCGGTTCAAACGACGTAGGGTAATTATATTTGCGCCAGATACGATAGTACTGAGTGATAAAACGATGGTTAAAAATGTCCAGAAACGCCATCATCGCTTCATGGCCGTCCCGGCGCTGCGCGATGTAGTCGAGATAGGCTGTCGGCAGCGGTGAATCCACACCGTACAGCCCCAGAAACGTGGTGCGCACCGTGTGTGGCGCGTCAGGATGATCCAAATCCTGTTCGACGCTTTTTAGTTCGCTTACCGGGAACCCCATCCCCGGATGTGGACGAAAACGGACGGGATCGTCTGCCGGATTGGTTGTGCTCCCCAGCGGTGGCGTCTGTGGTTGGCTTTGTTCAAGAAGCTGGCAGAAACGGTAAAAGTTAATTCGGTTAATGTCCGGAGCAAGCCTTTCCGTCAGCCCGGTACGCGCTGGCTGTGGTGTTCTGTCCATTGCAAACATTTTCCTGTAGGTTGCAGAATCAGCGTCAACTGAGTAAATAAGTGGATGTCGGCATACAGGGCGAAAAAGCGGTGCAGCAGTTCGCCAAACAGGGTGATATCGCCTTCGCCGGCGAAACCGTTGCTGTCCAGCGTGATCTGAATATCCACGCCGCGCAGTAGAAAACCTTTTTCAAAACGCTGAATTAGGTGATGCTGAACGTCAACGATCGCCTCCAGACGGCGTCGGTTCATTTCGCTTTCCGTCCAGTCGTACAGCGCCAGCGTGCCGCGCAAGATTTCGGCGTTGTCCATCATTGACAGGAAGTTGGAGCCTAAGTGGCTGAGTACCCGCCAGTGGAAACGGTCACGCGCCGGGGGATAACAGGGCTGCGTCGGCGCACACAGGTTGCGCACCCGCAGTGCATGCTGCATGGCGTTGACGGGGGTGTCCAGCACCGTGCTTTGCAGCGCTTTACGCGGAAGCTGACCGTTGGTGCCGGTCAGACTCAGGGACAGGGTTTCGTCTTCCAGCAGGCGGTCGATATCGAATGCGTCGCCCCCAAGGATCAGCCAGGTATCATGCAAACCGGAAGGGCCGCGTTTTACCCGCGTATGGTAATAACGTTCCGGCGAATCATGACGCAACATCCCGCCCCGGTGGCGAAAACTGGAAAAGGGCACATATGCCTGACTGCCGGTGTGTCGCGAAGAAATAATATTATCGACGGAGTAAATTTCCGTATGCCCGTCCTGAATACGCATGGGGCGCAGCAAGTATTCATTTTCCAGCGGAGAAAGATGCAGTGGATCGGCTTCCAGCGGGAACAGGTTGATCACCGGTACGCAGTGCAGGCGGATATTTTCGGTACTGAACGGCAGATCGTGAGACCAGCTTTCCGCCAGCACCACATCAATTTCGAATCCACTCATTCCTGCCGGCCAGACCACATTCTCCAGCCCGTTGAGGGCGACAAACATAAACTTCTCGCGGAAGGTGAAATACTCCAGCAGCAGTTGGTAGCCGCTGAAGGCCGATTCGCCTTTTGGCCAGAGCGGATCGTCCTTACCGAACCCCATCGGGGAAAAATAGCCGTCCAGTGTCCGACGTTCCTCCCCCGGCAGGCGAAACCAGATTTGCTGCACCCCCAGCGTCAGCGCCCGGTGTAATGCACAGGCCAGCGGACTGTCCGCATTGAGATAGAGCGGCAGTCTCGATAAATCAATCTGTGACCCGTCGCCAGCCAGCGGGCTGCACTCAAAGCGCAGACGGATAACCGAGCGTCCGTCCTGTTCGTACTGTAACGACACCTCTGGTAAAGCCAGCGGAAGCAGGGTGATATCCCGCGTGGCGCTGTAGCAGCAACGTGTCCGGTGTTCGCCGACGGGCCTCGAGAGCACCTGAAAATCACTCAGTGTTTCGCTCTGCTTCATTTGTCGATGATCGGTTAACAGTTCCACCACCGACAGCGACGGGATTGTACGCAGATAATGAGGCCACAGGAGGCTCACCAGCCCCTCAGTCAGTTCAGGTAGATCGTCATCCAGTTTTTCCCGCAGGCGGCCCATCAGGAAGGCGAAACCTTCGAAGAGACGTTCGACATAAGGGTCGCGCGCGCCGGGCTTATCGAGATTGAGCATAGCGGCGCGATCAGGATACGCTTGTGCAAACTCTTTACCCGCTTCACGCAGGTAGCGCATTTCGGCTTCGTAATAGCGTTGGGTTAAATCATCCATAATGAGCGGTTCCTTGATAGCCGGTGATGATAATGGCCTGTCGTGGAGGCTTTCCCTGTCAGGCATATGGCGGCTTCTGGTTGCAGGGGCCTTTACCCGCCAGCGGGTTTACAGTTGCAGTCAGTCACTCATCCTCTCCATATTCCCTCCTGTCCGCCGCCCCTTTCTCTGTCAGGAATACCTGCCCTGGCAGGCGGAAGTTTTTCAGCGTCAGAAGCGCCAACGGGCCTTTGCCCTGCTCGACGCGCATCAGGTAATGCAGCGGCAGACCGTCCGGCGCTTGCCACAGCAGCTTAAAGCTGCTGCTGTCCAGCTGTGTGACCTGCGCCTGTTCCAGCAGACGAATAAAACTCCAGCTTCCCCGGAAGTCGGCCAGAATACGTTCCATATTCTGCGTACTGGTCCAGCTCAGCGATGCGCCGGGCAGCCACTGCTCATGCGGCCAGCTGAAACGCTGCCAGCGTTCTTTCTGGTTGAAATATTCCAGTTGCTGGCCGTCAATCACCAGATGCGTTTTCATCACGTCACGTGCCGGTTTTGCCATCAGTTCAAAATGTACCCCGGCATCGCCGCTGGCAAAGGCTGTGTCGGCCACATCGCGCAGGCGATTCAGGGCGCGTAAAAACGCCGGGTTGATCGCCAGTCCCTGCGTGTTCATGGTGTCAGCCACCCAGTACCGGCCTTCGCGTTTCAACATTCCGGTGAGGCTGGTGGCAATAAACTGATTTATCCGCCCGTCGTCACGCAGGTACTGCGCCAGCAGGGGAAGTGAGGCGTCATTCGCTGTGTCTTTGAACGGGTAGCGCCCGGCAAAATCCTGCTCCCAGAGGTTGACAATAGCGCGCTGCCACTGCCGGTTAAGGCTATCCGCTGCGGGCGTCAGCACCTGTCGCCATGCCTGCTCCACCGGGCTAACAAACAACGACTGGCCAAAACCACTCCATTCTTCACCCAGACTGGCGGCTATCAGACGGCCATAATCGCGGGTATCGGTAAGATCGACCGTTTTCCCCTGAAATACGGTCTGCGCCAGCTGCTGGGTCATCTCCTGCGGGTCGGGGGCGTTAATCACCTGTTGCAGCTTGAGGCGCACACGGGTGACGCGGGTCAGCCAGGTTTGCAGGCTGAGCTGAGTATCACCCCGCCCTCCGGTTGTATCCCCGGTCAGTCGCAACAGCGGGGCAAACGTTTTGTCCATTGGTCCCGCCGGTGTTTCATCTTTACGGACGGCATGCGACGTATTTTCCTTGCCGTTAAACAGTGCTTTTGCCGACTTTACCAATGAATCCGACAGGCCTGCGCTTTCCCTTCCGGTTGCCGCCTGCCATGCCACGGTATCCGTGAGCGTAATCAGCGGCGACTGGCGGGCATCAGCCATCAGCGTTAACTGGACAAGCACGCCGGAAAGCGAGTCCTCTTTCTTCCAGCGAATGCTGTTGAGGAAGGTCTGCCAGCTACCGGCGAAATCAGTGAAGTAGCGTGTTGTCAGGCGGGCGCGCAGCACCTCCGGCGAGATATCGGCGGATGCGTCCTGCCGACGGTCACTGAGCACCCAGTCGATTTCCTCACGCCGGGCGGTGACCACCTGTTCTATTGCCTCTTTTACCTGTCCTTCCCACGCCTGACGGGTAAACATTCCCGGCACGGTCTGTTCGGTACTGAAAAGCGGGTCCGCCAGCGTGTCGCCGGTCATGTCTGCCAGCGTGATATCGGCGTAGTTACGGGAGACCTGTTTCAGGACGTTCTGATAGAGGGTGTTTTCCGCATTGCGCGCCCCAATCTGGCGCAGCAGAATTTTGCGTACCTCACCGGTCAGTTGCGGCTGCGGGGCGATTTTCCACTGTGGATGCTCCGGCAGATTAGCCATCCAAAAGGTCAGCAGCGATGGCAGCACGCTTTGCCGGGTACCTTCCGGTACAGCTGCATAGCGCAGATGCTCTGCCATCAGCGTGGTGCTGAAAAAGGCGGCGTCAGATTTTTCCGGGCGGGACATCATCAGCAGCGCCTTAAGCTGTTTATAACGCTGTTCTCCCGTTGCGGTGCGTTGCGGACTGTTCGGCGGCAGGGCGACAAAGGCGTTCAATTGTTGCTGCAGATACGCGGCTGCGACATCGCGCACCAGCCGGTTTGCCGCCTGGGCATAACCAGGAAAGGCGGCGCTGAGCAGATGCGCGTTACGTTCAAGACCGAAACGCTGATACCACGGCGCACCGTGGCGAATACGGTACTGCAGACGCTCGAGTTGGCTCTGTAAGGTATGCAGTGCGGTCAGTTGTTCTGAAAGCGGCAGTCGGATATCACGCGCCCGCGTCGCCTGTATCCCGGTTTCCTGAATCAGGGCACGGTTGGCGAAAAAGGAGGTCATCATTCCGGCCACCCATACCGCCAGCACACAGGCGCAGATCGCTAACATAGTGCGCCACCACGGAAAACCCACTCTGCGCCCCCGCTCATTATCGCCAGTCACGCCCAACCATACCGGCGATGGCAACCATGCGTGGATCGCGGCCTCTGGCGCGGGGGGAAGCGGAGGGCTGAACATCAGACCACGCAGTTGCATGCAAGAAAACGCGCCACCGGCAAGGAGCGGTTTTAGCGCCGTCTTCCATTTAACAATACCGCCTTCAGCGAGCTGATGGGCAAGCCGTAACAGGAAATCGTGGTGGTCGTTATTCAGTAACTGCTGTACTCCCTGTGCGGTCAACTGCAGTGTCCGCGCTTCCAGCAGCGACGCCAGTTGTTCCGGCACGCAGCGTTCAGGCAACAGGCAACCGACGCTTTGTAGCGTACGCCCAGCCTGATAACCACCGTCATCACAAACTTGCCACAGATATAACGGGGCCTGAAAACCGAGCAATTTTCCGCAGGTAGCCAGCTCACGCCAACCTTTATCCACTTGCGCCGTCTGGCAACATTGTTTTTCCGTCAGCGGCCAGATAATGCCGTCCAGCGGACGGAAATGGCGCAGTCTTTTCAGGGATGTCAAAAGTGTCGTATCCGGGGCTGCCGACGCGGAGCCTCCGTATATTAACACTGTGTACTCGCCTTCCTGCCAGCGCTGCGCCGTTAATCCTGGTGCAATCGCTTCCACCTGCGTCGATTCACCCATCACCAATAGCAGGCGGACTTTATGTCGCCAGAGCAGGCCATAGCGGGACCGAAGTTTTGATTTAAGAAGGATGTAAAAATCATCAGATAGTCGCTTTTCATTTTTGGCCGGCACTTCAGGCCGATAAATCGTCTGCTCTTTCTTTTGTTTCCTGAGCCACCAGAATGGTGAACACACCAGTCCGAATAACAGGATTGCAAATATCCCTCCCCATAGTGACCACGCCTGTTGGGCGGATACTCCTCTCCTTGCCAACAAATCCTGATTAATGAAAATCAATAAGGCACAAATTCCTGCCAGCCCTATAATAAGAAGAAGATAGCCCCAGAAACCATAGCGCGCAGTATGCATTATTTTTCCTCACGCTCAAAATAGTGGCCTGGTGTAATTAAACAAAGCCACTTTGTTTCAATTTTTTGTGATGTTTGACAAATAACCAACTGTTCTTTGCTCATTTTCCTGGTGGCTTCAGTTAATATCGCCAGAGATAATGGAAAGGCTAACTCACTTCCTGGGCCAAAAGAATGGTCAATCATGTGCAGCGGCTGTCTCCTTGGCAGTTCCCATTCGTATTGGTTAGCATACTGCATAATGTTTTCTATTAGTTCATTATTAATATTAGAAACCCAGATGTGTTGTAACTTGTTTTTATTTAATTGATTGTATTCAACTAGTGTATTTAAATTCGATTTCAGCCCCTCGGGTTCTAATATCATGGTTCGACCTATGCCAGCGATAACGGGGATGGCATGTCGTTTTGCAAATGAATAAGAAGTAATTAACTGACCAGAAACTAATTCACTGTGTTTGCCAGAGGCATCTCCTGACCAGCGTTGTAGGCAAATGACTAAAACCAAACCGTCGAAATTTTCATTATCATAGAATGACTCAATGCATTCAATGGAGTTGACTGTCTCTGGAACCAGATCCCACTGCGAGAGAACCGCTTGCTCTATTGTTTTACACTCTTTGTTTTTAGACTGTAATATATAAATTGTCTGCAAATAGTTGCGATAACCTGGATACTGATGCTCCAGGTTTTGATGGATGTTACTCGTTATTGCAGTGATAGTGTTGCGCAATGGAAAAGAGAGAGGTCTCGCTTTTTGTGGATATGCAGGAATATCCTTAAGTGGTCCCAGTAATGAATCTATTCCTTCGCCATCTGGAGTGTAAATAATATTGCCAACTACTGCTAATTGTTTTTGACTCCATTTCCGCCAGTGTTCTTTTATTTGCTCTTTTTCAGTGTTCCACGCCAGGCAGGAGGCAACGGATTGTTCATATTTATTGATCACAACGCCCATGATGCATAACCAGAGGAGTAATGCTGGTAATATGCCATATATCAATACGTCACCATATGTGACAAGATTAAAGGCAAATAGCCCGCACAGTCCACCTATGGTTAACATGGGAATTAACAATATAATCCAACGTCTGTAATTTGGTTTAGGAAGAGGGCTTCTTTCCGGTACTACGGGTATCATCCATCCCATATTATGACTCTATACTGTTTTCCGATTGGGAGCTTATGACACGGCATCCACATGCGCACTGGCAATTATTCACGACGATGTTTTTACCTTGTTCCATCGCTGTCGAATCACCTTCCTGTATAGGATTAACCCCGTGTTTAGGACAGGAAACTAAATCTCCTACCAATGCAACCTGTACGCCGTTAATAAACATGGTTGAAGATGCGGTTATGACCTTACCTCCATGAGTAGTAGCATCACCTAAACAAACAAGTCCTGGCATATTTTCTATCCTGTTGAACGGTTGGTAAAAGAAATTATAAAGCGTTATAAAAGGGCAGGGTGTGAAGATATAGCTATAATATTCAACGCGTTCATTACTGTGGTAGACAGTATTGTAATATTGCGCTGATGTATTTTAATTTTCCAAAAAACAGACGCTTGCTAAGCATGTTATTGTCATTACCACTGGCTGGGGTGATATTTAATTGTTTCGGTTATATTTTCCCACAGCGCTACCAGTTCGTTCTCGGTTAATACATCTCCAGGGTTTAGGAAATCAATTCGGTAAGACATTTTCAGATCAAGTGGTTTGCTGCCATTAATTTTATTTTCATGGATAGTGAGATAAAAAATATAACTTAGCGATGGGTCTGCGTCATTAACTACAAGTTTTTTAATCCACCACTCTGAAATCTCAAGGCCGTTGACCTTACGTTTGCCTTTGTACAGGGTTTTTCCGTGTTCTGTTTCCACCACCCGGGCGTCTTTATCCAGCAGCGGTGTACCGATATAACTGTCGTTGTCTGTTTTTAGTGCAACGAACACTTTTTTACCGTTTTTATAGCTTACGGAGGTTTCATACTCTCCGAGCAGTGAGGCATCAACCTGCCCATACTGAATAGCTAACTGATTGCCTGAGGGGCGCTGATTATCCTGACGGGGTTGCAACCCTGACAGAATAGCCAGTAATTGTGATTTTTTCTCAGGGATGTTATATTTTAGACTAAATATTTTTCTTTTAATGTCATATTTTTTATCACGAGAATCCTGAGCTTTCATTTTTATAATAAAGGATACTCCATCGTTCCACCTACAGGCCTCAAGCGTTCTGAACACATCGGAAATTGAATTGATATTTATATATTCAAATATTTTTCCTTTCATGTCAGAAGGCAGTTGATAAATCTGTTTAAGATAAGGCGCATCTTGAGGAAGTTGAGGCTGCATGTTTCTGAGTTCTTCTTCATGTCGTATCAAGAACTGCTGAAATGGAGGGAAGTATTGCCGTTTTGTTTCCACCGTGGTCATCGCTGAACCCTGGATAAACATCACCATCCCGGCTGGCGTAAATTCAGCCGGAAGCGCCACGGAATAAAAACCAAAGTACCGCGTTTCGGGGTGCTGCAATAATGAGGTGACCATCACTTTCTCCCTGTCATTTAATGAATACTGATACGCGCCGGGTTTGAATGCCAGCCATCCCGTGATAAATATCACCATCGCCAGCAGCAAGCCGTTTCTCAGGCGATGTGGGCCATTAAGCAAAAACCATTTTTTCATCGTAATTGACCTGCCGGGAAATCATTATTATGGCGTGTAAAGCCAAAAAATAGCTGAAATGTTATCGTTAATCAGGCGCTGTATGATAATCTGTTTTCACCACCGGGTGGAGTGATATTTAATTGTTTCGGTTATATTCTCCCACAGCGCTACCAGTTCGTTCTCGGTTAATACATCTCCAGGGTTTAGGAAATCAATTCGGTAAGACATTTTCAGATCAAGCGGTTTGCTGCCATTAATTTTATTTTCATGGATAGTGAGATAAAAAATATAACTTAGCGATGGGTCTGCGTCATTAACTACAAGTCTTTTAATCCACCATTCTGAAATTTCAAGGCCGTTGACCTTACGTTTGCCTTTGTACAGGGTTTTTCCGTGTTCTGTTTCCACCACCCGGGCGTCTTTATCCAGCAGCGGTGTACCGGTATAACTGTCGTTATCTGTTTTTAGTGCAACGAACACTTTTTTACCGTTTTTATAGCTTACGGAGGTTTCATACTCTCCGAGCAGTGAGGCATCAACCTGCCCATACTGAATAGCTAACTGATTGCCTGAGGGACGCTGATTATCCTGACGGGGTTGCAACCCTGACAGAATAGCCAGTAATTGTGATTTTTTCTGCGGGACATTATATCGAAAGGTATCAGTGACTTCTTTACTTTTACCATACCAATAAACATCATAACGGGCAGCCCGTTCGTCTCTTGCTTTCATTTTAACTGAAAACGTAATGCCATCTGCCCATTTCCAGGCATCCAGTACTCTTGCCATATCTGGAGTATGCTCAGCCGCCATCCGCTCAAAAATGACACCGCTCATTGGTGAGGTTAGTGGATAAACTCCCTTCAGGTAAGGCGCATCCTGCGGATCGACGACGGACGTATTCCTGAGCTTTTCTTCATAGCGCGTCAGAAACTGCCGGAACGGAGGATAGTATTGCCGTTTTGTTTCCACTGGGGTCATCTCTGAACCCTGGATAAACATCACCATCCCGGCTGGCGTAAATTCAGCCGGAAGCGCCACAGAATAAAAACCAAAGTACCGCGTTTCGGGGTGCTGCAATAATGAGGTGACCATCACTTTCTCCCTGTCATTTAATGAATACTGATACGCGCCGGGTTTGAATGCCAGCCATCCCGTGATAAATATCACCGTCGCCAGCAGCAGGCCGTTTCTCAGGCGATGTGGGCCATTAAGCAAAAACCATTTCTTTATCATTATTGACCTGCTGGGCAATTTTTATAATAGAGCGTAAGACAAAAGCTTGACTGAGAGTATCCCGGTAAGCGGCTTCATGGAGAACCTGTACTGCCAGACGCTCCCGAATATTCTTATGAACGATTTGACCGGCGCGCAAAGGCACCGTACCGTCGCCATTTTCACAGGCATCCCGTAGTGTAAAACGTTGTCCTACCCAGCCATATACTACGTTGTTATCGCCTTTGAATGTCCATGCCTGCTCTTCCGGCGAAAGCTCATCCATCACCGTTCTATCGGCACCGATTTCACTTAAATAAAGGCGTTCGTCATTCATTTTTGGTGCTGGCGGCGTCTCTCCTATTTGGCCGCTTGCCAGCGCCCCGCTCCAGACCGCCGTCTCCTGAGTCCGATGCGCTGCGGGTAATTCTCCCCCTTTTGATTTTCCATAAAATGAGTAGGTCTGGGGATGATATTTCCCCATCAGATTTTCATGAAATGCCTGAACATCAGCCAGTAAATTACTATAAGCTTCCCAATCTGTATTAATTTGACTTGAATTCAATGTAGTGTTAAACGGATTCAACAGGTTTTCATCCATTAGCTTCCACCATTTCTCTCGGTTCAGATAAAGCCCACTATAAAGACAGTTTTCTTTCTTATCGTCTTCTCCAACCGGGAGATCTCGGGGCAGCGTTAATATACTACCGTCACGGTCAACGACCTTAAGCCAGTCGTCACCATAATCGTTGGCAGGGAGTAACTCCAGCGCGCCGGAAGACTGAGAGCCAATCGCCACCATCTCTGCTGCGTTGCGGCCAAGGATATGGCTGGTGAGATATCCTACAGCGCCAGCCAAACCGGACTCTGTATTTTCAGTACCGCGCTTCATGCGGGTATAGGTCGCCGCCGCGCCAATAGACGGCATCACACCGTGAACAATACCGTAAATCTTATCTCTGCCCTCCAGACATTCGGAATAATATCGTGCCACTAGTCCTCCCATAGAATGGGTCACCAGAATGACTTTGCTGCACTTCATGCCCTGAGTTTGATACTTGTCAATAATCCTATCGACTTCTTCGCCAAGTCTTTTTGCCGAGAGTACATTGGAGCCTAGCCAGTTGTAGCCCACGACATGTACTGGAAACTGATACAGTTTCATGACTTCAAGGTATGTTTCATCCAGTGAATCCACGCCAAATTCCAGCCCTAGTGGTTCATCAACTAATTTTTGATAAATCGCACTCAGCGTATTGTCTTTTATCGTTGGCTTATCCCGGTACAGAGCAGTCTGTAGTGCATCAAGAAAAGCGCCGTAGCTTGGGGCGGCTACCTCGCCCCAACCCCGATCGTGTCGTGAGCCAAAGAGTTTTTTTTCGGGATGATCTTCTTCCTCAGCCTTTAGTAAAGCTTTTGTAAATCGCTCCATTTCTTCTTTATCAGCGATATTACTGGGGTATTGCGTGGCTATTACCAGATCAATATATTTCTGTACATCTGGCGACATGGGAATAAGCCCTCTGTTGTCAATCTTCACCCGGTCAGGATGTAGTAGCCGTTTTCTCTCTTTTGGTCCTGATGAAGGAAGCGTCCAGCCCAGCAGTGAGGTTTTGCTATCATACCGCCACACGGCTATCGAATCTTCACCATCATCTTTGGGCTTTACTTTAAGATTCGTTCCCATTATTCCTGGCAGAAAAATAACCGGAATTACCCGCCGATCCTCAATCTCCGCGGTGCCAACTTTATTTTTATCGGCACGATCCATATGCATCGTCGTAGACATATATTCCCTCCGAATATCCTTAATCTTCCTGATTATCTAACAGATCAATTTTTATTGATTCAACAAAAAGCCCGCTCTGCACAGGTAGTTTCCCTTGATCGTCAGTCGTCATTTCAACGATAGTGCCATCGCCGCGGGTAACGCGTACCTTTTGATTCTTTGCCGGTTTGCCGGTTTGCTTCCAGAGGATCTCAGGGGTGATGGCAAAATCAGTGGAATCCCATTCCTGCATGGCCTGACTGATACTCTGACCACTGAATTTTTGCCAAACCGCTCCACGCTCTATAATTTTATCTGGTGCGGCACATTCCACCGTGCCGCCTCCAATTCGAATATATCCACCACCACTGGTTAGGATGATTTCATTTTTTGCGCTAATAAGAATTTTTCCGTCGCTACTGCTTATGCGCAGATCTTTACATGCATCCAGGAGCATTTCATCGCTTTGTGCCTGAATCTCCACTTTGCCTTTGCTGGCGAAAATTTTAATACCAAGCTTTTGAGCAAACAGACTTACTGCTTCTCCCGCAGCTACAGTGAATTTTTTAAATACGCTGAAATCCGTATTTTTCCCACTGGTGCTAATCAGGTTTTCCCCTGAGGATAATTGCAGGCTTTTGGGCGTAACCTGTGCAATCCCCGCGGGAGCAGAAAGCAGTAGCGCTGATTTTTTCAGCTCGGTCAGCGTTTCTGACAATAGCGTTTTTTGTGTCTGTAAATCCGCCAGCTCTGATTTTGCCACTTCAGCGGCGCTATGCAGTGCTTCCACTAAAGACAGCGCTTCCTGGAGCTGGCTTAACGCTTCATCCATCATCAGCGCCTGCCCCTGCGCCTTTTCCTGCGCATCGGCGCTGATAAAGACACCTTTTTTCGCTCTTATCGCACCCCACATATCGGTGCGCAGTTCGAAACCCTCACCGCGCTGCTGCTTCCCGGCATCCACCAGATGTCCCAGGTTCAGCTGGCTCTTTCCGCCGTACTCTGTGCTGACCTTGATGTGCTCCTTACCCCGCTCATCGTCCAGCCGGATTTTGTTATTCGCCGGGGTGCGCAGCACGTTGCGCTTATAGTTCTGGATGGTCACATGGTCGGTGTGCGCCGAGTCGTGTTTCACCCCGGCGATATATGGCCTGTCCGGGTTGCCATCCTCAAACGCGATGCTAACCTCGGTTCCCGCCAGCAGCGGCAGGTGCAGACCGTAAGTATCTCCCGCATAGGGGCGTGACTGCCGTACCCACAGGCTCTCGAAACCCGGCTTCCACGTATCCCGGTCAAAGTCCGGGTTCACTCGATAGCGCCCGTCTTTGTCGATATGAGCGTAGATATCATTTGCCGTGGTGCTGGTCACCCGCGCCGGGAGTGTCCCTGCCATCACAGGCCTGCGGATGAGAGGAGGGCGGTAGCCGTAGCGTTCGGAATAGGGGATGGCGGTGAATGTCAGTTCGTAACTGCGGTCTCGTGCTGCGCTGGCGGTAATCCCGGTTATCAGAATGCCCTTGCGGAATACCTCTGGCGCATCATTACCCTCGACCTTTATCTCCAGTCCCGGCATCAGTAGAGAACTGGTGCTCTGTCCTTTCAGGATGGCGCGTCCGTTCAGGTAGCGTTCGTGGCGGATACGCGCATAGAATGCACCACTCTCCGGCGTCGCTTTGTCACCCGTTTTCAGAAAATTGTCAGCGTAATGATAGGCTTCACCGTAGGTGGTGTTATCCCCGCCTGTTACGTCAAACTGGCCTGTTGTCATCTCCGCCATCGCTTCACGGTAGTTGTAATCCCGCGTCGTGACGGACCTCGATACCACGCTGTAGGCCGTGTTCAGACCCCACACTGCTTCGGTTCCGCTGTCGCTCATCCCCGAAGGGTGACGCAGCGGCAGCGTCAGGCCGCGCTCATAGCCACTCTGGTCGTCGTAAAACTCGATAACCCCGATTTTCAGTCGGGCGTCGGTACTGAACCGGAACCAGATACCCACCTCCGACAGCAACCGTGAGATGAATGTCAGATCGTCTTCGTCGTACTGCATGACCTGCTCGCGTGACGGGTAGTCGCTTTTCAGGTTAAACACAAAGTCCTGACCGCGCATCTCATGCCGCTCGCGGAGTATTTTCTCCACGATTTGCGGCACCGTCTGGTTCTGATAAATTGCGTTCTGATGACTGCGGGACAGTAGCGCCAGACGGGGCTCCAGCCGCACCTCATACCGCGCCTCGTCCCGTGAGGAAGACAATTGCTTAAATCCGGTGATCACCCCGTACAAGGTACGCAGGGGCGTCTGCGTCGGTATCCCTTGCACCGGCGGGGCGGTCAGGCTGAATGCCCCGTCCTGCATCAGTACCGACTCCGGCGCAATAAACTTATCGCTGCTGGTAAACTGAATGTCATAGCGGAACGGGGTGCTTAATTGCTCCTTGCCTTCAAAGGACAGTACGTCCACGCCGCTGCTCAGGCCGCGGATTTTTAACGCGTGGTGTGAGTGGTCGAAGTTCTGTACATCCATCGTGGGCTTCCTTATTTCGTAACAAATTCCACAGAAGTTCCTCTTGCGGGGCCCTGTTCAGGCACGCTACCGCCCATAGCCATGACCTCGTGCCCATCAGGTTTACATCTGGCTAAATTGTGAATAGCGGTTGCTCGGTACCGGTACCACCGATATTCAGCGAGCCGCATATCGAACCCGTGCCAAAAAAGCAGAAGGCTTCCTGCCAGCCACGGTTAGCGGGCAGAAACTCCTTGTGGATTTAACTGAGATAACGCCGGTTCTGGCAGCATGTTCTGTTTCACGTCCTGACAGGCGTCAGTGCGGGGTGCCAGACTGATTTCGACGCGCCGGTTAGCGGCCCTGCCTTCCGGCGTGTCGTTAGTTGCCGCAGGATGGCTTTCGCCCAGCCCCTGTACGGCAAAACAGGTGGCCGGAATGTCGCTGGTCTGTAGCATCCAGTCGCGCACGGCTTCCGCGCGTCGCAGCGACAATTGCTGATTGGCTTTTTTATTGCCGGTGGTATCGGTATATCCGGTGACCACAATCAGCCAGCCCGGCCTTGCCCTGATATTTACCAGGGCGTTAATCAGCACTTTTGTCGAGCCGTCTTTCAGACGGGCCTGTCCAACGTCAAACAACGTCATGCTGTCGAGACGCACGCTCTGTACCGGTAATGCGTCTGCTACATCCCTTTTTTTCTCAGGTGGACGGTAATCGCGAATAACCCGCCATACCGGCTGGCGTAGCCGTTCGCCGGGATATAAGCCCAGACTGAGACGTAATGGCTCCCCTTCGCGAAAATAGCTATCCAGAATATTTGCATCGTCCTTCAGGACCGACAGGTGGTGGGCTTTAGCGGCGTCGTTGTCTGCCGGAACGGCATCATATTTATGTAGATCGTCGCTCACCTGCAGCAGCAGGCTGCGGTTTGCGGTTGCTGACAGACAGAGCGCAGCCACTCCTGCCACGGTGGTCATCAGCAGCGCCGCCACGCAGGCGCGGCGAACTGGCGTAAATCCTGATTGACGTGGTAACAGCGGCAGCATCATGTCCGGGAACGGCAGGGGAGATGCGCCGATCTTCGGTATCGCCTCCGGCGTCAGTCCCGTTTTTGCCGTTGTCCATGTCTGCCACAGATTGCCTTCCAGCGCAGGCAGCGATGGCGCCTGCCCCATGCCCGCCGCCAGCGGCGGATACCCGTTCAGCTCTGGAAACACCATCTGATTGAGCCACTGCATCAGGCTTTCCATCCGCAGAAGATGGCAAAGCCGCAGGCTGCTCCCATCGGTTCCGGGCTGTGCCGCCCATGACGTCGGAGAGCTTTCTCCGGCGGGCGTCACCACCTGAACCTTGCCGCCGGCGCAGATAAACCACGGTAGATCATCCTCTCGCCCTGTGCCGGGCAGCCAGCTCCACAGCAGCAGCGGCACTTTTATGCCCGCCCTGCGGCGCACTGTCGCCAGACCGCCGACAAAGCGTCGCAATCGTCCCGCCAGAACAGCCATATCCAGATGAACAACCGGCACGACCGTGCAGGCCACACACAACTGAGAAACCCATGCGGGGCGGTCAGCCAGCAGCACTTCAGCCTGTCTGATAAGTTGCTCTTCATCCGCAATGTGCAGGTACAGCCCTCCCGCGACCTGCCGCAGCGGGTTTTCTGTGAATAACGATGCTGCCGCGTCGCCGCACACCAGCACTACGGGCTGCCGATATGTTTTGGGCGGCAATCGGGACAGCCATACGCTGTCGGCCTCAGTCTGTCTTTTTTTTCCGCGCCAGCACGCCAGCAGGCCTACTGCGATGACGATAAGCGCCACTGTCACGCCAAATTTCATCGCCGTAGAGGCCTGATTGAACCCCAGCCATAGCGCCAGCACCAGCAGCATGCCCCACAGCAAAAGCGCCTGTTTCAGCGTGTTACTCACCCGGCTCATCTTCAAGACTTGCCTGTTGGCAGCAGTTCATCCACCAGTACATTCAGCCAGCTATGCAACCCCCACCAGACGCCAACCAGCACAAGCATTAGCAGTAGCAGCCAGCAAAAAGGAGACTGCCACAGGTAATGCTGACGCTTGGTCAAAGGCACGTTCAGCACTGCCGAATCTTCTTGCACCCTGAATGGCTCAACCCGCTTGCTGAACATCGCAATGAGATGCTGCCGTTCATCAGATTCGGGGTCCTGATAGCGCCCGCGAAACCCCAGCAACAGCACGCGATGAAAACAGGTCAGGACCGCCGGCGTGGGGGCTGGCTCCTGTAAAACCCGCTTCATACGCTCATACAGTAGTTCGCCCGCCTGAAGGGTATTGAAAAAATGCGACTGGAGAGGGTTTTTTAGCCAGACCATCTGGCCATCATCCATCCCGTCCCGGCTGAGAACGGTTTCGTCCAGCAGCGCGCACTGAGCGTAAGTGATATGTTCTATGTCCTGCTGGCTGAATCCGGCCGCTGTCAGACGCTCGCGTACCCCTTCCACCTGCTGCAGACAATGGCGATATAGTTCCTGTCCGTGTCTTGCAGAAGTGTCCTGACGCAGTTCCACCACCGTCAGAAAGGTGTCGCGAAGTAGTACGTTAATGTCGATTTTCCGTTCCTGTGTCATGACCGCAGTACCGCAAAAAGCTCGGGTTTCAGATCACCCAGCGTACCCGGCGCGTAAATCATGCAGCACCCAGCATCCAGCATGGCTTTAGCCGGAGCGCTCTGCATATCCAGCGCAAAATACTGATTCTCCAGCCGTAATGGCAATGCAGCCGGAACCTGCGTCAGCGGAACAACAGGGACACCGTTCAGCGCAACATTAACCAACAACGTAACGTCATCTGGCGCCCCGATTTTGCAGAGCCGTGGTAACTGTTGCAGAACGACGTGCGTCGGCAGCGAGGAGCGAACAGAAAGGTAAAAATCCGCCTCTTCCC
The DNA here is from genome assembly GCF_002810515.1 of Klebsiella sp. D-Nf1. Lineage (NCBI taxonomy): Bacteria > Pseudomonadati > Pseudomonadota > Gammaproteobacteria > Enterobacterales > Enterobacteriaceae > Klebsiella > Klebsiella sp. D-Nf1. The sequence goes on from NZ_PIOK01000002.1 coordinate 457,323, forward strand.
GCAGGCGTGGATCGTGAAGTTCGGCTTTCCAGCGGTTGCCGGGAAGGGATTCCAGCTCGAGCGCAATCACCCGCGACGGCAGGCTGGCTTCGAGCAGTTCGCTGAGCAGGGTAAAAAGCGGCGGAAAAACGGAGGCTGGAGCATCATGGACATATGCGGGAATGGCGCTCACGTTGTGTTCAAGGGAAAAGGTCAGCAACGCGCCGGCCAGACGAGCCAGTTCGCGCCAGACGAGTTCAGGATGGATGCTCGGATACCGTAAAAAATCACTTAGAACCGGTTCAGCGCTGTTCAACGCATTGAGTAACCAGAACAGGGACACATCCGCTACCGCGAAGTCCGCCATACGCTGATTGCTTTCCCGGCGCAGGGCCATCAGACGCCGGCACTTCGCTTGTAGCTGCAACAGCAACGTATCCAGTCGCTCCACCAGACCAATATGTGCGCTGAGGGCCAGCAGCGGCGGGATGTAGCTTTCATCCTGAGACCAGTTACCCTGACCATTCCGCGTCAGACGTGCAAGCGGGCAGGTGATATAATCCTGATTGTTATCATGGGCGAAACGCAATGACAGCGCATGGCATTCAACGGCCATTTCTTCACTGTCGCTGCCATAAATATCCTGTACTTTATGCCATTCCTGACGATAACGCAGGGGGCTTTCAGTATGCTTTTCCTGTCCCAGATTACCGCCATTCGCATGTTCCAGCGGTAACGCCAGGACAACTATTGCCGTATTTTCCACCGCCAGAATATGTAAATCACAAGCCAGAGGCAGCGCATCGGAAACTTCGGAGTCGATCAACGAGCCATCGGAAAAACGCAGGCGCAGGGTACGTAATTTTAACTTCCCTAACGCCAGCGCTTCTCTGTCAAACTCGACTCTCGCCACACCCCATGGATGACGGATACCCAGCTGTGCAATGCTGTTGTTACTGTACGTTTCCCAGCGGGCCTGCTGCTGAAACTGTTGTGAGGACAGGAACGTTCCCTCAGCCCATAGTGGTCGATGAATTTTCATACTACACCACCGCCCGGTCAGGTTTTTGCTTTTGGCATTTGAGAAACCTGAGACCGTGCCAGCGTGACTTAACGTGCTGGACGTCTGGCTGATGCATAACCACATCCTCCGCAGATTTCGCCAGACAGGAAAGTGGGGTATGGATAGCTGCCGTCAGATGAATTTTTTTAAACAAAGACTGATAAATGCCGCCTGATCCCATCATTGTTGACATAGCCGCAGATGAAGAAATATGTTCCTTTGCAGACATCAAAATTTCCCTTTTGAAACTTTTATCCGGTTTTGCCCAATGACTTTCCCAGGCGTGCAGGTTAACCCCTCTCCTGTAACGACATTCTTGTTAATTCTTCCATCGCTTCAGGTTCAGTCATGGCGTTAGTGAAGTTGTTTTGGTTTAAATTAAGGCCAATTATTGGGGCTATAGTTAATAAATGTCTGGTGGACACTACAATCCCTGGCGGAGAGAAGATGTAGAGGTAACTTCACATTCATGGCACTTGCTGTTTTCAGGCCCGGCTTTATGTTAAAGCGAGTTTCGGGGGCGTCATTTAGAAAATTTTTAGCCATGTTGCTTCTCCCTGTCTAACTATCTGATCTTGATCCAATTTAACAGTTAAATAAAGCGGGGTGCAATGTGGTCAGTGTCTGAAAGATCATTCTTATTACTGCTGTAAATACTTTGGCTCGTACCCTAAAATAAGTTTATTTATATGAAGCTTCTCAATTCATTGACCATCAAGGGTAATCGGTTTGGTTATGGGAGAATATAAGCATAAAATATCGATAAACGATCACGTAAGAATGTTATAGCTCCACTTTTTCGGAATAAATAAATGCCCACTTAATAAATGATATTTTTGTTGTGAATAATTTGGTGGCAAAAAGTTCGACTGTCTACTGCGAGATTAGTGAAGTACAGGAGGGGGAAGGATGAAATTAATACCATAATTAAAAACAATTAGAAGAATCTCTGGTATCAAAAATATAACATTTGTATCAATTGTCGTGATTTATTCAGTAATAAAAGTATGGTGTTGATTTATAATGAAAACTATCATAGATACATTATCTCAATTAAATTCTGTTTGTTGCAGTACCCTGTCTGGCAAGATAAGCACCGAAATATAATGATTATATCAAGACTGCTATCTTCATTCTTGTTGGCCAGAGGTCGATTACAAACGCAAAGATAACGGTAGCTCCGGGAATTTAGTCCTTTTATTGCGCAAAATGCAAAATCAGTGGATTAAGTAAGTGGCTTTTAGCCGTACACTCATTTGTCCACACATTATCTGTGGATCCCCTGATAGATACAGGGAAGTATAAAAAGACGTTGATAAATTGCGGTTTCTTGTATTTCAGGTGCTGTTACGGACGACGTAAAACAAACCGGCGAGGGGGCGGCAATAGCCGTTCCCGTTTTCGGCAGAGGTTTTGCCGGCGGCAGAAACAAAAAAACACCCTTGAGGGTGTTTATAATGTTGGTTGCGGGGGCCGGATTTGAACCGACGACCTTCGGGTTATGAGCCCGACGAGCTACCAGGCTGCTCCACCCCGCGTCACCGTACTGCTTCACTTAGTCAAATTTTGATTGGTTGCGGGGGCCGGATTTGAACCGACGACCTTCGGGTTATGAGCCCGACGAGCTACCAGGCTGCTCCACCCCGCGTCCGTGGAAGCGCACTATACTCCGCTAGCGAGATGTTGCAACCTTTTTTCGACCAAATCGACATTTTTGTAAGAATTGGCTTATAAAACGCCATGTTGTGGTGTTTTTTTACACAAATCTGTGCCATCGATGAGATCGCGCATTTCAATAGCCCCGGCGCTTTGTTATCTTCAACACGCACTAAGGCTTCGCAGCAAAAGATGAGACACCATGAAAGGACGTTGGGCAAAATATGTAGCGACGGGGGCAATGCTGGCTATGCTCGCCGCCTGTTCCTCAAAACCGACCGACCGCGGTCAGCAATATAGCGATGGCAAGTTCACCCAGCCGTTTTCACTGGTAAACCAGCCGGATGCCGTCGGAGCGCCGATCAACGCCGGCGACTTCTCCGAACAGGTTAATCAAATTCGTAACGCCTCGCCGCGCCTCTATAATAGCCAGAGCAACGTCTATAATGCGCTGCAGGAGTGGCTGCGCGCGGGCGGTGACACGCGTACGCTGCGCCAGTTCGGCATTGACGCCTGGCAGATGCAGGGCACCGACAACTATGGCAACGTCCAGTTTACCGGCTACTACACGCCGGTCGTGCAGGCGCGCCACACCCGTCAGGGTGAATTCCAGTACCCCATTTACCGTATGCCGCCGAAACGCGGCAAGCTGCCGTCCCGCGCCAGCATTTATGCCGGCGCGCTGAGCGACAACTATGTGCTGGCGTACAGCAATTCGCTGATGGATAACTTCATCATGGACGTGCAGGGCAGCGGCTATATCGATTTTGGCGATGGTTCGCCGCTCAACTTCTTTAGCTATGCCGGGAAAAACGGCTGGTCCTACCGGAGTATCGGCAAAGTGCTGATCGACCGTGGGGAAGTCAAGAAAGAAGATATGTCGATGCAGGCGATCCGCGAGTGGGGTGAAAAGCACAGCGAAGCGGAAGTGCGCGAGCTGCTGGAGCAGAACCCGTCGTTTGTGTTCTTTAAACCACAGTCCTTCGCGCCGGTGAAAGGCGCCAGCGCCGTGCCGCTGATCGGCCGCGCTTCGGTGGCTTCCGACCGGTCGATTATTCCGCCGGGAACTACCTTGCTGGCCGAGGTGCCTCTGCTGGATAATAACGGCAAGTTTAACGGCCAGTACGAACTGCGCCTGATGGTCGCTCTCGACGTAGGCGGGGCCATCAAAGGCCAGCATTTCGACATTTATCAGGGCATTGGGCCTGACGCAGGCCACCGTGCCGGCTGGTATAACCATTACGGCCGCGTATGGGTGCTGAAAAACGCCCCGGGCGCGGGGAACGTCTTTAGCGGCTAACTCCCCTGGCCATGCCTGTTGACCTGGGCGCCCGGATGACGCCGTTTTACGGCGGCCTCCGGGCGCTGTCATTTTGTTCTGAGGTTCTATGTCTGTTGTAATCAGCGATGCCTGGCGCCAGCGTTTTGGCGGTACGGCACGTTTATATGGTGAAAAAGCACTGCAATGTTTTGCTGATGCCCACGTCTGCGTGGTCGGGATTGGCGGGGTCGGCTCGTGGGCGGCGGAAGCGCTGGCGAGAACCGGCATCGGGGCGATTACCCTTATTGATATGGATGATGTCTGCGTTACCAACACTAATCGTCAGATCCACGCCCTGAGCGGCAACGTCGGGCTGGCGAAAGCGGAAGTGATGGCGGAACGTATTCGTCTCATCAACCCGGAGTGTCGGGTGACGGTGGTGGATGATTTCGTGACCCCGGAAAATGTGGCCGAATACCTGGGCGTCGGCTTTAGCTATGTCATCGACGCGATCGATAGCGTCCGGCCGAAAGCGGCGCTTATCGCCTGGTGTCGCCGCTACAAAGTGCCACTGGTCACCACCGGCGGGGCGGGCGGTCAGATTGACCCAACGCAGATCCAGGTCGCTGACCTGGCGAAGACCATCCAGGATCCGCTGGCGGCCAAACTGCGTGAGCGGCTGAAAAGTCAGTTTGGAGTGGTGAAAAACAGTAAAGGTAAGCTCGGCGTGGACTGCGTCTTCTCTACGGAAGCGCTGGTCTACCCGCAAGCGGACGGCAGCGTCTGCGCGATGAAGAGCACGGCGGAAGGGCCGAAACGGATGGACTGCGCTTCCGGCTTTGGCGCGGCCACCATGGTGACCGCGACCTTTGGCTTCGTCGCGGTATCGCATGCTCTGAAGAAGATGCTGGCGAAAGCGGAGCGGCAGACGACGTAAATTCCCGGGTCGCGGCGCAGGCGCCTTACCCGGTCTACAGGACAATTCCCCGGAGGCGGCGCTGCGCACCTGTCCGGGCGACAAAACTGCACGAGCCCGTAGCCCGGGCAAGGCGCGTCAAGCGCCGCCCCCGGGATGAGCTTAAACCTCAACCTCGCGGGCGGCGGCGAGCACTGCCTCGCTCAGGGCACTGAGGCCCTGGCTGCGCGAGGCGCTGAGCTGGCCGCGCAGCCCCAACTCGTCGAACAGCGCCAGCGGATCCTGCGCCAGGATCCCGGCGCGGGTTTTTCCTTCCACGGCGGTCAAAAGTACCGCCAGCAGACCGCGCACAATCCGTCCTTCGCTGTCGCCAAAGAAGTGCAGCCTGCCCTCGGCGTCCTCCTCATAGCCCAGCCAGACGTGGTTTTCACACCCGGCAATCTCCCGGGCCTGCGCTTTGCGCTCATCGGTCAGCGTCGGCAGCTTTTTGCCCAATAAAATCAGCTGACGATATTTATCCTCCCACTGGTTCAGCGGGGCGAAGGTCTGGCGCAGCGTGGCGTCGGTAATGGTTGTGCCGAAGGGGTGCAGAGTTGTCATTAATCCACCAGAATTTCCAGGGCGCGATCCACCGCGTGGACCAGCGCCGCAACATCGTCTTGGGTATTGTAGGGGGCGAAAGAGGCCCGCAGCGTGCCGCTGACCCCTAAGGCCGCCAGCAGTGGCTGGGCGCAGTGTTGCCCGGCACGCAGGGCAATGCCCGACTCTGCCAGCAGCGTCACCAGATCGCTGTGATGAACACCGTCGAATTCAAAGGCGAGCAGGCTTGACTGCTGGCAGCGGAAAGAGCGGAAGCCCGGCCGTTTCGCCAGCGCCTCTTCCGCCAGGCTCGCCAGACTGCGGCTCCAGTTTTCCGCCTGGCCGATATCGCTCTGCGCCAGCCACTCCAGGGCGGCGCTAAGGCCGATAACCCCGGCGACATTCGGCGTACCGGCCTCGAGACCATAAGGGGCCGGCTGCGGCGTAAAGCCGTCAAAGCTGACCTCGGCGATCATTTTCCCGCCGCCGAGCCAGGGCGACATCGCCGCCAGCAGCTCGCTTTTGCCGTACAGGGCGCCGATCCCGGTTGGGCCATACAGCTTATGACCGGAAAAAGCGTAAAAATCGATATCCAGCGCCTGCACGTCAGCGGGGAAATGCACCGCTCCCTGGGCGCCATCGACCATCACCACCATCCCGGCGGCGTGAGCAAGGCGGATAGCCTGCGCCAGGTCTGGGCAGCCGCCGGTGACGTTGGACATCTGACCGATGGCCAGCACCCGGCTGCGCGGGGTGATGAGCGCGCTGAGGCTGGCGATATCCGGCAGGCGGTCAGCGCCAAGCGGTAGTTTGACCACTTTGGCGCCGGTCTGCCCGGCCACCATCAGCCAGGGCACGAGGTTGGCATGATGCTCGGCTTCGCTAACGATAATTTCATCGCCAGGCTGCAGGCGCGGCCGGACGTAGCTCTGCGCCACCATATTGATGGCCTCGGTGGTCCCCCGCGTCCAGACGATATCTTTGCCGGACGGGGCGTTAAGCCACGCCGCCACGCGCTCGCGGGCCGCCTCATAGCGCTCGGTCAGCCGCTGGGCGGCGGCGAACTGGCTGCGATGGACGTTACCGGCGCTCAGGCGATAAAACTGGTCGCTGGCGTCGATCACCGCCTGCGGTTTGAGCGCTGTCGCCGCGCTGTCGAGATAGACGCCAGCATCGGCCAGAGCCGGAAACTGCGCGCGAAAGTGCGCAGGGTTGAATGCGTTCATGGAATTCCTCGTATCAATACCGCGATCGTCGCGCAATTTGCCGGGCGTGACAAGGCCTCTGCGTCCTGTGGAATTGTCCGAATGTGACTCCACATAGGTCAAAGAGGGTTATGCTGAAAAGTGTTGGGTTTGTGTTTTAACCTATTACTTAACGAGTCACGAATAGTATAAATAGCCGTAAGGAGAGAAAAATGAAAATGACTAAGGCCGCTGCGATTATCTCTGCCTGTATGCTGACTTTAGGCCTGAGCGCCTGTTCCTCTAACTATGTGATGCATACCAATGATGGGCGGACCATCGTTACCGACGGGAAACCGCAAACCGATAATGATACTGGCATGATCTCGTATAAGGACGCGTGGGGCAACAAACAGCAGATCAATCGCTCTGACGTGAAACAGCTGGGTGAGCTGGACGAGTAAGGCAGTAAAAAGGCAAAAAAAAGCACCGCGCGTTGCGGTGCTACATTAAATCACTATGGACAGACAGGGTAAATGTACAGGAAGTGAAAAGGGGTAGCTTTGCTACCAGGGTCTGCAAAGACAGACCAATTGCAAACACAACAACACAACATCACAACCGTAAGCCAAAAGCTTGATGGAACACGCATTCCAAAAAAAAGCTTCTCGTTCCGGCTCAGGAAGTGCCGCCACTATAGGTATTTGCTGGTAGAACCTCAACGGACAATTTATAATGGCTCAGATAAAAAAAACTAATAGGTTAACCATTGTTTCCTGTTTGTTAAGTCGAGTTAACATCTAAGCCAGAATAACCATGTCGAAGCGATTACCACCTCTGAATGCATTACGTGTTTTTGATGCAGCCGCACGTCATCTCAGCTTCACTCGGGCAGCCGATGAGCTTTTTGTGACGCAGGCCGCAGTCAGCCATCAAATCAAGTCTCTCGAGGATTTCCTGGGCCTTAAGCTGTTCCGGCGGCGCAATCGTTCGCTGCTGTTAACGGAAGAAGGGCAGAGCTATTTTCAGGATATTAAAGAGATTTTTTCGCAACTGACGGAAGCGACGCGTAAACTGCAGGCGCGCAGCGCCAAAGGGGCATTAACGGTCAGTTTATTGCCAAGTTTTGCCATCCAGTGGCTGGTGCCGAGACTGACAAGCTTTAACTCAGCTTATCCGGGAATCGACGTCAGGATCCAGGCGGTGGACCGCCAGGAGGATAAGCTGGCGGACGATGTCGATGTGGCGATTTTTTACGGGCGCGGCAACTGGCCGGGCCTGCGTGTGGAAAAACTGTACGCCGAGTATCTGCTGCCGGTCTGTTCCCCGCTCTTGCTCACCGGCGACAAAGCATTGAAAACGCCTGCCGATCTGGCGCAACATACGCTGCTTCACGATGCGTCCCGCCGCGACTGGCAAACTTATACCCGCCAGCTTGGTCTAAGCCATATTAATGTGCAACAGGGGCCGATTTTCAGCCACAGCGCGATGGTGCTGCAGGCGGCCATTCACGGACAGGGCGTGGCGCTAGCCAACAACGTGATGGCGCAGTCCGAAATTGAAGCCGGTCGTCTGGTGTGTCCGTTTAATGATGTTCTGGTCAGTAAGAATGCGTTTTACCTTGTTTGCCATGACAGTCAGGCAGAACTGGGTAAAATAGCCGCTTTCCGGCAGTGGATCCTGGCGAAAGCGGCAAGTGAACAAGAAAAATTCCGCTTTCGTTATGAACAATAAATACTTGTAGGGTAAAAACATGACCAGCCGTTTTATGCTGATATTCGCCGCGATTAGCGGCTTTATCTTTGTGGCTCTGGGTGCCTTTGGCGCGCATGTATTAAGTCAATCGCTCGGCGCGGCGGAGATGGCCTGGATCCATACCGGCCTGGAGTACCAGGCCTTCCATACCCTGGCGATTTTTGGTCTGGCGGTGGCGATGCAGCGCCGGATCAGCATCTGGTTCTACTGGAGTAGCGTATTTCTGGCGTTAGGGACTGTGCTGTTCAGCGGCAGCCTCTATTGTCTGGCGCTGTCTCATTTACGCCTGTGGGCGTTCGTGACCCCGGTGGGTGGCGTGAGCTTCCTCGCCGGTTGGGTTTTAATGTTAATTGGTGCAATTCGTCTGAAACGTAAGGGCGTTGTTCATGAATAAGGTTGTCCTCTATTGTCGCCCTGGGTTTGAGAAAGAGTGCGCAGCAGAAATTACCGATAAGGCCGCCCGCCTTGAGGTATTTGGTTTTGCCCGAGTCAAAGATGACTCCGGCTATGTGATTTTTGAGTGCTATCAGGCCGAAGATGGCGAAAAGCTGGTGCGCGAACTGCCGTTCAGCTCCCTGGTGTTCGCCCGCCAGATGTTTGTGGTCGGCGAACTGCTGCGCGATCTGCCGCCAGAAGACCGGATTTCCCCGATCGTCGGTATGCTGCAGGGCGTGGTGGAGAAGGGTGGCGAGCTGCGCGTGGAAGTGGCGGATACCAACGAAAGCAAAGAGCTGATGAAGTTCTGCCGTAAGTTTACGGTACCGTTACGTGCGGCGCTGCGTGAGGCGGGCGTGCTGACCAACTATGAAACGTCAAAACGTCCGGTGGTGCATGTGTTCTTTATCGCCCCCGGTTGCTGCTACACCGGCTACTCGTTGTCTAACAACAACTCGCCGTTCTATATGGGCATTCCGCGTCTTAAATTCCCGTCCGATGCGCCGAGCCGCTCCACCCTCAAACTGGAAGAGGCGTTCCACGTCTTTATTCCGGCGGATGAGTGGGATGAGCGTCTGGCGAACGGTATGTATGCCGTCGATCTCGGCGCCTGCCCGGGCGGCTGGACCTATCAGCTGGTGAAACGCAATATGTGGGTTTCCTCGGTGGATAACGGCCCGATGGCGCAGAGCCTGATGGACACCGGCCAGGTGACCTGGCTGCGCGAAGATGGCTTCCGCTATCGTCCGAACCGCAACAACATCTCGTGGATGGTCTGCGACATGGTAGAGAAACCAGCGAAAGTGGCGGCGCTGATGGCGCAGTGGCTGGTCAACGGCTGGTGCCGTGAAACCATCTTCAACCTTAAGCTGCCGATGAAAAAGCGCTACGAAGAGCTTTCGCGCAACCTGGCCTATATCCAGGAACAGCTGGACGAGCACGGTATCAACGCCCAGATCCAGGCGCGTCAGCTGTATCACGATCGTGAAGAGGTGACCGTTCACGTGCGTCGTCTGTGGGCCGCCGTCGGCGGACGTCGCGACGAGCGTTAATCACTACACCGCAGGCCGGAGACGCGTGGGTGTTCTCCGGCCTTCCCGCCCTGTTATTAAGGCTGTGGCGCATCCGACACGATGTGCGTCACGTCATCCAGATGACCAATCCTCGCCTCGCCGGAGCGGTTGAACTTGCTTTTGTCGATCAGCAGCAGCGACTGTGCCGCCCGTTTTAGCAGGATCGATTTAAAGTCGGCATTGAACGCATTGGAGTCCCACAGCGCGCCCTGCGGGTCGATGCCTTCGCAGGAAAAAATAAACAGATCGATCTCCAGCGATTTCAGCTGGGAAATCAGCGCCGGGTTCACGTAGCAGCCATATTTCCGCTGCAGCGTGCCGCCGGAGCAGGTGAGCGTGATCTGGTCGCGTTTGGCCAGCTCCTGGCAGATGGGCTGGCTGTTGGTAAAGACATGCAGCGGGCGGTCGGGCAGCTGGCGGGCGAGATACCAGCAGGTGGAGCTGGCATCGAGGGCGATCACCATCCCTTCGTCAATCCAGGCCAGCGCTTCGCGGGCGATATCGGCTTTATGCGCGTAATGGCTTTTCAGCCGCATGTGAAAAGGGTCGCCACTGTCCTGGCTGCGCTGGTGGATCACTTTGGCCCGGCCGTGGTTGCGCAGCACTTTGCCCTGCGCCTGCAGCTCGCTCAGATCACGGCGAATGGTTTCCCTGCTGACGTTGAGCTGTTTTGACAAGGTTTCGGTGGTCAGGCTGCTGTGGTTGATCAAGAGATCGACGATCGCCTGCTGGCGGGCCGCTTTCATTTATTCTCACCCCATCATTGATTGAGCGTCTGCCTGATGCAGACGCTCCGGCATGAGATTACGGCGTGACTCCTTTTTTTAAAAGGATATTTCCGTACTTAGCGCACTCTCCTGTGATAACGATCGCAAAGGCTTTTTGCGCCCGGTCGTAGAAGGCAAAGCGGTCAATCCGCACGATGTCCGGGCAGGGCGCCTGCGCCGAGAGCGCCTGCCGATAGCGCTGTTCCACCGTCGGGTCGAGCGCATCGCCTTCGACGGCGGCCATCATCACCAGCGGCGGCGCGTAGCTGTCTAACTCGAACAGCGGGATAATCGCCTGCAGCAGATCGCTGACCCGCAGGCCATCGGCGCGGATCACCTGGGGCCCCATGCTGTGCGCCGGGAAGTGGGCATCGGAAAAAATGATTTCATCCCCATGGCCCATTTCGGCCAGCACTTTCAGCAGTTCCGGCGATATCAGCGGGGAAATGGTTTTGAGCATCTCAGGCTTCCTCTATCAGTTCAGGTTCAGTTTGTGGCCAGAAATAGCGGTAGCGGTACGCGACCTGCGCTCTGGCCTGTTCCGGCGAAGAGAACTCGCCCACGCCATACCAGCCAAACATCGCCGCGCCAGCCACGGTGGTTTCGGCATCATCGAGGACTTTGACAGGTATCCCGAGTCGGTTGGCCTTGATCTGGTTCCATAGCGCGTTGCGGCTGCCGCCGCCGACCAGCAGCAGCTCTTGCGCCCTGAAGCCGCCGATGTTTTCCAGCGTTTGCAGATGCTGCGCCAGCTGGTCGCTTAACCCCTCCAGCGCGGCACGGTAAAGATGGCCGCGGGTGGTGTTGAGCGTGACGCCCTGCCAGCCGGCGTGCTGGCTGGCGAGCAGGTCGCACTGCATCCTGACGCCCTGGGCGCCGGGTGGGATCGCCTGCGCTTCGTCGATCAGGGTCTGCCACGGGGTGTCAGCGCTCCACAGCAGTTTGCGCACCCACTCGAGCACGCCGGAGGCCAGCCACTGCATCCCCGGGTTATAGCGGCCCGGCTGGCTGTCCAGTTCGCAGGTGGAGCCGCTGTAGCCACAGAGCAGCGAGGTGTCGACCTGGGCGCTGCGTACCATCAGGATCTCCCAGGTCCCGGAAGAGAGCACCGGCTCATCCTGCCCGGCGCCAGCGCCAAACAGAGCGAACTGGGTGTCATGCCCGGCCGAGATAACCGGGATCCCGGCGGGAAGGCCCAGCAGCGCAGCGGCATCTGGCAGCAGGGCGCCGATCGGCTGGCCTGCTTCAACCAGCCGCGGGAACAGGCGGCGCGGCAGGCCGGTCGCCTGCAGGATTGGCGCGCTGAAATCGCGCTGCCGGAGATCGAGCATCTGGCTGGTGCCTGCCATGGTGAGGTCGGTGGTGAACTCCCCGGTCAGCCGGTGGTTGATCAGAGATGAAATAAACAGCCAGGCATGGGCCTGCGCCAGCAGCTGCGGGTGGTTCTCTTTCAGCCACACCAGCTTATACAGGGTGTTGAACGCAAACGCGCCGACGCCGGTAATCTGCTGCAGCTGGTGTGCTGGCATATACTGGCTGATATTCTCCATCACCGCCGCGGTGCGCGGGCATTTCCAGCTGATGATCGGATACAGCAGGGCACCCTGCTCATCCACCAGCGCGCCATCGACGCCAAAGGTCGTGACGGTGATGCCGCGCACCGTGCAGGAGGCCAGCTGGTCATGGATCTGCCGACAGCAGTCGGCAAAGCGCAGCATAATGGCCTCCAGCGACCACTGGTGCCAGTCGCTGCTCTCCGTGGCGATGTCGCTGGCGTTCGCCGTTGCGGCGCGGGCGATAATGTTTCCCTGTCGGTCAACGGCCATCGCCCGCACGTTGGTGGCGCCGCAGTCGAGGACCAGGATAACGTCTTGCTTCATAGTGACTCCCGAAACAACATGGCCGGATGGCGCTGCGCTTATCCGGCCTACTAACAGAGCGCGTCGGTAGGCCCGGTAAGCCTGCGCTACCGGGCAAAACCAACCTGTTAACGCTTATACAGCGGCCCGTAGTTCTGGCAGGCGCGGTAGTCCTGACCTTCGATGTCCATGCCGTGCGCGGCCCAGGCGGAGGGGCGGTAGATTTTCGCCGCTTCCACGTTGTGCATGCAGACCGGAATGCGCAGCATGGCGGCGAGGGTAATGAAATCCGCGCCAACGTGGCCGATGGTCAGCACGCCGTGGTTGGCGCCCCAGTTAGCCATCACCGAGTACACATCGCTGAACGGACCCTTGCCGGTCAGGCGTGGGGCAAACCAGGTGGTGGGCCAGGTGGAGTTGGTACGGGCGTCGAGCTGGTCGTGCATCGCTTTGGGCAGCGTCACGCTCCAGCCTTCGGCAATTTGCAGCACCGGCCCCAGGCCTTTGATGATGTTTACCCGGGTCATGGTGAACGGTACGCCGCCTTCGGTCAGGAAGCGGGAAGAGAAGCCGCCGCCGCGGAAGTATTCGTGGATCGCCGGGCACCATTCGGTCGCCGCGAGGCAGGCATCCGCCTCGTTCTGTTCAATCTCCCAGTGAGGTTTCATCGTCGGGTTGCCCTGCGCGTCGCGTTGCTGGCAGGAGCCGTCCAGCGCCGCAGAGCCGGAGTTAATCAGGTGAATAATGCCGTGCTCCGCCCGCCCGGTGAGCGGCTGCCCGGTGACCCGCTCAACGGCGTCCGGCGACCAGTAGGTGCGCACGTCGGCAAACACCTGGGCGGTGCCGGTGAGCTGATGACCCATCAACATGGCCACGCCGTTGAGGCTGTCGTTTTCGGTGGCGACGACAAAGGGCTCGCGCACCCCATTCCAGTCAAAAGAGCTGTTGAGTAGCGCTTCGGCGGTATCGCCATTGGGGTATTGATCGGTCCAGTGGCGCTGACCCTGGAAACCGGCGGCGATGGCGTTGTAGCCCAGCGACTCCTCCACCAGCCCTTTTTCCGCCAGCTTCGGGTTGCCCTGCATCATGTCGCGGATGCACATCGCCATCAGCAGGCTCTCTTTCAGCACCGCGCGGCTCTGCGCCTCATTGCGCTTATACTGCTCGGCGTTCTGATCTTCGCCGTAGCGGAAATGTTTATCCGCCCACGCCAGCGCCATTTCCAGCTCGGTTTCATCATAGATTTTCTGATCGATTCGCCGGCGCAGCTCCGTCATGTCGACAGCCTGCACCTTCATGCCGAGCCAGGACTCAAAAAAGTTATGGTCGACGATGGAGCCGGCGATGCCCATTGAGACGCCGCCCAGCGACAGATAGCTTTTCCCTTTCATACTGGCGACGGCCAGGCCGGCGCGCGCGAAGCGCAACAGTTTTTCTTCGACATCCGCCGGGATCGAGGTGTCATCGGCATCCTGCACGTCATGTCCGTAGATGGAGAACGCCGGGATCCCTTTCTGGCTATGGGCCGCCAGCGCGGCGGCCAGATAGACCGCCCCCGGACGTTCGGTGCCGTTAAAGCCCCAGATGGCCTTCGGGCGCAGCGGATCCATGTCGATGGTTTCGCTGCCGTAGCACCAGCAGGGGGTGACGGTGATGGTGACGCCGACGTTTTGGCTGCTGAATTTCTCTTCACAGGCGGCCGACTCGGCCATGCCGGCGATGCAGGTATCGGCAATCACGCACTCCACCCGGGCGCCGCAGGCGTGGCGCAGTTTCTCGCTGATAAGCGCGGCGGTGGCTTTCGCCATGTTCATGGTTTGCGCTTCCAGCGACTCGCGGACCCCCATGCGACGACCATCGATTACCGGGCGGATACCGATCTTCGGTAAGCTGATTTTTTTCATTACAGATCCCTCAGGTTATGCGGATAACAGGTTTAGTTCGTCGCCGCTTGTGAACGGAAACGGGCAAAAATAAAGATGATGGCGAAGCACAGCGCCGGGACCAGTTCGGCGGTCGGGATATTGCCGGCGGCGTCGCTGACAAAGCCCATCACCGGGGTGACGATCCCGCCGCCGATAATGGTCATGACGATAAAGGACGAGCCATATTTGGTGTCCTGGCCCAGATGCTTAATCCCCAGCGAGAAGATGGTCGGGTACTGAATGGACATAAAGGCGCTGCACAGGGTCAGGGCCAGCAGACCGACGTGGCCGCCGCTGAAGGCGGAGAGCAAACAGAGCAGCATGGCGATAAACGCATAGATAGCGAGCACGTTATGCGGCGCAAAGCGGCGGATAAGCCAGGTGCCGGTAAAACGGCCAATAAAGAAGCAGACCATGGTGGCGGTCAGGTAGTTGGCGGCGAAACCGGCCGTCATGCCCGGGATCTCTTCGATAGCGTAGCGAATCAGGTAGCTCCAGCAGGCGGTTTGCGCGCCGACGTAGCAGAACTGGGCCAGCACCGCCCAGCGCCAGTGACGGATGCGCATCAGGCGCGTCAGCGAGGCGAGGAAGGTGCTCTGCGCGCTGTCGCTGTGGTCATCGCTCTGCAGGGAGGGGAAGCGGGTACAGACGATCAGCAGGGCAACCAGCAGGACGATGGCCACGATAATCATATAGGGGGTTTGTACCGACAGGACCAGGCTGTGCTTCCAGGCGCTGAGCTGTTCTGGCGTCATTTTATCCAGCACCTCCTGCGGCTGATGCGGGACGTTAGACAAAATAAGACTCTGGCCAAATACCACGGCAATAATGGCGCCAAAGGAGTTAAAGGTCTGGGCCAGATTAAGGCGGAAGTGACCGCCGCTTTCCGGACCGAGAACGGTCACAAACGGGTTGGCCGCCGTTTCCAGGCAGCCAAGCCCGGCGGCGATAATAAATAATCCAATCAGGAATAAAGTGTAGTTCATCACTTCGGCGGCAGGCCAGAACAGCGCGGCGCCGCAGGCATATAAAAACAGACCCGTAAGAATGCCTGCTTTATAGCTGAATTTTTTCATCAGCATCCCGGCGGGGATGGGAATAATAAAATAGCCAAAATAAAAGGCCGACTGAATTAATCCGGCCTGGAAATTAGTCAGGGTAAAGGCCTGTTGAAATTGCGGTAATAAAATATCATTCAGATTATTAGCCACCGCCCACAGAAAAAAGAGGGAGCACAGCAGAGCAAAAGGAATAATGTAGCTCTTACTCTGCCCGCTCTCCATGGCGCGGTAACTTTGCGTTGGTATCGTTGTGTTTCCCATAGCGTCCTCATCAGTTCAGAAGCATTTACAACAGCATTCAGGGCGCAGTCTGGTGCTGCAGCAGACCGCAAAATTAAGTGAGCTCAGGTGACGCGCCGGTGAGTGAAATGAAAGTCACGGCGGAACTCATGACTTCATTTTCAAATAAAAACCGCCTGTTAATATGATGATGGTCACACTTAACGCGCTGCGGGCCATTTTATGTGATAATTGTCACTTTAATTTTTCAAAAACGCTGACCGTTTGAGAAAATAAATTCACAAAACCACAACGCTAATGACCGAATGAATGTATATCGTGGAAAACGGGCAAATGTTACAAAGAAATAAAATGCCCGCTTGATGAAATATTATTAAGAACGGGCATTTTAAACACTCTCTTAATGGGCATGGTTGCTTTATTCATGGCGGAATTATTGACGCGGTTCACAAAATATAGTCATGAAAATTCCCCTTTGATTATTCAGGTTGATGATGAAGACCATTATTCACCCTATCCCACGGTAGCCGACGATATTTCTGTTGCCCTGCCGTTGACGGATGATGAGTCACCAAAAGAGGAACGCAATGGAAAGAAACAGACTGGCCCGGCAGATTATCGATACCTGCCTGGAAATGACCCGCCTGGGGTTAAATCAGGGGACCGCCGGCAATGTCAGCGTGCGCTATCAGGGAGGAATGCTGATCACCCCCACCGGTATCCCGTATGAAAAGCTGACGGAAGACAAGATCGTCTTTATTGATGCCGATGGTCAGCATGAGCAGGGAAAATTGCCCTCCAGCGAATGGCGTTTTCATCAGGCGGCCTACCAGACGCGGCCCGATGCCCAGGCGGTGGTCCACAATCACGCCGTCCATTGTACGGCGGTGTCGATCCTCAACCGGCCCATCCCGGCCATCCACTATATGATCGCCGCGGCCGGCGGGAATTCGATCCCCTGCGCGCCCTATGCCACGTTCGGCACCCGCGAGCTGTCTGAGCATGTCGCGGTAGCGCTGAAGCACCGCAAAGCCACGCTGCTGCAGCATCATGGCCTGATCGCCTGCGAGGCCAGCCTGGAGAAAGCGCTCTGGCTGGCGCATGAAGTGGAGGTCCTGGCCCAGCTCTACCTCAGCACGCTGGCGATTATCGACCCGGTACCGGTGCTGGATGAGGAGGCGATCGCCATCGTGCTGGAGAAGTTCAAAACCTACGGATTACGTATTGAAGAGTGATGCCGCAACGCTAACAGGAGAGACGCGATGGCAAACCGAATGATCCTCAACGAAACGGCGTGGTTTGGCCGGGGGGCGATAAACGCATTAACCGATGAAGTAGCTCGGCGCGGCTATCGTAAAGCATTGATCGTCACCGACAGCACCCTCGCCCGCTGCGGCGTGGCGGCGAAAGTCACTGATAAACTGGATGCCGCCGGGCTGGCATGGGATATGTTCAGCGACGTGATCCCTAACCCGACCATTGCCGTGGTCCAGCAGGGACTGCAGGCCTTTCAGCGCAGCGGGGCGGATTACCTGATCGCCATCGGCGGCGGTTCGCCGCAGGATACCTGTAAAGCGATCGGTATTATTCAGCGTAACCCGGAATTCGCCGATGTCCGTAGCCTCGAGGGGCTGTCGCCCACCCGTCAGCCCAGCGTGCCGATCTTCGCGGTGCCGACCACCGCGGGTACCGCGGCGGAGGTGACGATTAACTATGTCATCACCGATGAAGAACAGCGGCGTAAGTTCGTCTGCGTCGATCCGCATGATATCCCGCAGGTGGCCTTTATCGATGCCGATATGATGGACGCCATGCCGCCGGCGCTGAAGGCGGCCACCGGCGTGGACGCCCTGACGCACGCTATCGAAGGATATCTCACCCGCGGCGCCTGGGCTTTGACTGATGCGCTGCACCTCAAGGCCATCGAGATCATTGCCGGGGCGCTGCGCGGCTCGGTTGCCGGGGATGCCGGCGCGGGCGAAGCCATGGCGCTGGGCCAGTACGTCGCGGGGATGGGATTTTCCAACGTCGGGCTCGGGCTGGTGCACGGCATGGCGCATCCGCTCGGCGCTTTTTACAACACGCCGCACGGCGTGGCGAATGCCATCCTGCTGCCGCACGTGATGCGCTTTAATGCTGAGGCGACCGGGGAAAAATATCGCGATATCGCCCAGGCGATGGGCGTCAGGGTGGAAGCGTTAAGCCTGACTGCCGCGCGCCAGGCGGCAGTGGAGGCGGTCTGCCAGCTAAACCGCGATGTCGGTATTCCCGGCCATCTGCGCGAGGTGGGCGTCAGGAAAGAGGATATTCCGGCGCTGGCGCAGGCGGCGCTGGAGGATGTGTGTACCGGCGGTAACCCGCGTGAGGCGAGCCTGGCCGATATCGTCGGGTTATATCAGGCGGCCTGGTGATTGCCTGGCCCGGGTAAAGCAGGCAATGCCGGAGGCAGTTACCCTGCACCGGCGCACCTCTTAACGATGGTTAGCGCGTCAGCCGCAGCTGCTGCAGATTGCCATCCAGCTGGAGGTCGGTCTGCAGGCGGGCCACTTCCCGGCAGGTGAAGGCCATCTCCTGATGCGCGGCCAGTTTTTTGCGCCACTTCTCCGGGACCTCGGCCAGACGGGCGTACAGCCCCTCCAGGTCCTGAAACTCGTTCAACAGCTGGGCGGCGCTTTTGGGTCCAATGCCCGCCACGCCCGGCACCTTCGAGCTGCTGATCCCCGCCAGCCCCCAGTAATCCGCTAGCTGCTCTGGGGTGACGCCGAACTCGCTGGCGATGAAGGGCGCATCCAGCCAGCGCTTCTGAAAGTAGTCGCGGATGCGGATGGTGGGCGACAGCAGCTGACAGTAGCCTTTGTCGGTGGAGACAATGGTGGCTTGATGGCCCGCCTGGGCCACCTTTACCGCCAGGGTGGCGGCGAGGTCGTCCGCTTCGCTGCCCGGCGAGGCCCAGCAGCGGATCCCCCGCTGTTCGAAGGCCGCCCGCAGCGCTGGCATCTCGGCCACCAGCGTTTCCGGCATCGGCGCGCGGCCGGCTTTGTACTCCGGCAGGCGCTGGTGGCGCCAGCCGTGGGCGCGATCTTCATCATCAAACACCGCCACCGCGTGGGTGGGCTGACTGTGGACGATCAGCTGCTCCAGCGCATGCAGGCAGGTATCGACGCAGGGCGAACCCTGCACCGCATGGATGCGGCGGATCAGATTTAACGCGTCGACGATTAACAGATGAACAGCCACAGATACCCCCTTATTCTCAGCGTCTTTAGGGTAACATCGCCATCGGATCGAGGCTATCTGCGCCTGAACAATCAGGAAGATAACGCGCAAATTTCGCTAACTGACCGCCATCATCGGGCTGACGATACCGGGCGCGGGTTCGCCGTACCACACCGCTTCGCGCACCGAAACCGGTTTGGCGATAAGCCCAAGGGCGTAAAAGCGATCGGCAATAGTCTGCTGGGCGCGGATCACTGACAGATCCATCGGCCTTGGGCGATGGCTGCGGCGGGCGAGAGCCATGCTCAGTGACCGGGCGTCAATCCCCAGCTCTGCCGAGAGTAAGCGGGCCGCTTCGCCACGATGTGAGTCGATAAACTGCCCGGTGTGGGTCAGCTCCGTCAGCAGACGGCGCATGATATCGCCATGCTGAGCGAGGTAGTCCCGTCGCGAAAGATAAAACTGATGGTTGTTGACCCGTCCTTCGCCGCTGGCAACCACCCGCAGCTCGCCGGTGTGCTCGGCGTCGCTGAGCAACGGGTCCCACATCATCCAGGCGTCAACCGCCAGGTAGTCGCTGGCGGTCAGCGGATATTTCGGCGGGGTATAGACCACCCGCACGTCGTTCAGCCCCAGCCCGGCGTCTTCGAGGATCTGCAGCAGCAGCCAGTGGACATTCGACCCCTTATTGAGGGCGATGCGTTTGCCGCGCAGATCGCTGAGCTGGCGAATGTCGCTCTCCTGCGGGACGACCATCGCCACGCTGCGCGGTGCCGGCGGCTCCCATGCGACGTACATCAGTTCGCTATTGCTGGCCTGGGCAAACACCGGCGGCGCTTCCCCGGTGGTGCCGAAGTCGATCTCGTTGCAGGCGAGGGCGTGGAGGAGCTGCGGTCCGGCAGGAAACTCACTCCACAGCACGTTGACGCCGAGGCTGGCGAAGGCGGTTTCCAGACTCTGACGGGCTTTCAGGATCCCGAGGCTGCCGAAGCGCTGGTAGCCAATGCGCAGTTCGCGATCGGCCCCGGCCTCGCTGGCGAACGCCCGCGGCGGCGCAGGCGGGCGGCGGCGGCTTTTGATCAGCCCGAGGTTGGCAAGCTGGGTGCGCAAGGTATGCCGACTGATCCCCAACAGCGCGGCCGCCTGGCTCTGGTTATCATCGCAATGCACCATGGCGTGGCGAATCAGGGCGCTGGTGACTCGCTGCCACAGCGGCTCGCCGGGAAGCGCCAGCTGGTGGCGAATAAAGTCATCCAGTTCATGGTCGTTCGCTGGCGACGGGGCGTCGTTGAGCGTCGCCAGGCGCAGCTGGGCAGGACTAATTTCCTCCTCTTTACTGAGCAGCACTGCGTTATGCAGGGTGTTTTCCAGCTCGCGAATGTTGCCCGGCCACGAATAGTCCATCAGCCGGGCCAGTGATTCCGGCGCCAGACGCAGGGTTGGCCGCCCGAGGCGCCGGGCGTAGAGTGATAAAAAGTGGTGCGCCAGCAGCGGGATATCCTGCCGACGCTGGCGCAGCGGCGGCAGCGGCACCACCGCGATATTCAGTCGATAGTAGAGATCCTCGCGAAAGCGGCGCTCACGGATAGCCTGGGCCAGGTCAACGTGGGTGGCGGCAATCACCCGGACATTCACTTTAATCGCTTTGCGTGAGCCGACGCGGGTAATTTCACGCTCCTGCAGCACCCGCAGCAGCTTGACCTGCAGCGGCAAGCTTAATTCGCCGATCTCGTCCAGCAGCAGCGTCCCCCCTTCCGCGGCTTCAAACCAGCCGGGCTGCCCCTGCTGTGCGCCGGTGAAGGCGCCTTTCTCATGGCCAAACAGTTCGGCTTCGGCGAGGCTCTCGGTCAGTGCGCCGCAGTTGACCGCCAGAAACGGCTGCTGGCGACGGGCGCTGTGATGATGGAGATAGCGCGCCACCACCTCCTTGCCGGTGCCGGTTTCGCCCACGATCAGCACGGTAGCCTCCGTCGGCGCGAGCTTGTCCAGCAGGCTCTGGAAAGCCTTCGACGCCGGGTCGATCAGCGCAGGAGCGGTGGAAGGGGATTCTGGGTTCAGCATAGCGGGCCTCCGATCATTGACGCTCTGAACTTATCCTGCGGCGGCAGCGGAAACCAGAGGGGGAAGGCCAGCGGCTGTTGCAAATGCGCCAGCGGATGCGCGGCGGCTGCGTGATTTGCAACAGCGTGGCGCGACGAAGCTGTCTTCAGTGCCTTGATTTTAAAAGATTAATTTTTCATTCACCATTGGCATGATTATCGCTAACACTCATATAACCAAATTAAAACATCTCTTCGATAAATATCGGATATGGTTATATAGGAAATAGATAATGACGCAGCAAGCTCCCGACAAGATCAATGTCTTCTGGTTCTTACCTACTCATGGCGATGGCCGCTATCTGGGTACCACCGAGGGTGGACGCCCTGTCGATTTACCTTACCTGCAGCAGGTGGCGCTGGCGGCCGACAGCCTGGGCTACTACGGCGTGCTGATCCCCACCGGTAAAAGCTGTGAAGATTCATGGCTGGTGGCCTCGGCGCTGGCGCCGTTGACCCGCCGTCTGCGCTATCTGGTGGCGGTCAGGCCGGGCCTGCAGCCGCCAACCCTGGCGGCGCGGATGGCGGCCACTCTCGACCGTTTATCGGAAGGTCGGCTGCTGATCAACGTCGTCACCGGCGGCGACCCGGTGGAAAACAAAGGCGACGGTATCTTCCTCAGCCACAGCGAGCGCTATCAGGTGACCCGCGAATTTCTCGATGTTTACACCCGCCTGCTGCGCGGGGAAAAAGTGGACTATCACGGTGAGCATATTCACGTGGAAGGCGCTGAAGTGCTGTTCCCGCCGGTGCAGGAGAATGGCCCGCCGCTCTATTTCGGCGGCTCTTCTGATGCGGCCATTGATGTGGCGGCCGAGCAGATCGACAGCTATCTGACGTGGGGCGAACCCCCGGAACTGGTGGCGGAGAAGCTGGCGGTGGTGCGCGAGCGCGCCGCGGCCCGCGGACGCACCCTGCAGTACGGCATTCGTCTGCACGTCATTGTGCGCGAAACGGAAGAAGAGGCATGGGCCGCCGCCGACCGGCTGATCGCCCATCTTGACGACGATACCATCGCCCAGGCGCAAAAGATCTTCGCCCGCATGGACTCGGCCGGCCAGGCGCGGATGAGCGCCCTGCATCAGGGATCGCGCGATAATTTGCGCATTGCGCCCAATTTGTGGGCCGGCGTCGGGCTGGTGCGCGGCGGCGCGGGTACCGCGCTGGTGGGTAATCCACAGCAGGTGGCGGAACGCATCCGCGAATATCAGGCGCTCGGCATCAGTAACTTTATCTTTTCCGGCTACCCGCATCTGGAAGAAGCGCACCGCTTTGCTGAGCTGGTGATGCCTCTGTTGCCGCTGGAAAACGCGGCCTCGTCGAAGGCGCGTAGCGTGAACACCGGTCCGTTTGGCGAAACCATCGGCGGCGATAAGCGCCCGGTGCGCCAGGTCAGCGCCAGCTAATGGCCCGGAGCGCGACCATGAGACAGCATACCGGAGGAGGGCAGCGATGAGTGCAGAACCGCATATCGTGATTATCGGCGGCGGCTTTAGCGGCGCGGCGGTGGCGATTGAGCTGCTGCGCCTGGCGCCGAACGGGGTGCGCGTGACGCTGCTGGAGCCGCGCCAATCCCCCGGCGCCGGGGTGGCCTACTCCACTGCGGAGCCGACGCACCGGATTAACGTCCCGGCCGCTCGCATGCAGCTGGCCGGCGACGAAGAGGGCGCCTTCGATCATTGGTACCGCCATCAGCCTGCCTTTACCGTCGATGTGCAGGCGCTGCGCCCGGACGGTTCCGTCTACCCTCAGCGCGGCCAGTTTGGTCGCTATGTGGCACAGCGTTTTGCTGGCGCCGCGGCGTCCAGCGGCGGACGGCTTCGCCACCTGCGCGATCGGGCGCTCGCTTTTCATCAGGGGACGGTGACCACCGACGGCGGCCTGCAGCTTAAGGCCGATCTGCTGGTGCTGGCGATCAGTCATCCACCGCCTTCTCTACCGGCACAGGCCGAAGCCTGGCGTCATCATCCGGCGCTGATTGCCAACCCGTGGCAGCCCGGCGCGCTCGATGCCATCGCCCCGCATGCCCGGGTGGCGGTGATGGGCACCGGATTAACCATGGCCGATACGGTCGCGACGCTGGACCGGCTGGGCCACCGCGGCAGTATCGTCGCCTTTTCGCGCCACGGCCTGCTGTCGCGCGGCAACCTTAGCGGCGCGGGGGCAACCTGGCCTGGCGACTATCAGCAGGGCAGCCTGCGTCAACGCCTGCGCCAGATCCGCCTCGACGTCGCCTGTGCGGCGCAGCAGGGCCTGAGCTGGCAGGTGGTGCTGGATGCGGTTCGTCAGCAGGGGCAGCAGATCTGGCAGGCGCTCAGCGTCGCCGATCGCCAGCGTTTTCTGCGCCATCTGCGCCATTACTGGGATGTCCACCGCTACCGCGTGGCGCCGCAGGTCGCCGAGGTACTGGAGGCGCGCCAGCACACGGGCAGTCTGCAGGTGCAGGCGGCCAGGTTACTGTCGATGAGCGGTGAAGGCGAGACGTTACGTCTGACGCTGTCGCGGCGCGGCGGCGGCGTGCAGACGCTGAGCGTCGATCACCTGATCCTGACCACCGGACCCGCACACCGCGCCCTGACCGACAGCCAGCCATTTTTACAGGACCTCGCCCGCCGCGGCCTGATTCGCGCCGATGCCCTCGGCATGGGCCTGGAAGTAGACAGCCGTTCCCGGGCAGTGGCTGAGCCGCACGTTGAGGCGCTGCCAGTGCTGGTGGCTGGTCCGGCCGCCCGCGGGCGTTTTGGCGAACTGATGGGCCTGCCGCAGGTAGCCGACCATGCCGCTGACGTGGCGGCGCAAGCGTTACTCACGCTCGGGATCCCGCAGGACTCCCGATGTCCTGCGTACTGAATACCTCCCTTTATTTTCCCTGATTCATTTTGCCGCGTGCGCCCTGGCGACGGGCCGCGCTATGGAGATTGCTATGTCATCACAACGTGAAATTCGTCTTAACGCTTTCGATATGAACTGCGTCGGCCATCAGTCGCCGGGCCTGTGGGCGCATCCCCGGGATCGCTCCTGGCAGTATAAAGATCTGGAGTACTGGGTGGATCTGGCGCGGCTGCTGGAGCGCGGCAAGTTCGACGGGCTGTTTATCGCCGACGTGCTGGGGATCTATGACGTGCTGGACGGCAGCGGCGACGCGGCGATCCGCCAGGCGACGCAGGTCCCGGTCAACGATCCGCTGGCTCTGATCACCCCGATGGCGCTGGTGACGGAGCATCTGGGCTTCGGCCTGACCGCCTCGCTGTCGTTTGAGCATCCTTACCCCTTCGCTCGTCGTCTGTCGACGCTCGATCATCTGACCAAAGGGCGGGTGGGCTGGAATATCGTCACCTCCTATCTGGAGAGCGGGGCGCGCAATATCGGCCAGCAGACTCAGACCGATCATGACACCCGCTATGACTATGCCGATGAGTATTTGCAGGTGATCTACAAACTGCTGGAGGGAAGCTGGGAGGACGGGGCGGTGCTGCGCGACAGAGAGCGGAAGATCTTCAGCGATCCGCGGAAAATCCATCCCATTAACCATCAAGGACAGTTCTTTTCCGTGCCGGGGATCCACCTCTGCGAGCCATCCCCGCAGCGCACGCCGGTGCTGTATCAGGCGGGGGCGTCCAGCCGCGGCAAACAGTTCGCCGCCGGCCATGCCGAATGCGTCTTCGTCGCAGCGCCGTCGAAGGTGCTGCTGAAGAAGACGGTGGCGGATATTCGCCGCCGGGCAGTTGAGGCGGGGCGCGATCCGCACAGCATCCTGATCTTCAACCTGCAGACGGTGATTGTCGGCGACACCGACCGCGAGGCGCAGGCGAAGTGGCAGGAATATAAGCAGTACGTCAGCTATGAAGGCGCGCTGGCGCTGCTCTCCGGCTGGACGGGGATCGATTTCGGCCAGTATCAGCCGGATCAGGTGCTGAAGTATCTGCACACCAACGCCATTCAGTCGGCGGTGGAGGCCTTTTCGACCGCTGATCCGAACCGCCAGTGGACGGTGCAGGCTCTGGCCGATTGGACGGGGATCGGCGGCTTCGGTCCGCTGGTGGTCGGCAGCGCGCAAACCGTGGCGGACGAACTGCAGTCCTGGGTCGAAGAGACGGACGTCGATGGCTTTAACCTCGCCTATGCCGTCACTCACGAAACCTTCCGCGACGTCGTCGAGCTGCTGGTGCCTGAGCTGCAAAAGCGCGGCGTCTTTAAGCAGGAGTACCGCGAGGGGACCCTGCGCGAAAAACTGTTCGGCGCCAGCCCGCGTCTGGCCGCGCCTCACCCGGGTGCCAGCTACCGCCGCGATGCGCGCACGGCGGCGTCGGTAGAGGAGAAGGTGACATGATCGCTATCGATGACCTGCATAAAAGTTACCGCACGGCGGATGGCCGGCTCAGCGCGGTGCTGAAAGGGCTGTCGCTGCAGGTGCCTGAGCGCTCCATCACCGCGGTGGTGGGGCCGAGCGGCGCCGGTAAATCAACCCTGGCGCGCTGCATCAGTCTGCTGGAGCAACCGGACAGCGGCAGCATCCGTATCAATGGCCAGGATCTGTCGGCGCTGTCCGGCGAGGCGCTGCGCCGGGAGCGGCGGGCGATTGGCACCGTTTTCCAGTCTTCGGCGCTGTTGAGCCGCAGGACCGCCTGGGAGAATGTCGCCCTGCCGCTGGCGTGGCTTGGTGTGGTGGAGCGCGATATTAAGGCGCGGGTTGGCGAGCTGCTGGAGAGCGTTGGCCTGAGCCACAAAGCGGATGCCTGGCCGGCCCAGCTCTCAGGCGGCCAGCGCCAGCGGATCGGCATTGCCCGCGCGCTGGCGCTGCGCCCGTCCGTTCTGCTGGCGGATGAAGCCACCTCCGGCCTCGATCCTCAGGCCACGGCCTCGGTGCTGGCTCTGCTCAAGCGGCTGCGTGACGAGTACCAGCTGGCGATCGTCCTGATCACCCATGAAATGGACGCGGTGCGCACGGCGGCGGATGCGGTAGCGGAGATCCGCGACGGGACGATCGTCCAGTACGGGCAGATCGAAGATCTGCTGGCGCGTCCCGATTCTCTGCTCGGCCAGCAGCTGTTGCCGCTGACGCCGGCGGCAGCGACCCACAGCGATCTGCTGCTGCGTCTGAGCTACCGCTGGGATGTGCCGGTGGCCACCGACTGGATCAGCCGCCTGAGCCAGCAGTGGGCGCTGCAGATCGATCTCCTTGGCGGTCACGTCGAGGTGATCAATGGTCGGCTGGCCGGTCGCCTGCAGGCCGGAGTGCGTTTTCAGGGCGAACGCCTGTCACCGGCGCGACTGCAGGGCCTGCTGGCGCAGCTCGGCATTACGGCGGAGATCCTCGACAGCGCGCCATTGCTCAGGGAGGCGGTATGAAACCGACAGTCATCAGCCAGGATACCCCCTGGGGCGAAATCCCTTCGCTGCTGCTCCCCGCTTATGGCGAAACCTGGCTGATGGTGGCCATTGTGATGCTGTTTGTCGTCACGCTGGGAGGGCTGGTGGGGGTGGTGTTGTTTAACGCCTCGCCGCGGGGTTTATTTCCGCACGCACTGCTGTACCGGCTGCTGAACTGGGTGGTCAACATGGGACGTTCGCTGCCGTTTCTGGTGCTGATGGCCGCCATTATCCCGTTCACATACTGGCTGACCGGCACCACGATTGGCATCCCCGCCGCGGTGGTGCCGATGATCGCCGCCGGCGTCCCGTTCTTTGGCCGTCTGGTGGAGAACGCGCTGCGCGAATTACCGGCGGAGGTTACCGCGGTGGGGGTCGTCTGCGGCGGGTCGCGCTGGCAAATCATTGCCAGCGCGCAGCTCAGTGAAGCCTTGCCCGCGCTGGTGGCGGCGGTGACGCTAAACCTGGTCTCGATGATCGAGTATTCGGCTATCGCCGGGACCATCGGTGCTGGCGGCATCGGCTACCTGGCCGTGGTGTACGGCTATCAGCGCTTCGACAACCACATCATGATCGCGACGATCGTTGCCCTGATCGCCACGATCCAGTTGATTCAATTTTTGGGTGACCGTCTGGTCAACCGTTTACGCCACACGCAGGGGAACCTTGTATGACAACAGAACAATTTGAGTTACGTAAAGCGCGGCGCTGGCCCTGGCTGGCAGCGCTGGCGGTGATTATCCTGCTCGCCATCGCCTTCTGGTGGTGGCGGGGACATACCCAAAGCCAGCAGGTGGTCTTCGGCAGCACGTTAAAAATTCACTACGAGCCGGCGATGGCCGGCGAGCAGCGGATCATTGAGTATATTAATCAGCATATTGCGCCCGATTACGGTCTGAAACTGGAGGCGGTGGGGGTGCAGGATCCGGTCCAGGCTGACCGCGCGGTAGCGGAAGGACAGTATGCCGGGACGATCTATCAGCATCAGTGGTGGCTTAAACAGGTGGTGGACGCTAACGGCTTTGCGCTGTCGATCACGGTGCCGGTGTTCCAGTGGGCGTTCGGTATCTATTCCGACCGCTACTCGTCGGTACAGGCATTGCCCAACGGCGCGACTATTGTCGTGCCTGACGACGGCGCCAATCAGGGGCAGGCTCTGTGGCTGCTCCAGCGCATTGGGTTGATCTCGCTCGACCCGGCGGTGGAGCCGCGCACGGCGAAGCTGAAAAATATTGTCGGCAACCCGCATCAGTTTGTCTTTAAAGAGCTGGATCTGCTGACCATGCCGCGGGCGTTAAATTCGGTAGATGCCGCCATCGGCTATGTCTCGCAATTTGATGCCGGGAAAGTCCCGCGGGAGAAAGGCATATTATTCCCGCCGGCGCCGCGCACCTTTGCTTCGCAATTAGTGATTGGTACGCCGTATTTATCGCAGGAAAATATCGTCAAATTAAAACAGGCTTTTTCTGACCCACGGATCCAGACGTGGTTAAAAACCACCGATGACCCGCTGGTAAAAGACGTATTAGTTCCGGTGTCCGCGGAATAAGCATCCTGCACGACGTCTATTTTCGTTGTTATTTATTTCCCTTGAGGATGCGCGAAAGCGCGTCCTTTTTGTGCTGGCAATATTTATTAACTTATTGATTATATTGATTTTTATATAATGATTTGTTGTTTTGATTCTCGCCGCGCGCGGTCTATAACCGCTAATGACCTGCACAAAATAATAAGGTGAAAAAAATGAGTACATTTCCAGTGGATAATCCCGGTATCGCTTCGGTACCGGTCAGTAGCGTCGGGGATGTGGCGCGGTTAATTAATTCCGGCAAGGAACAAGCGAAATATGCGCGGATGATTGTCTTCCTCGCGCTGGGGGGCGTCTTTCTCGACGCGTATGACTTAACCACGCTCTCCTACGGTATTGATGACGTCGTGCGTGAATTTCAGCTCTCACCGCTGCTGACCGGCCTGGTGACTTCGTCCATTATGGTCGGAACCATCGTCGGCAATATTATCGGCGGCTGGCTGACCGATAAATATGGTCGCTATTCGGTCTTTATGGCCGATATGTTCTTTTTCGTGATTTCGGCTATCGCCGCCGGGCTGGCGCCGAACGTCTGGGTGTTGATTGGCGCCCGCTTCCTGATGGGCATCGGCGTCGGCATCGACCTGCCGGTGGCGATGTCCTATCTGGCCGAGTTTTCCCGCTTTGCCGGCAAAGGCAACAAAGCGGCTCGCCTCGCGGCGTGGTGCCCGATGTGGTACGCCGCCTCAACCGTCTGCTTTCTCATTATCTTCGGCCTCTATTTCCTGCTGCCGCAGGAGCATCTTGACTGGCTGTGGCGCGCCTCCCTGCTGTTCGGCGCCGTGCCGGCACTGCTGATTATTGCCGTCCGCAGCCGGTTTATGAACGAATCCCCGCTGTGGGCGGCAAACCAGGGCGATCTGACCTCTGCGGTGCGTATTCTACGCGACTCCTGGGGGATCCATGCCCATGAGGTCCCGGCGGCGAAGCCCGCGCCAGCGCCGAAAGTGAGCTTCCGCGTGCTGTTCGAAAAACCGTACCGTGAGCGGACTATCGTCGCCGGGGTGATGAATATCTGTATCTCCTTCGAGTACACGGCGATTGCCTTTTTCCTGCCGTCAATTCTTGCCCAGTTCCTCGGGGCTGGCGTCTTCGAAACTATTTCGGCATCGCTGGGGCTGAACGCCCTGTTTGCTTTTACCGGCGGGCTGCTCGGTATGCATCTGGCGTGGAAATATCCTTCGCGTCATGTGGCGATAGCCGGCTTCGCCCTGCAGTTTGTGGCGCTGATTGTGCTGGCGCTGGTGGGGCAACCGCACGCGACGGCAGGCATCGTGCTGGCCATCGCGATGCTGGGGCTGTGGCTATTCGCCGAAGGGTTTGGCCCGGGTGCGCAGCTGATGATCTACCCGGCGCTCTCCTATCCTACTGCCATTCGCGCCACCGGGGTCGGTTTCAGCCGGGCGCTCTCCGGGATCGGCAGTGCGCTGGCGCTGTTTATTCTGCCGCTGCTGCAGGCCTCGCTCGGCACGCAGATGTTCTGGGTGGTCTCGCTTGCCGCCATTATTCCCATTTTCTTCCTGCTGGCGGTCCGTCATGAACCGACGCGAGAAGATATCGACGCAATCCATGAATAAGGAACTGACCATGACCTTGCTCTCCACAGGCACCGATTATGACGCGCTGGCGGCCGCCTTCCGCCCGATATTCACCCGTATCGCCCAGGGCGCCGCGGAGCGCGAACAGCAGCGCACTCTGCCCGATGAGCCGATCCGCTGGCTGAAGGAAGCGGGCTTCGGCACGCTGCGTATCCCGCGCGAGAAGGGCGGCTGGGGCGCTTCGCTGCCGCAGCTCAGCGCGCTGCTGATCGAGCTGGCGCAAGCGGACTCTAACCTGCCGCAGGCCCTGCGCGCGCACTTTGCCTTTGTGGAAGATCAACTGAATCAGCCGGATTCTGCCGGGCGCGACCGCTGGTTTCGTCGCTTCCTCGACGGCGAGCTGGTGGGCAGCGGCTGGACGGAGATCGGCGCGGTGAAGCTGGGAGAGGTGAACACCAGGGTGACGCCGACAGAGGGCGGCTGGCGACTCGACGGCGAGAAGTTTTACAGCACCGGCGCGTTATACGCCGACTGGATCGATGTGTTTGCCCGGCGCAGTGATACCGCCGGCGACGTGATTGCCCTGGTCAGCACCCATCAGACCGGCGTGGCGCGGGAAGATGACTGGGATGGCTTTGGCCAGCGGTTGACCGGCAGCGGAACCACCCGCTTCACCGACGCCAGGGTGGAAACCGAACATGTCTATGATTTTGCCCGGCGCTTTCGCTATCAGACCGCTTTCTACCAGCATGTACTGCTGGCGACCCTCGCGGGCATTGGCCTGGCGGTTGAGCGGGATGCCGCGCAGGGCGTCAAACACCGCTCCCGGATGTACAGCCACGGTAACGCCGCCGTGCCGCGCGATGACGCCCAGGTTCTGCAGGTCGTTGGGCAGATCAGCAGCTGGGCATGGGCGACCCGGGCCGCGGTCCTGCAGGCCGCGGAATCGCTGCAACAGGCCTATGTGGTGCACGCCAGCGACGACGACGCGTTGATTGCCCAGCGTAACCAGCTGGCGGAAGTGGAAGCGGCGCAGGCGCAGGTGATCGCCAGCGACTGGATCCCGCGGGCGGCGACGGAGCTGTTTAATGCCCTCGGGGCGTCGGATACGCGAACCCGTCTGGCGCTGGATCGCCACTGGCGCAATGCGCGGACGGTCGCCTCACATAATCCGGTGATTTATAAGGCACGCAATATCGGTAACTGGCTGGTGAACGGTGAAGCGCCCACCTTTATCTGGCAGATTGGCAATGGTGAGAAAACGGCGGGGTAAGCCTGTCGGCGACGGGAGGCGCAGTGCCTCCCGTCGTCAGAAAAATCAAGGTTTATCCAGCGACCAGGTGGCGCTGCGCACGTCGACTTTCACCGGCAGCAGGCCAATGCGCGTAAAGGTATCCGCCAGCGCCTGCTGTTCGTTATACACCGCCGGCGTCATGCGTTCGGCACCGTAGGGCAGGCGGGCCAGGGTCTTCAGCCAGATGGCTTTATCCAGCCCGGTTGAGGTCGACAGCAGCCCGGCGGCCTCGTCCTGATGGCTGTTCGCCCACGCGCTGAGTTTACCCAACTCATCCACCACCTGCTTTGCTGTCTCCGGGTAGGTATCTGCAAACTTACGGCTGGCGAGATAGAAGGTGTAGTGCGGCACCAGCCCCTCGGCATTGCGGATCTGTCGGGCTTTCGCGTTGGTTTCCACTTCTGCGAGGAACGGATCCCAGATCACCCACGCATCAATCGCCCCGCGCTGGAAAGCGGCGCGGGCGTCCGCCGGCGGCAGATAGACCGGGGTGATGTCTTTATAGCTGAGGCCCGCTTTTTCCAGTGCGGCAACCAGCAGGTAGTTGACGTCAGACCCCTTGTTCAACCCCACACGCTTGCCCTTCAAATCGGCCACGCTGTGGATTGCCGACTGTTCAGGCACCACAATCGCTTCCGTTTTCGGGTTAGCAGGGGAGTGGGCAAGGTAGACCAGATCGGCTTGCGCCGCCTGGGCAAAGGCCGGAGGCGCATCGCCGGTCGCGGCCAGATCGATACTACCGACGTTCAGCCCCTCCAGCATTTGCGGTCCGGCGGGGAATTCGACCCAGCGTACGGCAATGCCCTGTTTTTTCAGGCTCTCATCCAGCGTGCCGCGATACTTCAGCAGCGCGAAGATATTCGCTTTTTGATAACCGATGTTGACGGTTTCCGGCGCTTTGGCCAGCGTGGAGGTAGAGAGGGCGGCGAGGACCAGCAGCCAGGCGGGGCGGAATCGGTTGGACATTGTCTGTTCTCCTTAGCGGTTTTGCGTAAGGTAACAAACAGCGCTTATAACCATTAAATAACTAAAATTTTATTGATATAACAAAAAGAGTTGTTCAGGACGATGACCCGACACGCCGACGCGTGCCGGGTCTGAGGATTAATCGCAGGCGACGATCTTCATCGCCAGGCCACCGCGAGAGGTTTCCCGGTACTTGGCGTTCATGTCTTTACCGGTTTCGTACATGGTCTCGATCACTTTATCGAGGCAGACGCGCGGCTCGCTGGTCCGGCGCAGCGCCATTCGCGCGGCGTTGACCGCTTTCACGGCGGCGATAGCGTTGCGTTCGATGCACGGTACCTGCACCTGGCCGGCAACCGGGTCGCAGGTCAGGCCGAGGTTATGCTCCATGGCGATCTCTGCCGCGATGCACACCTGACCCGGGCTACCGCCCAGCAGTTCCGCCAGACCGGCCGCCGCCATCGAGCAGGCGACGCCCACTTCACCCTGACAGCCGACTTCGGCGCCGGAGATGGACGCGTTCATCTTATACAGCGAACCAATCGCGCTGGCGACCAGCATATAGCGGGCCAGAGAGTTGCTGTTCACCTTGCGGATAAACTTGTCGTAGTAGGCCAGCACCGCCGGCACGATACCGCAGGCGCCGTTGGTTGGCGCGGTAACGACCCGGCCACCGGCGGCGTTCTCTTCGTTCACCGCCAGGGCGAACATATTGATCCAGTCGACCACCGCCATCGGATCGCTGTTGGTGGTGTCCTGACTCACCAGCATGCGGCGCAGCGCGGCGGCCCGGCGCGGCACGCGCAGTTTGCCCGGCAGAACGCCTTCGGTGGTGATGCCGCGTTCGATACCGGCGCTCATCACTTCCCATACCGCGGCAAAGTGTTGCTCCAGCGCTTCTTTGCTGTGCAGCGCCAGTTCGTTCTGCATCATCAGCCCAGAGAGCGACAGCCCGGTTTCACGGCAGTGACGCTGCAGGTCGGCGGCGTTTTTATAAGGGTAAGGAACCGCAACCGGCGCATCGGCGATCTGGCCGAAGTGCGCTTCGTCGACGATAAAGCCGCCGCCGATAGAGTAATACGTCTGGCTGTAGATCACCTTGTCACCGGCCAGGGCGGTAATGCGCATGCCGTTCTCATGCAGCGACAGGTTGTCGGCATGGAAATTCATGCACTGATCGACCGGGAAGTCCACTTCGTGCTGACCGTTGGCCAGCATCAGGCGGCCATGGGTGTTAACGTCCTGAATAAAGCCCGGAATGGCGTCGATGTCGACGGTGTCCGGCAGGTTGCCGGCGAGTCCCATGATAATCGCGATGTCGGTATGGTGGCCTTTACCGGTCAGGGAGAGGGAGCCATAGACGTCGACGACGACTTTGCTGACGTCGGCCAGCAGGCCGCGTGCGATCAGATCGTCAGTGAATTGTTTGCCCGCTTTCATCGGTCCAACGGTATGGGAGCTGGAAGGGCCAATGCCGATTTTAAAGATATCGAATACGCTGATCATATGTATTCCCGTGCTGTCGGAAAGCGCGCCGCCGTTAAGCGGCGCGGGGGGAGGTATTGACTGAATTAGCTGAACAGCGAGTAGAAGATCGCGGAGATGGCAATCAGACCCATAATCACCACGAAGACGTTGCTGATATGGCCGCTGTATTTACGCATCGCCGGCACTTTCTGAATCGCGTACATCGGCATCAGGAACAGGATCATCGCGATAATCGGGCCGCCAAGGGTCTCGATCATCCCGAGGATGCTCGGGTTCAGCGTCGCCACAATCCAGGTGGTCACCAGCATGAACAGCGCGGTCAGCTTGTTCAGTTTGTTGACTTCGATAGATTTGCCTTTACTGCGCAGGGATTTAATCACCATGCCGTTAAAGCCTTCGCGGGCGCCCAGATAGTGGCCGAGGAAGGATTTGGTGATGGCGATCATCGCGATGATCGGCGCCATCCAGGCGATAACCGGCGCGTTAAAGTGGTTTGCCAGGTAAGACAGAATCGAGATGTTCTGCTCTTTCGCCGCCGCCAGGTCCGCCGGAGAGAGGCTCAGGACGCAGCTGAATACGAAGAACATCACGGTCAGCACCATCATAATGTGAGCGCGGGCCAGGATGCTGGAGCATTTCTTCTCGGCGCCTGCGCCGTACTCTTCACGCTTGGCCACCGCGAAGGAGGAGATGATCGGCGAGTGGTTGAAGGAGAAGACCATCACCGGGATCGCCAGCCACAGGGTCATCAGCAGGCCATTGCCGGTTGCGGAGGCGCTGCTCAGGGAGAGCGTCTCCAGCGCCGCGCCGTTCCACTGCGGGATCAGGTACAGCGCCAGAATCATCAGGGCGATAACGAACGGGAACACCAGGATGCTCATCGCTTTCACAATCATCTGCTCACCGAAACGCACGATGGTCATCATGCCGACGATCAGGATCAGCGACAGAATGGCGCGCGGCGGCGGCGTCATGTGCAGCTGGTGCGACATGAAGGTTTCGACGGTGTTAGTGATCGCCACGCTGTACACCAGCAGGATCGGGTAGATAGCGAAGAAGTAGAGCAGGGTAATCAGCTTCCCTGCGCCTACGCCGAAGTGTTCTTCCACCACTTCGGTGATGTCTTCGCCCGGGTTTTTCCCGGAGAGGACGAAGCGAGTCATACCGCGGTGAGCGAAGAAGGTCATCGGGAAGGCCAGAATCGCCATGATAATCAGGGGGATCATGCCGCCGACGCCGGCGTTGATCGGCAGGAACAAGACGCCCGCGCCGATCGCTGTACCGTACAGGCCCAGCATCCACATGGTGTCGGTTTTACGCCATCCGCTGCGGGTTTCGCCCGAAACGATGGTGCTGGTTTGAGTGGTTTCCATCTGTATCTCCTGGAGGAATCAACAAAATCTAATGAACAAATACAATTGCGTAACATGAAATTCGTTTAATTACGGTTTTTTTAGAAATTTTCTCCGTAATAATTGGGCCGGAAAGATACATTTATATGGTTTATGCATCAGTGATCGCGATCTCAAATGCAATAATCCACTTTCAATGTGCGTATTTTTAGTCCAACAGCCTGTTTCTGGTGATCAGCCAGCGATTTGTGGCGCGCAGGCTACCATTTGCAGCATATGAGATAAAAGCGGAGTGGCGTAATAACGAGGGATTTACTGTAAAAAAGAGAAGTAGTCGACGTTTTTGCGCTTAAAACCATTTTTTGCAGTGATAATTGTCGCAGTTTTTACAAACGCAAACGATTGGCTTTGTAGAAATGATTCAGGTGACTGAATAATAACAGAAAGGTTTTTAGCGCGATCTGGAAGTCAGAGGAAGAGAGCCCGCCGGGGGCAGGCTGCAGAAGATACCCCGGCGGGAGAGCGAGAAATCAGGCGATGATTTCGTAGCAGGGAATATAGGCGGTGCCGCCCGGTAGTTTCATACGGTGCTGGGCGACGAAGCCCTGCAGCAGATCGTCCATGCGGCGCATCATCTCCGGGTCGCCATGCAGCTTGTAAGGACCGTACTGCTCAATGGCCTGGATGCCCACCTCTTTGACGTTACCCGCGACAATCCCGGAGAAGGCGCGACGCAGGTCGGCGGCCAGCACTTCTACTGGCTGGTCCGGGGAGAGCTTGAGATTGGCCATGTTTTCATGGGTCGGTTCGAACGGCATCTGCAGGTCCGGCGAGATGCGAATCGACCAGTTGAAACTGTAGGCATCATCGGTTTCGCGGCGGCTCTCTTTCACCAGCGGCATCGCTTTTTTCATCTGCCGCGCCACTTCCGCCGGATCGTCGATGATGATCCGATAGTGACGACGGGCGGATTCGCCCAGAGTATGGGTGATAAACTCGTCCAGCACGCGGAAGTAGTCGGCGCTCTCTTTCGGTCCGGTGAGGATCAGCGGCAGCACCTGCGCTTTGTTCTCCGGATGCATCAGAATACCCAGCAGGTAGAGCAGCTCTTCGGCAGTACCGACGCCGCCCGGGAAGATAATGATCCCGTGGGCGATACGCACGAAGGCTTCCAGACGCTTTTCGATATCCGGCATGATGATCAGTTCGTTGACCAGCGGGTTCGGCGGTTCTGCGGCGATAATGGACGGTTCGGTCATGCCGATAAAGCGGCTGTCTTTGTAGCGCTGCTGCGCGTGGCCGACGGCGGCGCCTTTCATCGGGGCCTCCATCGCGCCAGGTCCGCAGCCGGTGCAGATGTTCAGTTCGCGCAGTCCCAACTGGGTACCGACGCGGCGGGCGTAGAGATATTCGTTTTCATTGATGGAGTGGCCACCCCAGCAGACGATCATGTTCGGCGCTTCGCCGACGTGCAGCGCGCGGGCGTTGCGCAGGATCGAAAACACCAGGTTGGTGATATGGACCGAACTTTCCAGATCGAGGTTCGGGAAGCGAACGGTATTGTGGATCTGGCCGTAAACGAACAGGATATCGCGCAGCACGGCAAACAGGTTGGCCTGCAGGGAACGGATAATGCGCCCGTCAACGAAAGCTTCTTCCGGCGGGTTGATCAGTTCCAGCTTCACGCCACGTTCGCGACGCAGCACGTTAATATCGAAGTTTTCAAAACGGGAGAGCAGCTCCTTGCTGTTATCGGTCAGGCTCCCCGAGTTGAGCACAGCAAGCGAGCAGTTGCGAAAGAGTTGATACAGGTCACTGCTGGCGGTGCGCTTAAGCATATCCACTTCCAGCTGCGACAGCATATCCATTGAACCA
Organism: Klebsiella sp. D-Nf1; assembly: GCF_002810515.1. Lineage (NCBI taxonomy): Bacteria > Pseudomonadati > Pseudomonadota > Gammaproteobacteria > Enterobacterales > Enterobacteriaceae > Klebsiella > Klebsiella sp. D-Nf1. The sequence goes on from NZ_PIOK01000002.1 coordinate 493,862, forward strand.
AGCGGGCTAACATGTGTAATCAAGTGAACTCCTTACAGGACGCTTATGGTCTTCCTGTGATTACAATAGCCCTGCGAGCGGCGTTTCCACAACCTTGCGCGCGCCTAAACGCACGCAAATTGTGAAATTATTTATTATTGTCGGGCGAGGCGGCCAGTGGCGGGGGAAAAGTCGCCGTTGCTGCGCCAGGGGTTGATATCCAGACCGCCGCGTCGCGTATAGCGGGCGTAAACGGAAAGCGATTCCGGCTGGCAGAAACGGAGAATATCGTTAAAGATGCGCTCGACGCACTGCTCATGGAATTCGTTATGGTGGCGGAATGAGACCAGATAGCGCAGGAGCTGCTCACGGTCGATTTTCGCCCCCCGATACTGGATCTGCACCGAGCCCCAGTCCGGCTGATGGGTGATCAGGCAGTTGGATTTCAGCAGATGGCTGACCAGCGTCTCTTCAACGATTTTGCCGCTGGCGGCACCCTGCAGATAGTCGGCGCTGAACTGATAGTTATCGATCTCGATATCCTGATCGTCGATGCAGGCGCCGTGCAGATGGGCGATCGGCTGGCCTTCCAGTTCATCCAGCCGATACAGCGACACCTTGACCTCACCCTGCGCGCAGGCGCTGAGATCGCGAGTCAGCGTCTCTGCAACGTCCTGCCAGCTGGCGAAACGCGTCTGGTTAAAGCTGTTGAGGTACAGCTTAAAGCTTTTCGACTCCACCAGATTGACGCTGGTATCGGGTAGCTCGACGTGGCCGACAGCGACCTGCGGCAGACCTTTGCCGTTCAGCCAGGAGAGTTCGTACAGCGTCCAGATATCGGCGCCGTGAAACGGCAGGTTATCGGCATGCAGGCCCAGCGGATCGCGGTTAAGGCTGCGCGGAACGCCCTGCAGCAGCGAGGCGTCATAAGTATCGCGGTAATCGGTTGATTTACCGAGCGTCAGGCCGGCCAGCGCCTGATGATTATCGTAAGAAGACATGTTTCACCATAGTAAAGCGGGTACACTATCTCTCCAGTGTATCCTGTCTAACGTGAAGAGAGAAACCGGTGGACCATCAGACCGCAGAAGCGCTGCGCGCTTTTACCCAACGTTATTGCGCCGCCTGGCAGCAGCAGCGTAACAGCCTGCCGCGCAGTGAAGAGCTTTACGGCGTCCCGTCGCCTTGCGTCGTTGATACCCAGGGCGAGGCCGTATTCTGGCAGCCGCAGCCGTTTTCGCTGGCGCAAAATATTAGCGCGGTTGAACGCGCCCTGGATATTGTGGTACAACAGCCGCTTCATTCTTATTATACCACTCAGTTTGCCGGCGACATGACCGGCCGGTTTGACGGCGAAACGCTGACGCTGCTGCAGACCTGGAGTGAAGAGGATTTCCAGCGGGTGCAGGAAAACTTAATCGGACACCTGGTGGTACAGAAGCGCTTGAAGCTGGCGCCGACGCTGTTTATCGCCACCCTCGAGAGTGAACGGGATGTTATTTCCGTCTGTAATCTCAGCGGCGAGGTGATCAAAGAGACCCTCGGTACCGCCAAACGCATCACGCTTTCCCCCTCGCTTGCGAGTTTCCTTAGCCACCTTGAGCCGGTTCTGTAATCCAGTCTACCTGGTCGTTTGTGAGAGATCTCTTACAAAACCTGTAAGAGATCGTCATCATTTAAGGCAAATTTAATCCCTTCATTTTTTTATAACTCATTGGTATTAAATCAGATCTTAATTTTTTCGTCCTTTTGAGTGGGGACTAATCTTAAGAGATTGTCTCAAGAAGGGTTGTAAGACGAGGCAGAATCAGTGATCCTATGTCTGTCGACAGGGAGTCGCGAAATGAAGCGAACATCAGGATGATGGCGCTTCTGCAGGACCCGCCAGGATGGCGTTGCAAGGACAGGCTTCAGGATGAAGCAAGGATAACGCAGGATCGCGTAATGGACACCTCCAGGATGGAGAACGAGAGCCGCTCAGGATGAACGGTGGATCAGGAAGATCGGGACAAACTTATGGATAAGTCATTTCACATCGGGGTGGTGTGAAAGCAGGATGCACGAGTTTATGGATGAACATTGGTCAGGAGACCTCAGGAAAAGTTTTCAAGGACGAGCAGGGAGCACCAATGTAGCGGGAATGCTGCAAAACGAACCGGGAGCACTGTTTTTACAGTGCTCCCTTTTTTTATTTCTTCTGCGGATTTGCTATCCTGCGCCCGGTTTTTAACTCATCGAGGTTTCCCATGACTCTTCACGATAGCGTGCGCGATCGCCTGCGCGCCATTGAAGCCCTGCTGCGCGAAACAGAGCACTGGCAGGCGACGGCGCCGAACAGCAGCGCCTTCGCCAGCGATAAGCCGTTTTGCCTGGATACCCTGGAGCCGCTGGAGTGGCTGCAATGGGTGCTGATCCCGCGTATGCATCAGCTGCTGGAGAGCGGTCAGCCGCTGCCGCAAAATTTTGCCGTCGCGCCTTATTACGAGATGGCCCTGGATCAGGCCCACCCGGTTCGCGAAGCCATGCTGGCGGAACTTCTGCTGTTAGATGCGCTGTTTGCCGGTGAGCAGGCCTGATGCTGGAGATTATCTACCAGGACGACTGGCTGGTGGCGGTCAACAAACCCTCGGGCTGGCTGGTGCATCGCAGCTGGCTCGATCGCGACGAGAAAGTGGTGGTGATGCAGACCGTGCGCGATCAGATTGGCCAGCATGTCTTTACCGCCCATCGTCTCGACCGGCCCACCTCCGGCGTCCTGCTGATGGGGTTGTCGAGCGAAGCGGGCCGGCTGCTGGCGCAGCAATTTGAACAGCACCAGATCCAAAAGCGCTACCATGCGATCGTTCGCGGCTGGCTGATGGACGAAGCGCTGCTGGATTACCCGCTGGTGGAAGAGCTGGATAAAATCGCCGATAAATTTGCTCGTGAGGACAAAGATCCGCAGCCGGCGGTGACCCACTACCGCGGCCTGGCGACGGTGGAGATGCCGGTGGCAACCGGGCGTTATCCCACTACGCGCTACGGGCTGGTGGAACTGGAGCCGAAAACCGGCCGTAAGCACCAGCTGCGCCGCCATCTTGCCCATCTGCGTCATCCGATCCTTGGCGACAGCAAGCACGGCGACTTGCGGCAAAACCGCAGCGCCGCGGAACATTTTGGCTGTCACCGCCTGATGCTGCACGCCAGCGAGCTGTCGCTAACCCATCCGTTTACCGGCGAGCCGCTGACTCTGCGCGCCAGTTTTGACGAGGTCTGGATGCGCGCCCTGTCGCAGTTTGGCTGGCGCGGGCTTCTCCCGCTAAATGAAAGGGTTGAGTTTGCCGACGACTGCGGTCAGGATGAAGGAAATAAGGTCAATCCAGGGAGATAATAGCATGGCGGAAGTCGGAATTTTTGTCGGCACCATGTACGGCAACTCGCTGCTGGTCGCGGAAGAAGCGGAAGCGATCCTCAGCGGACTGGGACACAAGGCAACCGTGTATGAGGATCCGCAGGTCAACGACTGGGAATCCTATACCGGTAAATATGTGCTGGTGGTCACCTCCACCACCGGGCAGGGCGATCTGCCGGACAGCATTGTCCCGCTGTATGAGGGGATGAAAGATATGTATCAGCCCCATCTGCGCTACGGCATTATCGCGCTCGGCGACAGCACCTATGCTAACTTTTGCGGCGGTGGGCTGAAGTTCGACCAGCTGCTGCAGGAGCAGGGCGCGAAGCGCATCGGCGAGATGCTGAAGATTGACGCCAGCGAAGACCCGGAGCCGGAGAGCGTCTCCAATCCGTGGGTTGAGCAGTGGGCCACCCTGCTCGAATAAAAGCGCTGCCCTCTCCCTACGCAGAGGGCGCTCTTTCAATACGTCGCGGCCAGATATGCGGACGTCACAATGGTAGCGCGTTCCTGGCGCCACGCCTTTAGGCAAACGCCACAATATCCTTAGAAAGATCATGGCTTAAGCCAGCCAGTTTCACCGGGTCAAGTGAGGTATTTCACACTCCGGCTCTTTTTGCTGCGCTTTGCGGCTCCAGCGGCGCTGGTTTTTCATTTCCGTGAACTTCCCCCCATTCTTTCAGGCATTCGCCACAAACCACCTGTAATAGCGGCATAAAAACTGTGTAGATGCACGGTGAGCCGCGGTGTGCCTCTTCATATACTGCTCCAGCCAGTGATAAATGCAGTGCCAGATATAACGACAACTATCAAAACACGACCACGTCATTCTGATTACCCTACAGGTTGTGCTGTTCAGAATGAACGTAGCTAAACGCTATGATTCAGGAGTACAACAATGAGTTCATTAAGTCAGGCGGCGACGGCGGCTGAAAAGCGCACCAACGCCCGCTACTGGATAGTGGTGATGCTGTTTATCGTCACTTCTTTTAACTATGGTGACCGGGCGACGCTGTCGATCGCCGGTTCGGAAATGGCCAAAGATATCGGCCTCGATCCTGTTGGCATGGGTTATGTGTTCTCCGCGTTCTCATGGGCTTATGTCATCGGCCAGATCCCGGGCGGCTGGCTGCTCGACCGCTTCGGTTCGAAGCGCGTCTATTTCTGGTCGATCTTCATCTGGTCGATGTTTACCCTGCTGCAGGGCTTCGTCGATATCTTCAGCGGCTTTGGCATTATCATCGCGCTGTTCACTTTGCGTTTCCTCGTCGGCCTTGCCGAGTCGCCGTCATTCCCCGGCAACAGCCGTATCGTCGCCGCCTGGTTCCCGGCGCAGGAGAGGGGGACGGCGGTATCGATTTTTAACTCCGCCCAGTACTTTGCCACCGTTATCTTCGCGCCGATCATGGGCTGGCTGACGCATGAGGTGGGTTGGTCGCACGTGTTCTTCTTTATGGGCGGCCTGGGGATTGTGATCAGCTTTGTGTGGCTGAAAGTGATCCACGATCCGAACAACCATCCGGGCGTGAACCAGAAAGAGCTGGACTATATCGCCGAAGGCGGGGCGCTGATCAACATGGATCAGAAGAGCAGCGCGCAGAAAGTGCCGTTTAGCGTCAAAATGGGGCAGATCAAACAGCTGATCGGATCGCGGATGATGATCGGCATCTATATCGGTCAGTACTGCATCAACGCCTTAACCTACTTCTTTATCACCTGGTTCCCGGTTTACCTGGTGCAGGCGCGCGGTATGTCGATCCTCAAAGCCGGCTTTGTCGCGTCGATTCCGGCGGTGTGCGGCTTTGTCGGCGGGGTGCTGGGCGGGGTGATTTCCGACTGGTTAATGCGCCGCACCGGCTCGCTGAACATCGCGCGCAAAACGCCGATCGTGCTGGGGATGCTGCTCTCCATGACCATGCTGATGTGTAACTATGTCAACGTGGAGTGGATGGTGATCGGCTTTATGGCAATGGCCTTCTTCGGCAAAGGGATCGGCGCGCTCGGCTGGGCGGTGATGGCGGATACCGCGCCGAAAGAAATTAGCGGTCTCTCTGGCGGTCTGTTCAACATGTTCGGCAATATCTCCGGTATCGTCACTCCCATCGCCATCGGCTATATCGTTGGCACCACCGGCTCGTTCAACGGCGCGCTGATTTACGTCGGCATCCATGCCCTGGTGGCGGTGCTGAGCTACCTGGTGCTGGTGGGCGATATCAAACGCATCGAACTGAAACCTGTGGTGGGGCGCTCATCATGACGACCCAATCCAGCCCGATTATCACAGAGATGAAGGTCATTCCGGTGGCCGGGCACGACAGCATGCTGCTGAACATCGGCGGGGCGCACAACGCCTGGTTTACCCGCAATATCGTGGTATTGACCGATAACGCCGGCCACACCGGCGTTGGCGAAGCGCCCGGCGGGGAGGTTATCTACCAGACGCTGCTGGCGGCGATCCCGCAGGTGGTGGGCCAGGAGGTCGCCCGTCTCAATCGCGTGGTGCAGCAGGTGCATAAAGGCAATCAGGCGGCGGATTTCGATACCTTTGGCAAAGGGGCGTGGACCTTCGAACTGAAGGTTAACGCGGTGGCGGCGCTGGAAGCGGCGCTGCTCGACCTGCTCGGTCAAGTGCTGAAGGTGCCGGTCTGCGAGCTGCTGGGGCCGGGTAAGCAGCGTGATGCCGTCACCGTGCTGGGCTACCTGTTTTATATTGGCGATCGGCAGAAAACCGACCTTGGCTATCTGGACCATACGCCGGGCGATCATGAATGGTACCGCCTGCGTCATCAGCAGGCGTTGAGCAGCGAGGCGGTAGTACGTCTGGCGGAAGCCGCCCAGGATCGCTACGGTTTCAAAGACTTTAAGCTGAAAGGCGGCGTGCTGCCCGGCGAGCAGGAGATCGACACCGCCCGGGCGCTGAAAAAGCGTTTCCCGGATGCGCGCATCACCGTCGACCCGAACGGCGCCTGGCTGCTGGATGAGGCCATCACGCTGTGCAAAGGGCTGCAGGATGTCCTGACCTATGCCGAAGATCCGTGCGGCGCCGAGCAAGGTTTCTCCGGCCGGGAGGTGATGTCCGAGTTCCGCCGTGCCACCGGGCTGCCGGTCGCCACCAATATGATCGCCACCAACTGGCGTGAAATGGGCCATGCGGTGATGCTCAACGCCGTCGACATCCCGCTGGCGGACCCGCATTTCTGGACGCTCTCCGGCGCGGTACGGGTGGCGCAACTGTGTGACGACTGGGGGCTGACCTGGGGCTGCCATTCCAACAACCACTTTGATATTTCCCTGGCGATGTTTACCCACGTCGGCGCCGCCGCGCCGGGCAACCCCACCGCCATTGACACCCACTGGATCTGGCAGGAGGGCGACGCGCGCCTGACCAAAAATCCGCTGCAGATTATTCACGGCAACATTGCCGTGCCAGACGCGCCGGGACTCGGCGTGGAACTTGACTGGGAGCAGGTGCGCAAAGCCCATGAGGCCTATAAAGCGCTGCCGGGCGGCGCGCGCAACGACGCAGGCCCGATGCAGTACCTGATCCCCGGCTGGACATTCGACCGCAAACGTCCCGTTTTCGGCCGCCACTAATTAAAAAGGATGATGCTATGACGACTTTCACTTCAACGCCCGTTGTTACGACCATGCAGGTGATCCCGGTTGCCGGCCATGACAGCATGCTGATGAACCTGAGCGGCGCGCACGCTCCGTACTTCACCCGCAATATTGTGATTATCAAAGATAACGCCGGGCATACCGGCGTCGGCGAAATCCCCGGTGGTGAAAAAATCCGCCAGACCCTGGAAGATGCCGCGCCGCTGGTGGTGGGCAAAACGCTGGGCGAGTACAAGAATGTGCTGGGCGCGGTGCGCAACCAGTTTGCCGACCGCGACGCCGGGGGCCGCGGCCTGCAGACCTTCGACCTGCGTACCACCATTCACGTGGTAACCGGGATTGAAGCGGCGCTGCTGGACCTGCTGGGCCAGCACCTTGGCGTCAATGTCGCTTCCCTGCTTGGCGATGGCCAGCAGCGCAGCGAAGTCGAAATGCTGGGCTATCTGTTTTTTGTCGGCAACCGCCACGCCACGCCGCTGGCCTATCAGAGCCAGCCGGATGAGCAGTGCGAATGGTATCGCCTGCGCCATGAAGAGGCGATGACGCCGGATGCGGTGGTCCGCCTGGCGGAAGCGGCGTATGAAAAATATGGTTTCAACGACTTTAAGCTGAAGGGCGGCGTGCTGGCCGGTTTTGAAGAAGCTGAGGCGATCAGCGCCCTGGCGAAGCGTTTCCCCGATGCGCGCGTGACCCTCGACCCCAACGGCGCCTGGCTGCTTGATGAAGCCATTCAGATAGGTAAACAGCTGAAAGGTGTGCTGGCCTATGCGGAAGATCCGTGCGGCGCCGAACAGGGCTTCTCCGGCCGCGAAGTGATGGCCGAGTTCCGCCGCGCGACGGGCCTGCCGACCGCGACCAATATGATCGCCACCGACTGGCGACAGATGGGCCATACCTTGTCCCTGCAGTCGGTGGATATCCCGCTGGCTGACCCGCACTTCTGGACCATGCAGGGGTCGGTGCGTGTGGCGCAGATGTGCCATGAGTTCGGCCTGACCTGGGGATCGCACTCCAATAACCACTTCGACGTGTCGCTGGCGATGTTCACCCACGTCGCGGCAGCGGCGCCGGGCAAAATCACCGCGATTGATACCCACTGGATTTGGCAGGAGGGCAACCAGCGTCTGACCAAACAACCTTTTGAAATAAAAGGCGGTATGGTGCAGGTACCGAGTACCCCGGGCCTGGGGGTTGAGCTGGATATGGACCGCGTGATGCAGGCAAATGAGCTATATAAGAAACATGGTCTTGGCGCCCGCGACGATGCGATGGCGATGCAGTATCTGATCCCGGGCTGGACCTTTGACAACAAGCGTCCATGCATGGTGCGCTAAATGGCCGCCGGCCTCTGCGGGGGCCGGCATTGCGCGACAGCGCCAGGGGTTGGCTCAGAGTAAGGACAGCACATGAAAATAGTGATCGCACCGGATTCCTGGAAGGAGAGTCTGAGCGCGCTGGAAGTGGCCACGGCGATAGAGCAAGGCTTTCGCGAGATTTATCCTGACGCGGAGTACGTCAAGCTGCCGGTTGCCGACGGTGGTGAAGGGACGGTGGAAGCCATGGTGGCGGCGACCGGCGGGCATCAGGTTCCGCTGACGGTCACCGGGCCGCTGGGTGAACCGGTTGAGGCATTTTATGGGCTGTCCGGCGATCGCCAGTGCGCCTTTATCGAAATGGCGGCAGCCAGCGGGCTGGAGAGCGTCCCGCCGGCGCAGCGTAATCCGCTGCTAACCACCTCCTGGGGGACCGGGGAGCTTATCCGCCACGCGCTGGACGCCGGCGTGCGGCAGATCATTATTGGCATTGGCGGCAGTGCGACCAATGACGGTGGCGCCGGGATGGCGCAGGCGCTGGGGGCGAAACTGTTGACCGCCGACGGCCAGCAAATCGCCTCCGGGGGCGGCGCGCTGGAGACGCTGGCGCGTATCGACCTTAGCGAACTCGATCTACGACTGGCAGATTGCCGAATTGAGGTTGCCTGCGACGTCACCAACCCGCTAACCGGCCCGCAGGGGGCCAGCGCGGTGTTTGGCCCGCAAAAAGGGGCGACGACGCAGATGATCGACCGCCTCGACAGCGGCCTGCTGCACTATGCCCGGATTATCGCCCGCGATTTAGATATCGATGTGCTGAGCCTGGAAGGCGGCGGCGCAGCGGGCGGCATGGGGGCGGCGCTGTATGCGTTTTGTGGCGCAACGCTGCGCCCGGGCATTGAGATCGTCACCGATGCGTTGCAGCTGGCGACGCGGGTGGCGGATGCCGATTTAGTGATCACCGGCGAAGGGCGTATCGATAGCCAGACGATCCACGGCAAAGTGCCGGTGGGAGTAGCGAAGGTGGCGAAGCGTTTTAACGTCCCGGTGATTGGGATTGCCGGCAGCCTTACCGCCGATGTCGGGGTGGTGCATCAGCACGGGCTGGATGCGGTATTCAGCGTGTTATATACCATCTGTACCCTGGATGAAGCGCTGGCCAATGCCGCCGCCAACCTGCGGATGACGGCGCGTAACGTCGCCGCGGTTTTGCAGATGGGCGGTAAGCGGTAACCCGGCTGGCGTAGTGGTATTTGTCGCCCGGATAAGGTGCGTAGCACCGCGATCCGGGAACCGTCCCCGGTGGCGCTTACGCTTACCGGGGCTACCAACCGAGTACTGGACCGTAGGGCGTAGCCCGGATGAGGCGCGTAGCGCCGCTATCCGGGGTTTACACTCCCATCCGGCAAGCTTCGCGGGCCACATTATCCATCTCGTCTAACAGCTCGAGCAGCTCCGGCTCCAGATCCTCGGCGGCGGTACCCGCCCGCAGCTGACTCTCCAGGGTATGACAGAGCTTTTTCAGCCGCGGCACGCCGCTGTAGCTACAGCTGCCGTGCAGCTTGTGGATCAGATCCACCAGCCCTTCCGGCTGCTCGCCGACCAGCTGCTCTTCCACTTTATTACGCACCTCCGGCATAAAGGCGATCAGCATCTGCAGCATCTCCCGCGCCAGATCCGGCTTCATGGCGGCCTGACGCAGCGCCAGCTGCCAGTCAAGCGTCAGGTTATGGTCGATGACCGGCTCTGCAGGCGGTAGCGCCGCCGGAGCGACGCTGTGCAGGCCGGGCTGATAGCGCAGCAGCAGAGCGTGCAGTTTCTCTTCTTCAATCGGCTTCGCCAGATAATCGTTCATGCCGGCGCTCAACAGCTTCTCCCGCTGGCCCTCCAGGGCGTGCGCGGTGACTGCAATCACCGGGGTCTGCTGATGATGTGACAGATGATGAATCAGCTCGCAGGCGCGGATGCCGTCCATATCCGGCATCTGAATATCCATTAGGATCAGATCCATCTGCAGCCGCTTGGCCTGGTCCACGGCCTGCTGGCCGCTGTCGCAGAGGATCACCTGCTGCACAAGGTCGTCCAGCAGGGCGCCAATCAGCTTCAGGTTAGCCGGATTGTCGTCGACGGCCATCACGGTCATCGGCAGCTTATGGCTGTCGGCCTGCGTCAACGGCGCGGAAGCCGGCGCATGATTGGTAGCCACCAGCGCCGGCAGCAGACGGGTGGTGGTGAGCGGTTTCAACAGGCAGGCAGCGACGCCGTCGCGCTTCAGGGCTTCGGCGCTGACCTGGGCATGGCATGGCAAAGCGAGCAGCACGTTGTCAGACATCGCGCAGGCTTTGACTAATTTCTCCCGGTGCGGCGACAAATCGCGCATTGAGACCGGGATGCCGACCAGCAGAATGTCGTACTGCGCTTCCGCCAGCGAGGAGAAGGTAGGGCTGTAGATCACCTCCAGCGGCGTGGCGGCCAGCATCTCCAGCGTACATTGCGCCGCCGTCGCGTTGGCTTCCACATAGGCCAGACGTTTTCCCGTCAGCCCGTCGGTGTTCAGCATATCCGGAATGGCGTTCGGGTTGAGATCGAGGCTGATATGGAACCAGAAGGTGGAGCCGCGGTTCGGCTGACTGTGGAACGAAATATCGCCGCCCATCTCTTTGACCAGACGCTGGGTGATCACCAGCCCGAGCCCGGTGCCGCCGTGACGGCGTGAAATGCTGGCATCGGCCTGACGGAAGGCCTGGAACAGTCGGGACTGGTCGCGCTCGGGGATGCCGATGCCGGTATCGTGGATCTGAATTTCGATCTGTACCCGCGAGTTGCTGATGGCCCGCTGCTCCACCAGCACGTCGATATTGCCGTGCTCGGTGAATTTAATCGCATTGCCCACGAGGTTGGTCACAATCTGCTGCAGACGCAGCGGATCGCCAATGACGTTATCCGGCACATTGTTCTTAATGTTCAGCGTCAGTTCCAGCCCTTTATCGTGCGCGGAATGCGCCAGCAGGGTGACCACTTCATCAAGCGAGGTGCGCAGCAGGAACGGAATACTCTCCAGAATCAGCTTCCCGGCCTCCAGCTTGGAAAAGTCGAGCACGTCATTGATGATCGCCAGCAGATTATTGGCCGAACGTTCGATGGTGGTCAGGTGGTCGCGCTGCGTGGCGTTGAGATCGGTTTTCAGCGTCAGGCGGGTAAAGCCGATCACCCCATTGAGCGGGGTGCGCAGTTCGTGGGACATATTGGCCAGGAACTCAGACTTAATGCGCGCCGCCTCCTGGGCGCGCTTTTTCGCCAGGTCCAGCTCAACGTTCTGGATCTCCATCTGCTCAAGGGTTTCCCGCAGATCGGAGGTCGCCTGGTCGACGTTGTGCTGCATCTCCTCATGATACGCCGCCAGCGACATGGCCATCGAGTTAATGCCGTTTTTCAACATATCCAGTTCGCCGAGCATAAAGCCCTCGACCCGGCTGTCCAGCTGTCCGCGGCGGATGCGGTCGACGGTGTTGACCATATTGCGGATTGGCCCGGTGACGTCGCGCATCAGGCGCCAGCCGAAGATCAGCGCGATGCCAATGCAGAACAGCATCATCACACTGGAGATGAAAATCTCTTTGTACTGCTGGAGGCGGACTGATTTCAGATCCAGCTCCAGCGCGACGTAGCCCAGCATATTGCCCGGCATTTTGGCGTCAGATTCGGGGGACTCATCGGGCGAATAGCTTTCCGAGACGATCGGCGTGCGCAGGATCATGATGTCGCCGTCGCGGATGACGCTGAGACGGCGGGGAAATGCCTCGCCTTTCGGGATCTGCAGTTCGCTGGGGTTGAGCTGGTAATTGGAGGTGACAAACAGCCGGTTATGCGAATCATACACCGAGATGGCCCGCACGATCTCCGAATGACGCCGATGCAGGACGCTGATCAGCTGGCCGATGGATTCGCGGTTTTGCAAATTCATGCCATATTCGCTGGAGACCGCCAGCGGCTCAATAATGCTGGCGCCGGCGTCCTCCAGCTGGCGTTGCAGGTCGTTATAACGATGAGCAACAAAGAAAATACTGAGCAACAGCCCAATCAGGACGGTTGGCGCCAGTATCAGAATCATCATGCGAGCACGCAGGCTGTAGTTGGTCATGCGGTTCCATTATGGGAGAATATAGACATCATCGTTCTGTGCGCGTCGGTGCGCTTCGCGGCACTGCCGCCCTGAACGAGCTCGTTTTATTTGATTGAGACAACTCTCTACGATGGCGCAATTCTACTCTGCAAAACGGCGTGTGACGACGCGCCAGATCATAACCGTTACAGTCAATGACCTCGATCCCTTTGGTCAGGGCGTTGCCCGCCACCAGGGGAAGGCGCTGTTCGTGAGCGGTGTGCTGCCGCAGGAGCAGGCCGAGGTGGTGCTGGTGGAAGACAAAAAACAGTACGCCCGCGCCCAGGTGAAACGCCGTCTAACCGACAGCCCGCAGCGCCAGGCGCCGCGCTGCCCGCATTTTGGCGTCTGCGGCGGCTGCCAACAACAGCATGCCAGCGTCGTGCTTCAGCAGCAAAGTAAACGCGCCGCGCTGGCGCGGCTGATGAAGCGTGAGGTGGATGAGGTCATCGCCGGCGTGCCGTGGGGCTACCGCCGTCGCGCGCGCTTAAGCTTGAATTATCAGCCAAAGACCCAACAATTGCAGATGGGTTTTCGCCAGGCCAACGCCAAAGCGATCGTCGATGTGGTGCAATGCCCTGTTTTGGTGCCCCAACTTGAGGCATTGCTGCCTGCCGTGCGCGAGTGCTTAAGCGCGCTGAGCGCATTACGCCACCTCGGCCACGTCGAGCTGGTGCAGGCGGACAACGGCCCGCTGATGGTGCTGCGCCATACCGCTGCCCTGCCAGCGGGCGACAGGGAAAAACTGGAACGCTTTTCGCAAACTCACGGTCTTTCCCTGTACCTCGCGCCGCAAAGCGAGATACTGGAACATATTCATGGCGAAGCGCCATGGTATACCTCAGACGGACTACGCTTAGTGTTCAGTCCGCGGGATTTTATCCAGGTCAACGACGGCGTGAATCAGCAGATGGTGCGTACTGCGCTGGAATGGCTGGATCTGCAGCCAGAGGACCGGGTACTGGATCTGTTCTGCGGAATGGGCAATTTTACCCTGCCGCTGGCGACTCGCGCCGCCCACGTGGTGGGGGTGGAAGGGGTGCCCGCGCTGGTAGAAAAGGGGCGGGAAAACGCCGCCCTCAATGGTTTATCAAATGTCACTTTCTTCCATGAAAATCTGGAAGAGGATGTCACCCGTCAGGCCTGGGCGAAGCACGGCTTTGATAAAGTGCTGCTGGACCCGGCCCGCGCCGGCGCGCCGGGCGTGATGCCGCATATTATAAAACTGGCACCGCGGCGGGTGGTGTATGTTTCCTGCAATCCGGCGACGCTGGCGCGAGACAGCGAAACCCTGTTGCAGGCTGGATATCAGATTCAACGCCTGGCGATGCTGGATATGTTCCCGCATACCGGTCATCTGGAATCAATGGTGTTGTTTGAGCGCAGGCTTACATAAGGTCATTCACAACGTCGCAGAAGAGCTACCCTGGCCGTCAATGCTGACGCGACCTGCAGGATGACATGTAGAAAGTTGAGGCTTGCCGACTTCGGCAGGCCGGTCCCTTAAGGAGAGGACAATGGTTGCGGTAAGAAGTGCACATCTTAATAAAGCTGGTGAATTTGACCCGAAGAAATGGATCGCGAGTCTGGGGATTTCCAGCCAGCAGTCGTGTGAGCGCTTAGCCGAAACCTGGGATTATTGTCGCGAAAAAACGCAAGGACACCCGCAGGCAGACCTGCTGCTGTGGCGTGGCGTCGAAATGGTGGAGATTCTGTCCACCCTGAGTATGGATCTCGATACGCTGCGCGCGGCGCTGTTGTTCCCACTGGCGGACGGTGAAGTCGTCAGTGAAGAGGTCATGCAGGAGAGCGTGGGTAAATCGGTCGTGACCCTGATTCACGGGGTGCGGGACATGGCCGCTATCCGCCAGTTAAAAGCCACCCATACCGACTCGGTATCTTCCGAGCAGGTGGATAACATTCGCCGCATGCTGCTGGCGATGGTTGACGATTTCCGTTGCGTGGTCATCAAGCTTGCTGAGCGGATCGCGCATCTGCGCGAGGTCAAAGACGCGCCGGAAGATGAACGCGTACTGGCGGCGAAAGAGTGCACCAATATCTATGCGCCGCTGGCGAACCGCTTAGGTATCGGCCAGCTGAAGTGGGAGCTGGAAGATTACTGCTTCCGTTATCTGCATCCGGCAGAATACAAGCGTATAGCTAAACTGCTCCACGAACGTCGTATCGACCGTGAGCATTACATCGACGAGTTCGTCGGCCACCTGCGCTCGGAGATGAAAGCCGAAGGCGTCAAGGCGGAAGTCTATGGCCGGCCGAAACACATCTACAGCATCTGGCGCAAAATGCAGAAAAAACACCTCGCGTTTGACGAGCTGTTTGACGTTCGCGCGGTGCGCATCGTGGCCGAGCGTTTGCAGGATTGTTACGCCGCGCTAGGGATCGTCCATACCCACTATCGTCACCTGCCGGATGAATTCGATGACTACGTGGCCAACCCGAAACCCAACGGCTATCAGTCTATTCATACCGTGGTGCTGGGCCCGAGCGGCAAGACGGTGGAGATTCAAATTCGCACCCGGCAGATGCATGAAGATGCTGAGCTTGGCGTGGCCGCGCACTGGAAGTACAAAGAGGGCGCGGGAGCGGGCACCGGCGGTGGCCGTGGCTATGAGGACCGCATCGCCTGGCTGCGTAAGCTGATTGCCTGGCAGGAAGAGATGGCCGACTCTGGCGAAATGCTCGACGAAGTGCGCAGTCAGGTCTTCGACGATCGGGTCTATGTCTTTACGCCGAAAGGCGACGTGGTGGACCTGCCGGCGGGGTCGACGCCGCTCGACTTTGCCTACCATATCCACAGCGACGTCGGCCATCGTTGCATCGGCGCCAAAATTGGCGGCCGTATCGTGCCGTTCACCTACCAGCTGCAGATGGGCGATCAGATTGAAATTATTACTCAGAAGCAGCCGAACCCGAGCCGTGACTGGCTGAATCCTAACCTCGGTTACGTGACCACCAGCCGCGGACGCTCCAAGATCCACGCCTGGTTCCGTAAGCAGGACCGCGACAAGAACATTCTCGCCGGGCGGCAGATCCTCGACGACGAGCTGGAGCATCTGGGCATCGGCCTTAAGGATGCGGAAAAACACCTGCTGCCGCGCTACAACTTCAACGAGCTCGATGAACTGCTGGCCGCCATCGGCGGCGGCGATATCCGTCTCAACCAGATGGTCAATTTCCTGCAGGCGCAGTTCAATAAACCGAGCGCCGCTGAGCAGGATGCGGCCGCGCTGAAGCAGCTGCAGCAGAAAACCTACGCCCCACAGAACCGCACCAAGGACAATGGCCGGGTGGTGGTGGAAGGGGTAGGCAACCTGATGCACCATATTGCCCGCTGCTGCCAGCCGATCCCGGGCGATGAGATCGTCGGCTTTATCACCCAGGGGCGCGGGATTTCCGTGCATCGCGCCGACTGCGATCAGCTGGCTGAACTGCAGTCGCATGCCCCGGAGCGCATCGTCGATGCGGTATGGGGTGAAAGCTACTCGGCGGGCTACTCGCTGGTGGTCAGGGTGGAGGCGAACGATCGCAGCGGTTTACTGCGCGATATCACCACCATCCTCGCCAATGAGAAGGTGAATGTGCTGGGTGTCGCCAGCCGCAGTGATACCCGTCAGCAGCTGGCAACCATCGATATGACCATTGAGATTTACAACCTGCAGGTGCTGGGCCGGGTGCTCGGTAAGCTGAACCAGGTGCCCGATGTCATTGACGCGCGCCGTCTGCACGGCGGTTAAGTCCTCTCCAGGCCAGGTCAATGAATTACCGCCGGGGCAATAGCTGCTGAAACTGCCGGAGTTGGCGGCCTCAAAATCGCTGAGACGTTCCCGGAAGGCAGGGGCAGCCCGCATGGATGCGGGCTGAGGGCCGTGTTTTGCAGGGACGCTGCCTCGGCCCGACCCGCAGCCTGCAGGGATAAGTCGAAGGCACCACGAAGTGGCGATTTTGCTGGCCGGAGCCTGGGGGTACAGGGGGCGGCGGCGACTGGCCGCCCCCTGTGCGCTCCCTGTACCACAGGAGACATATGGCAGAACATTCACCGGGAGCGCAAAGTACGCTGGAGTCACACGTGAAAAACGCTTTTCCCGGGCTCAAAAGTTGCA
Organism: Klebsiella sp. D-Nf1; assembly: GCF_002810515.1. NCBI lineage: Bacteria > Pseudomonadati > Pseudomonadota > Gammaproteobacteria > Enterobacterales > Enterobacteriaceae > Klebsiella > Klebsiella sp. D-Nf1. The sequence continues at coordinate 510,446 of NZ_PIOK01000002.1, forward strand.
AACCGATATCAATTTCTACCATTTTTTACATTTCCAGGATCCTCACATGACCCAAATCGACCGCCTGCTAGGCATTATGAAGCGCCTGCGCGACCCGGAAAACGGCTGCCCGTGGGATAAAGAGCAGACTTTCGCCACCATCGCCCCGTATACCCTCGAAGAAACCTATGAAGTACTGGACGCCATTTCGCGAGAGGATTTTGACGACCTGCGCGGTGAGCTGGGCGATCTGCTGTTCCAGGTGGTGTTCTATGCGCAAATGGCGCAGGAAGAAGGACGCTTTAACTTTGACGATATCTGCGCCGCCATCAGCGACAAGCTGGAGCGCCGCCATCCCCATATTTTCGCTGATGCTACCGCAGGAAACAGCAGCGAAGTCCTGGCCCGCTGGGAGCAGATCAAAAGCGCGGAGCGGGCGGAAAAAGCCCAGCATTCGGCGCTGGACGACATTCCCCATAGCCTGCCGGCGCTGATGCGCGCGCATAAAATCCAGCGCCGCTGCTCGGCAGTGGGTTTCGACTGGACCTCGCTGGGACCGGTGCTCGACAAGGTGCATGAAGAAATTGATGAAGTGATGCATGAAGCGCAGCAGGCGGTAGTGGATGAAGCGAAACTGGAAGAGGAAGTCGGTGACCTGCTGTTTGCCACGGTGAATTTATCCCGTCATTTGGGCGTCAAAGCCGAGGTCGCGCTGCAGAAAGCGAACCTCAAATTTGAGCGTCGCTTCCGTGAAGTCGAGCGCATTGTCGCCGCCCGCGGCCTCGAAATGACCGGTGTCGACCTCGATACCATGGAAGAAGTGTGGCAGGAAGTAAAGCGCCAGGAAACTGATCTCTAACGAGTTTTCGTGATCAAGCGCGATTTGTGTGATTTTATAAATAACAAGCGCTTGATTTACGTCAAAAACATTTCGCCAAAAGCGTCTATTTTCTCTTTCCGTTATGTCGTTGAAACACCATGTAGCCTGCCTCTTCGAGTTGTTCGAGTCGCAACACAGGTGCAACTTGAAGAACGAAGGGGAGGGGAGAATGAAAGTTTGTGGCGTCACGCATGTTCGGGTATACTACTTTCCCGTCCTGGTTATTCCATCGTTTTACCCTAACTTCTCAGGTTCAGCATGACAACGAACTATATTTTTGTGACCGGCGGGGTCGTATCCTCTCTGGGTAAAGGCATTGCCGCAGCCTCCCTGGCAGCCATTCTTGAAGCCCGTGGTCTCAACGTGACCATCATGAAACTGGATCCGTACATCAACGTCGATCCGGGCACCATGAGCCCAATCCAGCATGGGGAAGTGTTCGTTACTGAAGACGGCGCAGAAACCGATCTGGACCTGGGCCACTATGAGCGTTTCATCCGTACCAAGATGACGCGTCGCAACAACTTCACCACCGGCCGTATCTACTCTGATGTACTGCGTAAAGAGCGTCGTGGTGACTATCTGGGCGCGACCGTTCAGGTTATCCCGCACATCACCAACGCTATCAAAGAGCGCGTACTGGCGGGTGGCGAAGGCCATGACGTGGTGCTGGTGGAAATCGGCGGTACTGTAGGCGACATCGAATCCCTGCCGTTCCTCGAAGCCATTCGTCAGATGGCGGTAGAAATCGGCCGCGAGCATACCCTGTTTATGCACCTGACCCTGGTGCCGTACATGGCCGCCGCGGGCGAAGTCAAAACCAAGCCGACCCAGCACTCCGTGAAAGAGCTGCTCTCCATCGGTATTCAGCCAGATATCCTGATCTGCCGCTCAGACCGCGCAGTTCCGGCCAACGAACGTGCGAAAATTGCTTTGTTCTGTAACGTTCCGGAAAAGGCTGTGATTTCTCTGAAAGACGTCGATTCCATTTATAAAATTCCGGGCCTGTTGAAATCTCAGGGGCTGGACGATTATATTTGTAAACGATTCAGCTTAACTTGTCCGGAAGCAAACCTGGCCGAATGGGAACAGGTAATCTATGAAGAAGCCAATCCGGCAGGCGAAGTCACCATCGGTATGGTCGGTAAGTACATTGAACTGCCGGATGCCTACAAGTCGGTGATTGAAGCGCTGAAACACGGTGGTCTGAAAAATCGCGTGACCGTCAACATCAAGCTGATCGATTCGCAGGATGTGGAAACGCGCGGCGTCGAAATCCTTAAGAATTTGGACGCGATCCTTATCCCGGGCGGCTTCGGCTACCGCGGTGTAGAAGGTAAGATCGCCACCGCGCGCTATGCGCGTGAGAACAATATTCCTTATCTGGGCATCTGCCTGGGTATGCAGGTTGCGCTGATTGAATTCGCGCGCAACGTAGCGGGCATGGAAAACGCCAACTCTACGGAATTTGTGCCAGACTGTAAGTACCCGGTGGTGGCGCTGATTACCGAATGGCGTGACGAAGAAGGCAACGTTGAGGTTCGTTCTGAGAAGAGCGATCTTGGCGGCACCATGCGCCTGGGTGCGCAGCAGTGCCAGCTGGATGATGATTCTCTGGTTCGTCAGCTGTATGGCGAGCCGACTATCACCGAGCGCCATCGTCACCGCTACGAAGTCAACAACATGTTGTTGAAACCGATTGAAGCTGCTGGTCTGCGCGTTGCGGGCCGTTCCGGGGATGATCAGTTGGTCGAGATCATCGAAGTGCCGAACCATCCGTGGTTTGTTGCCTGCCAGTTCCACCCGGAGTTTACTTCGACGCCGCGTGACGGCCACCCGCTGTTTGCCGGCTTTGTGAAAGCCGCGAGCGAGTACCAGAAGCGTCAGGCGAAGTAAAAGAGTTAGAACGGCAATGCACCCAACTGGGTGCATTGTTTGTCTGGAGTTTTAGTTTAACTTGTACTGAGGAAAACCTAATGTCCAAAATCGTTAAAGTCATCGGTCGTGAAATCATCGACTCCCGTGGTAACCCGACTGTTGAAGCCGAAGTACACCTGGAAGGTGGTTTCGTCGGTATGGCAGCTGCTCCGTCAGGTGCTTCTACTGGTTCCCGCGAAGCGCTGGAACTGCGCGATGGCGACAAATCCCGTTTCCTGGGTAAAGGCGTAACCAAAGCTGTTGCTGCGGTAAACGGCCCGATCGCTCAGGCAATCCTGGGCAAAGATGCTAAAGATCAGGCTGGCATCGACAAGATCATGATCGACCTGGACGGTACTGAAAACAAATCTAACTTCGGTGCGAACGCTATCCTGGCTGTTTCTCTGGCAAACGCCAAAGCAGCTGCAGCGTCCAAAGGCCTGCCGCTGTACGCGCACATCGCGGAACTGAACGGCACTCCGGGCAAATACTCCATGCCGGTTCCGATGATGAACATCATCAACGGTGGTGAGCACGCTGACAACAACGTCGACATCCAGGAATTCATGATTCAGCCGGTTGGCGCGCCGACCCTGAAAGAAGCCGTACGCATGGGTTCTGAAGTGTTCCATCACCTGGCGAAAGTGCTGAAGTCCAAAGGCATGAACACTGCCGTTGGTGACGAAGGCGGCTACGCGCCGAACCTGGGTTCTAACGCCGAAGCACTGGCTGTTATCGCTGAAGCGGTTAAAGCAGCTGGCTACGAGCTGGGCAAAGACATCACCCTGGCGATGGACTGCGCAGCATCTGAATTCTACAAAGATGGTAAATACGTTCTGGCTGGCGAAGGCAACAAAGCGTTCACCTCTGAAGAGTTCACTCACTTCCTGGAAGATCTGACCAAACAGTACCCGATCGTCTCCATCGAAGATGGCCTGGACGAATCTGACTGGGACGGTTTCGCATACCAGACCAAAGTACTGGGCGACAAAATCCAGCTGGTTGGTGACGACCTGTTCGTAACCAACACCAAGATCCTGAAAGAAGGTATCGATAAAGGCATCGCTAACTCCATCCTGATCAAATTCAACCAGATCGGTTCTCTGACCGAAACTCTGGCTGCAATCAAGATGGCGAAAGACGCTGGCTACACCGCTGTCATCTCTCACCGTTCTGGTGAAACTGAAGACGCAACCATCGCTGACCTGGCTGTCGGTACCGCTGCAGGCCAGATCAAAACCGGTTCTATGAGCCGTTCTGACCGCGTTGCTAAATACAACCAGCTGATTCGTATCGAAGAAGCGCTGGGTGAGCAAGCGCCGTTCAACGGTCGTAAAGAGATCAAAGGCCAGGCTTAATCCTGTCTTTGTGAAATAAAAATGCCAGCCTCAGGGCTGGCATTTTTTTTTACGCCGTCAGCCATCATTTAAAATCGACGGCCATTTGCTGGGGGATCGACAGCCCGCGGGTGGTCTCCACGCAGCGGTCGATGTAATCCGTAAAGCGCGGTGGTTTTGGCATTCCCATGCTCAACAGCTTGTCGTTGCTAAAGCGCACGTTCAGCGTGGCGAAGGCGCCATATAAACGCATGGCTTTCAGCATCAGACGTTCATTGCATGGCCCAAAGATCCCTTTCAGTTCACGACGCATTTTGACCAGCGTTTCATAGCTGACCTGGGCGTACTTATCCCCTACCGGGGCCTGCTCCAGGGCCTGGGCCATCGCCCGGTCGATTTCGGCAAACTTCACGCTATTCTCCTCCCCGGCAGAGATATGCACCACCTCGCCGTGGGCCAGCGGCTGGTTAAGTAACATCAGCAAGGCATCAGCGCAGTAGTCCACCGGGATGACATCGATTCGGTCTTCCATGGAACATAAAAATTTCTGCAGCATCAGCCCCATGCTGAACACCCAGAAAATACTGCTGGAAGGCCGGCAGCCGTGATGAGTATGACCCACCACGATAGAAGGGCGGGCAATGACCAGCGGCAGCGTAGGGCAATGCTGCTGCATCAACTGCTCGATGGTCGATTTTGAGTGGGTGTATTCCACCAGGTGCTCAGCGCGTTCCCGAAACTCCGCGCTTTCGGCGACCAGTGAATCCGGCTCAGGTGAGCAGGACATGGCTGTGCCGACGTGCAGAAAGCGCTGTAGACCCTCAACCTGCGCCATCCGTTGCGCCAGGCGCAGCGTACCCTCAACGTTAACCTTCCAGATGAGCGGATTGCTGCCAAACGAGGCGACAGCGGCGCAGTTGAGGACATGCGTCACCTGATCGAGGCGCGGATCGTTAAGAAAATGCTCCGGAGAAGCGAGATCGCCCAGCAGGATATGCTGCGGGTGAAGCATCGCCAGCTTCTCCTCGGCAATATTGAACTTACGCATGTTCTCTTTGACCCGTTCGAGGCCTGCCTCGGGGCTATCAGCACGCACCAGCAGCAGCAGGTCTAACCGGGTTTCCTGATGGAGTATTTTCTCTAACGCGGCACCGCCCAGAAAACCCGTAACGCCGGTAATTAATAATGTGGTCATAAACGCTATCTCATTATGGTTGGTCTGCGGGATTCTAGGTGGGCAAAAGTAAACGACGATTAAATAAAAAAGGGGCCCGATCAGGGCTTTATTAAGACCAGTTTAAGGTTATTATCATCGGCGGATTGAATTAGACTCTCAGATCAGATAGATAATTCACTCTTTCATGTATCTGTTTGTACATTGTTGTATTTTAAGGTTTTTTGTTTTGATTTCTGGACCTGTTATTTTATCCGGAATGACAGGGATAACATTTTCTGTTACATATTTTCCGCTCACGCGTCAGAATGCTATTTATTTTAATTCTTATCATGCTAATAAACTAAGCCAAAAGAAAAGATTGCTTTTTTAATCAATAATATTATTCCCGACACGGATATTGACGGAGGGGTAAAAAAGGGATCGCAGCGCAGGACAAGACCTGTGCGCTGAAATCTGCGATAATGGACGTTTATGACCCTAAACAGAGATGACTATGCAGTACCCGATTAACGAGATGTTCCAGACCCTGCAAGGCGAGGGTTACTTCACCGGCGTGCCTGCCATTTTTATTCGTCTGCAGGGATGCCCGGTAGGATGCGCGTGGTGTGACACCAAGCATACCTGGGACAAGCTGGCCGATCGGGAAGTGTCGTTGTTCAGCATTCTGGCGAAAACTAAAGAGAGTGATAAATGGGGTCCGGCAAGCAGCGAGGATCTGCTGGCGATTATTGGACGTCAGGGGTGGACTGCCCGCCACGTGGTCATTACCGGCGGTGAACCCTGCATTCATGATTTAACGCCGTTAACCTCGCTTCTGGAACAAAACGGCTTTAGCTGTCAGATTGAAACCAGCGGCACCCATGAAGTGCGCTGCAGCCACAACACCTGGGTGACGGTATCCCCGAAGGTCAATATGCGTGGTGGGTATGATGTGCTGTCTCAGGCTCTGCAGCGGGCGGATGAGATCAAGCATCCGGTAGGGCGCGTCCGCGACATCGAAGCGCTGGACGAACTGCTGGAAACGCTGAGCGATGACAAACCGCGGATCATCGCCCTGCAGCCGATCAGTCAGAAAGAAGACGCGACGCGCCTGTGTATCGACACCTGCATCGCCCGCAACTGGCGCCTGTCCATGCAGACGCACAAGTATTTGAATATTGCCTGAAAAAAAGCCCGGCAGCGTACTGACCGGGCTTTTTTTTCGCTTACTCGCCGCGATAGATGCAGCCAGCGGTGCAGGTCTCTTTGACCATCACGGCGCTCAGCAGCGGTACCCGCGGTTTCATCTCATCCCAGATCCATTTCGCCAGCACTTCGCTGGTGGGGTTTTCCAGACCGGGGATATCGTTCAGATAATAGTGGTCCAGGCGATCGTATGTCGGCTTGAAGGCGGCCTTCAGCTCGGCAAAATCCATGATCCACCCGGTATGGGGATCGACTTCACCGGTGATCTCCAGACGCACCATAAAGGAGTGGCCATGCAGGCGACCGCATTTGTGTCCTTCCGGAACGTGCGGCAGGTGGTGGGCGGCTTCGAAGGTGAAATCTTTAAACAGCGTGGTGGACATCATTGACTCTCAACAGGACGAAAAAAACCGCCGTAGGGTACCGGAAAGCACATTTTTTCGCATTAACTAAAACGGCCCTGAACAGAAAATGGACACATTTATCTGGGTTATCTGGATTAAATGGTTATATTTCATGTGGTTATTTAATCGATTTTGTTGTTAATAACTACAACTAAAACAGGTTAGTCCATTTGGTTATTTATTATTTCCATCCCTTCTTTAATTGTTACTATCAGCACCGTTACCCTTCTATTCTCTTCTGTTTTTGTCGCGCTGACAGGGTGCGAATAACAGCTTTGCTTACTGGAACAAACGACGCATGACGACACAGGCCTCACCTTCCAACTTGCTGCCGCTCAACCCGGAGCAACTGGCGCGCCTTCAGGCGGCCACCACTGACTTCACGCCTACCCAGCTTGCCTGGGTGTCTGGCTATTTCTGGGGCGTGCTGAATCAGCAGTCCGGCGCGGCTGTGGCCGTTCCTGTCCAGGCCGCTGAGGTGCCCTCGATCACGCTGATTTCCGCCTCGCAAACCGGCAACGCCCGTCGCGTCGCCGAAGCGCTGCGCGACGATCTGCTGGCAGCGAAGCTGAACGTGAAGCTGGTGAATGCAGGCGATTATAAATTCAAACAAATTGCTGCGGAAAAACTGCTGGTGGTCGTGACGTCCACCCAGGGGGAAGGTGAGCCGCCGGAAGAAGCGGTCGCATTGCATAAGTTCCTGTTCTCGAAAAAAGCGCCGAAGCTGGACGGGACCGCGTTCGCTGTCTTTGGCCTCGGCGATACTTCTTATGAATTCTTCTGCCAGTCCGGCAAAGATTTCGACAGCAAGCTGGCCGAGCTCGGCGCGGAACGCCTGCTCGATCGCGTCGATGCCGACGTCGAATATCAGACCGCGGCTGCGGAATGGCGCGCGCGCGTCGTTGAGGTGCTGAAAGCCCGTGCGCCAGTTGCCGCGCCCGCTCAGCTGGCCACCAGCGGCGCGGTGAACGACATCCATACCAGCCCGTACACCAAAGAGGCTCCACTGTCGGCGACCCTGTCGGTCAACCAGAAAATCACTGGCCGCGATTCCGAAAAAGATGTGCGCCATATTGAAATTGACCTCGGTGATTCCGGTCTGCGCTATCAGCCGGGCGACGCGCTGGGCGTCTGGTATCAAAACGATCCTCAGCTGGTCAAAGAGCTGGTGGAGCTGCTGTGGCTGAAAGGTGACGAGCCGGTAACCGTTGATGGCAAAACTCTGCCGCTGGCGGAAGCGCTGGAGTGGCATTTTGAGCTGACGGTTAACACCGCGACTATCGTCGAAAACTACGCCACCCTGACCCGCAGCGAATCGCTGCTGCCGCTGGTGGGAGATAAAGCTCAGCTGCAGCAGTATGCTGCTGCGACGCCGATCATCGATATGGTCCGTTTCTCCCCGGCACAGCTGGACGCCGAGGCGTTAATCGGTCTGCTGCGTCCGCTGACGCCGCGCCTGTACTCGATTGCCTCCTCGCAGGCGGAAGCGGAAAGCGAAGTACATGTCACCGTAGGCGTAGTGCGCTATGAAATTGAAGGTCGCGCCCGCGCTGGCGGTGCCTCCAGCTTCCTCGCCGACCGCGTGGAAGAAGATGGCGAAGTCCGCGTCTTTATTGAACACAACGACAACTTCCGTCTGCCGGCTAACCCGGAGACGCCGGTGATCATGATTGGCCCGGGCACCGGTATTGCGCCGTTCCGCGCCTTTATGCAGCAGCGCGCAGCGGACGGGGCGCAAGGCAAGAACTGGTTATTCTTCGGCAACCCGCACTTCACTGAAGATTTCCTCTATCAGGTGGAGTGGCAGAGCTATGTGAAGGAAGGTCTGCTGACCCGTATCGATCTGGCCTGGTCCCGCGATCAACAACAAAAAGTCTACGTGCAGGACAAACTGCGCGAGCAGGGAGCCGAGCTGTGGCGCTGGATCAATGATGGCGCCCACATTTATGTCTGCGGCGACGCCAATCGTATGGCGAAAGACGTGGAACATACTTTACTGGAAGTGATTGCCGAATACGGCGCGATGGACGCCGAAGCGGCGGACGAATTTTTAAGTGAGCTGCGCGTTGAGCGCCGTTATCAGCGAGATGTCTACTAATGAGCGAAAAACATCCGGGGCCTTTAGTGGTCGAAGGTAAACTGACCGATGCCGAGCGCATGAAGCTTGAGAGCAACTACCTGCGCGGCACCATTGCGGAAGATTTAAACGACGGTCTGACCGGCGGTTTTAAAGGTGATAACTTCCTGCTGATCCGTTTCCACGGCATGTACCAGCAGGACGATCGCGATATCCGCGCGGAACGCGCCGCCCAGAAGCTGGAGCCGCGTCATGCGATGCTGCTGCGCTGCCGTCTGCCGGGCGGGGTGATCACCACTACCCAGTGGAAGGCGATCGATAAGTTTGCCGCTGACAACACCATTTACGGCAGTATTCGCCTGACCAACCGGCAGACGTTCCAGTTCCACGGTATTCTGAAAAAGAACGTGAAGCCGGTGCATCAGATGCTGCACTCGGTGGGGCTGGACGCGCTGGCCACCGCCAACGATATGAACCGTAACGTGCTGTGCACCTCCAACCCGCATGAGTCGCAGCTGCACGCTGAGGCCTACGAGTGGGCGAAAAAGATCTCCGAGCATCTGCTGCCGCGTACCCGCGCTTATGCCGAGATCTGGCTGGATCAGAAAAAGGTCGCGACTACCGACGAAGAGCCGATCCTCGGTCAGACCTATCTGCCGCGTAAGTTTAAAACGACGGTGGTGATCCCGCCGCAGAACGATATCGATCTGCACGCTAATGACATGAACTTCGTGGCGATCGCCGAAAACGGCAAGCTGGTGGGCTTTAACCTGCTGGTGGGCGGCGGTCTCTCTATCGAACACGGCAACAAGAAAACCTACGCCCGCACGGCGAGCGAATTCGGCTATCTGCCACTGGAGCATACTCTGGCGGTGGCGGAAGCGGTCGTGACTACCCAGCGCGACTGGGGCAACCGTACCGACCGTAAGAATGCGAAAACCAAGTACACCCTTGAGCGCGTTGGCGTCGAAACCTTCAAGGCGGAAGTGGAGCGCCGGGCTGGCATTAAGTTTGAGCCGATCCGTCCGTACGAATTCACCGGCCGCGGAGACCGCATCGGCTGGGTGAAAGGGATTGATGACAAATGGCACCTGACGCTGTTTATTGAAAACGGCCGCATTCTCGATTATCCGGGACGCCCGCTGAAGACTGGCCTGCTGGAGATTGCTAAGATCCATAAAGGCGAATTCCGCATCACCGCCAACCAGAACCTGATCATCGCCAGCGTACCGGAAGATCAGAAGGCGCGGATCGAGAAGCTGGCGCGGGATCATGGTCTGATGAATGCCGTTACTCCGCAGCGCGAAAACTCGATGGCCTGCGTCTCCTTCCCGACCTGCCCGCTGGCAATGGCGGAAGCTGAGCGTTTCCTGCCGTCGTTTATCGACAAGGTGGAAGGGGTGATGAACAAGCACGGCGTGAGCGATGAGCATATCGTCACCCGCGTCACCGGCTGCCCGAACGGCTGTGGTCGCGCGATGCTGGCGGAAGTGGGGCTGGTGGGCAAAGCGCCAGGCCGCTACAACCTGCACCTTGGCGGTAACCGCAGCGGCACCCGCATCCCGCGGATGTACCGTGAAAATATTACCGAGTCGGAAATTCTCGACTCGCTAGACGAACTGGTAGGGCGCTGGGCGAAAGAGCGTGAAGCGGGTGAAGGCTTCGGCGACTTTACGGTGCGTGCGGGCATCATTCGCCCGGTGCTCGACCCAGCCCGCGATTTCTGGGAATAACATCCTGGTGCCCGGTGGCGCGTAGCGTCCGGGCTTACAAAACCCGTAGGCCGGGCAAACGCAGTGCCGCCCGGCATAACAGGCAAACGAGGTTTATATGTCCGTACTCGATCTAAACGCGCTTAATGCATTGCCGAAAGTGGAACGTATCCTGGCGCTGGCGGAGACCAATGCGAAGCTGGAGAAGCTCAGCGCCGAAGAACGCGTAGCGTGGGCGCTGGAAAATCTGCCTGGCGAGTATGCTTTGTCTTCCAGCTTTGGCATTCAGGCGGCGGTGAGTCTGCACCTGGTCAACCAGCTGCGCCCGGATATTCCGGTGATCCTCACCGATACCGGCTATCTGTTTCCGGAAACCTATCAGTTTATCGATGAGTTAACCGACAAGCTCAAGCTGAACCTGAAGGTCTATCGGGCGCAGGAGAGCGCCGCCTGGCAGGAGGCGCGCTACGGTAAGCTGTGGGAGCAGGGCGTTGAGGGCATTGAGAAATACAATGAGATCAACAAAGTCGAGCCGATGAACCGGGCGCTGAAAGAGCTCAATACCCAGACCTGGTTCGCCGGTCTGCGCCGCGAGCAGTCCGGTAGCCGGGCGACCTTACCGGTGCTGGCTATCCAGCGCGGGGTGTTCAAGGTGCTGCCGATTATCGACTGGGATAACCGGACGGTATATCAGTACCTGCAAAAGCACGGGCTGAAATACCACCCGCTGTGGGATCAGGGCTATCTGTCGGTAGGCGATACCCACACCACCCGCAAATGGGAGCCAGGCATGGCAGAAGAAGAGACCCGGTTCTTCGGGCTTAAACGCGAGTGCGGATTGCACGAGGGTTAAGTTTCTCTAACCAGCATGACAGATGACATTCTGCTCATGCTGGTTCTCCTATCCGTTACCTAATCCACTTTGTTTACTGTAATAGCTCGCTTCGCCGTCTGACGAAACCAGTAGTACTTGACCTGTTGGGCGACGTTGTGCCTTGCGGAATTGTTCAAGTGATTCAGCATCGGGCAGGCTAAATTCACCTGCATGCTTTTTCCACCATGAGAGGCGAACCGACAGTCTGCTCATTTCCCAGCGGAAATCGCCTTCGGCGGCTATGGGATGTAATTCCCCTTCACCATCTTGCCAGGCAAGGTAGACATCCAGGCTTTCTTCACCCAGACGAGTCGAAAATTCTCTGTCGTTATCCCATAAAAAATCACTGGCCTCTCGAGCGTAGCCAACATCGTGACGTAATAGATTTTGCGCAGCAACCGATCGTTGACTGAGAACGTTGCCGAAAGCGACATCAGATAAGGTTTGCAGCTCTGGTGGGGCAGCTATCGTCTGCTCATAAACACCATCAACTAGCTTTCTGGCGTTATCCGGCATGCTGATTTCACCATACTGACGCAGCAACGACTGGGTACGCCACAGGCAGGCATGGTCGAGATAAACATAACCTGTACCTCGTAGTTCCTGTCCCAACCAGCCCGCTGCTGCTTGTTCCTGCCATTCAGGGGCCAGGATATGTAATATTGGAGGTTGGCGCCCATCAGGAAGAGCGGGTTTGCGTTGCCCGTCAGCATCGCGGATATGGCGTTGTAGACGACCTGCGCGTTGAATCAATAAATCCATTGGTGCCAGATCGGAGATCATCCAGTCAAAATCCAGATCAAGACTCTGTTCGACGACCTGTGTTGCGATTAATACTTTTCCTTTTCGTGCAGTAGCGGGAGCATGGTTGCCGAACCAGCTCAGCGTTTTATCTTCAATGGCAATGCGGTCAGCGAAAGCAAAGCGGCTGTGAAAGAGCACTATATCCTGTTCTGGCACCCGCCCGTCGCTGCGCAACTGCTGGAAAATCTCTCGTGCCTCGTCAACCGTATTACGGATCCAGCAAACACACTGTCCGGCTGCAACAACGCGATAAATAAGCTCCAGTGCTTCCCGGCGCTGCTGTATCCAGTTAACGGTTACGGTACGCTGGACTTCTGGTCGGGTGGTTAGCGGTTGTTCCAGCAGGCCTGCCGACGAGAGGTGGCTGAGCCATGGATAACCAGCATCGACGTTGGGGATAACGACCGAACTACCGGCGCCATGACTGAATGCATTAAGTAGCTTTTCACGTAAGGTGGCGGGTAGTGTGGCGCTCAGTATGATGGCGCTCCCTCCCTGGGCGGCATGGAAACTGAGCAATCCTTCCATTAATTTCACCATGTAACCATCATAGGCATGAACCTCATCCAGCAGCAGGATTTTATCGCGCATGCCAAGTAAACGAAGCGACTGATGGCGAAATGGCATCACCGCCATTAAAAGCTGATCGAGAGTACCGACACCAACTTCAGCGAGTAGCGCTTTTTTGCGGGAATCAGCGAACCAGATGTGGCATTCACTGGCGGCGTTGCGATCGTCTTGCGCGTAATCTTCTGCCGTCTCATTGACTGGCTGCCAGATGGATTGCCGGAAAGTTTCTGACATTTCTCTTCCGCCATGAGCCAGTATAAGCGACGGCCTGGCATCATCGGCGAACAGCGCACGGTAAGCCGCCGACAAGCGTTTATACATAGCATTCGCGGTTGCCATGGTCGGCAGTCCAACGTAAAGTCCATGGCCTTTACCTGCAGACATTAAACGATGAGTCAGAATCAGTGCTGCTTCTGTTTTACCAGCTCCGGTTACGTCTTCCAGAATAATGAGTTGCGGACCTGGCGATGAGATATCCAGAGTATTAGCTCGCTGCTGGAGCGGAGTGAGCGTATGAATAAAGGGAAACAGAGCTTGATGATTATGATAAAAGATGTGTGGTGATAATGGTGGAATGGTGAGGATGGCCTGTTGCGCCTTTTCGCAGGCGAGAGGCCAATAATCTTGCAAAGGCATCGCATTGCTGACGGCGGGAAAGTGAGTTTCATCTGATCCCATCCAGTCAGTGAGGGTGACAAGACCGGCAAAGAACCAGCTGTGGCGCTTTAAACTTTTCCGTCCGGTCTTGGTTTTCCAGACTGAAGGCAACGTAAAAGGAAACAACTGACTTAGCGTTTCAAGATAATGCGTGGCGGCGATGATATCCTCATCGGTAAATGCCAGTGCACTGCTATTTTGCTGGGTGTCGGGTGGAATGCCATGATGACCAGTGCTTATCTGCATCCAGATGTTTAAGGCACTGGTGAAACTACCACGGTTTTCGGGATCAATACCGGCAATGATGTCGTTATTTCCTTCCTGCCAGGCGTCGCTAATTTTTTCCCATAAATAGAAGCCTAACGTATCGTGCCGCTCAAATGCAGCAATTGTGCTCACAGGTGGAACCAGTGGCGTATCGGGGAACGAGGCATATCTTTGAAAGCCTCTGGCGAATTTGCCGATATCATGACTGGCAAGCAACCATATCATCCATCTTTCAGCATCCTTATCGATAAGATTACATTCTTCCAAAATATCTCTGGAATTAAAAATATTGTTTTTTATTATGTAATATCCACAGGCGGCCACATCCAGACAATGATATGCCAGTAGATGATAAGGCTTTATTTTTGTGGAAGTTACTTTACTGGTTTTTCCCCAATAACGAAGATAATTGATATATCTCATAAATGTCCTCATTTTTGTAGCGAGGAAAATATAACGACGTTAATCTTAGTGCGAGATAGTAAGAACAGACCAGATGTTTTTTACCTTTAACTCAAGAGGGTTATCCCCGCTAGCGCGGGGAACGGGTTGCATTTTAGCTTCGGCTACATGGCCTATTGCGGTTCATCCTCATTGAAATGAGGAACGTAGCAATTTTAGCAGGGCTACAGAAAATGTACATCGAGGTTGTGGCTAAATAGCTTATTGCTTTTTTGCCGTTGCGTTCAACTTCTAAACCCACTACGATGAAGTTCAACAGGGGAAGCCTTTGGCACTCCAGCAATGGAGCTCCCCTGGATAGGAGGGCATCCATTGCCGAAGCGACGTAGCACTTGCATTCTAAACGGACGTCCTGGTCGCCAGCAACTAAAAACGGTACCTGTATGGTGATTACCTTTACGCTTAATCATGCAGAAATGATGATGTTTTTAGCTTTACTCTGTTCAGCATTGAAGCGTTAATGTCCGGTAGGCTCCGAAAGGAGCCTACCTTATAGGTATTTTGTTTAGTTGGTGGTTCAGCCTCGCTCCAGTTTTACAGGAGTCACTCAATGGATTTAACCAGGGAAAAATGGCTTCCCGTCGTCTTATCCAGCGGCAAGCATACAAAAATCGCATTAACTGAACTTCTTGATAATCAAATTCGTGATGTAGCCTATCCACGATCCGATTTTCAGGGGGCTGCATGGCAAATGCTCATCGGCATTCTACAGTGCACTATCGTGCCAGAGGATAAAGATGACTGGGAGGATATTTGGAACGAAGGTATCGAACCTGAACGCTGGGAGGAAGCACTCCAGGCATTGTCTCCCGTTCTCCAATTTGGTGAGCAAAAGCCCTCGTTCCTGCAAAGTTTTGATCCTCTGGATAGCGAATATGGTTCCATTGCCGGATTGTTAATTGATGCACCCGGCGGTAACACGCTTAAGCTCAATAAAGATCATTTTGTTAAACGTGGTCAAGTTGAACATATCTGCCCGGACTGCGCCGCGATAGCATTATTTACGATTCAGACCAATTCCCCTGCCGGTGGGGCGGGTTATCGGGTAGGGATGCGCGGCGGCGGGCCGCTTACTACGCTGGTTGTACCAAAAGAGGAAGATAAATATCCTCTCTGGCAAAAACTTTGGCTCAACGTTTTGCCGCTGGCGCAGAAACCTACCCCTGCACAACATGCGCTTATTTTCCCCTGGCTTGCACCAACTAAAACCAGCGATAAGGCCGGAAATGTCGTGACGCCTGAAAATGCCCATCCGTTACAGGCGTACTGGGGAATGCCGCGGCGAATCGAATTGGATTTCACTAAAACCGTGGCCGGCGTTTGTAATTTATGTGGAGACAGTCATCCGTCGCTACTATTGCAAATGCGCAGTAAAAACTATGGTGTTCAATATGATAGCTGGCTCCATCCCTTCTCACCTTATCGGCAGGCATTGAAAGATCCCTCTGCGCCTTGGCTGGCTCTGAAGGGGCAGCCTGGCGGATTAAATTATAAAGACTGGCTCGGGTTGCTCATGAAACGCGAGGATAAATTTAACCGAATGCAACCTGCAAAGGTGGTTCTGGCTGCCGGGCGGCGTAAAAAATTGGGCCTGTGGTGTTTTGCTTGGGATATGGATAATGCGAAAGCTCGCTGCTGGTATCAGCATCGTATTCCTTTGATCCGTGTTGCTCATGAAGAGCAATTTATTGCCGTCCTCAATAACGTATTGGTATTCGCATCGGAAGCGCTGTCGCTGCTGAGATACGCGTTTAAAAGCGCTAAGTTTGATACGCCAAAAGAAGCCAAAATGGATTTCAGTATGGTGGATATTGCGTTCTGGCAGGAAACTGAACCCGCTTTTCGGCAGCTTCTCGACGCACTGGAGCAGGATCCGTTACGCCAGGATGCCCCTTCCCGTCATGCATTGCGTCAGTGGGATCGGGAACTCCTTCGGTATCTCTTACAGGTATTTGACCGTGATGCTCTAACCGATCCTGATAGTCCCGACGACATTCTGTTGCGCCAGCTTGCGGCTCGACGAGAACTTGAGAGCAGCTACCGTAAACACAAAGCGCGCAAGGAAATCTTGATGTTTGCCGAGGAACCAAAGGAGACTCTATGAACAGTCATACTGCAATGTTGTGCAAAATCACGCACCCTGATGCACAGAAAGCATTGCTGGAATGGTTTGCCATCCTGTCTGAACGCTATGAGCGCCGGGACGATAAGCGAATCAACGGCCGGGCCTGGCGTGCGGAGCTGAAAAAAATGACCCCGCCATATGGGGTGATGATGTGTGAAGCTTATGGCGCGCTTCGCCAGGCCCTGCTTAAATATATTCCCTTACAGCCTGTTGATGAAATGGCTCTGGCGCTGTTTATCAGCGTCGCTGCGCATATTAAAAGTCATAAAGAAAAAGCCAGTTTTGCCGCACAATTGGGAGAAAAGCTAAATGGAACAACGGCATGTGTTTCTGCTCTGCGCTTTGAACGTTTGCAAAAGGCGGCCGATCCGGAAATTTTCTGTCAGTTGCTAATTCAGGTGGTGAATATTCGTGGGGCGGAGGGAGTGAATGTCTTGTCTCTGGCCGACAGTATTTTCCTGTGGATGGAAGAATGGCAACGTCGTGAAAATCATGAGCCAGAACATCGAGATCCCTTTAAGCGAAACCGCATCCGCTGGGCTAACGAATATCTTTCAACATCCTATGGCAAATAAGTAACTTAGAGGGATTTAATAATGACCACTTTTATTCAGTTACACTTATTAACGGCATATGCACCCGCTAACCTTAACCGTGACGATTCCGGCAGGCCTAAAACGGCATTTATGGGCGGTGTAGAGCGCCTGCGAGTGTCGTCACAAAGCCTAAAACGTGCCTGGCGCGTTTCGGAAACGTTTGAAGAAGCAATGGATGGTTTCATCGGGAAGCGCACTCGTCGAATTGGAGTGGACTATGTCTATCGTCCAATGATTGCTGCAGATACTGCAGCTAAAGTCGCAAAAAGCGCGGCAGAGAAAATCGCTGAGCAGTTCGGTAAATTGAAAAATGACAAAAATGCGAATGATGAAAAAAATCTAGAGATTGAGCAGATCGTCCACGTCAGCAGTCATGAAATTCATTTGATTGAGCAATTGGTTAAAACTCTGATCGCTGAACAGCGTATACCGACCGATGAAGAGGTTAAATTACTGCGTAATGAACAGCGTAGCGTGGACATGGCATTGTTTGGCCGTATGCTGGCATCATCACCTGAGTTTAACGTTGAGGCCGCATGCCAGGTTTCTCATGCGCTGGGTGTGAGTGCCGTGACCATTGAGTCTGATTTCTTTACTGCTGTAGATGACCTCAATAATAAAGAAGATGCCGGTTCTGCTCATATGGGGGAACAGGGGTTTGCCTCAGCGCTTTTCTATACCTATATCTGCATCAGCCGGGATTTGTTGGTAGAAAACCTCGGTGGTAATGAGGAACTAGCGAAACGCGCCATTGCGGCGCTCACCGAAACAGCACTAACTGTTTCACCAACGGGAAAGCAAAACAGCTTTGCCTCTCGCGCTTATGCTACTTATGCGCTGGCCGAAATCGGGAAAAAACAACCGCGAGCGTTGGCCGCGGCATTTTTCCAGCCCGTACGCGATACCGATCAGATACCGGCGGCGATTGCTCGCTTAAAACAGCAGCGTGATAGCTTCGATCGGGTCTATGGCAACTGTACTGACGCTTATCAAGAACTGAACGTTCATGAAGGCATCGGATCGCTGGCGGAATTACTGGCCTTTGTCAGCCAGTAAGGATGAATGATGAAGGAATATCTGGTTTTTCAGCTCTATGCGCCACTGGCATCATGGGGAGAAGAAGCGTCAGGTGAGATCCGCCACTCTGCGGCAGTACCTACGCGATCGGCATTATTAGGATTGGTTGCCGCCGCGCTTGGGATACGCCGCGATGAAGAAGAACGGTTAAATACATTTAACCAACACTATCATTTGGCAGTGCATGCGCTAGCCTCGCAAGAGCGCTGGCTACGGGATTATCATACGGTTAGTGCGCCACGAGAAAATAAAAAGTATCGTTACTTCACGCGACGGGATGAACTGACTCTCGCGCCCGATGAAATCGGCACCCTGATTTCGCAGCGTGAATATCGTTGCGATGGTTACTGGCACGTGGCGTTAAGTGCTACCGCTGGTGCTCCGTATGCGTTGACGGCGTTGCGTGAAGCACTGCTGACACCTTATTTTCCGCTATATCTCGGAAGAAAGTCTTGTCCGTTAGCCTTGCCGCTGGCGCCCCGATTAATGACTGGTACGTTAAAAGAGATATTCATTCTTGCTGCTCAGGAAATGTCCGCCGCGGAATTAAATGGGTTTACCTCGAAAGAGGGTATTTGCTACTGGGACGATCCCGATGAAGAGAGTCTGCAATGGCAGCAGAAAATCCATAGCCATAATCACCCACTCAGCCGCCAGCGTTGGCAGTTCGGCAGCTATATCCGCTTTAGCGGTCTGTTGCAAGGGAGGGCGTAATGTACTTGTCTCGTATCCAGCTTCTGTTCAAAAACCTTCGTCCTGAAATGTTGAAAAAATGGGAATCAGCCAGGCCTTACGCTAGTCATCAGTGGCTTTGGCAGCTTTTTCCACAACAAACGGCACGTCAGTTCTTGTTTCGTCAGGAAGCGAAAGGCAGCTTTTTTGTGCTCTCGACAACGCCGCCACTGTCCCAGCATTCTCTGTTTGTGGTTGAAACCAAACCATTTAATCCACAACTGACGGAGGGCTTGATACTGGATTTTCAACTACGGGCTAACCCGGTGATTACCCGAGATGGTAAACGCAGCGATGTGATGATGGATGCCAAATACCATGCAAAAGCAAGCGGCGTTGTAAAAGAACGCTGGTGGGAGGTACAGCAGCAGGCTGCTCAGGCGTGGCTGGAGAGGCAAGGGCAGCAGCATGGTTTTTACTTGCTTGAGCCAGAGGCAGATGCTTTGGCTTTGTGGGCTGGTGAGGAATACAGGGAAATGCAGACGCGCTGTGGCTGTGTGCAAGCGTATCAACAGCATCGTTTTGTTCGCCATAATCGGGAAGAACCGATCACGTACAGCAGTGTGGATTTTTGCGGAACACTTTGTGTTACAGACGTTCCGCTTTTCTCCCAGGTGCTGTTCTCTGGCTTAGGTAAGAGTAAAGCGTTGGGTTGTGGGATGCTGATGGTAAAAAGGAGGCGCTAATGAGCTGGCTGCCATTAAATCCGATCCCGCTTAAAGATCGTGTATCGATGATCTTTCTCCAGTATGGGCAAGTTGATGTTATCGATGGGGCATTCGTTTTAATCGATAAAACCGGCGTCCGTACACATATTCCTGTCGGATCGGTGGCCTGTCTGATGTTGGAACCGGGGACGCGTGTTTCTCATGCCGCTGTAAGGCTGGCGGCGACAGTGGGCACGTTGCTGGTATGGGTTGGTGAAGCGGGTGTCCGTCTCTATGCCTCTGGGCAACCAGGTGGTGCCCGAGCCGATAAATTGCTCTATCAGGCAAAGCTGGCCTTAGATGATGAGCTCCGTCTGAAAGTAGTGCGTAGAATGTTCGAGTTGCGTTTTGGTGAGCCAGCGCCAAGCCGACGTTCTGTCGAACAGTTACGCGGCATTGAAGGGAGTCGTGTGCGGGCGACTTACGCATTATTGGCGAAACAGTATGGCGTAAAGTGGCAGGGACGCCGCTACGATCCGAAAGACTGGGAGAAAGGGGATACGGTCAACCAGTGTATTAGTTCGGCGACGGCCTGCCTGTATGGTGTGACGGAGGCAGCAATACTTGCTGCTGGATACGCGCCAGCGATAGGCTTTGTACATACTGGTAAACCACTTTCTTTTGTCTACGATATTGCTGATATCATTAAGTTTGATACCGTCGTGCCAAAAGCATTCGAGATAGCGCGGCGTAATCCAGCCGAGCCCGATCGCGAAGTCCGGCTAGCCTGCAGGGATATTTTCCGCAGTAGCAAAATACTGGCGAAATTAATTCCGCTTATTGACGATGTTCTTGCGGCAGGCGAAATTCAGCCACCCCCACCACCTGAAGATGCACATCCTGTAGCTATCCCACTCCCTGTCTCTTTAGGTGATGCAGGCCATCGGAGTCGTTAACGATGAGTATGTTGGTTGTGGTGACAGAGAATGTTCCTCCGCGACTCCGTGGACGGTTAGCCGTCTGGTTGCTGGAGATTCGCGCTGGTGTGTATGTTGGGGACATCTCAACAAAGACACGAGAAATGATATGGCAACAGGTTTCCGTTCTGGCAGAAGAGGGGAATGTTGTTATGGCTTGGGCGACGAATACCGAATCCGGATTTGAGTTTCAGACATATGGTGTGAATAGACGTATTCCGGTGGATTTGGATGGACTGCGGTTAGTATCTTTCCTTCCTGTTTTAAAACAATGAGTTATATGCTCTTTAATAATGTAAAATTGTTTCTTAATTGTTGGTGAATTGTTTTTCAGTTAAAAGCTATTGATATTGAAGTCTATTTTTTTAGTGTGTTCCCCGCGCCAGCGGGGATAAACCGGAGGAAGCGTTGAGCACTCTGACGCAGTTTTTGTGTTCCCCGCGCCAGCGGGGATAAACCGCGTCCAGTCCGGCATCCGCAATACGCCGGGCCGTGTTCCCCGCGCCAGCGGGGATAAACCGGATATTCATGTCATTATCCCATGTAGGGGATAGTGTTCCCCGCGCCAGCGGGGATAAACCGTAAACCAGGCTGCCCGGCGAGGTATAAAGCCCGTGTTCCCCGCGCCAGCGGGGATAAACCGTACGCCATAGCCAATGTTTGGCGGGAGTTCGGGTGTTCCCCGCGCCAGCGGGGATAAACCGGTCCCGGCCCGGTTCGAAGCCTGCACTCTGGAGTGTTCCCCGCGCCAGCGGGGATAAACCGGCGGGTTTCTTTCGCGTTATCATTCGCATAAAGTGTTCCCCGCGCCAGCGGGGATAAACCGCACTGAAAGGATGAGCAGCGGCTTCATGTATGGTGTTCCCCGCGCCAGCGGGGATAAACCGCGTTGCTCGGATTTCGTCTATATAGCCCTGTGCGTGTTCCCCGCGCCAGCGGGGATAAACCGTATTCCAGCGACTTGCGGCGCCAAGTTTTCCCGTGTTCCCCGCGCCAGCGGGGATAAACCACGGCGAGAAACAGTGGGAATCCCGCTGGACGCGTGTTCCCCGCGCCAGCGGGGATAAACCGCTAATACCTGGATCGCACAAGAGCAGACGTATGTGTTCCCCGCGCCAGCGGGGATAAACCGGCTACGTGACAACATTCCGCGACGTCTCAACTGTGTTCCCCGCGCCAGCGGGGATAAACCGTGTTTGAATAGTGGCGGAGAGAGGGGGATTTGGTGTTCCCCGCGCCAGCGGGGATAAACCGTATCTGCAACGGTGAGAACACCCATACCATCGGTGTTCCCCGCGCCAGCGGGGATAAACCGTTCGTTCCGGCAGCCGGGGCAGGGCGCTATGCGTGTTCCCCGCGCCAGCGGGGATAAACCGGTGGCTGACCGGGGATGCCAGCGCCATCTACAGTGTTCCCCGCGCCAGCGGGGATAAACCGGTTAACTGGATATGGTCACCGCGCCAGGCTAAGTGTTCCCCGCGCCAGCGGGGATAAACCGCCCCTTCGTATAGCTCGCGTACTGCTTTCCGGGTGTTCCCCGCGCCAGCGGGGATAAACCGAACGTACAGGAGAGGCGGAGGTAATTCGCGCTGTGTTCCCCGCGCCAGCGGGGATAAACCGGCCGTTGATATTTTCAGTTTCATCCGAACACAGTGTTCCCCGCGCCAGCGGGGATAAACCGGCTGCGTCTTGCTGACCACATACGAATCAACGGTGTTCCCCGCGCCAGCGGGGATAAACCGACACCAATCGCATCATCTAACAGGCTCATGGAGTGTTCCCCGCGCCAGCGGGGATAAACCGCTCAAAAACGTCTTCACCATTTTCATTAACGCGTGTTCCCCGCGCCAGCGGGGATAAACCGGCATCTTTTAAATTTGATTACATTGATTTTAAGTGTTCCCCGCGCCAGCGGGGATAAACCGTGCAATCACACAACGACACGCGGGAAATATGAGTGTTCCCCGCGCTAGCGGGGATAAACCGCCTTTGGAGAGCGAGAGATTAGGCCGCTTGTCGTGTTCCCCGCGCCAGCGGGGATAAACCGACTCGTAAAAAGAGGCGAGCAGTTCGCTATCGGTGTTCCCCGCGCCAGCGGGGATAAACCGATAAATACTGCCATTTGGCTTGAGCACACGGCGTGTTCCCCGCGCCAGCGGGGATAAACCGAGTGTCGCAGTGATGCCGGTATTCAACATAGGGTGTTCCCCGCGCCAGCGGGGATAAACCATCCGGGTACAGCTGGTTATACTTGGCAAACTCGTGTTCCCCGCGCCAGCGGGGATAAACCGGCACCTTTCAGCCCCACATTCTCCGCAGCCAGGTGTTCCCCGCGCCAGCGGGGATAAACCGCGGGGGCTGGAGAATCTTGCCGGGCTGGTGAAGTGTTCCCCGCGCCAGCGGGGATAAACCGGTTGACTATGACGGTGAGCCGAACGGCTGGACGTGTTCCCCGCGCCAGCGGGGATAAACCGTCACCAGCCTGGAAACCGCCGGCGTTGGCAAAGTGTTCCCCGCGCCAGCGGGGATAAACCTATCGCAGTAGCTCGCCGCTACGATGATATGGCGTGTTCCCCGCGCCAGCGGGGATAAACCGCTGAATACAAATTCCGTACGCCCGGTAACGTCGTGTTCCCCGCGCCAGCGGGGATAAACCGCGGCTGGTGAAATTGACAAAATGGCACAGGCTGTGTTCCCCGCGCCAGCGGGGATAAACCGCAGTAAACGTTGTCCCACTTCTTCAGGGGTTAGTGTTCCCCGCGCCAGCGGGGATAAACCGTGGGTAATGTCCGGCGCTTTATTGCTCGTGGTGTGTTCCCCGCGCCAGCGGGGATAAACCGTACGCGGCTCATAAACCTCCCTGATTGAGGACGTGTTCCCCGCGCCAGCGGGGATAAACCGGCAACATCGCGCACCAACCTGGACGTGTTCAGGTGTTCCCCGCGCCAGCGGGGATAAACCGGTTCTGACGTTCCGTTGACTATTCGCGGCGCGGTGTTCCCCGCGCCAGCGGGGATAAACCGTGTCAAACACATCTTAGCACACGATAGACACGGTGTTCCCCGCGCCAGCGGGGATAAACCGAGATCCCGTCTTGCCCGCCTTGCCCAGGACGTGTGTTCCCCGCGCCAGCGGGGATAAACCTTTATCAATATCTTCCTGCGGCGGAGCTACGCCGTGTTCCCCGCGCCAGCGGGGATAAACCGCATTCATGCTCGTACCCTTTACGCAGGTATATGTGTTCCCCGCGCCAGCGGGGATAAACCGAGTCATATTGGCATTATCATTGCGGTCCATCTGTGTTCCCCGCGCCAGCGGGGATAAACCGGGCGCTTTTTCCACATAGCATTTGGCGCGGTAGTGTTCCCCGCGCCAGCGGGGATAAACCGACTAATCGTGAACTCAATCTTTTTGGGGTTGCGTGTTCCCCGCGCCAGCGGGGATAAACCGTCGTGAGCGCCCTCTTTGGTCGCTCTGACCAGGTGTTCCCCGCGCCAGCGGGGATAAACCGGGCAAATGAAAGAGGATGGTCATACGCACCTCGTGTTCCCCGCGCCAGCGGGGATAAACCGCGGCTTTGGCAGATCGTCAATATGGAACCATCGTGTTCCCCGCGCCAGCGGGGATAAACCGCGTATGGCCGGCGGATGTGGCGCAGATTTCCCGTGTTCCCCGCGCCAGCGGGGATAAACCGAGCTACGAGCACAGCTCGTTTCCCAGGCCATTGTGTTCCCCGCGCCAGCGGGGATAAACCGGTGGCGAATTTCGTTAACCTGCCGGCCAGCATGTGTTCCCCGCGCCAGCGGGGATAAACCGGCGGGCATTCGTGAACTGGAACTGCGGCGTATGTGTTCCCCGCACCAGCGGGGATAAACCGGCGCGAACAACACGAGCAATGCGCTCTCGCAGGTGTTCCCCGCGCCAGCGGGGATAAACCGCATCAACCGGTGATGAAGGAGAGCGATATTGTGTGTTCCCCGCGCCAGCGGGGATAAACCGCAGCGTCGCCGGGGTATGTGGCGTCGTCGTACGTGTTCCCCGCGCCAGCGGGGATAAACCGTCACCCCGCCGATATCCACCAGCCCGGTGCTAGTGTTCCCCGCGCCAGCGGGGATAAACCGGGTGTCATAAACTGAAACAGCGTTACCGTCAGGTGTTCCCCGCGCCAGCGGGGATAAACCGATGCAGGAACAGGTAAAGACGAAGGATGAGCGGTGTTCCCCGCGCCAGCGGGGATAAACCGTTTAAAAACGTTTATTTTCCAGAAAATGAGATGTGTTCCCCACGCCAGCGGGGATAAACCGAAACAACTGATCAATACCGTGACGCTGGTGGTGTGTTCCCCGTGCCAGCGGGGATAAACCGCAGATTCAGTCGAATCAGTTCTGCTGGTGTGAGTGTTCCCAGCGCCAGCGGGGATAAACCGTCTGCCCCGTTATTATTAAGGTGCAATGCGTCGTGTTCCCCGCGCCAGCGGGGATAAACCGATGCCCGTCAGTATGGTGGCGGTATGCCTTTCGTGTTCCCCGCGCCAGCGGGGATAAACCATCGACGATGTTCTGCGTGATGGTGATGTATGCGTGTTCCCCGCATTCACGGGGATAAGCCCGCAACTAACAATCAGGCGCCATCTCATAGGCTGTTTGATGGCGCAGGATCAGCACCGCTTGCCACCAGCCCTGCGCCTGAGCTTTTTTGTGTCCTTTTGTCGGCAAGGTATTGATAAACGCCTGGGCGGTGTCTCTATCCTCAGTTAGCGCAAAATAGGCCAGAGCTTTTGCTACTGGCCCGTGCGCATCAGGCGTCGTGCGAGCAGATTGCGTAGCCTGGCGTCGGCGCTTTCGCGCCCGGCATTTTTCGGCATATTAAGATCAGAAGGAGAAGGTGCCGGGACATTTTTATCCACGAAAGCAATGAGCTCATTGACCGTTAGCTCCCGTTCGGCAATGTGCGCGACATCCGGCCAGTAATTTTCTTTCGCCTGATACATCAACCACATCGCCTGCAGATAGTCGTCGCGGTTGAGCGCGAGTATCGCCTGCTGGGCGTGAATACGGCAGACCAGCGTCACAAACTCCTCGCTGATAATGTCATCACTAGACTGCTGGAAGCCCCATGCTTCGTTTGGCAGGAATGACGCAGCCGCTTGGGCGAACCATGCCGCCGCTGTTATGGCATCACCCGCCCGCAGCGCCATTTTGGCTCTCACCCAGGCGGTAAGCCCGTCTTCTTTGGCATTTTTCAACATGAGCGTCACCAGCGGATACTGGCCTTGTCAGGAAACGCCAGCCACAGCCTGCGGGTGGTGAATGACGGCCGCCAGCGTGCTGAGCGACCAGGCGCGGGTATCGTTATCCAGCGGCAGACGGAACCAGACGAAGCCTGAAAAATGAGGCGGCGGCCGTTGTTCCAGTTCGCGAATAAACGTGTCGATTTGCTGCGGTGAAACACTCAGTTCTTCTTTTTCAGCCGCAATCCACAGCGGCGACTCACTCTCGACGCTGGCGGGCTGTCCCGGGGCAGTGATGAGCGCGGAACCATAGGCCGGGAGCGCGAGGTAAAAGGGATGCGGGGCGATAAGCGCATACTGCCTGCTCCAGCGCCGGGCCGGCGTGGGGTCAAACAATCCCTGACCGGGAGATTGCACACTATGGAGTTGCAATACGGAGCTATCTACCGCTTTCAGCAGAGGACGTAGCCCAGGGGAGGTGAGCCAGGTAGGGAGCGCCGTGATGCTGAGCGTGATGTCTGAAGGCAGCCCCTGGCGCAAGGCCATCAGCAGACGTTGATAATCGGAGAGCCGTGAAGTGGGAGCATCATAATCGATTTCAATGGCGGAGAGGTTAACGCCCGCCTGGCGCCAGTGGGTCACAAGACGCTTTATCTGCGGCAGTATTGTGGTGGCATCGAGCTGCGTCAGGCTGCCGTCCAGGCGGACGACCAGCCACACCGGGCGGCCGTCCTGCTGTAATAAGGAAGTATTAACGTGGGCCAGGCGGACGCCTTCCTGAGGATGAAACTGGATCCCCAGAACGCGCAAGGTGGAAAACAGCTCCTGGCTTTGCCGTAGCGCTGCTTTATGCTGGTCATTCCAGACGCGCTGCCAGATATAGACCTGGCTGTCGGCGAGAGCCCCCGCGCTGACAGCCAGCATCAGAAGAAGAAGAAGGCCAGAACAGCGAAAATTAATCATGGCGACGTCCTTGTTGCCGGTGTTGACTAACCGATTATTTTAAAGACGATGGCTTCTCCACCTTCGCCAGCTCTTTCACCAGCGGCAGCATCACTTTCACTACCTCGCGGCTGCGGTGTTCTATGCGTCCCGGCAGCGCGTGGTCGAGATACTGCTGATTATCAATCTGCACGCTATGCCAGCTGGTGCCGTCCGGGAAGGCGCGGGATTTCTGGCGCTGCTGATAGCCATCCTTTTTGCCGAGTGACCAGTTGGTTGCCTCGACCGACAGCACCGGGATCCCCGCGCTGTCGAAGACGCTGGCGTCGTTACAGCAGGCGGTGCCTTTTGGGTATGCTGGGTTCAGTCCTGGATTGGTCGCCGCGACAATCCCCTTGCTGCGGGCGATAGCCAGCGCGCGGTCGCGGGTAAGCTTACGCACCGAGGCCGGCGTGCGGCGGCCACTGTTGAAGTAAAGCTTATCTCCCACCACCAGATTATCGAGGTTGATCACCAGCAGGGTATTTTTCTTTTCCGCCTCACTCATGCGCTGCAGCAGATTTTGCGCCCCGAGACGACCTTCCTCTTCACCGCTGGTGGCGATAAAGCGAATGCCATAGCGGGTGGGGATATTCTTTAAATGATCCGCCAGCTCCAGCATCACGCCGAGCCCCATCGCGTTGTCGTCGATTCCCTGCAGCGTCAGACCGCCAAGGTTGTTCTCCACGTCTTTATCGCTCTGCGGCGCGTAGGTATCGAGGTGCGCCATAATAATGATTTGCTGGCGGGACTGGCCTTCATGGGCGGCGATCACCGTACTGCCGGTGGCGTTATGCCAGTTCTTACGCTGATTGTTATCGGTATAGATGTAGCGGGTATTGAAGCTGCGCACGTCGCTCTGATAACCCATCTGGGCGAACTGCTGGCGGAGGTACTCGGCTGACAACATCTCGGCTGGTGTTCCGGTCATTCGTCCCGGGAAGACGGTGGCGATATGACGGGCCTGGCTACTGGCGGTGTCGCCCAGCGCGCTGAATGCGGGGGCGGCGGCGAAAACAAAACCGGTGCCGAGCGCCAGAGGAAGCAGACGGCGGCACAACGCGGAAAACATAAGGGGTCCTTACACGAACAAGACAATTTGACGCGTACAGTATGAAACTGTGACCGCGGTTAAACAATTTCAATCGCTCTTAAATAGCGGAAAAATAGCGCGTTAAGCACTTTTTGATATTTGTATTTCCACAGCGTTATTCCTTTGCGTCACAACTCATTCCATTTCGTAATTTCATTTGCTCTTAGGCGCACCCTATAGTCGCAGTATCGCTGATTGTAAGAGAGTTGTTGCGCCGTGGATTACTTGCCCCTTTTTGCCGAACTGAAACAAAGGCCCGTGCTGGTGATCGGCGGCGGTGAGATTGCTGAACGCAAGATTAAATTCCTGCTGCGCGCCCAGGCGCAGGTGCAGGTGGTCGCCGGGACGCTCTCTCCGGCGCTGGCCGATCTGGCGGCGCGCCAGGCGCTTAGCTGGCGGGCGACGGAATTTAGCGAGTCGCTGGTGGATGATGTCTTTCTGGTGATTGCGGCCACGGAGGACGAGGCGCTTAACCAGCGGGTGTTTGCGGCGGCTAACGCGCGCTACCGGTTGGTCAATGTGGTGGATAACCAGGCGCTGTGCTCGTTTGTCTTCCCTTCTATCGTCGACCGTTCGCCGCTGCTGGTGGCGATCTCCTCCAGCGGCAAAGCGCCAGTGCTGTCGCGCATTCTGCGCGAGAAAATTGAAGCGCTGCTGCCGACGAACCTCGGACGGCTGGCGGAATCGGCGAGCTACTGGCGTAACCATCTGAAAACCCGTCTGACGACCACCGAAGCGCGTCGTCGCTTCTGGGAACGCGTCTTCACCGGCCGCTTTGCCAGCCTGATGGTGGCGGGCAATCATGCGGAGGCGGAAAAGGCGCTGCAGGATGAGCTGGATAAGCCCGAACGCGAGACGGGAGAAATTATTCTGGTGGGCGCCGGCCCGGGCGATGCCGGGCTGCTGACCCTTCGTGGTCTGCAGGCGATCCAGCAGGCGGACGTGGTTTTCCACGACCATCTGGTGACCCAGCCGGTTCTCGAGCTGGTGCGCCGCGATGCCGAGTTAATCTGTGTCGGCAAACGCGCCGGCGAGCACTCGGTGCCGCAGCATGAAACCAATCAGCTGCTGGTGGCGGCGGCGAAGGCAGGGAAAACCGTCGTGCGTCTGAAGGGCGGGGATCCGTTTATTTTTGGCCGCGGCGCAGAAGAGCTGCAGGCTGCCGCCGAAGCGGGGATCCCGTTCCAGGTGGTGCCTGGCGTCACTGCCGCCGCCGGGGCGACGGCCTACGCCGGTATTCCGCTGACCCATCGCGATTATGCGCAAAGCGCCGTCTTTGTCACCGGCCACTATAAGCCGGACAGCGCCCCCTTCGACTGGTCGCTGCTGGCGAAGAGCCAACAAACGCTGGCGATCTACATGGGCACCATGAAGGCGGCAGAAATCAGCGCGCAGCTGATCGCCCACGGTCGCGACAGCACTACGCCGGTCGCGGTGATTTCCCGCGGTACCCGCGACGATCAGCAGACGATAACCGGCACATTGCAACAACTCGAACACCTGGCGAAAGACGCCCCGATGCCCGCCCTGCTGGTGGTGGGCGAAGTGGTGCAGCTGCATCAGCAGCTCGCCTGGTTTCAACATACATCATCCGCCGAGGGGTTTAACTCTTCGGTGGTCAATCTGGCTTAAGGAACGGTTATGGACCAAAAACGACTCACTCACCTGCGGCAACTGGAGGCGGAAAGCATCCATATTATTCGTGAGGTGGCCGCCGAATTTTCTAACCCGGTGATGATGTACTCCATCGGGAAAGATTCCAGCGTAATGCTGCATCTGGCGCGCAAAGCGTTTTATCCGGGAACCCTGCCGTTCCCGCTGCTGCACGTCGATACCGGCTGGAAATTCCGTGAGATGTATGAGTTCCGTGACCATACCGCCAAAGCCTACGGCTGTGAGCTGCTGGTGCATAAAAACCCGGAAGGGGTGGCGATGGGCATCAACCCGTTCGTCCACGGCAGCGCTAAGCATACCGATATCATGAAAACGGAAGGCCTGAAGCAGGCGCTGAACAAATACGGCTTTGACGCCGCGTTCGGCGGCGCGCGTCGCGACGAAGAGAAATCCCGCGCGAAAGAGCGCATCTACTCCTTCCGCGACCGCTTCCACCGCTGGGACCCGAAAAATCAGCGTCCAGAGCTGTGGCACAACTACAACGGCCAGATTAACAAAGGCGAAAGCATCCGCGTCTTCCCGCTCTCCAACTGGACCGAGCTGGATATCTGGCAGTACATCTATCTGGAAAATATTGAAATCGTGCCGCTGTATCTGGCTGCTGAGCGCCCGGTGCTGGAGCGCGACGGTATGCTGATGATGATCGATGATGACCGTATCGATCTGCAGCCGGGCGAGGTGATTGAAAAACGGATGGTGCGTTTCCGTACCCTTGGCTGCTGGCCGCTGACCGGCGCAGTGGAGTCTGAAGCGCAGACGCTGCCGGAAATTATTGAAGAGATGCTGGTATCAACCACCAGTGAACGTCAGGGCCGCGTGATTGACCGCGACCAGGCCGGCTCGATGGAGCTGAAGAAACGTCAGGGGTATTTCTAAGGAGCCGCCATGAACACCACAATTGCCCAACAAATTGCTAATGAAGGCGGCGTAGAAGCTTACCTGCACGCGCAACAGCACAAGAGCCTGCTGCGTTTTCTGACCTGCGGCAGCGTAGATGACGGCAAAAGCACCTTAATTGGCCGTTTGCTGCACGATACTCGCCAGATCTATGAAGACCAGCTGTCGTCTCTGCACAACGACAGTAAGCGTCACGGTACCCAGGGTGAAAAACTGGACCTGGCGCTGCTAGTGGACGGCCTGCAGGCTGAGCGCGAGCAGGGCATCACCATCGATGTCGCCTATCGCTACTTCTCGACCGAAAAACGCAAATTTATCATCGCCGACACCCCGGGGCACGAGCAGTACACGCGCAATATGGCCACCGGCGCGTCAACCTGCGACCTGGCGATCCTGCTGATCGATGCGCGCAAAGGCGTGCTCGACCAGACCCGCCGTCACAGCTTTATCTCTACGCTGCTGGGCATTAAACACCTGGTGGTGGCGGTCAACAAAATGGATCTCGTCGAGTTTAGCGAAGCGCGCTTCAACGAGATCCGGGAAGATTATCTGACCTTTGCCGAGCAGCTGCCGGGCAACCTCGATATCCGTTTTGTGCCGCTGTCGGCGCTGGAAGGCGATAACGTCGCCAGCCAGAGCGCGAACATCCCGTGGTACAGCGGTCCGACCCTGCTGGAAGTCCTCGAAACCGTGGAGATCCAGCGGGTGGTCGAGAGCCAGCCGCTGCGCTTCCCGGTGCAGTATGTTAACCGTCCGAACCTCGATTTCCGCGGCTTCTCCGGCACGGTCGCCTCCGGTACGGTTACCGTTGGCCAGCGTCTGAAGGTGCTGCCGTCGGGCGTCGAATCGAGCGTGGCGCGTATCGTCACCTTCGACGGCGACCTGCAGGAAGCTGCCGCCGGCGAAGCCATTACCATTGTGCTGAAAGATGAAATCGACATCAGCCGCGGCGACCTGCTGGTTGACGCGCAAGCCTCGCTGCCGGCGGTGCAAAGCGCCAGCATCGACGTGGTGTGGATGGCCGAGCAGCCGCTGACCCCGGGGCAGAGCTACGACATTAAAATCGCCGGCAAGAAGACTCGCGCTCGCGTCGACGCTATCCGCTACCAGGTCGATATTAACAACCTGACCCAACGTGAAGTCGAGTCTCTCCCGCTGAACGGCATTGGGCTGGTGGAGCTGACCTTTGACGAACCTTTAGTGCTGGATCCGTATCAGCAAAACCCAGTGACCGGCGGGCTTATCTTTATCGATCGCCTGACCAACGTCACTGTGGGCGCCGGGATGGTCAACGAGCCGCACCTGCAGGCGTCGACGTCGGCATCGCCGTACAGCGCCTTTGAGCTGGAGCTGAACCAGCTGATCCGTAAACACTTCCCTCACTGGGACGCCCGCGACCTGCTGGGAGGCCAATAATGGCCCAGCATGACGAAAACGTCGTCTGGCATGCCCATCCTGTGACCCAGCAGCAGCGGGAACAGCATCACGGCCATCGCGGCGTGGTGCTGTGGTTTACCGGCCTTTCGGGGTCGGGTAAATCCACCGTCGCCGGGGCGCTGGAAGAGGCGCTGCATGAGCGCGGCGTCAGCACCTATCTGCTGGACGGCGACAATGTGCGCCATGGCCTGTGCAGCGATCTGGGATTCAGTGATGAGGATCGCAAAGAGAACATTCGCCGCGTCGGCGAAGTGGCCAGGCTGATGGTCGATGCCGGTCTGGTGGTATTGACGGCATTTATATCACCACACCGCGCGGAACGGCAGATGGTGCGCGAGCGCCTGGGGGAGGGACGCTTCATCGAAGTGTTCGTCGATACCCCGCTGGCCATCTGCGAGGCGCGGGATCCGAAAGGGTTGTACAAGAAGGCGCGGGCAGGGGAATTACGCAATTTCACCGGCATAGACTCGGTCTATGAGGCACCGGAAAAGGCGGAAATTCATCTGGATGGTGAACAATTGGTAACAAATTTGGTGCACCAACTATTAGACCTGCTGCAACAGAGCGATATTATCAGATCCTGAAACGGCAGCGGCATCGAGGGGTGCCGGTTGCCCGGTCTACAGGATTCGATATGCGCAATACCCAGAACCTCAGTATTATTCGTTCAGAACCGCCTCCGGCGATCGGCGACGAGACCACCTGGTCTCTGTCGGGCGCTGCCGTGGGCTTTATTTCATGGCTGCTGGCGCTGGGTATTCCCTTCCTTCTCTATGGCAGTAATACGCTCTTCTTCCTCCTTTACACCTGGCCGTTCTTCCTGGCGTTGATGCCGGTGGCGGTAGTGGTCGGTATTGCGCTGCACTCTCTGCTCAATGGCAAGCTGCTCTATAGCGCCAGCGCGACCATCCTGACCGTCGGGATGATGTTTGCGCTACTCTTCCTCTGGCTGTTGGGATAACCCGTTTCTGGTATGAATCAAGCATGGGTATCGGCAGCAAAAATATGGTACAGTCCCCGCGTTACGCGGCATCGTCCGCGCGCCCTGGTAGCGTACCCGGGCGAGTTTTGGGATGATGATGCCGTTTGTCAGGGGGCAGGATGGGTAAACTAACGCTGCTATTATTAGCTTTGCTGGTCTGGCTACAGTATTCGCTGTGGTTCGGTAAAAACGGCCTGCACGACTACACGCGGGTTAACGACGACGTCACCGCCCAGCAGGCGACTAACGCCAAATTAAAAGCACGCAACGATCAGCTATTTGCCGAAATTGACGACCTCAACGGCGGGCAGGAAGCGATCGAGGAGCGCGCGCGCAATGAACTCAGTATGACCCGCCCGGGCGAAACCTTCTATCGTCTGGTACCGGATGCGTCTAAACGCAACCAGGCATCGGGGCAACAGCAGAACAATCGATAACCAGGCCCAGGATAACAACATGGCAGCCACTTTTCCGGGCGTTTGCGCCGTGGTGCCGGCAGCCGGTTTTGGCCGCCGCATGCAAACGGAATGCCCGAAACAATATCTCTCAATCGGTAACAAAACGATTCTCGAACATGCGGTCGCTGCGCTGCTGGCGGATGCGCGCGTCCAGCGCGTGGTAATTGCCGTCAGCCCCGGCGATCGGCGCTTCAGCCAGCTACCGCTGGCGCAGCACCCGCAAATTACCGTCGTGGATGGCGGCGCCGAGCGCGCCGATTCCGTGCTCGCGGGCCTGAAGGCGTTGCCGGAGGCGCAGTGGGTGCTGGTGCATGACGCCGCGCGCCCCTGCCTGCATCAGGACGACCTCAGCCGCCTGCTGGCGCTCAGCGAAACCAGCCGTGTCGGGGGGATCCTCGCGGCGCCGGTTCGTGACACCATGAAGCGCGCCGAACCGGGCAAAACCGCTATCGCCCATACCGTCGATCGCAATGACCTGTGGCATGCGCTGACCCCGCAATTTTTCCCTCGCGAGCTGCTGGTGGATTGCCTCACCCGGGCGCTGAACGAGGGGGCGACCATCACCGATGAAGCCTCGGCGCTGGAGTACTGCGGCTTCCATCCGCAGCTGGTCGCCGGTCGCGCGGATAATATTAAAGTGACGCGCCCGGAAGACCTGGCGCTGGCTGAATTTTACCTCACCCGTTCCCGACACCAGGAGAAAGCTTAATGCGAATTGGACATGGTTTTGACGTACACGCTTTTGGCGGTGAAGGCCCAATCATTATTGGCGGGGTACGCATTCCTTATGAAAAAGGGCTGCTGGCCCACTCCGACGGCGACGTCGCGCTGCATGCGCTGACCGACGCGCTGCTGGGTGCCGCGGCGCTCGGCGATATCGGCAAACTGTTCCCCGATACCGATCCGGCGTTTAAAGGCGCCGATAGCCGCGAACTGCTGCGCGAAGCGTGGCGTCGTATTCAGGCCAAAGGCTATGCGCTCGGCAACGTCGACGTCACCATTATCGCCCAGGCGCCGAAGATGCTGCCGCATATTCCGCAGATGCGCGTCTTTATCGCTGAAGATCTCGGCTGCCATATGGACGACGTCAACGTGAAAGCGACCACCACCGAGAAGCTGGGCTTCACCGGCCGCGGGGAAGGGATCGCCTGCGAAGCGGTCGCGCTGCTGCGTAAGGCCGAAAAATGATCGCCTTTGACCAACTGACCTGGCTGCACGGCAAGCCGCAGAGCAGCGGGCTGCTGAAAGCCAATCCGGAAGATTTTCTGGTAGTGGAGGATCTGGGCTTTGCGCCGGACGGCGAAGGCGAACATGTGCTGGTGCGGATCCTGAAAAACGGCTGCAATACGCGCTTTGTCGCCGACGCGCTGGCGAAATTCCTCAAGATCCACGCCCGTGAAGTGAGCTTCGCCGGGCAAAAGGATAAGCACGCCGTCACCGAGCAGTGGCTGTGCGCGCGGGTGCCCGGCAAAGAGATGCCGGACCTGAGCAAATTTCAGCTCGAGGGCTGCCAGGTACTGGAATATGCCCGCCATAAGCGTAAGCTGCGTTTAGGCGCGCTGAAAGGCAACCAGTTTACCGTGATCCTGCGCGAGATTAGCGATCGACAGGACGTGGAGACGCGTCTGCAGGCCATCGCTGAACGGGGCGTACCGAACTATTTCGGCGCGCAGCGCTTTGGCATTGGCGGCAGTAATCTGCAGGGCGCGTTGCGCTGGGCGGAAAGCGACGCGCCGGTGCGCGATCGCAATAAGCGCAGTTTTTGGTTGTCGGCGGCCCGCAGTGCGTTGTTTAATCAGCAAGTCAGTATTAGATTAAAAAAAACGGAATTTAATCAGGTTGTTGATGGCGATGCGCTACAATTAGCGGGGCGTGGGAGCTGGTTTGTCGTCACACCGGAAGAACTCGAGGTTTCGCAGGCGCGGGTGAACAACCGCGAACTGATGATCACGGCTGCGCTGCCGGGCAGCGGCGACTGGGGAAGCCAGCGCGACGCTCTGGCCGCCGAGCAGGCCGCCATCGCCGAAGAAACGTCGCTGCAGGCGCTGTTGGTGCGGGAGAAAGTTGAGGCGGCGCGCCGGGCGATGCTCCTCTATCCGCAGCAGCTTAGCTGGAACTGGTGGGATGACGTAACCGTTGAACTGCGTTTCTGGCTGCCGGCGGGCAGCTTCGCCACCAGCGTGGTCAGGGAGCTTATCAATACAACGGGTGACTATGCGAATATTGCTGAGTAACGATGACGGGATCCATGCGCCGGGGATACAGACCCTGGCAAAGGCCTTAAGGGAGTTTGCCGAGGTCCAGGTTGTTGCACCCGATCGTAACCGCAGCGGAGCCTCGAATTCGCTGACGCTGGAATCATCCCTGCGTACGTTTACCTTTGAAAATGGCGACATCGCCGTCCAGATGGGCACCCCGACCGACTGCGTCTATCTCGGCGTGAACGCGCTGATGCGCCCACGTCCGGACATCGTCGTTTCCGGCATTAACGCGGGTCCCAACCTGGGCGATGACGTCATCTATTCCGGCACCGTGGCCGCAGCGATGGAAGGCCGCCATCTGGGGTTCCCCGCGCTGGCCGTGTCGCTGAACGGCTATCAGCATTACGATACCGCCGCGGCGGTAACCTGCACCATTCTGCGCGCCTTAAGCCGCGAGCCGCTGCGTACCGGGCGGATCCTTAACATCAACGTGCCGGATCTCCCGCTTGATCAAATCAAGGGCATTCGCGTGACCCGCTGCGGCAACCGCCATCCGGCCGACCAGGTGATCCCGCAAAAAGATCCGCGCGGCAACACCCTGTACTGGATTGGCCCGCCGGGCGATAAGCGCGATGCCGGGCCGGGCACCGATTTTGCGGCAGTGGATGAAGGCTATGTTTCCGTGACGCCATTGCACGTCGATTTAACCGCCCATCAGGCGCATGAGGTAGTCAGCGATTGGCTGGAACGTGTCGGGGTTGACGGGCAATGGTAAGTAAACGTGTTGAAAGTTTGTTGAATCAACTGCGCACGCAGGGCATCGTCGATGAGCGTGTCCTCGAGGCGATCGCGCTTGTCCCGCGCGAAAAATTTGTTGATGAAGCCTTTGAACATAAAGCGTGGGAAAACACCGCGCTGCCGATTGGCCAGGGGCAGACCATCTCCCAGCCTTACATGGTGGCGCGGATGACCGAGCTGCTGACGCTGACGCCGGAGTCGCGCGTGCTGGAGATCGGCACTGGTTCCGGCTACCAGACGGCCATCCTGGCGCACCTGGTGCATCACGTTTGCTCGGTGGAGCGGATTAAGAGTTTACAGTGGCAGGCGCGTCGTCGCCTGAAACAACTTGATTTACATAATGTTTCAACCCGTCATGGCGATGGGTGGCAAGGTTGGCAGGCACGGGCGCCGTTTGATGCCATTATTGTGACGGCGGCGCCGCCGGAGATTCCAACCGCGCTGCTGGCGCAGCTGGATGACGATGGCGTGCTGGTGCTGCCGGTTGGCGAAGAGCATCAGTTTCTCAAACGGATCCGTCGCCGGGGCAACGAATTTATCATTGATACCGTCGAGGCCGTTCGCTTTGTTCCCCTGGTGAAGGGGGAGCTGGCCTGAGACCCGGATTATTCCAGGTTTTTTTTGCCTGACTTTAGGCGTAGGGTGGACACATTTTTCAGTGTCCTGGCCGGGCGCCGCCCGGTAAGCAAGATATTGGCAGTTAACATATTCCTGGGGGATAAATGAGCGCGGGAAGCACCAAATTTACCGTCAGCCGTATTGCGGCTCTTTCACTGGTTTCACTCTGGCTGGCCGGGTGTACCAACACCAATAATCCGCCAGCGCCGGTTAGCTCTGCCGGCGGTGCCGCCTCTTCCAGCACCAACTCCGGCATGCTGATTACGCCGCCATCCTCCGGCGTCAAGTCTGCTCCTCAGGCGCAGCCGATCCAGCCGATCCAGCCGGTACAGACCCAAACCATTCAGCCGCAGCCGACGCCGATGGCGCAGGAGCCGGTGCAGACGGTGAACGGTAAGATCGTTTACAACCGCAAATATGGCGATATTCCGAAAGGTAGCTATACCGGCGGCAGTACCTATACGGTAAGACGGGGAGACACGCTGTTCTATATCGCGTGGGTCACCGGCAACGATTTCCGTGACCTGGCGCAACGCAACAATGTCCCGGCCCCGTACGCCCTGAACGTGGGTCAGGTGCTGCAGGTCGGCAACGCCTCAGGCCAGCCGATCACCGGTGAAAACGCCGTTTCTCAGGCCAGCGCAAGGGCGAGCGGCGGTGCGACAGCCACCACAACTTCTGCACAAAAATCGACCGCGGTGGTTGCTTCACAACCGACTATTACGTATTCTGAATCTTCAGGTGAACAGAGTGCTACCAAGATGTTGCCTAATAATAAACCAGCGACCACGACCACAACGGTTGTCGCGCCGGTGACGGCACCAACAACGGTGAGCACAACCCAGCCGACTGCAAGCAGTACGTCAACCAGTTCGCCGATCTCATCATGGCGCTGGCCGACTGATGGCAAGGTTATCGAGAACTTTAGCGGCGCGGAAGGCGGCAATAAAGGTATCGACATTGCAGGCAGTAAGGGACAGGCTATTGTCGCGACCGCCGATGGGCGTGTCGTCTATGCCGGTAACGCACTGCGCGGCTACGGTAATCTTATTATCATCAAACACAACGATGATTACCTGAGTGCCTACGCTCATAACGATACCATGCTGGTTCGGGAGCAACAGGAAGTCAAAGCGGGGCAGAAAATCGCTACCATGGGTAGCACCGGAACCAGCTCAACAAGATTACATTTTGAAATTCGTTACAAGGGGAAATCCGTCAACCCGCTGCAGTACTTACCGCAGCGATAATTTGGCAAAGTACGGATAAGCGAAGCATCAGCTAACAGGCGCCAGGGCGGTGTCTACGCCACTCTCGCAGAGAGGGCAGGGGAAATCGTCCAGGCGTCGTTTGTTGATGTGCCGTGGAAGGTGCTTTGCTCAGGGATCACGGGTAGGAGCCACCTTTATGAGTCAGAATACGCTGAAAGTTCATGATTTAAATGAAGACGCGGAATTTGATGAGAACGGAATTGAGGTTTTCGACGAGAAGGCCTTAGTAGAAGAGGAACCCAGTGATAGCGATCTGGCTGAGGAAGAGCTACTGTCGCAAGGCGCAACACAACGCGTACTTGACGCCACTCAGCTTTATCTTGGAGAGATTGGTTATTCCCCACTGCTGACCGCGGAAGAGGAAGTCTATTTCGCGCGTCGCGCACTGCGTGGTGATGTCGCTTCACGCCGTCGCATGATTGAAAGCAACCTGCGTCTGGTGGTGAAGATTGCCCGTCGTTACAGCAATCGTGGTCTGGCGCTGCTGGATCTGATTGAAGAAGGTAACCTCGGCCTGATCCGCGCCGTTGAGAAGTTTGACCCGGAACGTGGGTTCCGTTTTTCGACCTATGCGACCTGGTGGATCCGCCAGACCATTGAACGGGCGATCATGAACCAAACCCGTACGATCCGTTTGCCGATCCATATTGTTAAAGAGCTGAACGTCTATCTGCGTACCGCGCGCGAGTTGTCCCATAAGCTGGACCACGAGCCAAGTGCGGAAGAGATAGCCGAACAGCTGGACAAACCGGTCGATGACGTCAGCCGTATGCTGCGTCTGAACGAGCGCATCACCTCCGTGGATACTCCGCTGGGTGGCGATTCAGAAAAAGCGCTGCTGGATATTCTGGCCGATGAGAAAGAGAACGGCCCGGAAGACACCACGCAGGACGATGATATGAAGCAAAGCATCGTCAAATGGCTGTTCGAGCTGAACGCCAAGCAGCGTGAAGTTCTGGCGCGTCGTTTCGGTCTGCTGGGTTATGAAGCAGCCACGCTGGAAGATGTGGGCCGTGAAATTGGCCTCACCCGCGAGCGTGTGCGGCAGATCCAGGTGGAAGGTCTGCGTCGCCTGCGGGAAATTCTGCAGGGGCAGGGGCTGAATATCGAGGCGCTCTTCCGCGAATAAGATCTTTTCTCTCAAAAAGGCCCCCTCGACAGTCGGGGCCTTTTTCTTTGCCCTAGCCGAGGCGGGTTTCCTGCAGATGACGCCAGATAATTTTCCCTTCCGTTTGCTGAAAAATCGCCGTCGACCAGCGTACGTTCTCACTGCCATCCGCCAGCGTTTGGCTTTCACGGTATAGCACTGCGGCGCCGTCGTGCCACTCGCTAATGATTTTCGCCTGATCCACCACGATGTGTAATCCCGGACGGGTTGCGCCCGCATGGTGGAAAAAACGGCTCACCGCCGGGTAGTCCATCTTCTCGCCGCTCGGAGGGATCATGGTGAATTCGGCGGCAAAACGTGTCATCAGTGTCTCAGCGCTTCCTTCCCCCTGGCTTAACCAGCGTTCGATAAGGACATGGGCGTCGAGGACTTCCTGCAGATAAGGGTTCATGACTTCTCCAGAGTGGTGTGTAGGCGATGGATAATCGCCCGATTATTCAGCCGCAGGCAAAACAGCAGCGGCAACAGGGTGATGGCGGCGGCGCTAATAAACACGATTTGCCAGGCGTAGGCCGGCGGAAATCCCCTCAGCAGCACGGCGAGCAGCGCGCTGCCGGCAAAGAAGCTGAGCTGGCGGTTCAGATTCCACAGCGCACTGGCGTCAGGCATCTCTTCGGCAGACGTATGCAGGAAGGCGCTGCTTTGCGCGGTGCTGCTGCATAAGCTGCCTCCTCCGCCCATCAGCGTAAAGGCCAGAATCAACAGCGCCAGCGGGCTGTGCGCATCGATCTTCAGCAGCAGCAGGATCCCCGCCGCCTGTAGCAAGCAGCCAACCATCACCAGCGGTCGTGGCCCGAAGCGGTTGAAATACCTGCCGGTAAAAGTGATGGCGGCGAACGAGGCCAGCGACCAGGGCACCATCAGGGCACCGATGGCCCCCGGCGCCATCCCGGTGACGCGTTGCAGGTAGAACATCCCGACCACGTTGACGCCAATAAACATCC
This sequence comes from Klebsiella sp. D-Nf1, assembly GCF_002810515.1. Lineage (NCBI taxonomy): Bacteria > Pseudomonadati > Pseudomonadota > Gammaproteobacteria > Enterobacterales > Enterobacteriaceae > Klebsiella > Klebsiella sp. D-Nf1. The sequence continues at coordinate 550,654 of NZ_PIOK01000002.1, forward strand.
CCGGTACGCAGAGGTAGATCAGCATCGCGAAGCGCAGCAGGGGATCGGCCAGCAACGACAGCGGAAGAAAGCGAGTTGGGCGAACCGGGCCGGGGCTGTCGTTCAGCCATCGCACCGCCAGCACAAAGGTTAGCAGAGCCACAGGCAGGCTGGCGAAAAAGACCCAGCGCCAGCTGAAGGCCTGGACTAACAGGCCGCCGATCGCCGGCGAGCAGGCTGGCGCCAGCAGGCCGACCAGCATCACCGCCGCCGACAGTTTCGCCCGCTCATGCGGCTGAAACAGCGGCCACGTCAATGCCTGGCCAAGGGGGATTAACAGCCCGCCGCCCATCCCCTGCAGCGTCCGCCAGAAAATCAGCTCGCCGAGACTACTGGCAAGCCCTGCCGCCAGCGCGCCAAGGCTGAACAGCCCCAGCGAGAGTAAAAACAGTCGTTTCGCCCCCCAGCGCTGACTAAGCCAGGCACTGAACGGTACGACGACCGTCAGACCGAGAATATAAGCATTGCTGACCCACGCCAGCTGAGAGACGGAAACCGTCAGCGCGCGGCTGATGGCCGGGAAGGCGATGCTGGCGATAAACATATTGATTAAATCGAGAAAAAAGCCGAACAGAAAAACGGTGGCAACGCGGTGGCGATAGGTCATGGTTCACTCCCTCAGACAGGCGGCTACTGTAAACCCGGTTCTGCGGGGGATAAACGGGGTGAATCGGGATATACTGTCTGAATATTTTTGACAATCATCCGGACGACAATGCTTAATCTTCAGCGTGTGACCATGTTTATCGCCGTGGTGGATGCCGGCAGCTTCACCCTGGCCGCTGCGGCGCTGGGGCAGACCAAGGCGGTGGTCAGCTTTAACGTTCGGCAACTGGAAAATGAACTGGGGGTGACTCTGCTGCTGCGCTCAACGCGTCGTCTGCGGCTCACCGACGCCGGGACGTTGTTCTATCAGCGTGGGGTGGCGCTGCTGAAAGCGGCGGAAAATCTGCAGGATGAGGTGCGGGCCAGCCATACTGGATTAAGTGGAGAGCTGCGGATCACCACCACGCCGGAGTATGGCGCGCAGGTTATCATTCCGGCGCTGGCCGCGTTTGCCCGTCGTCACCCGGCGCTGCGGGTGCGCCACGTTTCGTCCTCCCACCATGCGGACCTCATTTCAGAACGATTTGATGTGGCGATACGCCTCGGTACGCTGGCCGATTCCCGCTATCGGGCGACGCGGATAGCCAGTTTCGCGATCCTGCCCGTCGCCTCTCCGGCCTGGCTGGCAAGCCATCCGGTGCAGACGCTGTCCGATCTGGCGCAAGCCGACTGGATTATTCATGAGCGTCTGTCGGCGCCGCTGCGCTGGCAGCTGCGAACGGATCAACAGACAGAGGTGGATTTCGCCATCGCCAGCGCGCCGCGCTTTTCAGCCGACAGCGCTACGGCGCTGATGAGCTTTGCCCTGGCCGGGTGCGGTATCGCCTTGCTGCCGGCATGGCTGGTAGCCGAAAAAGTGGCGCAGCGGGAGCTGGTGCCGCTCCTGTCGGAATACCATTTCCCACAGCAAGGAGTGTATGCCCTTTATCCCGATGCGCAGCACATGCCGACCCGGGTGCGGGCGTTTATCGATTTCCTGCGTGAGAAGGTCGTTTAATTGACCGCTCAGGGCGCCATCATTTTGCGGACCAGCCGGGAGAACTGTTCGCGTTCGTCATCGCTCAGGCGGCCGAGAAACTCGTCATCGATCTCATTGCCCTGCGGAATCGAACGGTTAAGCAACGCCTCGCCTTGTTCGGTCAGATAGACAAAACGGCGGCGTTTATCAGCGGGATCGTGCTCACGGCGCACCAGGCCGCGTGCCTCCATCCGGCTGAGCATCTCCGCCAGCGTGGCCTTGGTACTGACCGCCGCTTCAATCAGCACGACCTGCTCGATACCCGGCTGCTCCGCTACCGAGCGCATCACCGCGTACTGAGGTTTAGTCAGATCCGGTAACGCTTGCTGCCAGCGGGCGGTATGTTGTTGAAAAAGCTGGCGCAGCAGGTGAAATGCTTCGTTTCGTAACTCCATGAATACTCCGTAACAAAACTGTCACCTCTATGATAGCCGTTCGTACGCCATTTTATACCCTTTCTGCGTTTTTGATTAAAAATGCGCACGTATACGAACGATCTTGTCATCACCGTCCGGAGAGGGTAATTTAAATATAAAGTTCGTGTACGAACAAAATAAGTGAGGTCTGGAATGAAACTGATTATTGGGATGACGGGGGCCACCGGGGCTCCGCTTGGGGTGGCATTGCTGCAGGCGCTACGTGATATGCCGGAGGTGGAAACCCACCTGGTGATGTCGAAATGGGCCAAAACCACCATCGAGCTGGAAACGCCCTGGACAGCGCGCGAAGTGGCCGCGCTGGCGGACTTTTCCCACAGCCCGGCTGACCAGGCCGCCACCATCTCATCCGGTTCATTTCGTACCGACGGCATGATCGTTATTCCCTGCAGTATGAAAACGCTGGCAGGCATTCGCGCGGGCTATGCCGAAGGGCTGGTGGGCCGCGCGGCGGACGTGGTGCTCAAAGAGGGGCGCAAGCTGGTGCTGGTCCCGCGGGAAATGCCGCTCAGCACGATCCATCTGGAGAACATGCTGGCGCTGTCGCGCATGGGCGTGGCGATGGTGCCGCCGATGCCGGCTTACTACAACCACCCGGAGACGGTTGACGATATCACCAATCATATCGTCACCCGGGTGCTGGATCAGTTTGGCCTCGACTATCACAAAGCGCGCCGCTGGAACGGCTTGCGCACGGCAGAACAATTTGCACAGGAGATCGAATAATGGCTTTTGATGATTTGCGCAGCTTTTTGCAGGCGCTGGATGACCAGGGACAACTGCTGAAAATCAGTGAAGAGGTAAACGCCGAGCCCGATCTGGCGGCGGCCGCCAATGCGACCGGACGTATCGGCGACGGCGCCCCGGCGCTGTGGTTCGATAATATTCGTGGCTTTACTGACGCCCGCGTGACGATGAACACCATCGGCTCGTGGCAGAACCATGCCATCTCGCTGGGCCTGCCGCCTAACACGCCGGTGAAAAAGCAGATTGATGAATTCATTCGCCGCTGGGATAAATTCCCGGTGACGCCAGAGCGCCGCGCCAACCCGGCGTGGGCGGAAAACACCGTTGATGGCGACGATATCAACCTGTTCGATATTCTGCCGCTGTTCCGCCTCAACGATGGTGACGGCGGTTTCTACCTCGACAAAGCCTGTGTCGTATCACGCGACCCGCTTGATCCTGACAACTTCGGTAAGCAAAACGTCGGTATCTACCGCATGGAAGTGAAAGGCAAGCGCAAGCTCGGCCTGCAGCCGGTGCCGATGCATGATATCGCGCTGCATCTGCATAAAGCGGAAGAGCGTGGGGAAGATCTGCCGATTGCCATCACCCTCGGTAACGACCCGATTATTACCCTGATGGGCGCCACGCCGCTGAAATACGATCAGTCAGAATATGAAATGGCTGGCGCGCTGCGCGAGAGCCCGTATCCCATCGCCACCGCGCCGCTGACCGGCTTTGATGTACCCTGGGGTTCGGAAGTGATCCTCGAAGGGGTCATTGAAGGGCGTAAGCGTGAGATCGAGGGGCCGTTCGGTGAGTTTACCGGCCACTACTCCGGCGGTCGTAACATGACGGTAGTGCGTATCGACAAAGTCTCGTATCGCAGCAAACCGATTTTTGAATCGCTCTATCTCGGTATGCCGTGGACCGAAATTGACTATCTGATGGGGCCGGCGACCTGCGTGCCGCTGTATCAGCAACTGAAGGCCGAGTTCCCGGAAGTACAGGCGGTCAACGCCATGTACACCCATGGTCTGCTGGCGATCATATCCACCAAAAAACGCTATGGCGGTTTTGCCCGCGCGGTGGGCCTGCGGGCGATGACCACTCCGCACGGCCTCGGCTATGTGAAGATGGTGATCATGGTTGATGAAGACGTTGACCCGTTCAACCTGCCGCAGGTGATGTGGGCGCTCTCCTCGAAGGTTAACCCGGCGGGTGACCTGGTGCAGTTGCCGAACATGTCGGTCCTTGAACTTGACCCAGGCTCCAGCCCGGCGGGCATCACCGACAAACTGATTATCGACGCCACCACCCCGGTTGCGCCGGACCTTCGCGGCCACTACAGCCAGCCGGTGCAGGATCTGCCGGAAACCAAAGCCTGGGCTGAAAAACTGACCGCTATGCTGGCCAACCGTAAATAAGGAGAAAAAGATGATTTGTCCACGTTGCGCCGATGAAAAGATTGAAGTGATGGCGACGTCGCCGGTGAAAGGGGTCTGGACCGTGTATCAGTGCCAGCACTGTCTTTATACCTGGCGAAATACCGAGCCGCTGCGCCGCACCAGCCGCGAGCACTATCCGGAAGCGTTCCGGATGACGCAGAAAGATATTGATGAGGCACCGCAGGTGCCACACGTACCGCCGCTATTGCCGGAAGATAAGCGTTAATGAAAGGGGCCCGCTAAGTCGGGCCTTTTTTATATTTAGTACAATTATAGAAGCTATTTTTTCATTAAATTAAAAAATTACGTGAAGGGTTAATATACTGGGATAACTTTGCGAGCCTGCTTCCAGATTATTATAAAATCCGTCTGATTAATTCCTTGCAGATAAATTTCACGTCCTGACGAGTATAGAATAGTGGCGGGTGCTTGAGGCTGTCTGGCCTTGAGCATTACCAGGACCCCAGACAGACGAAAGCCCCAGGAGATATTTCTATCAACTGAGGCTAGCGAATGAACATAGACAATTCAGATGTTAGTCTCTTCTTTGCAGGGAGGCAAGATATGCTGACAAAATATGCCCTTGTGGCAATCATCGTACTCTGTATTACGGTACTGGGATTTACGCTGTTGGTTCACAGCTCACTATGCGAGCTGAGTATTAAAGAGCGTAATATTGAGTTTAAAGCTGTTCTCGCTTACGAATCGAAGAAGTAGCATCCGCGCGGGGGCAACCCCGCGTATGGGTTGTCAGGACGCATCCTCTTGCACCCATTTTTGGTTTGCTAAAACGGCAGCGCTGAGCGGCGCTGCCGTTTTTCACCTTAATGGGTTGCTAAACCAGGCTTTTCAGACGGTAGATCCACTCCAGCGCCTGACGCGGGGTCAGAGAGTCCGGATCAAGATTCTCCAGCGCCTCAACCGCAGGCGAGGTCTCTTCCGGGGCGGCGAGCAGCGACATCTGCGTGCCGTCGACCTGGGTCGCCGCCGCGTTGGGCGAGATGCTCTCCAGCTCGCGCAGTTTCTGCCGCGCGCGCTTGATCACCTCTTTCGGCACCCCGGCCAGCGCGGCGACCGCCAGGCCATAGCTCTTGCTGGCCGCGCCGTCCTGCACGCTGTGCATAAAGGCGATGGTATCGCCGTGCTCCAGCGCGTCGAGGTGGACGTTGGCGACGCCTTCCATTTTCTCCGGCAGCTGAGTGAGCTCGAAGTAGTGGGTGGCGAACAGCGTCAGCGCCTTGATTTTGTTGGCCAGATTTTCCGCACAGGCCCACGCCAGCGATAGCCCGTCGTAGGTGGACGTGCCGCGGCCAATCTCATCCATCAGCACCAGGCTATGCTCGGTGGCGTTGTGCAGGATATTGGCGGTTTCCGTCATCTCCACCATAAAGGTCGAGCGGCCGCTGGCCAGGTCATCCGCCGCGCCGACGCGGGTAAAGATGCGATCGATGGGCCCGATCTCCACCTTCTGCGCCGGGACGTAACTGCCGATATAGGCCAGCAGCGCAATCAGCGCGGTCTGGCGCATATAGGTACTTTTACCGCCCATGTTCGGCCCGGTGATGATCAGCATCCGCCGCTGCGGCGCCAGCTGCAGCGGGTTGGCGATAAACGGCTCTTTCAGTACCTGCTCGACCACCGGATGGCGGCCTTCGCTGATGCGAATACCTGGCTTATCGCTAAAGGTCGGACAGCAGTAGTTCAGGGTTTCCGCACGCTCCGCCAGGTTGACCAGCACGTCCAGCTCGGCCAGCGCGCTGGCGCTGGTTTGCAGGTCGGCGAGATGCGGCAGCAGCAGGTCGAACAGCTCGTCATAAAGCTGTTTTTCCAGCGCCAGCGCTTTGCCCTTGGAGGTCAGCACCTTATCTTCGTATTCCTTCAGCTCAGGAATAATGTAGCGTTCGGCGTTTTTCAGCGTCTGGCGGCGCACGTAGTGGATCGGCGCGAGGTGGCTCTGGCCACGGCTGATCTGGATGTAGTAGCCGTGGACGGCGTTGTAGCCGACTTTCAGGGTATCGAGGCCCAGCCGCTCGCGCTCGCGGATCTCCAGCTTATCGAGATAATCGGTGGCGCCATCGGCCAGCGCCCGCCACTCGTCCAGCTCTTCGCTGTAGCCTGGGGCGATAACCCCGCCGTCGCGGACCAACACCGGCGGCGCGTCGATCACCGCGCGCTCCAGCAGTTCGCGCAGGTCGGTGAACTCGCCCATTTTCTCACGCAATTTTTGCACCGGCTGACGGTCAACGTCGGCCAGCAGCTCGCGCAGCAGCGGCAACTGCTGCAGGGCATGGCGCATGCGGGCCAGATCGCGCGGCCGGGCGGTACGCAGCGCCAGACGCGCCAGAATACGTTCCAGATCGCCGACCTGGCGCAGCACCGGCTGCAGCTCGGTATAGCGCTCCTGCAGCGCGCCGATGGTTTGCTGGCGTTCAACCAGCACGGCGGTATCGCGGACCGGCATATGCAGCCAGCGCTTGAGCATCCGGCTGCCCATCGGCGTCACCGTACAGTCGAGTACCGAGGCCAGGGTGTTGTCGGTGCCGCCGGCGAGATTCTGGGTAATCTCAAGATTACGGCGGGTGGCGGCATCCATAATGATGCTGTCCTGCTGGCGTTCCATGGTGATGGAGCGAATATGCGGCAGCGAGGTACGCTGAGTGTCTTTGACATACTGCAGCAGGCAGCCGGCGGCGCACAGGCCGCGCGGGGCGTTTTCCACGCCGAAGCCGACCAGATCGCGGGTGCCGAACTGCAGGTTGAGCTGCTGGCGCGCGGTGTCGATTTCAAATTCCCATAGCGGGCGACGGCGCAGGCCGCGGCGGCCCTCGATCAGCGACGATTCGGCAAAATCTTCCGCATACAGCAGTTCCGCCGGATTAGTACGCTGCAGCTCTGCCGCCATGGTTTCACGGTCGGCCGGTTCACTCAGGCGAAAGCGCCCGGAGCTGATATCCAGCGTCGCGTAGCCAAAGCCTTTGCTGTCCTGCCAGATAGCGGCCAGCAGGTTGTCCTGACGCTCCTGCAGTAGCGCTTCATCGCTGATGGTGCCCGGCGTAACGATACGCACCACTTTACGCTCGACCGGTCCCTTGGTGGTGGCCGGGTCGCCTATCTGCTCGCAAATGGCCACCGACTCGCCCTGATTGACCAGTTTGGCGAGGTAGTTCTCCACAGCGTGGTGGGGGATGCCGGCCATCGGGATGGGTTCGCCCGCGGAGGCGCCGCGCTTGGTCAGCGAGATATCGAGCAGCTGCGACGCGCGTTTCGCATCGTCATAAAACAGCTCGTAAAAATCCCCCATCCGGTAAAACAGTAGAATGTCAGGATGTTGCGCCTTCAGCTTGAGATACTGCTGCATCATCGGCGTGTGGGCGTCGAGATTGTCAATTGTGCTCATGGGGTGTTATCCAGATCCCTGATTTGAAATGGCTGCGATTTTGTAGTTGTCGTCGTTATCACATGGATGAGACATAATAACGGAGATGGGCAGGTGAGGGAAACCGACGAAAGCGCGCGGCGCGATCCGGATTCCAGTTGCAGAGAGGGTTGAGACATAACAAGCCAGCATCGGGATGTGCGGTTACCGGTCAGAAAAAGACATATCCGATATTCCCCTGGTATACGTAATGGCAGCAGTTAGCGACGATCCTTGATATACTGAAACCATCAGGTGAATGAAACGGGAGATGCCATGAGTTACAACAAAAAAGTTCAGGCCGCATACGCCAGACCTTCCCGCGCTGACATCGCGCGTTCTGTTGCGACATCAACCGCGGTCGAGACAGGGCAACCATCAGCCAGAGTTGAAGTGAGTCTTGAAGCGGCACGCAAAAAATATGCGCATCTTCGTCTTGCCTAATCTCTTCTTAAGGCCTTGCTGACCCAGTGTTTCATCGGTCGATAGTCCAGAGTCAAACCCGCATGGATAGCCGATATATACTGGGTTTTGTTTTGTTCCCAGCTTTGATAATCCAGCGGTTTATAGCCAGCCTGCACAGCCATCACATCGGCTAATAATCGTGATAAACGCCCGTTACCCTCTCTGAACGGATGGATGAGGATCAATTCAACATGGGTGACTGCGATAGCTTCTATGAGCTGCAATTCATTCATGCCTGAACAAGGCGTATAATGTGCAAGGTATTTCTTATCAAAATCGTTTAGCAGTTTCGCCAACTGCGCTGAAGGGGCGAACATAAAATCGCCTTTGCTGATATTGACCGTTCTTTCCTGGCCTGCCCATGCATAGATATTGCCTAACCAGCGATAGTGCCACTTTTTCAGGATGTCGACGCTGAGTAATCCAGTTGGAAAGTGCTCCTCAAAAACTGAGCGATAAAGTTGTTCCAGAAGCACCAGTTCTACGCTATCAATCTCATTTGCGTCAGCGATCCCGAGTTTATTAGCCAAAACCCGTTCATCTGAATTTTTCTCAAATTGGCCTTCGCTGCCAGCTACCGTGTATCGGTTCATGGGGACCCTCAAAAGGGAGCGCTGAGAGATATGAAAGTATAACGCCCATTAACTTATGCGGTGTAATACCGAAAGCGCGCGGCGCGATCCGGATTCCAGTTGCGCCGCGCGGGGATTATGGCGCCAGATAAACCTGGGGGGCCGCGTTGTCCGGGTGCTGGACGAGGCGGACATCCGCCCCGTACCAGCGATGGATAACCGGCTGCTGGATCACCTCCTGCGGCGTGCCTTGGGCGACCAGATGGCCCTGGTGAAGCATCAGAATGCGGTCGGCCCACAGGGCGGCGAGGTTAAGGTCATGCAGCACCACGCAGACATGCAGTTGCCCGCCGGCGGTGAGCCGTTTGAGCAAGCGCAGCAGATGCTGCTGATAGTAAAGATCCAGCGCCGAGGTGGGCTCATCAAGAAACAGCCAGCCCTGCGGCGCGCCGTCGCGCCACAGCTGCGCCAGACAGCGGGCCAGCTGTACCCGCTGCTGCTCGCCGCCGGAGAGGCCGGGATAGCGGCGACCGGCAAGGCCATCGCAGCCGGTGACGGCCATCACCGCCGCCAGCACCGCTGGATCTGCCGTCGCGCCCCACGGTGCGCGTCCCATGGCAATGACCGTTTCCACCGTCCAGTCGGCCTGCAGGGCCGTTCGCTGCAGCATGACCGCCCGCCGGCGCGACAGCGCCTCGGGGGACCAGGCCTCCAGCGGCTTTCCTGCAAGACGGCGGGTGCCGCTGTCCGGAGTCAGATAGCCGGTCAACAGCCGCAGCAGAGTGGATTTCCCGGCGCCGTTCGGCCCGATAAGCGCCGTCATCTCGCCGCCGCGCAGCGCGACGGAGACGTTGTCGATGATCTGCCGCTGGCCGAGGCGAAGCGCCAGCCCCTGGGCGCAGTATTCATTAACCATGTCTGGAGTTCTCCCGACGAAAGACCAGCCACAGAAACCAGGGGGCGCCCAGCAGGCTGGTGAGCAGACCGACCGGTATCTCCGCCGGCGCCGCCACGGTGCGAGCCAGGGTGTCGGCCAGCAGAAGCAGGATCGCGCCGGCCAACAGCGAGCCGGGGATCAGTCCGCGATGGTCCGGCCCCAGCCACAGGCGCATCAGGTGCGGTACCACCAGGCCGATAAAGCCGATGACTCCGCTGATGGCCACCGCGGCGGCCACCAGCACTGCGCTGCACAGCAGCAGCCAGCGCTGTAGCGCCTGCACGTTGACCCCGAGATAGTGTGCCTCTTCATCGCCAAGCTGCAGCAGATTGAGGCGGGACGCCATCCACCACACCGCCAGCGCCGCCGGGATAATCAAGGTCGCGGCCACCAGCAGCGTCGGCCATTCGGCCTGGCCCAGACTGCCCATGCCCCACAGCGACAGCTGGCGCAGCTGGGCGTCATTGCTCAGCCAGGACAGGACGCCGACCAGCGCGCCGCACAGCGCGTTGATGGCGATCCCCACCAGCAGCAGGCGCGACAGCGAACCCTCCTCCGCCCGGCTGAGGATGAAAATCACCACCATCACCGCCAGGCTGCCAATAAACGCCGCCAGCATCGGCATGTACAGGGCGATCAGCCCCGTAGTGGAGAACGGAAGCACCAGCCAGCTGGCCACCGCCAGCGCGGCGCCGCTGCTGATGCCCAGCAGGCCCGGGTCGGCAAGCGGGTTGCGAAACAGCCCCTGCATCACGCAACCGGAGAGGGCCAGCGCCGCGCCCACCAGCAGGGCCAGCAGCACCCGCGGCAGACGGATACTCAGCCAGATGTGGCGCAGCATCTCATCCCCGGAAGGCAGCAAGTTGACCAGCGGCAAGCGCATGGCGCCGAGGGTGGTGGCAAACAGCGTCAGGAAGACCAGCAGCAGCGTCATCAACAGCAAACGGCGGGCGAGGGCAGGGCGCATCAGGGCAACTGCTCCGCTTTGTTTCGCAGCGCGATTATCGCCTGCGGTGTGCGCGGCCCGAAGCCCAGCAGGGCCATATCGTCGATCGTCAGCAGCTGTTTATGACGCCCCGCCGGGGTCTGTGCCAGACCGGGCAGTTTCCACAGCCCAGCTTCGCCGCCCATCCCTTTGAGACCATCGGCGGAGATCACCACCAGATCCGCCTGGCTGGCGGCGACCCCTTCCTGCGACATGGCGCGATAGTGGTCGAAGCCCTGCATCGCGTTCTGCAGCCCGGCGGCGCGAATGGCGCCATCGGCCGCGGTGTGCTGTCCGGCCACCAGGGTATTCATTCCGCCGTGGCTGAGAATAAACAGCACCCGCTTAGCAACCGGCTGCGTGGGAATGGCGGCGATCTGTTGCTGAAGCTGCTGGCGCAGCGCGTCGCCAGCCGTTGTTTTACCTAACGCTTCGGCAATGACGGCCACTTTGTTATCGATCGCGGACAGACTTTCGCCGCCCGGCACGTTAACCACCTTCACCCCGCTCGCCTGTACTTTGTGTAAGACCAGCGAGGGCTGCGCCTGGGCGCTCGCTAATACCAGCTGCGGGCGTAACGCGAGGATCCCCTCGGCGTTCAGCTGCCGCAGGTAGCCGACGTCCGGCAGCTTTTGCGCCGCCGGGGGCCAGCTGCTGGTGCTGTCCCGCGCCACCAGGCTCTGTTCCGCGTCAAGGGCATAGACGATCTCAGTGACATCTCCGCCGAGGGTGACGAGCCGCTCAACGGCAGCGTGGCTCAGCAGCGGGAAAGCGATGAAGAGCAGTAACCAGCGCATCATGCTGGCAGTCCTTCACGGGTCAGACGATCTACCTGCTGGCGCCATTGCGCCTGCTCGGGGTGGCCCTCGCTGCGCTGGCCATAGAGCTGGGCAATCTGGGTGCCGTCTTTGGCGAACAGTTCGACGCTGGTGACGTGTCCGTCCGAGGTCGGCTTGCGGGTCACCCACACTTCATCGAGGCTCTCTTCGCGCAGATGCAGGGTAAAAGTGGTATTGAAGATATTTAGCCAGCCGCGCATGGGGGCGAGCTTTTCCAGGGCGCCGGTGAAGATCTGCACGCAGCCGCGATTGCCGACGAAGATCATGATTTCATTGCCCTCCTGGCGCACCGTCTCCAGCAGCAACGGCAGCGCATGGCGATCCACGCGGCAGGCGAGGTCGTCGCTCACCAGACAGAAGGCCTGCTGGCGGGAAAGCTGATATTTACGCAGCAGACCGAAGAACTGGTGAACGTCGGTCATCGCGCGCCAGTCGTTCTCCAGCGCGGCACCGTCGGCGGTGTCGGCATATTTCACCGGCTCCAGCGGGCGCAGGGCCAGCGGCGCCGGCGCCGCCACCCGATGTTCCGCGATCAGGGTGTCCCAGGCCGCCATGTCGGTCTGCGTGGTCGCATAGACTTTCAGCAGGGCGTCGCCATGGTGGTCGAAAAACTGGATGCTCTGACGACCATTATCGTTCAGATGGAAGGCGCTGGCCCACTGGCTGAGGAACAGGCGCAGATCGAGCGCGCGCGGGTTCAGCACCAGCCCGGCGTGGCCGCTGAGGTGCTGGTGCGTGAACTGGCCCACCTGCTCATGCACGGCATACTCGTTGCGGCAGATGCATTTGGTTTCGCCGACGCGCTCCAGGGCGGCAATCAGCGCCCGGGCGTCATCGCTCAGGCGCACGGCATCGTGGCCGAGGCGGGCGGCGGTCAGCTCGGCTTCGCTGATCCCCATTTCCGCGGCGATATCGCGGGCATATTTCGCGGTACTGGCCGCTTTGGTGGCCTGGTAGCGCTGCCACAGGTCAGGGTGTGCATTTGGCATAATCATATCCTTCTCGACGATGAATATCCCCGGCCGGCGGGCCGGGGGCAGGTGCGTTATTATTCGGGCAATCAGAAGTCGACGTTGACGCCCAGCTGCCAGGTGCGGCCCGGCATCACCGCCAGCGCTTTATCGTTGGCGTCCTGGTTGGTGCCGGTCTCGATATTGCGGCTGCTCAGGTAATCCCAGTATTTACGATCGGTGAGGTTGTAGACCCCGCCATTGAGGCGCACGTTTTTCGCCACCTGCCAGTACGCGGTCCAGTCCAGCATGCCGTAGCCCGGCACGCGCATATAGTCGCTGCTGGCATCGGTGATGGTGGATCCGCTGTTGCTGTAGCTTTCGCGGTTGGTGGCGGTCGCCTGTTTCCCTTTGACAAAGGTCGCTGTCAGGGCGGTGCCGTAGCGTTTCGCCGGATCGTCCCATGCCACGCCGACGATGGCTTTCATCGGCGCCACGCTGTCGAGGTCGACGTATTTATCGCCGCTGTAGCTGGATTTCGATTTCCCTTCGCTATAGCCGAGGGCTAGGGTGGTGCTCAGGCCGTTCACCTGCTCAAACCAGGTGCCAAAGTTAAATTTGGTGCTGATCTCACCGCCGTAGATATAGGCTTTATCGCGGTTTTCCGCCTGATAAATGGTGTAGATGTTCGACGGCACATTCGTGAACTGGCCCGGATTATTGGCGCGGGTATAGCGGGTATAGGCGATAAAGTTCTTATAGCTGTTGTAGAACAGCGCCGTGCGCACGGTGATGCCTTCTGTGACTTCGCCCTTCAGCCCCCACTCGAGATTATCGCTGGTTTCCGTCTTCAGATCGGTATTGCCGATCAGGGCATACTGTTGGCTACCGGCGTAGCTGGAGCCGAGGTTCCAGGAGCCATACAGCTGGCTGGCGTTGGGGAACTGCGCGCCGCGCTGGTACTGCAGGTAGGTCATCAGCCGCGGCGTAATGTCGTACTGGAAGGTCAACGACGGCAGAACCTGGGTATCGCTGTTTTTGCCGTACAGATTCGCCACCGACGATTCGCTCAGCACGCTGCTGTTGGCGGCAAGGTCGGACAGATTTTCCGGCTTAGTCGATTGATGCACCACGCGCACGCCGGGAATAATGGCGAAGTTGTGGCTATCGAGATCGAAGTTGATCTTATCCTGGACAAAGCCGCCGAGGGTGTAGCTGCGGCTGTCTGCCTCCGGCTGCATGATCTCACTGTAAACGCTGGGGATCGGTGACTGGCTGAACGGCCGCTGGGTTTTGCTGGTGCTGGCGTTGAAGCCGGCGCTCAGATCGTGGCGGCCCAGGGTTTTCGCCAGCGCGGTCTGCAGGCCCCAGGTGTCGGTGTCATAGTTGGAGTTCACCGTCTGCATTCTGCGGGTGACGCTGTCCGGCATATAAGTCCAGTCATGAGCTTCGGTATGCTGGTAGTAGATTTTCGTGGAGACGCTGTCGAGGTAGTCGTTCATCGGCGTCCAGTCATCCTTCAGGCTCAGGCCCCAGCGCCGGGTCTGGCTGGTCTGGTTGGCGGTGCCGATGGTGCTGTTGCCGCTGGAGTCCCAGGTATCGTAGTGGGTGTGGTTGGTTTTATGGTAATAGTCGAAGGTGCTGGTCAGCTTGTGCTCATCGTTAGGCTGCCAGATCCCGGAGGCCAGAAAAGCATCGGAGTGCCAGTTCGCCGGGTAGGCGTCGACGGTGCCGCTGTTGTTTTCAGTTTCCTGACCGTCACGGCGGCTGTAGACCAAAATGCCGCGCAGGAACTCATCGCCGCCGGCGACGGTCACCCCGTTGTGCCAGCTGCGATCCGCAGAGTCGTAACCGCTGCGGTAGCCGAAGGCGCTGGTCTTGCCCGGGCGCAGGTAATCATCCGCCGATTTCGGGCGGAAGGAGACATTCCCCCCGATAGCGCTGTTGGCCGTTTCCGTCGAGGTGGCGCCGGACTGGATATCCACGCTGCCGTACATATACGGGTCGATATAATCGCGGCCAATGCCGAAGGTGTTGAGCCCGGCGCGGCCGACGTAGCCGCGGCCGGTGGCGTTGGGTTGGGCGATACCGTCCACGTCGATGCCGACGCGGTTGCTCTCCATGCCGCGAATGTTGTAGCCGGTGTAGCCTCCGCGGTCGAAGCCGCTTTTGCCGTTGCCGGAGCCGCCGCTGGCCCCGGTGGCGCTGATGAGCGGCTCATAGCGCATGATAGAGCCAAAATCGTTAGCGCCTTTATCCTCCAGCTCCCGGGCGCTGATGCTGTGTTCGCTACCGGCTTTCTGCACCGGTGCGGGAGCGGTAACGGTCATTTGTTCCGAGGTGTCATCCACCGCCTCGCCGCTAACGGCGGAAGTGTCTGCTGCGATGGCAGAAGTCTGATAAATTGCTGCAAGCAAAGAGGTCACCAGCAGGCGTTTTTTACACCATGCTGCTGACGGAGTCGATTTGTACATAGTCGCCACGCCTTGATCGTTATTAGTATCGGCTCACGCGTTACTTCCAGAGTTGCAGGTTGCTCCGTCTTTTCCGTTGCGGATGGGGTCTTACTCCATTTGTTGATTGCGAATGGTAATGATAGGTATTATCGTTTGCAACAAAATAATCATGTGTTCTTCATTTAAACTGCACTTTGTTTACAATATGCCCTTTCAGCCTGAGCGAGACGACGATGAACTCAAAAGCGGCCATCACCATCACCTACTGTTCCCAGTGCAACTGGATGCTGCGCGCCAGCTGGATGGCGCAGGAGCTGTTACATACCTTCAGCACCGACATCGCCTCGGTGACGCTGGTGCCGGGGACCGGCGGGATCTTCACGATCGATATCGACGGTCAGCAGATCTGGGAGCGCAAGCAGGATGGCGGTTTTCCGGATGCGGCCGAGCTGAAACGCCGGGTGCGCGATGTCTGCTTCCCGGAGAAGCCGCTGGGCCATGTGGATAAAGGTGATCAGAAGGGGTGACAACCCCCTCCGGGCGACAAGCGCCCGGAGGAGAAGCCGTTAGCGGGCTAACTGCACGTCAACCAGCACGCTTTGTCGGCGGGTGCGTATGAGGGTGACCGCCTCTTCCAGCACACCGGGGAGATCTTCGGCCCGGGAAACCGACAGGGCCGCCGCGCGGCTGGAGGCGGCGATCGCGGCGAAATCCGGCGAGGTGGTAAAGGCGGTGGCCGGAATGGTCTCCGCGCGGGCTGCGTAGCCGTCCGGGTAGAGCGCTTTAGTGCCGCCCGCGACGGCGCCCCATCCGCCGTTGTTTCCGACCACGACGAGGACGGGGAGCTTCATTACCTCCGCAATATGGTGGCAGACCGCAGGGTTGGCGAACAGGTACGAGCCGTCGCCGACGGCGGCAATAATCAGCTCTTCCTGGCGCGCAAGCTGCAGCCCCAGTGCGATAGGCAGGGCTTCGCCCAGGCCGCCGGCCAGCGCTTCCTGGTAATAGCTCTCGGCATGGATCAGTCCGGCAAACTGCGGCAGCGTGGTCAGTTCAGAAACGATCCGGCCGCGGTGTTGATTCGCCAGATGGCCGAGGCAGTAGCTGAGCCAGGGTTTGGTAATGACCCCGGTCTGGCTGGCATGGAGAAGCGCGTCGCGCTGGTTTTTCTTTTGCTGGATGCGGTTCTGCGTATATGCCGCCCGCTCCGCCACATGCCGCTGGCGGGCGGCCTGCAGTGGGTGCAGCGCCTCCTCCAGCAGACCGAAGACTTCATCGGTCTCGCCCGCCAGGTTGATGTCCGCGCGATAGCCGCGCACCGGGTAGCGGGAGAAGAGCGGATCGGGGCCCATCTGGATCACGGTGCAGTCCTGGCGACAGTCGCCCTCGGCGATCATCCATGGCGCCTGCGAGTCGACCACCAGAATCACATCGGCGTCGGCGAGCCAGACGCTGGGATCAGCCCCGGCGAGCAGTGGATTATCGGCGCTCAGGGTCACCTCGGTACCCCAGTATTCCACCAATGGGATCGCCCATTCGCGCACCAGGCTATTGAGGCGCGCAAAGCCACCCGCCGTTCGGGCGCCACGCTGGGCGAAGATGACGGGATGCCTGGCGCAGGCGATTGCCTCGGCGGCGCGGGCGATATCTTCCCGGACTGGCGCATAGCGGACCGGCTGCTGCGAAGGACCGGCCTGCAGCGCGGCCTCATCAATGGCAAAGGTCTCGCACAATGGCTCGCGCGGTAAGCTCAGGTAGACCGGCCCTTTCGGCAGGGAGCTGGCAATCGCCCAGGCCCGGTCAACATGCTCGCCGATCTGATCGGCCAGCCGCAGTTCAAAATCCCACTTCACGGATTCACGGATCAGCGCCGCCTGGTCGCGCATCTCCTGGCCGTAGCCAATCGGCGTATTGCGGCAGCCGAAGTGGGAATGTTCGCTAATCGGCGTGCGGCCGCCAAAAATCAGCACCGGAATATTGCTGTTGGCGAGGTTGATGACGCCGCAGGCGGCGTTGGCTAACCCGACGTTGGTGTGAACCATCACCGCCTGCACCTTGCCGGTGCCGAGGTAGTAGCCGTGCGCCATGCCGATGGCGGCGTTTTCATGCGGGCAGATCACCAGCTCGGGTACCTTTTGCCCGGTCGCCCGGGCCTTTGCCCAGGCTTCAATAACCGGCGGATAATCGGTGCCCGAGTTAATAAAAATATATGCCACGTCCAGCGCCTGTAGCCGATGCAGTAACAATTCTGCAGCCGATAATGTGATAGAGGCCATATTCTCTCCGTATTCACGCGATGTTATCGCGGTAATTAAAAGGTTAAGAAAATAAATCCGCCCATCGTAATGATGGAGGCAATAATACTCAGCGCCATCGTCGAGGCCATTTCCTGCTCGCCGGTTTTATACTGCATGGCAATAATTATCGCGATGGAGCCTACCGGGATAGCCATCGTCAATACGACTTCCTTTATTTGCTCCATGCTGAAGCCCATTTTTAATAACAGGAGATAGCAGGCGCCGGGCACCATAATATTGCGGGCGATAACGGTGATAATGGTCGCGGTGGTGATAACAATGCTGCGTGTATAGAGTACGATCCCGGCGGCAAACAGCGCCAGCCCGCCAGAGGCTTTACCCAGCAGACCCAGCGACATCGAGATAGTCTGCGGAATATGGATATCCGCCAGCACGATGATCAGGGCGATCACCGGTGACCAGACCACAGGTTGTTTAATGGCGTTTATCACCCGTGTGCCAAAGGAGATATGCTGGCTTTTATCGCCAGTGGCGACCGACATCAGAATCATTACCAGCGGCAGCTGGAAGACGTTTTGCGTGATGCTGGACACGGTGATCAGCGACGCGCTGACGGTGCCAAATAAAAAGGCCAGCACTGAGGTGCCGATAAACGGGACTGCCGGCGAGCCGATGGCCAGCGCCTGCAGCGTACTGAGGGCGAGGTCGCGTCGAAACAGATAGCGGGCGACCAGTAAGGGAATGACGAAGCTCAGAATCAGCGCCAGGATAATGGCCACCGCAACCGGGCCCATGGTCATGACAATATGTCGCGGCGTCATCACCATATTGCTGAAAATACTCAGCGGTAATGCATAGAGCATCACAATTTTATTGATGTCTCCTGCCTGCTGCCAGTTAAAGTCTTTTCGTTTACCGCTTATATAGCCGATGATGACGGTAATGATAACCGGTAATATAGCGCCTGAAATTAATAGAATATTGTTCTGTGTCATGGTGATATATTCTCATTATAAATTATCTTCGGGTCAGAAATTCGTTTTGCGGTGCGTGGTGAGGTCAATAAATCCGTTTTGCCTGATGCGCGGTAGCTATTTTCGAGCGTGTTGATAGTGACATTTATTCGCTAAAACAGGCCGCAGGGGAAATGTAAAAACCGTTTGTTCAATGAGTAAATATCATGCCAATGAAATTTAAGCAGATTCAGGCGTTTATTACTGTCGCTCACGAAGGCAATATGACCCTGGCCGCGGAGAAGATGGGGATCACTCAGTCGGGACTGAGCCGGCTGTTATTGAGCCTGGAAGCGGACCTGAGTGCGACCTTATTCGAAAGACACAAACACGGTATGGCGTTGAGCGAGTATGGTAGCGCCTTTTTACCCTATGCAATGACGATGCTGAATACCGAACAAAAGGCCCGCGAGGAGATTGCGCTCATCCGCGGCGCCGGGAAAGGTATCCTGCGGATTGGCTGTGTTTCCAGCCTGCTGACCAGCCATTTCATCGATAAGCTGGCGGCTTTCCATCAGCGTCATCCCAAGATCCATCTGCGGATCGTCGACCGCATTGACTCTGAGCTCTTTAAACTCCTGCTGATGCACGACATCGATATCGCCCTCTGCGGCCCCTTAGCGCATGATGAGAAAATCGTGGTGCGCGGTAAAATTAACTGGCAGGACCGGATCTGCATCGTCGCCAGGCAGCACCACCCGCTGCATCAGGCGGCGAACTTATCCCTCGAGGCGATGCTGGACTATCCGTGGATCATGCCGCCGCCGTTAAGTACCCCGATGAGCATCCTGGAGGATATCTTTCGTGCCCATCAGCTACCCTGTCCGCAGCCGGTGATTGAGTGCGCGTCCTCCTCGGCCATTAAGGCCTTTCTGTGCGAGAGCGATCTGTTAACGTCGATGCCAGCCCCGGTTTACCGGCACGAGGAAGCGCTGGGCCTGCTGCGTCCGTTTGAGCTCGAGGGCAGCGTTTTTATCCGCGATTTCTACGCCTACAGCCACTTCGGGGTGCTCTCCGGGGCGGCCTTACAGCTGATCCAGCATCTGAAGCAGTGAGTCTGGTCGGGTAGGGACATTAAGGTGTATGATAAATGCATCTTAAAAACAGACGAAAGGCGGGGAGATGGAGAAGCGTATCGAACGGGAAAAACTGACGATTCAGCGGATGATTGCCCTCTACCAGCGGCGCTGTCCCGAGGCGCTGGCCAATAATGATCACTATCAGGCGCTGAACGCCTACGCCGACAAGCGCCTTGATAAGTGCGTGTTTGGCGAGAATAAACCGGCCTGCAAGCAGTGTCCGGTGCACTGCTACCAGCCGGCGAAGCGCGAAGAGATGAAGCAGATTATGCGCTGGGCCGGGCCGCGGATGCTCTGGCGCCACCCGATCCTCACTATTCGCCATCTGCTGGACGACAGGCGCCCGGTGCCGACGCTGCCGGAAAAATACCAACCGAAAAAATAGCGGCCTTTCTCTGGTCAGCGCGGCGCGCAGCCGGGCGACAAGTCGTGCTTTTGTAGCCCCGGTAAGGCGTTAGCCGCCACCGGGGATGGTTGCTGAAGCCCTCTGTTTCTGACTATCCCGGATCGTGCTTGCCACAAAGGCGACCACAAACAGCGCGGAAAACAGCACCACGATAGTCGGCGCCGGCGCGCTATCGAGATAAAACGCCAGCCACACCCCTCCCGCCGAGCAACCGACGGCCACCGCTACTGCCAGCAGCAGGGCGTGGATAAAGCGCCGCACCAGCAGGAGCGCGATCGCCCCTGGAGCAATCAGCAGCGAAATCGACAGAATAATCCCCACCGACTGCAGCGTCGCGACGATGGTCAGGGCGATCATACACAGCAGGCCGTAGTGCAACAGTCCGCCGCGCAGGCCGCTGGCTTTGGCCTGCGTCGGGTCAAAGGCGTGCAGCAAAAAATCGCGCCATTTAAGGCCGATAATCAGCGCAATCACCAGCGCGATAGCCGCCGTCTGACCAATATCGCGAAGGGATATTCCCAGCATATCGCCGAACAGGATATGGTCGAGATGAACATCGGACTGGATCGCTACGTACAGCACCAGTCCGGCGCCAAACATGCCGGAGAAGACAATCCCCATAATGGTATCGCGCTTAAGGCGGCTGTTATCGTCGAGAAAACCGGTCGTCACGGCGCACAGCAGCCCGGCGATAAACGCGCCGATGGCGAAAGGAATGCCAAGGATGTAAGCCAGCACCACGCCCGGAAAGACCGCGTGGCTCATGGCGTCGCCCATCAGCGCCCAGCCTTTGAGCACCAGAAAAACCGACAGCAGCGCGCAGGGCACGGCCACGATGATCGATACTGCTATCGCATTGACCATAAAAGGAAACTGGAACGGGGCCAGGAACAGATTCAGCATGCGGCCTCCCTGGCGCGGCGGCGGTTAGCCAGCAGGCCGTGCTTCGGCGCGAAGATAAAGGTGATAAGGAACAACAGCGTTTGCGCGACCACGATAATGCCGCCGGTGGCGCCGTCGAGATAGTAACTGAGCCAGGCGCCGAAGAAACTGGTCAGGCTGCCGATAGCCACGGCGATAGCCAGCAGGCGCGGGAAGCGGTCGGTTAACAGCCACGCGGTGGCCCCGGGGGTGACCACCAGGCAGATGACCAAAAAGGCGCCGACGGTCTGTAGCGCCGCCACGGTGCAGGCGGCCAGCAGGGTAAAGAACAGCAGCTTCAGGCCGCGGGTGTTCAGGCCAATCGAGCGGGCGTGGTTTTCATCAAAGAAGGTCACCATCAGATCTTTCCATTTCACCAGCAGGATCGCCATCGAGATAAAGCCGATCGCCGCCAGCTGGATAATATCCTCCGGGGCGATGGCCAGAATATTGCCGAGGATAATGGTCTGGATATTCACCGACGTCGGATTCAGCGACACCATAAACAACCCGATCCCGAAGAAGGAGGAGAAGATCAGGCCGATAATGGCATCCTCTTTCAGCCGCGACCGCTGCTGCAAAAACAGCATGCTGCCCGCCGCCAGACCGCCGGAGAGAAACGCGCCGAGCGCGAAAGGCAGGCCGAGCATATAGGCCCCGGCGACGCCGGGCACAATCGAGTGGGAGAGGGCGTCGCCAATCAACGACCAGCCCTTCAGCATCAGGTAGCAGGAGAGAAACGCGCAGACGCCGCCCACCAGCGCCGACACCCACATCGCATTGAGCATATAGTGATAGCCAAACGGCTCCAGCAGCCAGCTCATCGTGGGCCTCCCGCCGCGCGCCGGCTGATAAACGGCCGCTCGTCATCGGTGATAATCTGCGCTTCCCCGCCGGTTAGCGCGACGTGGCGCAGCACGCCGCTGAAAGCCCGCTCCAGATTCTCGGCGGTGAAGGTGGTTTCTGTCGGGCCGCTGGCCAGCACGGTGCCTTTCACCATCACCGTGTAATCACAAAATTCGCTCACTGACCCGAGGTTGTGGGTGGAGACCAGCATGGTACAGCCCTCATCGCGGAGTTCGCGCAGCAGGCTGATGATCCGCGCTTCGGTCTGCACATCGACGCCGGTGAAAGGCTCATCCAGCAGGATAACCTGGCCCTGCTGAGCGATAGCGCGGGCAAGGAAGACGCGCTTTTTCTGCCCGCCGGAGAGCTCGCCAATCTGCCGGTGGCGGAACTCGCTCATGCCCACGCGGGCCAACGCGGCATCGACAATGTCGCGATCGCGCGGCTTTGCCCGCCGCAGCCAGCCCATATGGCCGTAGCGCCCCATCATCACCACATCCTCCACCAGCACCGGGAAGGACCAGTCCACCTCTTCTGACTGCGGGACATAAGCGACCAGGTTCTGGCGCAGCGCGCGGTTGACCGGCAGGCCGAGTATGGAGATCTCGCCGTGACCGACGCGAACAAAGCCCATCAGCGCTTTAAACAGTGTGGATTTACCCGAGCCGTTAACGCCTACCAGCGCGGCAATGGAGCCGCGCGGTACACTGAATGAGGCGTCGCGCAGGGCGGTGTGGCCGTTGCGCCAGGTGACGGTGAGCTGGTCGACATACAGTCCCGCTTGCGCTGCATTCATGGCTGCTTCCTCATCCCGTCCTGGATACCGTTGACGATGGTTTCGGTGGTGACACGCAGCAGGTCGAGCCAGGTCGGCACCGGACCGTCGGCGGCGCTCAGCGAATCGACATAGAGCACGCCGCCGTAGTGGGCCCCGGCTTCGCGCGCCACCTGACGCGCCGGTTTATCGGAGATGGTGCTTTCGCTGAAGATGGTCGGGATGCGTTCTTTCTTCATGGTGTCGATAACCTTGCGCACCTGTTGCGGAGTGCCCTGCTGGTCGGCATTGATCGGCCACAGATACAGTTCGCGCAGACCATAGTCGCGGGCCAGATAGGAGAAGGCCCCCTCACTGGTGACCAGCCAGCGCTTATCCGCCGGCAGTTGCGCCAGTCTGGCCTGCAGCGGCGCCATCGTCTGGCGGATCTTCTCCTTATAGGCCTCGGCGTTACGGCGATAGGTGTCGGCGTGAGGCGGATCGTACTTCACCAGCGCATCGCGAATGTTATCGACATAAATCAAGGCGTTATCTGCCGACATCCAGGCATGGGGATTGGGCTTCCCGCTATAGGGGCCCGCGCTGATGCCCATCGGCTGGATCCCTTCGCTGACTACCACCTCCGGAACGCCCTGTAAGTGCTGATAAAAACGGGCAAACCACCGTTCGAGATTAAGCCCATTGCTGAGGATCAGCTGTGCCCCCTGCGCGCGTTTGATATCGCCCGGCGTGGGCTGGTAATCGTGGATCTCCGCTCCCGGTTTGGTGATGGAGCTGACGACGGCGGCGTCGCCGGCCACGTTCTGCGCCATATCGGCGATAACCGTGAAGGTAGTGATAACCCTGAATTTCTCCTGCGCCGAGGCCGGCGCCGCGGCCAGCAGGGCCAGCGCGCTGGCCAGCAGCAATGATTTCAGCGGTGTCAGGTGTTGCATAGGATCCCTCGCAATAGTGTGGTTAATTTCCCAGCATTTATAGCCATTGCTATGTTATATAGCACAAGCTATTTACAAATGAAAATAATTCTTATTTGCATGCGTGGGTAATAATGAGCCGGGAAACGAAAGCGCGAAAAGGGGAGGCAAGTCTGGCCCGGCGCGAACCGGGCGAAGATCAAGAGATATCGGCGACCGACTGGCGCGGGATCAGGCGGCCAGCCAGCGAGCGGCCCTCGGCGGTGAAGGTTGGCCGGTCGTCAATCAGGCTGCGAATACGCTGAATACAGTTATCCAGCAGCGCCTCCAGTGGCCATGAGATGCAGGTCAGCGGCGGGTAGAGCAGCGAGGCGAGCGGAGAATCCTCAAGGCTCAGCAGGGAGACCTCCTGCGGGACGGCGATGGTGAATTCACGTAACAGACGCATCGCCTCAGCCGCGTAGCGGTCGCGTTTAACGATAATGACTGAGTATTTACTGAAGCTGTTAATTAAGGTCAGCAGCGCCTGCTCGACATCATCGTTGGCCGTCAGCACCAGCTGGCGGTTAAAAGGAATGGAGTAGTTTTGCAGGACGTTGCGGTAGCCTTCCAGCATCTGACGGCTGGCATCGTCGCTATCGCTGTCCACCAGCAGGGCGATGTTGCGGTGTCCCTTGCCAATCACATAGCGGCAGGCGCTTTCGGTGGCGAAGGCGAAGTCGTAGCCCTGGCTGTTGCTTCCGGCGACGCCGAAGCGGTCAAAGGCGATAACGTTGCGCGGCGCGTCGGCGGCAACGGCGCCCACCACCACCACCGCCACGCACTGGCGCTGCAGATCGTCGATCACCGCCGCCAGCTCTACCGGATCGCTGACATACTGGACCAGCAGGCTTTTGTTCAGTCCTTTCAGCGCCTGAGAGAGCAGCGGCAGCAGACGCGTGCCGTGGCTTTCGTCCTGCGCGGAAATCACCAGACCAACGTGGCTGGATGTCTGACTGGCGAGGTTTTGCGCGGCAAAGCTCGGGCGATAGTTGAGTTCTTCAACGGCCCGCAGCACAGCTTCCCGGCTCTCTTCGCGCACGCCCCGGGTGCCGGTCAGCACGCGGGAAACCGTCGCTCTTGAGACATTCGCTAATCTTGAAACATCATCAATTGTTGGCATGGCTTTTTCTGTCTGAACATTTTCGCCTAGCTTAACATACCTGCTGAAAAAAGTGTCTACCGCTGCCCGTCCGCGGCGCCGGGCAGCCGGGGCAGCCAGGCCGCGCCGCGCACGCCGCTGGCGTCGCCGAAGCGGGCCGGTTTGATCTGCGTGCGGCAGGTGTCGGAGAAGATCCACGGCACGATGGCGGCAGGCAGATCGCGATAGATCTGGCTGACGTTGGACAGACCGCCGCCCAGCACAATCACCTGCGGGTCGAGAATATTGATCACCGACGCCAGGCTACGGGCAAAGGCATCGATAAAGTGTCGCCAGTGGGCCAGCGCGCGCGGATCGCCGTTTTGCGCCGCGGCGACAATGGCTTCCGCACGGGCTTGTTCCCCATAGCGGCGGGCGAAGCCGGTGCCGGAGAGAAAGCTTTCGATGCAGTTCGTTTTGCCGCAGTAGCAGGGCTGCGGCGGACCATCGCGCTCAGGAGTATAGCCCGGCAGCGGATTATGCCCCCATTCACCGGCGATAGCGTTGGGGCCGCTGAGCAGCCGTTGATGAACGGCGATCCCGCCGCCGCAGCCGGTACCGATAATCACCCCGAAGACGGTGGAGGCCCCGGCGCCGGCGCCATCCACCGCCTCCGAAAGGGTGAAGCAGTCGGCATCGTTTGCCATCCACACCGGCTGGCCAAGCTGCTGCATGATATCCCGGCGCAGATCGTGACCGTTGAGCACCAGGCAGTTGCAGTTTTTAATGCGCCCGCTTTGCGGATCGATAGCCCCGGGCAGGCCGATCCCCAGAGTGAATGGCTGGGGGCTGACCGCGCGAATATCGGCAATCAGGGTCAGCAGCTGACGCATAAAGGCGTCATAGCTCTCTTTGTGGGTCGGCCGGCGCAGGCGCTGGACGCATTCGCCTGCCGGGTCCAGCAGTACGGCTTCCATTTTGGTGCCGCCAATATCTATTCCAAGATGTAACATAGTGACCTCGGGGAATCAGGCCCGGCCAGCGCGCCTGGCCGGGGAACGCGCTAGGCGTGAAGCGGTTGCGCGCGGTAAATCGCAATCAGTTCGGCAATCAGCTCTTTCGCCAGAATGGAGGTCATCAGGTGATCCTGAGCATGGACCATCACCAGCGTCATTTTGGTTTTTCCCTCGCCTTCGTCAGCTTCGATAAGCTGGGTCTGTACAAGGTGAGCTTCGCGGGAATAGTGGGCCGCTTCCTGCATTTTGGCGTCGGCGGTGGCGAAATCACCCGCTTTAGCGGCGTGCAGCGCTTCGTAGCACAGGCTACGTGACTGGCCGGCGTTGATGATGATCCCCATCACCTGTTCTTCTAATTCCATGATTATCCTCTGAATCGTTAGCGTTAAGCGGTTTGCGCCGCGTTGTCAGCCTGGCCGACGGCGTTTTCACGCTCCTGGGCCAGCAGCTGTTTTTCGTAAGCTTTGAGAAATGGCAGGTACATCACCATGGCGGTGGCCATACAAATGAGGCACAGGATCACCGGGCTAAAGCTCCAGTTCGCCGCCCACGAGGCGCCGATGGGCGCCGGCGTTGTCCACGGCGTCATCGATACTACGCGGCTGACGAGATCCAGCTTCAGCGCAAAGTACGCCAGGGTCGCGTTGACCATCGGCACCAGCACGAACGGCAGGAAAAACAGCGGATTCATGATGATCGGCGCACCGAAGAGGATCGGTTCGTTAATATTGAATACCCCAGGTACGACCCCCATCCGGCCAATCGTCCGCAGATGCACGGCCTTGCTGCGCAGCAGCATCAGCGCCAGCGGCAGGGTGGAGCCGACGCCGCCGATCAGCAGATAGTGATCCCAGAAGCCCTGGACATAGATGTGCGGGATAGCGGTGCCAGCGGCCATGGCCGCCTGATTGACCGACAGGTTGGCCATCCAGAAGGGATTCATGATCCCGGTGACGATCAGCGCGCCGTGGATCCCGGCGAACCACAGCACCTGACAGACCAGCACTGACAACAGAATGGCCGGCAGCGTATCGGAAGCCGCGACCAGCGGTTTGACCAGCGACATGATCGCTTCCGGAATGATCATCCCCAGCTGGGCCTCGATAAACAGGTTCAGCGGATGCAGCGTCAGAATGATCGCCAGTACCGGGATCAGGATCTCGAACGAGCGCGCCACCCCGGCAGGCACTTCCGGCGGCAGGCGAATGGTGATGTTATGCCGCTTGAGGAAGGCGTACAGCTCGGTGGAATAGATGGCCACCAGAATGGCGGTAAAGATCCCCTGGCCGGAGAAGTAGGCCGTAGAGATCTGGCCATCTTTCAGCGGCGCGGCTACCAGCAGAAACGACATCAGCGACAGCATCCCGGCGGTCAGCGAGTCCAGATGATGGTGTTTGGCGAGGCTGGCGGCGATCCCGACGGCGATAAACAGGGTCATCACCCCCATGCTGAAGTTGAACGGCAGCATAAGTGACTCGCGATGGTTAAGAGAAAACTGCAGCCAGGCGCGGGCGAATCCCCAGGTGGTGTCGGGTGAGAAGGGGGGAAAGATAAACACCAGCAAAAACGAGCCGACGATCATAAAGGGCAGGGCGGTAATAAAGCCGTCGCGGATGGAGGTGACGTATTTTTGCTGGCCGATCGCCCCCGCCATAGGCGTGATCTGCCGTTCGATCACATCGATCAATTTAGCGTACAGAGAGCTCATGTTCTTTCCTTAGTTCTTGTTTTCGATGAGGGAAAGGGCGAAATCGAGGACCGCAGCGCCTTTTTGCATGCCGTAGTCCATCATATTGATGGGTTCGACGCGGATACCGTATTTATCCGCCTGTTTTTGCAGATCCTGCTGCATGTATTTCACCTGCGGCCCCAGCAGCACCACCTGATAATGGCCAACCTGTTCGGCGAACTCCGCTACGCCATAGGCATTGATCTCTACCGGCAGGCCCCGCTGTTCGGCTTCGGCAATCATTTTTTTCATCAGCAGGCTGGTGGACATGCCTGCCGAACAACACAACATAATTTTTTTCATAAGTACCGCTCCTGATGAGGTTGGATGTGCGGACTATAGTCAAAATGGATGCATTACGGAAAGCGCTTTCCGTTTGTGGATTTATTAATTGTGACCATGATCACCTATGGCAGGCTTTCACTTTCCGGTATTGTGGGCGATCATCCCGGCGAGACAACCATTCGCAAAGGTAGGAGTATGAACATTCAGTTAATGAATGTGGCCGTGGATATCATCGAGCAGCGGCTGGCGCCGCTGGCGAATGTTCTGACGCGCAACAACCACATTACGGCGATGCGCGATAGCTTTGCGCTGGCGATGCCCTTTGTGATTGTTGGCAGCCTGTTGGTGCCCATTTTGTTTCCGCCCGTTTCCATAGACGGCGCCTCGCGTTTCGGCCAGGTCTATTTGCTGCTGCGGCCTATCCTGCTGCCGACCTTTCAGCTAACCATTGGCCTGGTGGCGCTGATTGTCGCCTTCGGCGCCAGCGCCAGTCTCGCCAAGCAGTACCGTCTGCCGGAACGGCTCTGCGGTTTAACCGGGTGTCTGGCTTTTCTGCTGTTTATCGGCTTTCGCGAGACTACGGTGAGCAATGTTTATCTCGGCGGTATGGGGATATTTACCGCCCTGATATCCAGCACCTATTCCATTGAGATAATTCGCTTTTTCTACAAAAAAGGCTGGTGTATTCGCTTGCCTGATGAAGTGCCGCTGATGACTCGCAATGGCTTTCAACTGCTGATCCCGCTGCTGGTGGTGATGCTGTCGATAAGCGTGATGAATGCCATACTGCTGCAGACCACCGGACGCATCGTACCGGAGTTAATCAGCGAAGCGGTGCGGCCGCTGGTGCTGGCGTCCGACACGCTGATGGCGGTACTGATATCTTTATTTATCTGTAACTTACTCTGGTTTATCGGTATCCACGGCGCGCTGATTATTACCGGGATCATGAACCCGTTCTGGATGACCTATCTGTTTGAAAATCAGCAGGCGCTGGCGGCCGGTTCGCCAACGCTGCCGCATATTTATCTGCAGGGGTTCTGGGATTTTTACCTGCTGATCGGTGGTATTGGCTCCACTTTGCCGCTGGTGCTGATGGCGATGCGCAGCCGCTCGCGGCAGCTGAAAAGCGTGGCAAAAATTGGCCTGCTGCCGTCGCTGTTTAACATCAACGAGCCAATACTGTTTGGTTTTCCGGTGATCATGAACCCGGTTTTTTTACTGCCGTTTCTCTTTGTTCCGCTGATAAATGCCTGTATCGCATGGTATTTAACTCAGCTGGGTATCCTCGACCGCGCGGTGGCGATGCTGCCATGGTCGATGCCTTCCCCGCTGGGGGCAGCATGGTCGGCGAACGGTAGCTGGAAAAATTTGTGCATGAGCCTGTTCGCGATGTTTAACGCCTGGATGCTCTATCGCCCCTTCTTCAAAGTGTACGAACGCCAGCTCGCGGAAACCGAACGCTGACCCCTCGCCGTCGGCGGCTTATCCCCCGGCGGCACTCATTCACCTGCTCCTCCTTCCGCTCTGCTGCCGGCTCCCGGCGGCATTCTTGTTATTTTATGTGATCAGTCTCACGAATATATTCGTCGCAGAGCGAATTTTGTGAACCAGATAGGCAACTATGGAAAGCGATTTCCATTAACGGATGTACATTTCCATTTTTGATCCGTAAATTTCCCCTCCGTTATCGGTTCGTGTTAACAAACATAACGTGGGAAAAAAATAATGATAAAGCTGAAACATTCAATACCTCTGGCTCTCCTCTCGCTGGCAGGGGCCAGCAGCCTGGCCTGCGCCGATCCGAAGTATGATTTTGCGCTGCATGGCTATATCCGCTCCGGGATCCTGGCGAACTCCGATGGCAACCGCGCGGACTCCGTCGGCCTGATGCCGGACGGTAAGTGGCGACTGGGCAACGAAGAAGACACCAAGATCGAACTGATCCCCACCGTGACGCTGACGGCGGACAGCGGCGTGGTGGCGAAAGTGCAGGCCAACCTCACTCACCAGTCGAAATGCACCTCCGACTGGAACTGTCAGGATGACGATGGCCATGACGTACAGTTTCGTGAAGGGTTCGCCGAGCTGAGCAATCTGGATTTTGCGCCGGAGATGACCTTCTGGGCCGGTAAGCGCTACAGCAGCTCCAACACCTCCAGCCATCAGTTCGACTGGGAGTACATTCAGTACAACGGCACCGGCGGCGGCTTCGACAACATGGATCTCGGCTTCGCCCGCTTCGACGCCGGGGTGTACGCCTTTTCACCCACCGATGAAACCAAAGCCTACCCGGTGGATAAGGGAGATCAGGGCTATCCGGATGACTATTCCCTCAACCTGTGGCTGAAAAAGATCGCGGGGACAGGCTTCGATCTGGAGCTGATCGGCCACCATATGAACCGTAACGAAAACCACCCGACTTCCGCCGAGAAGGGCTATGGCGTGACCGGTATTTATAACTTTGACGGTTTCTATGGTCTGACCGGAGGCTACTCCCGCCTTGCATTGCAGTACGGGAAAGGGCTGGCGGCGGGTGACTCGCTGGGTAAAAACGGCTGGGGCTGGGCCAATCTGGAAAACACTCAGTCCTGGCGAGTGGTGCTGGATAGCGTGGCCTCGATGGGCGACCTGGAGATCTCGACCTTCGCTTTCTGGCAGAAAGATAAAAACTACCGCTGGTGGACGGAAGATGACCATGGCTGGGGACGCTCGATGTGGGTCGCCGGTATCCGCCCTTATCATCAGATTACCCGCAACTTTGCCATGCAGTACGAGCTGGGCTACGAATACCTGGATGACAAAAACTACAAAGGGGTAAACGGCAAAGGCAAAGGCGGCCTGACCAAAGTCACCGTTGCGCCAACGCTGACCTTTGACTCCGGTTTCTGGGCACGCCCGCAGCTGCGCTTCTTCGTCACCTACGCGAAGTGGGATAAAGGTGTCTCCGATGCGCTGGACGGCAACTACAACTGGGATACCAATACCATCACCGCCGGCGGGTATTCCCGCAGTGGCTCTACCGACACCGTTAACTTCGGCGTACAGGCCGAGGTCTGGTTCTAAGGAGAGACAACGATGAAGCCGATGAAAAACCTGCTGCTGATGGGGCTGCTGTCCGCGCTGGGAGCCGGCGGGGCGCTGGCCGCCGAGCGCTCGCACTTTACGCACTTTATCACTCGCGATGGCGCCGCCCTCAAGGACGGCGACAAGGTGTTTCGTTTCGCCGGGATCCACGCGCCGGAACTGCACCGCATTGAAGACGACGCCCGTGGCCCCTGCAGAGCAGACCCGCGCGGCTGGGGACAATACTTTAAATGGCCAACGGCGCAGGAGCAGCAAAACTGGATCCAGGCGATGGTGCAAACCGGGGCGAAAGCCCAGCGCGTCTACGTGCTGTCGGTACAGCAGGAATTTGATAAAGCCTGCGGGCGCGAGACCCATATTCTGGCGCCGGAAACGGCGGACGGCATGCCGCGGCTGAATGAAAAAGCCATGCAGGTGTATGACAACATGATTGCCGAAGCGGATAAACAGGGATTGCGTCTGATCCTGCCGTTTATCGACCATTGGTGGTGGTGGGGCGGGCGCGAGCAGCTGGCGGCGTTCTACCATGAAAAAGCGGAAGACTTTTATCGGACCGATAGCAAGACCTTCAAAGCCTATCTGGATGTGATCCGCCAGGTTATCACCCGGACAAATACTGTCACCGGCCGCGCCTATTATGATGAAAAGGCGATCATGGCCTGGGAAACCGGTAACGAGCTGGAGGATACCAACGCCGATTTCCTGCATCAGACCGCGGCGTGGATTAAAAAGTGGGCCCCTCATCAGTTGGTGGTGGATGGCACCTATAAGAAAATTAATCCGTTTGCGTTGACCGACCCCAATGTGGATATCGTCAGCAATCACTATTACACCAATGCCGATAATAACCATCCCGGGCAGGTGACGCAGGATCTGCGCGCCGTCGGCGGGCAAAAAGTCTATCTCGTCGGCGAGTTTGGCCTGCTGCCGGCGGATCAACTGAACGCCATTATGCAGTCGATTGTTCACAGCGAGGTCAACGGGGCGCAAGCCGCCGGCGGGCTTATCTGGGGCTTTCGCGGCCATCGTCACGACGGCGGCTTCTACTGGCATAAGGAGTCGACCGGGCACTACAGCTACCACCTGCCGGGGTTTGCCAAAGAAGGCGAAGCGAACCAGGAGCAGGCGGTGGTCGATCTGGTGCGCACGGCCGCGGCGCAGATGGCTGGGCAGCAGACGATGGCGCCGCTGCCGAAGCCGGACGCGCCTTTGCTGCGCGAGACCACCTCGCCCTTCGCGATCAACTGGATGGGAGCCGCGGTGGGACGCAGCTACGATGTTGAACGCGCCGACTCGCCGACCGGGCCGTGGACGGTGGTGGGCCGGGATATCTCCGATGGCGTTAACGAATGGAACCCGGAAACCATGGTTCTGTTCCGCGACGATTATCGTCAGCTTCAGCTCGGGCATACGTACTACTACCGGGTGACAGCGAAAAACGAGAGCGGTCGTTCGGCTCCTTCCAATGTGATTAGCGTGCAGCATAGCGAGGAGAATCAGCCGCCGGTTGTCACGCTGGAACCGGCCCTAACCACCACGCAGGACCAGGGCGTCGAGCTTACGGCCAGCTGGCAGGACGATGGCCTGCCGTCGCGAGAGGTTAAGGTGGGCTGGCAGCACGCCGGCGATGGCCAGGTGCATTTCTGCCATGCCGATCGGGCTCAATCCCGGGCCTGGTTTACGGCGCCAGGTACCTATGCGCTGACGTTCACGGCGGACGATGGGCTGTTGAAAAGCAGCAAAACCGTGACCGTGACGGTGGGCGAAGCGGCGGGGAAAGCGCCAGCGGATTTCTGTCGTTATCACGGCGAAGTTTATGGCGTGGCTGAGGGGCGGCTGACGGTAATGAAGAGTGAAAAAGACGCGCTGACAGTTGGCGAGGACGGCTTCCTCGGCCCATTCGCCAACGAGGGGGATAAGGTCAGCTGGCAGGTGCAGGCGCCGTGGAGCGGTCAGTTCCTGCTCAATGTGACCTTCAACGGCAAATGGGGCGGTAAGCAGAACTCGTTTGTCGTCAACGGGGACGCTCCGCAGGCCGTGGCCTTCCCGCAGACGGATGAGCAGGGCCAACAGCTGCGGATACCGGTGACGCTTAACGCGGGGACTAATCAGATTGACTTCGGCCGCTTCGCCGGCGACTGGGGCTATATGTTCATTAAATCGATCGAAGTGGTCGCTGAGTAGTACGTTCAGGCTGCGCCAGACGGGCGCAGCCTTTTTTCGAAGGAGAGGTTATGCAGCAGTATCAGTTTCCGCAAGGGTTCCTGTGGGGGGCGGCGGCGTCCGGCCCGCAAACGGAAGGAGTCACCAATAAGCGCCATCGTTCCATCTGGGACAGTTGGTTTGCCGAACAGCCGGAGCGATTTTATCAGCAGGTAGGGCCGCAAACCGTGTGTGATACTTATCATCAGTATCCGCAGGACGTGGCGCTGATGAAACAGACCGGCTTCAACTCATTTCGTACCTCGATACAGTGGTCACGACTGATCGCTGATTTGGAAACCGGCGCGCCGGATCCGGACGCGGTGCGTTTTTATCATGCCTATCTGGATGAGATGAGCGCCAACGGCATTGAGCCGATGATCAATCTCTACCACTTTGATATGCCGGAAGCGCTGCAGAAACAGTACGGCGGCTTTGAATCGGCGCACGTAGCCGAGCTGTTTGCCCGCTTTGCCCGCACCGCCTTTAGCCTGTTTGGCCATAAGGTTAAATACTGGATAACCTTCAACGAGCCGATTGTGCCGGTTGAGGGAGGCTACCTGTACGACTTCCACTATCCATGTAAGAAAGATGGCCGGCTGGCGGCGCAGGTGGCGTTTAACATTATGCTGGCGCACGCCAAAGCGGTAACGGCTTATCGTGAACTGGCGCTGGCGGGCGAGATCGGCGTGGTGCTCAACCTGACCCCGAGCTATACCCTCACCGACAGCGACGCGGATAAAAAAGCCGCCGGGTATGCCGACCTGTTTTTTAACCGCAGCTTCCTTGACCCGCTGGTAAAACATGAATTCCCCAAAGCGCTGTGCGAGATCCTTGCCGCCCACGACTGCCTGCCGACGACCAGCAAAGACGACGCGGCGTTGATCCTCAGCGCGGATATCGATTTTCTTGGGGTAAACTATTACGTGCCGCGGCGGGTAAAAGCGCGTGAGAGCGAATATGACCTCGATTATTTCACCCCGGAATACTATTTCGAAAACGCGGTGAACCCGCAGGGCCGCTTTAATCCTTATCGTGATAACAACGAGATCCTGCCGCAGGCGATCTATGACATTGCCGCCAATATTCGCGATAACTACGGCAATATTAAGTGGTATCTCGCGGAAATCGGCATCGCGATGGATCGACAATCAGAGGGCGAGCCCGGGGCGGACGGGGTGATAGACGATACTTTCCGCATCCAGCTGATGGAGGAGCATCTGGTGCAGCTGCATCGGGCGATAGCCGACGGCGCGAACTGCTTTGGCGTGCACCAGTGGACGTTTATCGACAACTGGTCGTGGATCAATGCCTTCAAACGGCGCTACGGCTTCTGGCGACTGGATCTGGAGACCGGCGAGCGACAGATAAAACGCAATGCGCTGTGGTTTGCCGAACTGGCGACCAGCAACGGTTTTACCAGCGATAAATAGCGCGCTGCGCCAGCGCTCCCTCTCACCGGCGCGGAAAGGGGGAGCGCGCGAGGTTACACCAGTTCGTCTTTATTAATACCCAGCCGCTTCATGCGCGACAGGAGCGTGGTGCGCTTGAGCCCCAGCCGCTGGGCGGCGCCTTTCGGCCCGGCCACCACGCCGTTGCTCTCCTTCAGCACCCGGACGATCAGCTGATATTCATCCTCACCTTCCTCAGGCAGGACCGCCGGCGCCCGCGGGGCTTCCACGATATCCAGCTCCGGCAGGGAGAGCTGCAGCACGTTGCCGCGGGTGAGTAACACCGCCCGTTCGATGACGTTTTCCAGCTCGCGCACGTTGCCCGGCCACTCCATCCGCGTCAGGGTGCGCAGGGTTTCCGCCGGAATACTGTCGATGTTGCGCCCCATGCGGCGGGCGATTTTAAAGGTAAACGCCTTCACCAGCAGCGGGATATCGTCGGGGCGCTCGCGCAACGGCGGCAGGTGGATGGGGAACACGTTGAGCCGATAGTAGAGATCGCTGCGGAATTCCCTGTCGATAACCATCTGCTTGAGATCGCGGTTGGTGGCGGCGATCAGCCGGACGTCGGTCTGGATCAGCTTGTTGCTCCCCAGACGTTCGAACTCCTGCTCCTGGAGGACGCGCAGCAGTTTGGGCTGTAGCTCCAGCGGCATATCGCCCACTTCATCAAGGAACAGGGAGCTTTTGTCCGCCAGCTCGAAGCGGCCGATACGCTGGGCGCTGGCCCCGGTGAACGCGCCGCGTTCGTGGCCGAACAGATCGCTCTCCAGCAGCCCGGCGGGCATCGCGGCGCAGTTCATCTTCACCATCCGTCGACCGTTACGCCCGCTGAGGTTGTGGATGGCGCGGGCGATAAGCTCTTTACCGGTGCCGGTTTCGCCGAGGATCAGCACGGTGCTGTCGCTGTGGGCGACCATCTCGACCTGCTTGAGCACATTGTTCATCGCCTCGCTGCGGCCGATGATCTCGCCGAATTCGCTCTCGACATTATTGAGCTGCTCGGTGAGGGCGAGGTTCTCATCCACCAGCCGCTCTTTCAGGCGCTGAATTTCGCGGTAGGCGAGGGCGTTATCGATAGCGATCGACACCCGCTCGGCGATCTGCCGCAGTAGCTTGAGATTGGTGGTGGTGAAGACCTGTTCGTCGCACTGCGCCAGCTTTAGCACCCCGAGCAGGGTATTGCCGGACATCAGCGGCAGCAGGCACAGGGTCTGGATCTTATTGCCCCACATCTCGAAGAGCATTTTCTCATACGGCGCGAGGGTGTCATGCTCGTGCAGGTTGAGCAGCAGCATCTCTTTGCTTTTGAATACGCGCTCGGTGAGGGTGCCGGCTTCGTCCACCTCGCTCTGGTCGTGGACCGGATGGCTGGCGTCAAGATAATGCGTGGAATAGATGTTGAGCTTCCCTTTGCGGTCGCTGCGCAGCACCACGCTGATGGCATCGATCCGGAAGTAGCGATGGATCTCTTTCGCCACCTCGCTGACCAGCTCGTCGATATCCAGGCGTGAGAGCACCGCGTTGGTGATCGCCACCAGGATGCGAAAGTTGTCGCGCTCGTGGCACAGCAGATCGTAATCGACGTTATTGCTGACCCGGTTCTGAATTTGCTCGGTGACGACGGCGACGATCTGCGTGAAGGTATGCAGCCGCTGGAACTCTTTCTCGCTCCACGGCCGGTTGTCACGGCGCAGAAATTCACAGCCGCCGAAGATCCGCCCATCAGCCGCCAGCGGCAGCAGAGAGTAGTACCCGAACGGGCGATAGAGCCCGCTGCGGATAAGCTGCGGCCAGGTGTCGGCAAAGGTCTCGTGGTCGCAATGCAGCGCATCCGGCCGGGAGAGTAAGCGGCGCACCGGACCGTGGGCCAGCACGGTTTCGTCCTCGTAGCTCACCGGGTGGCCGGCTTCATCGCAGGCGTACCTGGCCGCGCGGTGGTTACCCGCGTTCCACAGGATGATGGCCGCCTCGTCGGCGAGCGCAGACTGTTGCACCAGGCGGGTGAGAGTTTCGCTCAGCGCGGCCAGATCGGGCTGCTGTAATAAAAGCCGGGTGATATCGAACAGCCCTTGCTGGCCGAGATCGCTCATCGGTGTATACGACATTGCTTACGTCCAAAACGCGCCGACAACGTGGCGCATAAGAAAATGATGGTACAAATAATAGTATGTTAATAAAGCGGTTATTGCCGCTTTAACCCCGGCTGGCGCTTAGCCGGGCTACATGTGCGCGCAGTTTTGTAGCCCGGATAAGGCGCCAGCCGCTATCCGGGGCCCGACGCCGTCGTTAACAAATTCTCGGCAGCGGCTCGGCGTGGGGAAGATCGAGCGTACGCTTCACGCCGTACAGCCCAACGGAACGCACGCCCGGGCGGTCGACCACTTCGCCGATTATCGCCGCATCGCGTCCCAGTGGGTGAGACCGCAAATGCGCCAGCACGTTTTCCGCGGCCTCGCGGGCGACGGCGAGCACCAGTTTGCCTTCGTTGGCGAAGTTCAGCGCGTCCAGCCCAAGCAGCTCGCAGACCCCACGCACCGTATCGTTGACCGGCAGCGTTGCCTCCTGCAGTTCGATGCCGCAGCCGCTGGCGGCGGCGAACTCATGGGCGACGGCATTGACCCCGCCGCGGGTGGCGTCGCGCAGGGCTTTCACCCCGCTCAGTGGCCGCAGGGTCTGGATAAGCGGCGTCAGCACCGCGCAATCGCTCGACAGCGCGCCGTCCAGCCCCATCTGCTCGCGCAGGTTAAGGATGGTGGCGCCATGATCCCCCAGCGTGCCGCTGACCAGTAGCACATCACCGGCGCTAATCTGCTGCGTCCCCCAGCGAACGTCCGCCGGGATGGCGCCGATGCCGGCGGTGTTAATAAACAGCTTATCCGCCGCGCCGCGCGGCACCACTTTAGTGTCGCCGGTGACGATGGCGATCCCTGCCGCCCGGGCGGTGTCGGCCATGCTGGCGACCACCGCTTCCAGGGTGGCCATCTCCAGCCCCTCTTCGAGAATAAAGCCGCAGGAAAGATAGCGGGGGATGGCGCCGCTGACCGCCACATCGTTGGCGGTACCGCAGACGGCCAGCTTGCCGATATTGCCGCCGGGAAAGAACAGCGGGTCAATCACGTAGCTGTCGGTGGAGAAGGCGAGTCGGTCCCCCTGGGCGGCGAGCGCCGCCAGATCGAGGCGCGCCTGATCCTCCTGCTCCGCCAGCCAGGGGTTGGCGAAGGCCTGCATAAACAGGTCGCCGATCAGCTGCTGCATTGCCTGACCGCCGCTACCGTGGGCTAACTGGACGCTTTTCATGCTTCATTTTCCTGACTGCGATATTGATACCAGGCGGCGCAGGCCCCTTCTGAGGAGACCATCAGCGCGCCAAAGGCGCTTTGCGGATTGCAGGTGCGGGCGAAGAGCGGGCACTGGTACGGTTTACAGCGGCCGGTCAGCACCTCGCCGCAGCGGGCGCGCGGGTCGTCGCACACGCGCTGCGGCGCCGGGCGGAAATGCGCCTCGGCATCGAAGCGCTGATAGGCTGGCGTAAGCTGCACGCCGGAGTCACTGATGACCCCCAGGCCGCGCCATTCGCTGTCGCCATCCAGGCGAAAGACGTCGGCCATCGCCGCCTGCGCCAGCGGGTTGCCGGCGTCCGGCACCACGCGACGGTACTGATTTTCCACGTCGCTGCGCTGCGCTATTGTCTGCTCAACCAGCATCACCGCGCCTTGCAGTAGATCAAGCGGTTCGAAACCAGCGACCACTAAAGGACGATGATAGTCGCTGGCAATAAAGCCGTAGGCCTCGGTGCCGATCACCATACTGACGTGGCCCGGGGCGAGAAAGGCGTCGATACTGTTGTCCGGTTGATCCAGCAGGCTGCG
The DNA here is from genome assembly GCF_002810515.1 of Klebsiella sp. D-Nf1. NCBI lineage: Bacteria > Pseudomonadati > Pseudomonadota > Gammaproteobacteria > Enterobacterales > Enterobacteriaceae > Klebsiella > Klebsiella sp. D-Nf1. The sequence goes on from NZ_PIOK01000002.1 coordinate 588,521, forward strand.
CAGGGTCGGCAGCAGGGTGATGTGCTGGCAGAAAAAGTAGAAGTTATCGACGTTGCGCTCTCGCGCCTGACGCAGGGTGAGGGCGGTGGCGGGCATGGTAGTTTCGAAACCGAGGCCGAAAAAGACCACCTCACGCTGCGGGTTTTGCTGCGCCAGCCGCAGGGCGTCCATCGGCGAGTAAACGATGCGGACATCGGCGCCGCGGGATTTCGCCTGCAGCAGCGAGCCGTTTTTACCTGGCACGCGCATGGCGTCGCCAAAGGTGCAGAAGATGACCCCTGGACGACTGGCAATCTCAATGCAGGCATCGATGCGCCCCATCGGCAGGACGCACACCGGGCAGCCTGGCCCATGAATAAATTCGATATTCTCCGGCAACAGCTGGTCGAGACCGAATTTAAAAATGGCATGAGTATGGCCGCCGCAGACCTCCATGATGCGTAGCGGTCGCGCGGCGGTGTGCGGCAGCAGACGCGCACGCTGCTGAAGATGCGCCACCAGCTGCATCACCTGTTCGGGGGCGCGGTATTCGTCAACGTAACGCATTATCGCTCCTCGCCGTACAGCAGCGCGCCGACGTCCGGCTCCACATCGAACATATTTTGCAGCGCGTCGAGGGTATCGCGCGCTTCGGCTTCATTGATCACGCTCATGGCGAACCCAACGTGCACCAGCACCCACTGGCCGAGCCGCGGCTGACCCTGCTCGTCAACGGCGCCGACCAGCGTCAGGTCGACGTCGCGCTGAATGCCGCAGACTTCCACTTTCGCCAGCACGCCGTCGATGGCGCAAATTTGTCCCGGAATGCCTATGCACATCGCTGCGTCTCCAGCCAGGTGAGCCACTGATCCATGCCTTCGCCGCTGGTGGCCGAGAGGAGGATAATCTCAATATGCGGATTGACCTCGCGGGCGCAGGCCAGGCACTTCTCAACGTCGAAATTGAGATACGGCAGCAGGTCGACTTTGTTGAGCAGCATCAGGCTGGCGGCGGCAAACATATGTGGGTATTTCAGCGGTTTGTCTTCGCCTTCGGTGACCGACAGCACCGCCACCTTATGGCGTTCGCCGAGATCAAAGCTGGCCGGGCAGACCAGGTTGCCGACGTTTTCGATAAACAGAATGCCGTGGTCAGCCAGCGGCAGGCGCGGGGCGGCGTCGGCGATCATCTGGGCGTCGAGATGGCAGCCTTTCCCGGTATTGACCTGAATCGCCGGGGTGCCGGTGGCGCGAATGCGGGCGGCGTCATTGACCGTTTGCTGATCGCCTTCAATCACCGCGCAGTCGGCACGTCCTTTCAGCCGGGTGAGGGTTTCGGTCAGCAGGGTGGTTTTGCCGGAGCCGGGACTGGAAACCAGATTCAGCACCAGCTGCTGTTTCGCCGCAAAGCGTGCGCGGTTGCGCGCCGCCAGACGGTTGTTTTTATCCAGCACGTCGATCTCCACTTCCAGCATCCGCCGCTGGCTCTGCCCCGGGGCGTGAGTCCCAGCCTCGCCATGGCCGTAATGCAGGTCGCCCTCTGGCGTGCGGGTGGGGGCGAAGTGGTCGGTTTTCACACCGGTGATGATCATCGTCTGGCGTGGGGCGGGCGCGAAGGGGGCGCTGCGGAACGCGGAATGCGGGTTTCGTTCGTCTCCTTCAATATAGAGGTTGCCTTCGCCACAGCCGCATGTTGTACACATAATTTACTCCAGTTCTAAACGCTGAATCTGTAAGCCGTCATCCGCCACGATCTGTAGCTGGTCGTTATTGCAGAGCGGGCAGCGGCGGACGTGCTGCGAGACAAGATGGACATACTGCTGGCAGCGTTCGCACCAGCATTCAGCCTCTTGTTCGGCGATATGCAGTTCGCACCCCTCCGCCAGCGTGCCGCGGCAGACCAGCTCAAAGCAGAAGGTCAGGGCGCTGGCTTCCACGCAGGAAAATGCGCCGACCTTGAGCCACACGCCGGTCACCCGTCGCGCGCCGGCCTGCTGCGCCTGTTGTTCAATAATTTCCAGCGCCCGCTGGCTGAGGGTGATTTCGTGCATAGTCGCCTCCGTATCGCGATGCGCCTTATATGCAATAACGATGCCAGAATGAAATCATCGTGGCCGTCGATGTCGATGTCGACGCCCCGGGGCTGTCATCGACATGTCGCGTCGGCAGGGATGAATACAAAAACATAGTTAAATCAATTAAATAAAAACTGGCATGAAAAATGCTTAGAGGGTGCATCTCATGCTACGGAGAAACCGATATGACTATTTGGGAAATAAGTGAAAAGGCGGATTACATCGCCGACCGTCACCGGCAGCAGCAGGAGCAGTGGCACATCTACTGTAACTCGCTGGTTCAGGGGATCACCCTGTCTAAGGCCCGCCTGCATCATGCGATGAGCTGCGCGCCGGATAAAGAGCTGTGCTTCGTGCTGTTCGGCCATTTTCAGGTGTTTGTCGCGCTGGCGGAAGGCTTTAACAGCCACACCATCGAATACTACGTCGAAAACAAAGGCGGCGGTGATAAGTACCTGATTGCTCAGGCCACGCTGGCGGCGGATGGCACGGTGGACGGGCGGATCAGCAACCGCTCCCGCGACCAGGTGCTGGAGCACTATCTGGCGATTATCGCCACCGTCTATGACCGTCTGTATGACGCCATGGAGCAAGACCAACCGGTGGATTTAAGCCATCTGGCCCTGACCCACTGATCGCGAGGTGTCGACACGTGTCGAAAATGACACCTGCGCAACCTGATTTCGTCAAAAATGACTTTCACCCGAGGATGACCCGGTGAACCGTTTTGTAATTGCTGACTCCACTGTCTGTATCGGCTGCCGCACCTGCGAAGCCGCCTGCTCTGAGACGCATCGCCAGCACGGCCTGCAGGCTATGCCGCGGCTGCAGGTGATGCGTAATGAAAAAGAATCGGCACCGCAGATGTGCCACCATTGCGAAGATGCCCCCTGCGCCACCGTCTGCCCGGTTAACGCCATCCAGCGCGTCGATGGCGCCGTCCAGCTCAACGAGAGCCTGTGTGTAAGCTGCAAACTGTGCGGCATCGCCTGCCCGTTTGGCGCCATCGAATTTTCCGGCAGCCGTCCGCTGGATATTCCGGCCAATGCCAATACCCGACTGGCGCCCCCCGCGCCGCCGGCGCCGGCCCGTGTCAGCTCGCTGCTCGACTGGGTGCCCGGCGTGCGCGCCATTGCCGTGAAATGCGACCTCTGCCACTTCGATGAGCAGGGCCCGGCCTGCGTGCGGACCTGCCCGACCAACGCGCTGCTGTTGGTGGATAGCCGGGATATCGCCCAGGCCAGCAAGCGTAAACGCCAGCTGACCTTTAATACCGACCTTGGCGACTTGTCGCTGTTCCAGGCGCAACAGGGGGAGAGGGAATGAGTGTAATGGGATTAGTCAATCAGGCGGTGATGTGGTACGCCGCCAGCGCCGTGCTGGCCTTTGTGTTTGCCATGCGTAAACCGCTCAGCGGCGCTATTGCCGGGATCGGCGGCGCAGTGGCCAGCGCCATGCTGGTGGTTGCCGGCGGCGCAGCGCTATTGATGCCGGAACGGATCCACGGCGGCATGCTGCAGTTTCTGCATCTGACGATGCGGGTGGGCGGTGTCAATGCGCTGTGGCTGCTGGCCATCGGCCTGTCGGCGCTGCCGGTGTCGCTGTTCAATATTAGCTGGCATCGCCATCCGCAGGTGAAGGCCAACGGCCTGTTGGTCAACCTGCTGTTGGCCGCCGCCACCTGCGCGGTGGTGGTGACCAATATCGGTTCGTTGGTGGTGATGGCGGAGATCATGGCGCTCTGCGCGGCGTTTCTCACCGGCTGCGCCGCCTCCGGTAAGCTGTGGTTTGTCCTGGGCCGTCTCGGTACTCTGCTGATGGCCTGGACCTGCTGGCTGGTATGGTCGACCTACGGCACCCTCGAGCTGGCGCAGATCAACCTCCAGGCGGTGGATATGATGCAGAACCCGCTGCTCTGGCTGCCGGGGCTGGTGGGGTTCGGCCTGCTGGCCGGGGCGATCCCGCTGCACGGCTGGGCGCCGCAGGCTCACGCCGGGGCCAGTGCGCCGGCCGCCGCGCTGTTTTCCACCGTGGTGATGAAGGTCGGTCTGTACGGCATGCTGACCGTCTCGCTGGCCGGCGGCGTGCCGCCGCTGTGGTGGGGCGTCATGCTGCTGGCGCTGGGGATGATCACCGCCTTCATCGGCGGGTTGTATGCCCTGATGGAGCATAACATTCAGCGTCTGCTGGCCTATCACACCCTGGAGAACATCGGCATTATCCTGCTGGGGCTGGGCGCCTTCGTCACCGGCGTGGCGACCAGTAACAGCACGCTGATGGTGCTGGGCTTTATCGGCGGTATGTATCACCTGATTAACCACAGCCTGTTCAAAACCACGCTATTTCTTGGCGCCGGGGCGGTGTGGTTCCGTACCGGCCATCGCGATATCGAGAAGCTGGGCGGCATTGGTAAAAAAATGCCGCTGATCTCCCTCGCCATGCTGGTGGGGCTGATGGCAATGGCGGCCCTGCCGCCGCTGAACGGCTTCGCCGGCGAGTGGGTTATCTATCAGTCCTTCTTCAAAATGAGCACCGGCGACCTGTTTATTGGCCGTCTGTTGGGGCCGCTGCTGGCCGTCGGCCTGGCGATCACCGGCGCATTGGCGGTGATGTGTATGGCGAAAGTCTATGGCGTGACCTTCCTCGGCGCGCCGCGGACGAAAGAGGCGGAGAACGCCACCTGCGCCCCCTGGCTGATGACCCTGAGCGTGGTGCTGGCGGCGGTCTTCTGCCTTGTTGGCGGCATCGCCGCGCCGTGGCTGCTGCCGCTGGTGAGCGGTGCCTTCCCGGTGCAGGCCCAGGTGTCGAGCGTGGTATCGCAGCCGATGATCGCGCTGCTGCTTATCGCCTGCCCGCTGCTGCCGTTCCTGCTGATGATCTTCTTTAAAGGCGATCGCCTGGCGGCGCGCTCGCGCGGCGCGGCGTGGGTCTGCGGGTATGACCATGAGCAGTCGATGGTGGTGACGGCCCACGGCTTCGCCATGCCGGTGAAAGAAGCCTTTGCGCCGCTGCTGAAGCTGCGCCACTGGCTAAACCCGGTGCGTCTGGTGCCGGGCTGGCAATCGGCCTCGGCGCCAGCGCTGTTGCGCGGGATCGCGCTGGTTGAGCTGGCGGTGCTGGTGGTGATTGTCATTTCGCGAGGAGCCTGAGAATGAGTTTGTTAATTGCATTGCTACAGGCGCTGGTGCTGTTTGCCGTCGCGCCGCTGTTGTCCGGGATCGTTCGCGTCGCCCGCGCGCGGCTGCATAACCGCCGCGGACCGGGGGTACTGCAGGAGTATCGCGATATCCTGAAACTGCTGGGCCGTCAGAGCGTCGGTCCTGACGCCTCGGGCTGGGTGTTCCGCCTGACGCCGTACGTCATGGTCGGCGTGATGCTGACCATCGCCACCGCGCTGCCGGTGGTGACGGTGGACTCTCCGCTGCCGGTGCTCGGGGATCTCATCACCCTGATCTACCTGTTCGCCATCGCCCGTTTCTTCTTTGCCATTTCTGGTCTGGACACCGGCAGCCCGTTTACCGCGCTGGGCAGCAGTCGCGAAGCGATGCTTGGCGTGCTGGTGGAGCCGATCCTGCTGCTGGGCCTGTGGGTGGCGGCGCAGGTCGCCGGCTCGACCCATATCAGCACCATCACCGATACCCTTTACCACTGGCCGGCGGCGCGCAGCATTCCACTGATTCTGGCGCTGTGCGCCTGCGCCTTCGCCACCTTTATTGAGATGGGCAAACTGCCGTTCGATCTGGCGGAAGCGGAGCAGGAGCTGCAGGAGGGCCCGCTATCGGAATACAGCGGCAGCGGCTTTGGCATCCTGAAGTGGGGCATCAGCCTCAAACAGCTGGTGGTGCTGCAGATGTTTGTCGGGGTCTTTTTCCCGTGGGGCCAGATGACCAGCTTCAGCGTCGGCGGCCTGCTGTTGGCGCTGGTGGTCGCCGTCGTCAAGCTGGTGGTAGGGGTGCTGATTATCGCGTTGTTTGAAAACAGCATGGCGCGTCTGCGTTTTTGTGCCACCTCCCGCGTCACCTGGGCCGGGTTTGGTTTTGCCTTTTTAGCTTTCGTCTCCTTGCTGGTGGCGTGATTAAGAGAGTTTGAGCATGTCTGAAGAAAAAATCGGTCAACACTATCTTGCGGCGCTGCACCAGGCCTTTCCGGGCGTGGTGCTGGACGAAGCCTGGCAGACCAAAGACCAGTTAACTATCACCGTGAAGGTCAACTACCTGCCGGAAGTGGTTGAGTTTCTCTACTACCAGCAGGGGGGCTGGCTGTCGGTGCTGTTCGGCAACGATGAGCGCAAGCTGAACGGCCACTACGCGGTCTATTACGTGCTGTCGATGGAGCAGGGCACCAAATGCTGGATCACCGTGCGCGTGGAAGTGGATGCCAACAAACCGGAATACCCGTCGGTGACGCCGCGCGTCCCGGCGGCGGTATGGGGCGAGCGCGAAGTGCGCGATATGTACGGTCTGGTGCCGGTCGGTCTGCCGGACGAACGTCGTCTGGTGCTGCCGGACGACTGGCCGGACGAACTCTATCCGCTGCGCAAAGACAGCATGGACTATCGCCAGCGTCCGGCGCCGACCACCGACGCCGAAACCTACGAGTTCATTAACGAGCTCGGCAGCAAGAAAAACAACGTGGTGCCGATCGGCCCGCTGCACGTCACCTCTGATGAACCTGGCCACTTCCGCCTGTTCGTTGACGGCGAGAACATTATCGATGCCGACTACCGCCTGTTCTACGTCCATCGCGGGATGGAAAAGCTGGCGGAAACCCGCATGGGTTATAACGAAGTGACCTTTCTGTCGGACCGGGTGTGCGGCATCTGCGGCTTCGCCCACAGTACCGCTTACACCACCTCGGTGGAGAACGCGATGGGCATCGTGGTGCCGGAGCGGGCGCAGATGATCCGCGCCATTCTGCTGGAGGTGGAACGCCTGCACTCGCACCTGCTGAACCTCGGTCTGGCCTGCCACTTTACCGGCTTTGACTCTGGCTTTATGCAGTTCTTCCGCGTGCGCGAAACCTCAATGAAGATGGCGGAAATTCTCACCGGCGCACGTAAAACCTACGGCCTGAACCTGATCGGCGGGATCCGCCGCGACCTGCTGAAAGAGGACATGATCCAGACCCGTCAGCTGGCGCAGCAGATGCGCCGCGACGTGCAGGAGCTGGTGGATATGCTGCTCAGCACGCCGAACATGGAACAGCGTACCGTCGGTATTGGCCGTCTGGATCCGGAAATCGCCCGCGACTTCAGTAACGTCGGCCCGATGGTTCGCGCCAGCGGCCACGCCCGCGACACCCGCGCCGACCACCCGTTTGTCGGTTATGGCCTGCTGCCGATGGAAGTCCACAGCGAGCAGGGCTGCGACGTGATATCTCGCCTCAAGGTGCGGATCAACGAGGTTTATACCGCGCTGAATATGATTGATTTCGGTCTCGATAACCTGCCGGGCGGCCCGCTGATGGTGGAAGGGTTCACCTATATTCCGCACCGCTTCGCACTGGGCTTTTCCGAGGCGCCGCGCGGCGACGATATCCACTGGAGCATGACCGGCGACAACCAGAAACTGTACCGCTGGCGCTGCCGGGCGGCGACCTACGCCAACTGGCCGACCCTGCGCTATATGCTGCGCGGCAATACCGTTTCCGATGCGCCGCTGATCATCGGCAGCCTCGACCCATGCTACTCCTGTACCGACCGCATGACCGTTGTCGATGTACGTAAGAAGAAGAGCAAAGTGGTGCCGTACAAAGAGCTGGAGCGGTACAGCATCGAGCGTAAAAACTCGCCGCTGAAATAAGGAATCGCCATGTTTACCTTTATTAAAAAAGTTATTAAGACCGGCACCGCGACGCACGCCTACCCGCTGGAGCCGATGCCGGTGGACAAAAACTTCCGCGGCAAACCGGAGCACAATCCGCAGCAGTGTATCGGCTGCGCGGCCTGCGTGAACGCCTGCCCGTCGAACGCCCTGACGGTCGAGACCGATCTGACCACTAACCAGCTGGCGTGGCAGTTCAACCTCGGGCGCTGCATCTTCTGCGGCCGCTGTGAAGAGGTGTGCCCGACGGCGGCGATTAAGCTGTCGCCGGAGTATGAGCTGGCGGTGTGGAAGAAAGAGGATTTCCTCCAGCAGTCGCGCTTCGCTATCTGCCACTGCCGGGAGTGCCAGCGTCCGTTCGCGGTGCAGAAGGAGATCGACTACGCCATCGCGCTGCTCAAGCATAACGGCGATACCCGCGCCGAGCTGCACCGCGAAAGCTTCGAAACCTGCCCGGAATGCAAGCGCCAGAAATGCCTGGTGCCGTCCGATCGTATTGAACTGACCCGCCATATGAGGGAGGCCAACTGATGAGTACTTTACTTGGCCCGCGCGATGAAAACGGCATTCCCGTGCCGATGACGGTGGATGAATCCATCGCCAGCATGAAGGCCTCGCTGCTGAAGAAAATTAAACGTTCGGCCTACGTCTACCGCGTCGACTGCGGCGGCTGCAACGGCTGTGAAATCGAGATCTTCGCTACCCTTTCGCCGCTGTTCGACGCTGAACGCTTCGGCATTAAGGTGGTGCCTTCGCCGCGCCATGCCGATATTCTGCTGTTTACCGGCGCGGTGACCCGCGCCATGCGCTCCCCGGCGCTGCGCGCCTGGCAGTCGGCGCCGGATCCGAAGATCTGTATCTCCTACGGCGCCTGCGGCAACAGCGGCGGCATCTTCCACGACCTGTACTGCGTCTGGGGCGGCACTGATAAAATCGTACCGGTCGATGTCTATATTCCGGGCTGCCCGCCGACGCCCGCTGCTACCCTGTACGGCTTCGCCATGGCGCTCGGCCTGCTGGAGCAGAAAATCCATGCTCGTCTGCCGGGCGAGCTCGACGAACAGCCGACCGAGCTGCTGCATGCCGATATGGTGCAACCCCTGCGGGTGCGCATCGATCGCGAAGCGCGGCGTCTGGCGGGCTATCGCTATGGCCGGCAGATTGCTGACGACTATATGCGTCTGCTTGGCCAGGGCGACAGTCAGGTGCTGCGCTGGCTGGAGGCGGAGAAAGATCCGCGTCTGACCGAGATCGTCACCCATCTCAACCAGGTGGTCGAGGGGGCGCGTATCCGATGAGCGAGACGGTGGTGTTCAGTCAGCTGAGCCGTAAATTTATTGATGAGAACGACGCCACGCCGGATCAGGCGCAGCAGGTGGTCTATTACAGCCTGGCGATTGGCCACCACCTCGGCGTTATCGACTGTCTGGAGGCGGCGCTGAGCTGCCCGTGGGACGCGTATCTGGCATGGATCGCCACCCTTGAGGCCGGGAGCGTCGCGCGGCGCAAAATGGAGGGCGTGCCGAAGTATGGCGAGATCGTTATCGACAGCAGCCATGTGGCGATGCTGGCCAACGCCTTTGATAAAGCGCAGTCCGCGCAGACCCCGCAGCAGCAGGCGTGGAGCAAAACCCTGCTCAGCATGCTGCATGATATTCACCAGGAGAGCGCCATCTACCTGATGGTGAGGAGATTACGTGACTGACGTTTTACTCTGTGTTGGCAACAGCATGATGGGCGACGACGGCGCCGGCCCGCTGCTGGCGGAGATGTGCGCGGCGAACCCGGCCGGCCAGTGGGTGGTCATCGACGGCGGCAGCGCGCCGGAAAACGACATCGTGGCGATCCGCGAATTACGCCCCGAACGCCTGCTGATTGTCGATGCCACCGATATGGGACTCAACCCCGGTGACGTTCGCGTCATCGATCCCGACGATATCGCCGAGATGTTTATGATGACCACCCATAACATGCCGCTCAACTATCTGGTCGATCAGCTGAAAGAGGACGTCGGCGAGGTGATCTTCCTCGGCATTCAGCCGGATATCGTCGGTTTTTATTATCCGATGACCCAGCCGGTAAAAGAGGCCGTTGCCCGGGTGTACCAGCAGCTGGCAGGCTGGCAGGGCCAGGGCGGCTTTGCCCGGCTGGAGGCTGAAGACGATTAACCCAGCGGCGAACCGGGCTCTCCGCCGGCGCACGACTGACCGGCCGGGAGCCCCGTTCCCGGCGGCGCCAGCTCAAGATTCTCTATCACTAATTTCCCGGGCGACACCGAGACTCTGACCTGCGTGCCGACCGGAAACCCCGCCTGCTCCAGCCAGTCGCCGTTCAGGCTCAGGGCTGCGTGGCGGGTGTAGCGCCGCGTCTCCCGTGTTTTGCGGTCCTCATGGCGTTTTCTGACATATCCCACGGTTAACTGGCGAATGGCCCTGGCTATCCCTCTGGCTGCGGTAGGGTGCTGTGCGCTCATGATGTGCTCCTTGCTGAAGATACCCCTGTAAAAGTACTGGATAAAATACCAGTTATTGTAAACAGGAGGCAAACCAGAAACTGGAATCAGGCTCGAGAAAAAAGCATGTAATGGATGCAACAGAAAGCAGACGCCCATCCCCGTTTATCGCGTGAAATGGGCGCGTGTGGGCGAGGGTGCTTAGTCGAGATCGGCGCCGTTGCTGGCTATCACCTTCTGGTACCAGAAGAATGACTTTTTACGCTTACGCGCCAGCGTGCCGTTGCCGGCATCGTCGCGATCGACATAGACAAAGCCGTAGCGCTTGCTCATCTCGCCGGTTGACGCTGAGACCAGATCGATGCAGCCCCAGCTGGTGTAGCCCAGCACCGGAATGCCGTCGCCGATAGCGTCGCGCATTGCCCTGATGTGCTCGCGCAGGTAGCTGATGCGATAGTCGTCGTTGATGTCGCCATTGGCGTCGATCTCATCGCGAGCGCCAAGCCCGTTTTCCACCAGGAACAGTGGTTTCTGATAGCGGTCATACATCATGTTCATGGTGATGCGCAGGCCCAGCGGGTCGATGCCCCAGCCCCATTCGCTGGCCGGGATGTGCGGGTTCTTCAGCGACTTGACGATATTGGCGGCATTGGTGTTGCTGGCGTTCATCTCCGCCGAGGCGCAGCGCGAAGCGTAGTAGCTAAAGGAGACGAAATCGACGGTGTTGTTGAGGATCTCGTCATCGCCCGGCTGTTTCGCAATCGTGACCCCTTTTTCCCGGAACACCCGCGCGGCCCACACCGGATAGGCGCCGCGTGCCTGGACGTCGATAAAGAACAGATTTTCGCGGTCCTTCTCCAGCGCCATCCACACATCTTCCGGCTTGCAGGAGTAAGGATAGAAATTGCCGCCCGCCAGCATGCAGCCGACCTGGTTCTGTGGGTTAATCTCATGGGCGATCTTTGTCGCCAGCGCGCTGGCCACCAGCTCGTGATGCGCGGCCTGGTACTTCACCTGCTCCTGATTTTCTCCCTCTTCAAACACCAGCCCGGCGCCGGAGTAGGGGCTGTGCAACATGATATTGATTTCATTGAAGGTCAGCCAGTACTTCACCAGCCCGTCAAAGGCCTCAAAACAGGTGCGAGCGTAGTGGCTGAAAAAATCCACCATTTTGCGGTTGCGCCAGGAGCCGTACTCCATCACCAGGTGCATCGGCACGTCGAAATGACACAGCGTGACCAGCGGCTCAATACCGTGCTTTTTGCACTCCTCAAACAGTGAGCGATAGAAGGCGATGCCCTGCGGATTCGGCTGTTGCTCGTCGCCGCGCGGGAACAGGCGGCTCCAGGCGATGGAGGTGCGAAAGACGCTGAACCCCATCTCGGCCATCAGGGCAATATCTTCTTTATAGCGATGGTAAAAATCGATCGCCTCATGGCTGGGGTAAAATTCGTCTTCACGCAGCGTAAAGCGCTTCTCCAGGCCTAATTTTACCGGCAGGCGGTGGGCGCCGTGGGGGAGGGTATCCACGGTGGTCAGCCCCTTGCCGCCTTCAAGATAAGCGCCTTCAGACTGGTTGGCGGCCAGTGCGCCGCCCCATAAAAATCCCTGTGGGAAACTCGCCATGCATTACCTCATTATCAATTGTGTGTTCAGGCGTGGGATGCCTGGGCCCGGGCCTGGCGCGCTCTGGCGTCGGCAGCGGCCTGTTCAACGGGAATATCTTCAAAGCCGAGGATCAGCGTCAGGGCAAACGACAGCACCACCGACAGCGCCATCACGCCAAACACCCAGACGAGGGTCATTGGATTGGCCGGATCGAAAAACTGCACGCTGGTAAACAGCCCCGGCGCCGCCATCGAATGGCTGGCCAGACCGGCGATTCCCGCCACCGCGCCGCAGATAAAGCCGCTGATTAAGCTGGCGATCAGCGGGCGTTTCAGGCGCACCGCCACGCCGTACAGCGCCGGTTCGGAAATCCCGGCCAGAATCGCCGATGCCGCGGCGGCCAACGCCGTCTGGCGTAGCTCCGGGTTTTTGGTTTTCCACGCCACCGCCAGCGAAGCGCCGCCGAGCGACAGGTTGGCGCCGATCTCCGATGGCATCACCATGCCCTCTTTGCCGGTTTCGGCGATGGTCTGAATGATGGTTGGCGTAAAGACGCGGTGCATCCCGGTCATCACCAGCAGCGGCCACAGTCCGCCCATGATCGCCACCGACAGCCAGCCGAGATAGCTGTGGATCGTATACACCAGCGCGGAAATGGCGCTGCCGATCCAGATACCCAGCGGGCCAATCAGCAGGATCGCCAGCGGGGCGGCGATCAGCACGATCAGCATCGGCTTAAGGAAGTTTTTCGTCACCGCCGGGGTAATGCGATCCACCCAGCGCTCGATATACGACAGGCACCAGGTCATCACTAGCGCCGGGATCACTGTGTAGGTGTATTTCACCGCAGTAACCGGAATAAAGGCGAATTCAACGTGTTCGCCCTGGGCGGCTTTGGCCATCAATTCGATAAACCCGGGATGTACCAGCACCCCGGCGATGGCGATAGCCAGCGACATATTGGTTTTGAATTTCACCGCCGCGGAGGCGGCCACCATCAGCGGCAGGAAGAAAAACGCGCCGTCGCCGATAAGCGTCAGGAGGGTCAGCGTCGGTGAGCCTTTCGGCAACGCGCCGCTCATCTCAAGGATCATCGCCAGCAGCTTGACCATCGATCCGCCGATAATCGCCGGGATCAGCGGCGACATGGTACCGATCAGCGCGTCAAGGATCCCGGCGCCGATGCGTTTCAGGGTCAGCGGCGCTTTGCCCTGCGGCTCAGCCGGACGCAGGTCGCCAGGCAGCAGATTCACGACCTCGCGGTAGGCCTGGGAAACGGTATTGCCGATGATCACCTGGCACTGGTTATCGCTGCGCACAACGCCGAGTACCCCGGTCAGGCCTTTCAGGGTGGGGCTATCGACCTTTTCGTCGTCTTTGACCACGAAGCGCAGACGGGTCATGCAGTGGGTCACGGCGGCGACGTTATCGACTCCGCCGATTGCCGCGACTATCTGTTGCGCCAGGGCTGCATAATTTTTCGACATCGGATTTTATCCTGTTTATCAATAGGGTACTGATCTGCTACCGCGCCGCATCGCCGGGCGATACCATGTTTATATAGGAAACCGGTTCCACAAAATCATGGTGAGTTTCATTTGATTGCACAAGAAATAAAAAAATATGATCTCAATTTTGTGATTTTGATCGCTAAGCGTCGCCGTGAGCCGGATCGCGGTGGTGAACAGGGGAATGCTGTAAAAGCGGGAAACGTGCAGTACACTGCCTGCAACTTTTGCAACAGGAAGAATCACATGGCAACGATGCTGGAGGTCGCAAAGCGCGCGGGGGTATCGAAGGCAACCGTTTCGCGGGTACTGTCGGGCAACGGCTATGTCAGTCAGGAGACCAAAGACCGGGTGTTTAAGGCAGTGGCGGAGAGCGGCTATCGGCCTAATCTGCTGGCGCGCAACCTGGCGACCAAAACGACGCAAACCCTGGGTCTGGTGGTGACCAACACCCTGTACCACGGCGTCTATTTCAGCGAGCTGCTGTATCACGTGGCGCGGATGACGGAAGACAAGGGACGACAGCTGATCCTGGCCGACGGCAAGCACAGCGCGCAAGAGGAGCGGGAGGCGATCCAGTACCTGCTGGACCTGCGCTGCGATGCGATCATCATCTACCCGCGCTTTCTCACCGTTGACGAGATGGACGAGATCGTTGAGAACCACTCGCAGCCGATCATGGTGCTTAACCGCCGTCTGCGCCGCCACGCCAGCCACTGCGTCTGGTCCGATCAAAAAGCCTCGGCGATGCGGGTGGTGGAGCGGCTGATTGCGCTTGGCCATCGCGATATCGCCTTTATTACCGGCTCTCTTGACTCACCCACCGGCGTCGAACGCCTTGCCGGCTACAAAGACGCGCTGGCTGGCCACGGCATCGCCCTGAACGAGGCGCTCATCGCGGAGGGGCGCTGGACGCCGGAAACCGGCGCGGCGGCGGTAGAGAGCCTGCGTCAACGCGGGGTGACCTACAGCGCTCTGGTGGCGAGCAATGACGATATGGCGATCGGGGCGATGAAGCAGCTTCACCAGCTGGGCGTTAAGGTACCGGATCAGGTCTCGGTGGTGGGGTTTGACGATATTGTGCTGGCACCGTATATGGTGCCGTCGCTCGCCAGCGTTCGGGTACCGGTGACGGAGATGATTAAAGAGAGCATCAATCGGCTGATATTTATGCTGGATGGTGGGGAATTCAACTTTCAGCAGAGCTTCCCCGGGGCGCTAATTGAGCGTGATTCACTGGTGGCGGGTCCCGGTGCCTGACGTCGTCAGCTGTCATCGTCACTACTGACGATGACAGCAAATATTCGATTCAATTCTCTTAACTATCAATAATATAAAAACTGGAACGTATTATGCATACTCCGGCGCCTAACCTTCTTACTGCTGGAGAAATGGATGAACCGTTTCATTATCGCCGATGCGAGCAAATGTATCGGCTGTCGCACTTGCGAAGTGGCCTGCGTGGTGTCCCATCAGGAACATCAGGATTGCGCCGCCCTGACGCCTCACACCTTTCAACCGCGTATTCACGTGATCAAAGGGGTCAATGTCTCCACAGCGACCGCCTGCCGTCAGTGTGAAGACGCCCCCTGCGCCAACGTCTGCCCGAACGGCGCCATCAGCCGCGATAAAGGCTTTGTCCATGTGATGCAGGAGCGCTGCATCGGCTGCAAAACCTGCGTTGTTGCCTGCCCGTACGGGGCGATGGAGGTGGTGGTGCGCCCGGTGATCCGCCATAGCGGCGCCGGACTGAACGTTGTGGCGGAAAAAGCCGAAGCCAACAAGTGCGACCTCTGCTTCCACCGCGAGAGCGGCCCGGCCTGCATGGAAGTCTGCCCGACGCACGCCCTGGTGTGCGTTGACCGCAACAAGCTGGAGCAGATGAATATCGAGAAACGTCGCCGTACGGCGCTGGCCTGGTAAGTCGCGGGATGAACGGGGTGCAAATCCGCATTCGCGGTAAAGTGCAGGGGGTGGGGTTCCGCCCCTTTGTCTGGCAGCTGGCCCGGACGCAGGCCCGCTGCGGCGATGTCTGTAATGACGGTGACGGCGTACTGGTGCGGCTGGCCGGGGGCGACGATGGTTTTACTGCCGCCCTGGCTGACCACTGCCCGCCGCTGGCGCGTATCGACAGCACCGACTGCACCCCTTATTGCTGGACGGCCACGCCGCAGGATTTCACCATCCGCGAGAGCGGGGCGGGACGCATGCGCACCCAGATCGTGCCCGATGCCGCGACCTGTCCGGCGTGCCTCGCGGAGATGAATGACCCCCGGGCGCGCCGCTACCGCTACCCCTTTATCAACTGCACCCACTGCGGGCCGCGGTTGACCATTATCCGCGCCATGCCCTACGACCGGCCTTTCACCGCAATGGCGCCGTTCCCGCTCTGTTCCCCTTGTGAGGCTGAATTCCGCAATCCTGCGGATCGCCGTTTTCACGCCCAGCCGGTGGCCTGCCCCGACTGCGGGCCGCGCCTGGAATGGCGGGCAGAGGGGGAAACGCTGAACAGCGAGGCGGCGCTGCAGGTGGCCATCACGCGGCTGGCGGCAGGCGACATCGTGGCGATAAAAGGTATCGGCGGCTTTCATTTGGCCTGCGATGCCGGTAATCCCGCTGCCGTTGCCACGCTGCGGGCGAGGAAACACCGTCCGGCGAAACCGCTGGCGGTGATGTTGCCGTCAGCGACGGGCTTACCCGCCGACGCCGCGGCGCTGATGGGCTCCCCGGCGGCGCCCATCGTACTGATTGCTAAAGCGCAGGTCTCCGGCCTGTGTGACGAGATTGCGCCAGGGCTTGCGGAAGTAGGGGTGATGCTGCCGTCTAATCCGCTGCAGCATTTGCTTCTGCAGGCTCTGGCGCGCCCCATCGTCATGACCTCCGGCAACCTTAGCGGCCGTCCGCCGGCGTTAAGTAATACCCAGGCGCTCAACGATTTAGCCGACATTGCCGACGGCTTTCTTTTGCATAATCGCGACATTGTGCAGCGGCTGGATGATTCGCTGGTGCGGTCAAGCGGTGAAATGCTGCGCCGCGCCCGGGGCTACGTCCCGGATGCGCTGCCGCTGCCGCCGGGGCTACGAGACATCCCGCCGCTGCTGGCTCTCGGCGCGGATATGAAAAATACCTTCTGCCTGGCGCGCGGCAGCGAAGCGGTGTTGAGCCAGCACTTTGGCGATCTTGGCGAGGAAGGCGTTGAACAGCAGTGGCGCAGCACCCTGCAACTGATGCAAAGCATTTACGCGTTTGTGCCGCAGCGGGTGGTGGTTGATGCCCATCCCGGCTATCGCTCAACGCAGTGGGCGGCGTCCCTGTCGCTGCCGGTGGAGACGGTGCTGCATCACCATGCTCATGCCGCGGCGTGCCTGGCCGAGCACCGCTGGCCGCTTGACGGCGGTGACGTTATCGCCCTGACCCTCGACGGCATCGGCATGGGGGAGAACGGCGCGCTGTGGGGCGGGGAGTGCCTGCGGGTTAACTATCGCCAGTGCGAACATCTTGGCGGGTTGCCGGCCGTCGCGCTGCCGGGCGGTGACCTGGCGGCGCGCCAGCCGTGGCGAAATCTGCTGGCCCACTGTCTGGCCTTTGTCCCTGACTGGCAGGATTATCCGCAGACCGCCCCCCTGCGCCAGCGCACCTGGCCGCTGCTGGCGCAGGCCATCGATCGCGGCATTAACGCGCCGCGCGCCTCGTCCTGCGGACGGCTGTTTGACGCCGTTGCCTGTGCGCTGGATTGCGCGCCGGAGAGCCTGAGCTATGAAGGCGAAGCGGCCTGTCGGCTGGAGGCGCTGGCCGCCAGCTGCCCCGGCGTCCGCCACCCGGTTACGCTGCCGTGGCGCGACGACGCGCTGGACTTAGCAACGTTCTGGCGACAATGGCTGGGCTGGCAGGCGACCCCGGCGCAGAAAGCCTGGGCCTTCCATGACGCCCTGGCCTGTGGGCTGGCGGCGATGGCCCGTGACTGCGCCACCGCCCGCGGCATCGACACGATGGTCTGCAGCGGCGGGGTGCTGCATAACCGCCTGCTGGCGGTGCGATTGACCTTTTATCTGGCGGATTTTACTCTGCTGTTTGCGCAGCAGTTGCCGGCCGGCGACGGCGCAATCGCATATGGTCAGGCGGTGATCGCCGCCGCCCGCGGGCAGGCTCAAGGAACACAACAATGATAATGACAGTTTTACGCCAGCAGCCGCGCGCTGCGGGACTGGTGTTGGGGTTGATCGCGGCAAACTTACTGGCCTGGTGCTGGGCGCTGCAGGCCTTTGGCGACAGCGGCGCGCTGATGGCCGCCAGCCTTCTGGCCTGGGGTTACGGCCTGCGCCACGCGGTGGATGCCGACCATATCGCGGCGATTGATAACGTGACCCGCAAGATGATGCAGCAGGGGCGGCGGCCTTTCGCCGTCGGGGCCTGGTTCTCGCTGGGCCACTCATCGATTGTGGTATTGGCCTCGGCGGCGATTGCCGCGACCGCCACGGCCTTCAGCGCGCAGATGAGCTGGCTGCATGACACCGGTAGCGTCATCGGCACCGCCGTGTCGGCCCTGTTTTTACTGGCGATGGCTTTTATCAACCTGGTGATTTTACGCAGCGTGTGGCGCAGCTTTCGGGCGTGGAAGCGCGGTGAGAAAGTGAGCGACGAAATCGTCAGCGGCGGCGGGGTGATGAGCTGGCTGTTTGGCAAAACCTTCCGTCTGGTCAGCCGCAGCTGGCAGATGTACCTGGTCGGCTTCCTGTTCGGCCTCGGTTTTGACACCGCTACCGAAATCGGCGTGCTGGGTATCTCCGCCGCCGGCGCGTCGAGCGGGATTTCCGTCTGGTCGATTATGGTCTTCCCGGCGCTGTTCGCCAGCGGTATGGCGCTGGTGGATACCCTCGATAACGTGCTGATGGTCGGCGCCTACGGCTGGGCGTTCAGCAAACCGCAGCGCAAGCTTTATTACAATATGACCATCACCGGCACCTCGGTGGTGGTGGCGCTGTTTATCGGCGGCCTGGAAGCGCTGGGCCTGCTGATGGATAAGTTTGCGCTCAGTGGCGGGATATGGCGCTGGGTGGGGATGTTAAACGATAACCTTGGCGACGCCGGATTTGTGGTGGTCGGGTTGTTTGTCGCCTGTTGGGCGCTGTCGGTGCTTAACTACCGCTGGCGCGGCTACGACAATCTGGCGCGTTAGCCTGGATATTTTCCCGGCTTGCGCTGCGCTTAGCCGGGCTACCCGACCTGCCAGGCGGCGCTGCTCTGCGCAGGCTGACCCAGGTATTGGCGAGGCATCGCTCTGCGTCAATAATCTCAATTACTTAACTCATTGAAAAATTATTATTTTTTATCAAATCTTCATTTTCCCTCGTTTTAACGACCCGAAGCATCTGTGATTTACCTCTTATTTACATAATTTAAACCAATCGTTAACTGGATAAAAACACGGCAGCCTCGTTATAGTAGTTTTGTAAAATAAAACTAAGTTGTACACAGTGCAACAAAGGCGAGATGTTCATGGAGATCGTAACCGCGCCGCACCTTGCGGCCAGAAACGTGTGGCTTGCGTTACCTGGTGAAGCAACATGACAACCCAGGTAGCCCATCCTCATCTCCGGGCGCGGCAAAACGGACGCATCAGGCTGAAGCCACTTATTTCGTCACTACATCGTTTTCCTGATAAACATAATGAAACCCTGCGAGGAAACCATGATCGATCAATTACCGAACCGCGCGACCGATAACGACGCGCTGGAAAAAGAGACCATGCGGCGGGTTATCTGGCGCATCCTGCCTTTCCTGGTTGTCAGCTACCTGGTGTCGATTATTGACCGGGGCAATATTGGTATGGCTGCGCTGCAGATGAATGAGGATCTGGGCCTGAGTAAGGCGGCTTTTGGCTTCGCCAGCAGTTTGTATTTTGTGGCCTATTTTATCTTTGAGGTGCCCAGCAACCTGGCGATGCAGAAGGTGGGGGCCCGCTTGTGGATCCCGCGCATTATGATCAGTTGGGGAGTGGTATCGATGTGTATGGCGCTGGTGCAAAACACCACCTCCCTTTACATCGTACGTTTTTTGCTGGGTGCTGCCGAAGCGGGCTTTTTTCCTGGTGTGGTGCTCTATCTTACCTGGTGGATCCCGTCACGCTACCGTGCGCGCATCATTGCCTCTTTTATGGTGGCCATTCCGCTGGCTAACTTTATCGGCTCACCGCTTTCTGGGCTGATCCTGATGTTGGATGGCTGGTTAGGGCTGCGCGGCTGGCATCTGTTATTCATTATTGAAGGGTTGCCGGCGGTGCTGCTGGGGATTGCCGCTTTCTTTATTTTGCGCGACCGCCCGCATCAGGCTGCCTGGTTAAACGACCGGCAGAAAGCGTGGCTGGAAAACACGCTTCAGGCGGAGCGCCAACAGCAGACACAGATCGGCCACACCACCACATGGCAACTGTTGAAGCACCGCCAAATCTGGCTGATGGCGTTGATTTACGCCGGCGCGTCGTCTGCCGGCACCACGCTTAGCGTCTGGTCTCCACAGCTGCTGAAGTCGTTCCATCTTGATAACCTGACCACCGGGCTGCTGAATGCCATCCCCTATGGACTGGCGTCGGTGCTGATGATTGTCTGGGGACGCAGTTCGGACCGGAAAAATGAACGTCGCTGGCACACGGCGCTTACCCTCTTTATGATTGCGGCTGGCGTGTTCGCGGCGTTTATCAATCTGTCGCTTCCGGCCACCATTATGATCCTCAGTACCATACTGATTGGCGCTTATGCGGCGAAGGGCCCCTTCTGGGCGCTGGCATCGGGCTGGATGAGCAGCACGTCAGCTGCCGCCGGGCTGGCGGCCATCGGCGCGATCGCCAACCTGATTGGCGGCGCGGTGATGGTGAATGCCTATGGCATTATTAACGAACGGACAGGAAGCCATACGCTGGCGATGCTGCCGCTGGCCGCCTTGTGTCTGGCAGGCGGCATTGCGGTGCTGGCCATGGGACGCCGTTACTCGCAGACTGCCAGGCAGGAAAAACAGGTGACCCATTAATAAGCAAAGGCGGGATTTTTCCCGCCTTCTTAGCCAATCTTACTCTTTCAGACCGTAAAACCTTTCGCAGAATGGCTTGCTGGCGCCTAGCTTGAGCGACAGGCGGTTGGCCGTCTCCTGCATGAGCTGGCTGATGCCGCTCTCTTTACGATCTTCCGTCAGACGCGATGCCGGCCCGGTCAGGGCCAGCGCCGCGATCAGTTTATCGTGGACGCCAAACACTGGCATTGCGAAGGCCGCGGTGTGCGGGTCGCGCGCGCCGGAGGTATAAAACGGCAGCGTCGGTTCGTCTTCCTGCAACGATTCACCCAATCCCCAGTGGCGTAAAACTTTGCTGATAGCGGAACCATCCAGCGGGAACTGGCTGCCGGGCAGGTTGCTGTGGCGTAATCCCTGGGAGGCTTCGGCGCGGAACAGACACAGGCGTTGCCCCCCCTCAATCACGTACCAGCTCGCGCTTTCGCTGGAGGCCTGTGACAGCGCCTGCAATTCCGGCTGTACGACTCTGGCAAGTTCAAATGATTGTTCATAGAGCTTGCCGAGATAGAGCAGACGGTGGCCGAGCGTATAGGTGCCATCGTCGTGCCGGATGATGTAGTTCATTCGCTCAAGCGAATTCATCAGGCGATAAACAGTTGTTTTGTGATATCCCGAAAGCTGGGCCAGCTCCGTTAACGTCAGACTGTCATTACCAGGACGGAAGCAATCAAGTAAAGCCAGCGCCTTTTCAACGGCAATTACACCTTCATTCCCCATCATGTTCTCCTTTTTGCCGAACAAAATTGTACCTGAATTTTGTGAGTAACTTCGTGTTTACATCACAAACAACTTCGCAACACTGGCGAAAAGCGAAGCAATGCTCGTATAGTTGTTTTATATAGTACACGTGAGTTGTATCTAGTAAAACAAATGGAGAGTAACCATGCCTGCTTCGCAACAGAAACTCATCAACTTTGATATTGCGCGTGTTGACGCGGAAGAGGTCCGCCAGGCCGCCGAATTTCAGGCCGCCATTCTGGCTGACGTGGCCGGACGCCGTGGCACATTACATGGCCGCATCAAGCCGCTGGCGCCGCATATGGCGGTTGCCGGGCCGGCGATTACTGTAGAGGTCCGCCCGGGGGATAACCTGGCTATTCACGCCGCAATGGCCGTCGCCAAACCTGGCGACGTGCTGGTCATCGACGGGAAGGGCGATCTCTCCTGCGCGCTGCTGGGAGAGATCATGGCGACGCAGGCCCAGGCCAGCGGTATCGCAGGGATCATCATCGACGGCGCCGTTCGCGATGCGGAAACCTTAAGTAAACAACGCTTTCCGGTTTTCGCCGCCGGCCTGAATCCGTGCGGCCCCACCAAGTTCATTCCAGGCAGGGTCAATCACGCTATTTCAGTCGGTGGCGCCGCCGTGCAGGCAGGTGACTTAGTGGTAGGGGATATTGACGGCGTGGTCGTTATCCCGCGCGATGAAGTCCGCACCATCATCGAACTGGCGAAAGGCAAACTGGCGATGGAATCAAAACGTCTGGTTGCTATCCGCGACGGCGACCTTCGTCCGCACTGGCTGGAGAGCGCTCTGCGTCAGGCAGGGATGCTGAGCGAAGGGGAGACACTGCCATGAGCGCTAAAAATGTCATACTGATTACCGGCAGCGATTTGGCTGCAGCAGCGCTGGGGATGCTGGAAGATTACGAGCTTGTCTTTGCCGGCCGCCAGCCAACAGAATCTCAGCTGATAGCCCTGTGCCAGCAGCACAATCCGCTCGCGATACTGGTGCGCTATGGCAAAATCACGGCCGCCGTCATGGATGCCGCCCCGGCATTGAAGGTGATTGCCAAACATGGCAGCGGTATTGATGTCATTGACGTTGAGGCGGCCACCGCGCGCGGCATAATGGTTCGCGCGGCGACGGGGGCCAATGCCGCCGCGGTTTCCGAACACACCTGGGCGTTAATTCTGGCCTGTGCCAAGTCGGTCATTCCCCTTGACCGCCGCCTGCGTGAAGGGCACTGGGATAAATCAACGCATAAATCGCTCGAACTTGAGGGCAGAACGCTGGGACTGGTCGGCCTCGGCGCCATTGGCAGCCGTGTGGCGAAAATTGCCGTCGCCTTTGGTATGAAGGTTCTGGCTTACGATCCCTACGCGAAAACGGTCCCGCCGGAATGTGAACGTGTTGACGAACTCAAAGACCTGCTGATGCAGGCCGATGTTCTGTCCCTTCATTGTCCCTTGACGCAACACAACAGGGGAATGATCAATGCCGCCACGCTGGCGCAGTGTAAGCCGGGCGCTATCCTGGTGAATACTGCGCGCGGCGGGTTGATTGACGATGCGGCGCTGGCCGCAGCATTAAAAGCGGGGACCTTGCGCTGGGCGGCGCTCGACAGCTTTAACAGTGAACCATTAACTACGCCGCACATCTGGCAGGCGGTTGATAATGTCATTCTGTCTCCGCACGTTGGCGGCGTAAGCGACGCCTCTTACATCAAAATGGGGACCGCCGCCGCGGCCAACATTCTGCAGGTGCTGCAGGAGTCGGCTCAGACAGAATCAACGTATTAAGTGTTAACCGAACCTGCGCTCCCGGTTAATTTTTCTGCACTCTGTTTTCCGTGGCGCAGGGTGCGCACAGGGGGCGGCCAGTCGCCGCCCCTGCCCCGGCGGGGGCGTACAGTATATGAGCTTACGGGCGGCCTCCGTAGGCCGGGTAAGCGTAGCGCCACCCGGCAAAACAGGGTCGCCTGGACGGTAATCACCTCACCAGTTGCCTGAGCAGCGCAAAGGCTTCCTTCATTTTGTCTTCACTCACCACAAAGGCCCGCAGCTGGTTTTCGGCATCCACGCCTTTCGCCACCAGCCCCTCTTTGGCGGCCACGATATTCCACGTCAGATCGTCGCGGCGGGTGTCGCCGGCCAGATGCAGCGGCAGATCCGGCGTTTTCACTTTCACCAGCATTGGCGGCAAGGTGAGCTCGCCCGTCTGCGCCAGCAGGTTTTTACTCAGGCACATGGCACTGAGTAAAATCGGCTGCAGGAACGGCAGTACCGTACCGTTGATTTCCGCACAGTCGCCAAGCGCATAAATCGCCGGGTCGCTGGTTTGCAGTTGATTATTGACCACCACGCCGCGGTTAATCTGCAATCCAGCGTGGCGCGCCAGCGACGTTTCCGGGCGCAGGCCGGCGGCGGCCACCACCGCATCGACGGTTATCGCCCGCTGGCGGTCAAGGCTGACGCGGATGCCATCGGCGGTTTGCTCCAGCCCTTCCAACTGCGATTTCAGCATCAGATGTACGCCCATCTCGGTAAGCCGATGCTGCAGGCGGCTGCTGGCCTCCGGCGGCATCAACGCCGCCAGCACGCTGGCGGAGTTATCGACTACCGTTACCGCTTTACCGGCGCGGCAGAAATCCATCGCCAGTTCACAGCCAATCAGGCCGCCGCCGACGATCAGCACGCGCTTCGCGTCGTGCAGCTGGCTCTGCGCCGCGCCATATTCGCGCTGGCTGTTCAGCGTCAGCATCAGCTCGCGTCCCGGCACCGGCGGGATAAACGGCGTCGCGCCGGTGGCCAGCACCAGTTTGTCATATCGCCACTGGTTATCCTGGCTCTTCACTAACCGGTTTTCGGCGTCGATATCGCTTACCCAGGTATGGGGAAACAGACGCAGATTGTACTGCTCGGCGAACTCGCCGGCGCTTTGCAGGGTCAGATCGTCGGCCTTCTGCCCGCGGCTGATGACATGGCTGAGGTCCGGTTTGTTGTATTCATCCATGCTATCGGCGGCGATAAGGGTCAGCGGGATTTGTGTATCCTGCTTACGGATATTTTTCACCAGCTGGCGGGCCGCGAAGCCCGAGCCGATGATGACGATGCCATCACTCATTTTGCCTCCGTTGCCAGAACGTCAAAGACATCTTTGCCAAGAGAACACTCAGGGCAGAGGAAATTGTCCGGCACTTCACTCCACGGCGTACCCGGCTGGACATCCTGATTAGGTTCGCCTTTCGCCGGGTCATAGACCCACTGGCACACGCTGCACTGCATCATGGGACCGAGATCGGCGCCCGCGGCGGCGGCACAGGCGCAATCCTGTGGTTCCGGCGTTGTCGCTGCTTCAGCAACCGGCAGCGGCGAGAGGGCCCACTGGCGGGCGATGTCGCGTCCGTGTTGGCGGCACAATTCCAGCGCGTCGATATCCGGGCGCCATTTGGCTTTCAGGCTCAGCGACATCTCAAAGCCGGCATCCTGCAGGCGGGTGGACAGGCGGTCTACCGCGCCGCCGCTCCAGCCGTGCGAGCCAAAGGCGCTGGCGCGTTTATTGCGAAAACGCAGCCCGGTCATCTCTTCCACCAACCCGGCGATTTTCGGCATCATCACGTTGTTCATGGTGGAGGTGCCCACCAGTACGCCTTTCGAGCGGAAAACGTTGGTCAGAATGTCGTTTTTGTCGCTGCGGGCGACGTTGAAGATTTTCACCGCCACCCGCGGGTCAACTTCGGTGATCCCCTGGGCAATGGCGTCCGCCATCATACGGGTGTTGTTGGACATGGTGTCGTAGAAAATCGTGATGCGATCTTCCTGATAATCCGCCGCCCACTCGAGGTATTTCTCGACGATTTGCGTCGGGTTATCGCGCCAGACCACGCCGTGGGAGGTGGCAATCATCTCCACCGGCAGGTTGAAGCCGAGGATTTCAGTAATTTTCGGCGTCACCAGGCGGCTGAAGGGCGTCAGGATGTTGGCGTAGTAGCGCTGGCACTGTTCGTACAGTTCAATCTGGTCCACTTCATCGTTGAACAGGTGTTCGTCGCAGTAGTGCTGGCCGAAGGCGTCATTGCTGAACAGCACCGCATCGCCGGTCAGGTAGGTCATCATGCTGTCAGGCCAGTGCAGCATCGGTGTTTCCACGAAGATCAGCTGTTTACCATTACCGATATCGAGAGTATCGCCGGTTTTCACCACGTGGAAGTTCCACTCCGGATGGTGATGGTGGCCGTTGATCGAGTCGATGGCGTTGGCGGTGCAGTAGATCGGCGTATCCGGGATCTGCATCATCAGCTCAGTCAGCGCGCCGGCATGGTCCTCTTCGGCGTGGTTAATGACGATATAGTCGAGGTCGGCCAGATCGATTTCGCTGCGCAGGTTCTGCACGAACTCGCGGCTGAATTTATGATCGACGGTATCGATCAGCACGTTTTTCTCTTCGCGGATGAGATAGCTGTTGTAGCTGCTGCCGCGCAGCGTTTTATATTCGGTGCCGTGGAAATCACGCACTTCCCAGTCACGTTGGCCAACCCAAAGAATGTTATTTTTAACCGCAATAGACATAGCAACCTCAATCAATACAGTGTGTTTAAACTCAGTTGACTGGCTTATATCAAGTTACATGCCAACTTTTTAATTCATTGATAATTATCTATTTTTAATTTTTTATGATTTTTGTTGCTGTCAAAATGACAATGACTAAAATAGTCGATATGACAATGGGTGTTGTCAAAATGACAATGGAGCGGCAATGAGTTTTTCCGTCGACGAGCTGGCGAGAATCGCCATTGATTTACAAAGCGATATTGGTCATACCGACCGTTTTTCGCGTCTGATTACTACCCTGCGGCAGATCCTCGGCTGCGATGCCTCGGCGCTGCTGCGCTATGAGGCGCATCAGTTTGTGCCGCTGGCGATCGATGGCCTGGCGCAGGATGTGCTTGGTCGGCGCTTTGCCCTGGAAGGGCACCCGCGGCTGGAGGCGATTGCGCGTGCCGGGGATGTGGTGCGCTTCCCGGCGGATAGCGATCTGCCTGACCCCTACGACGGGCTGATCCCCGGTCATGAGAGTCTGAAGGTTCACGCCTGCGTTGGCCTGCCGCTGTTTGCCGGGCAGACGCTGATTGGCGCGCTGACCCTTGATGGGATGGATGCCGATCGTTTTGACAGCTTCAGCGATGAAGAGCTGCGGCTGATTGCCGCCCTGGTGGCCGGCGCCTTGAATAACGCGCTGCTCATCGCCCGCCTTGAGGCGCAAAACGTGTTGCCGGCGCAGCCGGTCAATTATGCGCAACCCGAGCGCCAGGAAATTATCGGCCTGTCAGCGCCCATGCTGCAGCTGAAAAAAGAGATCGATATCGTCGCCGCCTCGGATTTAAACGTGCTGATTAGCGGCGAAACCGGCACCGGTAAAGAGCTGGTGGCGAAGGCGGTGCATCAGGGCTCTCCGCGGGCGGCCAACCCGCTGGTCTATCTCAACTGCGCGGCGCTGCCGGAAAGCGTGGCGGAGAGCGAGCTGTTCGGTCATGTGAAAGGGGCGTTTACCGGGGCTATCAGCAACCGTAGCGGTAAATTTGAGATGGCGGATAACGGCACCCTGTTCCTTGACGAAATCGGCGAACTGTCGCTGGCGTTGCAGGCCAAACTGCTGCGCGTGCTGCAGTATGGCGATATTCAGCGCGTCGGCGATGACCGCAGTCTGCGAGTCGATGTGCGGGTGCTGGCGGCGACGAACCGCGATCTGCGCCAGGAGGTGGTGGAAGGGCGCTTTCGCGCCGACCTGTACCATCGGCTGAGCGTCTTTCCGCTGTCGGTACCGGCGCTACGCGAGCGGGACAGCGATGTGGTGCTGCTGGCGGGCTATTTCTGCGAGCAGTGCCGCCTGCGAATGGGGCTGGCGCGGGTGATACTCAGCGAAGCGGCGCGCGGCAGGCTGCAGCAATGGTCCTGGCCGGGCAACGTGCGCGAACTGGAGCATGCTATTCACCGGGCGGTGGTGCTGGCGCGGGCCACCCAGGCCGGCGATGAAGTGGTGCTGGAGCCGCAGCATTTCCAGTTTGCGGTGGCGGCGCCGATGTTGCCGACTGAGACGGCGGCAGCGGCACCCGCGACGGGAAACGTCAATCTGCGCGAGGCGACCGAATCTTTTCAGCGGGAAGCGATTAGCCGCGCGCTGGAGGCGAACCAGCGCAACTGGGCGGCGACCGCCCGTGCGCTGGAACTGGACGTCGCCAACCTGCATCGGCTGGCGAAACGTCTGGGACTTAAAGGATCCCTGCCTGGTAAAAATTCTGCAGGTTGATGGCGCCGACCAGTTGGCCGTTTTCATCCACCACCGGCGCGGCGCTGATTTTGTGTTTCATCAGCCGCTCTTTGGCTTCCACCGCGCGGCTTTCCGCCTGCAGCGTCACGCCGTTGCGGGTCATCGCCTGAGTGACGCCATCGTCGAGCGTACCGCCAGCAACCAGCCAGCGGCGCAGGTCGCCGTCGGTGAAAACGCCCTGCACGCGGCTGGCCTCATCGCAGACCGCCACCAGGCCGAGCCCGGTTCGGCTGAGTTCGAGCATGGCGTCCATGACGTTGGCCTCGGCGTTGACCCGCGGCACTTCTTCGTCGCGGCGCATCAGGTGATGCACCTTGTTCAGCAGACGCGCGCCGAGGGCGCCCGCCGGGTGGGAACGGGCGAAATCTTCTTCATTGAAACCGCGCGCCTGCATCACCGCCATCGCCAGCGCGTCGCCCAGCATCAGCGTGTTAACGGTGCTGGAGGTCGGCGCCAGGTGCATCGGACAGGCTTCACGCTCCACGGCGATATCCAGCACCGCTTTCGCCGCCAGCGCCAGCGGCGAGGTGGATTTGCCGGTCATCGCCAGCAGCGGAATGGATTTCTCTTCCAGCCGCGGCACGATGAGATCCAGCTCTTTCGCGCTACCGGAGTAGGAGATAAACAGCATCACGTCGCGGCTATCGAGCATGCCGAGATCGCCGTGCAGGGCTTCCGCCGGATGGACGAAAAAGGCCGGGGTGCCGGTGCTGGCGAAGGTTGCCGCCAGCTTTTTACCGATGTGGCCGGATTTACCGATACCGGAGACAATCAGTTTGCCCTCGCAGTGGATAATGGTTTCCGCCGCGCGGATGAAGTCGTCGCCCAGGCGTTCCGGCAGGCGGCTCGCCTCCTGCAGCTCAAGCATCAGGGTCTGGCGTCCGGCCTCTAACAAAAAGTTACTCATGATGTTCTCCAGTAATAATGACTTCAATACCTTTGGCTTCCAGCGCCCGCTGGAATTCAGGGTCAATATCGGCATCGGTAATCAACTTATCCACGCGTTCAAGGCCGCAGACGATATTGGGACTTTTACGGCCAAACTTTGATGAGTCGGCCATCAGGATCACTTCGCGGGCGGCGTTGCACATCGCCTTACTGACGGTATACACCTCGTTAAAGGTGGTAACGCCTGCCACCAGATCAATGCCATCGGTGCCCATAAACAGTTTGTCGAAGCTGAATTGTTCGAAAGCGTTTTCCGCCAGCTGGCCGTGGAATGAAGCCGATTTTTTACGGAAGGTGCCACCCGGCATCAGGATGGTCTGCTCGTTATCGAACTCAGAAAGGGCGTTGACGATATGCAGGCTGTTGGTCATCACCGTGATGTTATTGAAGCGGCTCAGCAGCGGCACCATCTGCAGCACGGTGCTGCCGGCGTCGAGGATAATTGAATCGCCATCGTGGATGTAGCGCACGGCGGCCTCGGCAATCTGCGCTTTCTTGTGGGTGTTGATCAGCGTCTTGTGGTCGATAGGCGGGTCGGCCTCGTCTTTATTCAACACTACGCCGCCGTAGGTGCGGATGACGGTCCCGGCATTCTCCAGAATCACCAGATCCTTGCGAATAGTGGTGCCGGTGGTGTCGAAGTGTTGCGCCAGCTCTTCGACCGAGCATTTGCCCTGCGATTGCAGGTGCTCGAGAATGGCTGCCTGGCGCTGACGTGGTTTCATAGGCGTTGTATCCTGCGTTTAAGTTTCGAAATGATAATTTCGCAAGATATTAACTTTCACAACGAAATTATGCATGTTTCGGATTAAGCGCTAATGATAGTGCATTCTGACAGAGCGGATCATTGGGAAAGATCACATCAGGCTGCAATTCCTTGAGATGTTTACCGGTAAGCGTGGGGATTTTTTGCGGACTGGCGAAGACGGTGAGTCCCTTCATCAATAGCGTGTCGCAAATACGATCGTTTTCATCGACGGCGATAGCGACAATCGCACGTGGTTTAAAGCGCCCGGCGGAACGGCCGACGCCAACGCGGCCCTGCTGGCAAAGGCTATCAAAGGCGCGATTGAAGCGGCGAATTTGCCAGCCGCCGAAAGCCAGCTGAGTCAGCCAGGCGATAGCGGCGACGGTGATTAATGCGGTAACCATAGGTGTCTCCTTTATGGGGCCGGGAAGAACCCGGGTCGCGGCGCGAGCGCCTTACCCGGGCTACGGATCGGCGTGGTGCGCCGGTTTTGTAGCCCGGATAAGCGCAGCGCCATCCGGGAACCTTTTAAAACATCACCTGGCCGCCGGTGACGTTAATTGACTGACCCGTGCAGTACGACGCCTGCGGGCTGGCGTAAAACATCAACACGTTCAGCACATCCTGGTAATCGCAGCCGCGTTTCAACGGCACCTTATCGATGTAGTACTGCTCGACTTCGCTCTCATCGATACCGAGCTTGGTGGCATACTGCGGCAGCAGCGACTGGAACATCGGCGATTTCAACAGATTGCCGAGCATCAGCGAATGGACGGTAATACCGTACTCCGCCAGATCCAGCGCCAGCGACTGGGTCAGCCCGACGCCGCCGAACTTCGCCGCGCTGTAGCCGGAGTTGTGCTTACTGCCGACTTTGCCGGACTTCGAGTTGATCTGAATGATCCGTCCCTTAATGCCATCGCGGATCATCAGTCGTGAGAACTCGCGGGCGCAGAGGAAATAGCCCACCAGGTTCACCTGCAGCGAGCGGTCGAAATCCCCCAGCGCGAAGTCGCTAATAAACGCTGCTTTGGCAATCCCGGCGCTGTACACCAGCAGATCGACGCGCGTGAAAATCTCATCCACCCCGTGAGCCAGGGCAGTGACGCTGGCTTCGCTGGTGGCGTCGGCGCCGAAGCCGTATGCCGTGCCTTCGCCATATTCAGCGTTGATCTCCTGGGCGACGCGGCTGGCTTTTTCACTTTGAATATCGACCACCGCCACGCGGTAGCCCTCGGCGGCCAGACCGCGGCACAGAAACTCTCCTAAGGTTTGTCCGCCACCAATGACAACAGCAACCTGATTCATCTTTCTCTCCTTCTAAGCAACAAATTTCAGTACGCAGCCGGTCGCGATAGCATCCGGCACCGGGCCGGCGACGTGAACGGTTCCGGGAAACTCCGCTTCACGATGGCCGTCGAAGCGCAGGGTGATGTGACCCAGCTCGCGCAGGTTTTGTTCGGCGACCTCGCCGACGGCGGTCACCGGATAACGTCTGTCACCGAGCTGCAGCTCTGCGCCCGGTACCAGGGGGCCGGCAAGCTCGCCGTGGTTGTGAATAAAGCAATACTCTTCGATATCCGCCGGGGCGCCCTCGCGGAAGGTGATCAGCATCTGCTCTTCCAGCGCCATCGTCGCGCAGGCGCCGATGCGGGTAATGGTGGTGTGGTAAATGACGGTCATCTTCAGGAACCTCTTACTGGTAAATAAATCCGGAAACGAACCACGCGATCAGCACCGTTGGCGCGCCGGTGAGGAAGCGGCTGACCAGCACCGACGGCACGCCGACGCGCACGGTATCCTGACGGGCTTCGGCCAGCGACAGGCCTACCGGGATAAAATCGCAGGCGGCCTGGGCGTTAATGGCAAACAGCGCGGGCAGGGCGAGGTGCGGTGGAATG
This sequence comes from Klebsiella sp. D-Nf1, assembly GCF_002810515.1. Lineage (NCBI taxonomy): Bacteria > Pseudomonadati > Pseudomonadota > Gammaproteobacteria > Enterobacterales > Enterobacteriaceae > Klebsiella > Klebsiella sp. D-Nf1. Next base: position 619,674 of record NZ_PIOK01000002.1, read on the forward strand.
TTGCCAAGGCCGATCTGGACGCCGATCAGCACGCCGATGACCTGGGCGATAACGGCGCCGGGGCCGAGAAACGGCGACAGCAGCGGGAAGGAGCAGATCAGCGCCAGGGTCACCAGCCCCAGCGGATGGCTGGCAAGCGGCGCCAGGCCGTGGGCAATCCAGTCGCCGATGCCGGAGGCCATGATGATGCCGATCAGCGCCGAGACGAAGGCCATAAACGGCAGAATGGTTTTCAGCACCGTGTCGATGGTGTCGCGTCCGGCCTGGAACAGCACCGCCACCACCGATCCCATCCCCATGCCGACCTTTGCCAGCAGGCCGTCGCTCTGTTCAGTGATCTTTTTGCTGGCGTCATAATCGCGACCCGCGGCAGGGAGTGGTTGCGCTGCCGTCTCGCCGCTATCTTCCAACAATTTGATGTTCTCTTCTTTCACCCCGGAGACGTAAATATCCTCGACGATATACTGCGCCAGCGGCCCCGATTTGCCGGTGGCATGGATATTCACCGTAGGGATACGGCGCTTGGGATAGAGCCCGCAGCGCAGGGTACCGCCGCAGTCAATAATGGCGATGCCGATGTCGCTCTCCGCCGGTTCCCCCTCTTTAAAACCGTCCACCGCCTGCCAGCCGGTCAGGCTGGCGATGCGGTCAACGATCGCCGGGCGGGTGCCGGCGGTGATATAGACGATCTTTTTGCCCTCGACGACGTCGAGCTCAAGCGGGCCGCCCCAGCCGCCGGTGCCTTTCTCAATACGAATACGGGTCATGATGTCGCTCCTGACAGATGCACTTTCCGGGCAAGCTGAATCGCCATTTTTCTCTCGAAAATAGAGGTGGTCAGGTCGGTGACCCAGCCGCGGAAGAAGTTGGTCACCAGCCCAACCAGCAGATAGCTCACCGCCAGGGGACCAAGCGGCAGGCCAAGCGTGGTGAGGCCGTTGGCGATGCCGAGATAAACAAACAGCTCGCCGGGGTTGATATGTGGAAAGAGACCGTTCATCGAGTGGCAGCTATAGGACGCCGCCGCGTAATAGCTGGGCTTGTACTTCTCTGGCATAAAGCGGCCGAGACTTAAGGTCATTGGGTTACAAAAAACGAAGGTGCCGATGCAGGGCAACAGCAGATAGCGGGAGATCGGATTTCCGGCGCAGCGCTGCGCCAGTTTTTCGATCCGCTGCTGGCCGATAAAGTTGATCAGCGCGTTCATGATCACCAGCAGGCTGATCAGTAAGGGGAGGATCCCGGTCACCATGCCGGTAAATACCTCGCCGCCTTTCTGAAACAGGCCGATAAACCACTCCGCGCCGTGGGTAACGACGTCAATCATTGTTCTCTCCTTCAGCGTGTTATTTTTCTTGCTAACTGCAGGCTGATTTTAATCACTTTGAAAGGTTTTAAAGTGTTAAATAGATCGCAAAATGAAAGATAAATATTTTATTTTGAAAGTTTGGAGGTAAAAGGATGAAACGATCAGGCGCATGACAGCATGCCGGGAAGGGGGCGGTGAAGGACTATTTTGTCTACAAACGGATTGCCGCTTTCTTGTTGGTCGTCGCATGCTTTACCATAATTATCCCTTGCTGAATTTGTTAAATGGAATTCCCATGTTGAAGCGTCGCTATCTGGCTTTACTTCCCCTTTGTGTGCTCCTCGCTGCCTGCAGCAGCAAACCCAAGACCCCCGCGGAAACGGAGATGGCGAGTGGAACCGGCGGCTTTTTGCTGGAACCGCAGCATAACGTGATGCAGATGGGCGGCGACTTCGCCAACAACCCGGCGGCGGCACAGTTCATTGATAAGATGGTGGCGAAGCACGGCTTCGACAGACAGCAGCTGCAGGAGATCCTGTCGCAGGCTAAGCGCCTGGATTACGTCCTGCGGCTGATGGATCGTCAGGCGCCGACCGGCCTGCCGCCGACCGGGCCGACCGGCGCCTGGCTGCGCTACAAGAAACAGTTTATTACCCCGGATAATGTGCAGAACGGCGTAGTGTTCTGGAACCAGTATCAGGATGCGCTGAACCGCGCTTATCAGGTTTATGGCGTGCCGCCGGAAATCATCGTCGGCATTATCGGCGTGGAGACTCGCTGGGGCCGGGTGATGGGCAAAACCCGTATCCTTGATGCGCTGGCGACCTTGTCGTTTAGCTACCCACGCCGCGCCGAATACTTCTCATCGGAGCTGGAAACCTTCCTGTTAATGGCGCGCAGCGAAAGCGACGACCCGCTGGATCTGAAAGGCTCTTTCGCCGGGGCGATGGGCTACGGCCAGTTTATGCCGTCGTCCTATAAGCAGTATGCGGTCGATTTTAACGGTGACGGCCATATCAACCTGTGGGACCCGGTGGATGCCATCGGCAGCGTGGCCAACTACTTCAAACAGCATGGCTGGGTGAGCGGCGATCTGGTGGCGGTGCAGGCGCTGGGCCAGGCGCCGGGGCTGGAGAATGGTTTCAAAACCAAATACAGCATTTCGCAGCTGGCGGCGGCGGGGCTTACCCCAACCCAACCGCTGGGTAACCATCAGCAGGCCAGTCTGCTGCGGCTGGATGTCGGCACCGGCTATGAGTACTGGTACGGGCTGCCGAACTTCTACACCATCACCCGCTACAACCACAGCACGCACTACGCGATGGCCGTCTGGCAGCTGGGCCTGGCGGTTTCGCAGGCCCGTGGCGGGTACTGATCCATCCGACTGACAGATTTCGAGCCTCCCCGGATAGCGGCGCGTAGCGCCTTATCCGGGCTACGGTCTGGTATCCGGTTGGTAGCCCCGGTAAGCGTAGCGCGACCGGGGGAGAGTTCAATGACAGCTTGTCGCCCATCGGCAACACTGCGGCTACGTTACTGACAGATTTCGAACCTCCCCGGATAGCGGCGCGTAGCGCCTTATCCGGGCTACGGTCTGGTATCCGGTTGGTAACCCCGGTAGGCGCAGCGCGACCGGGGGAGAGTTCAATGACAGCTTGTCGCCCATCGGCAACACTGCGGCTACGTTACTGACAGATTTCGAGCCTCCCCGGATAGCGGCGCGTAGCGCCTTATCCGGGCTACGGTCTGGTATCCGATTGGTAGCCCCGGTAAGCACAGCGCGACCGGGGGATGACGCCGGGGAGGCCGCGCTTAACCTCCTGTTTTTTCCCGCCCGCATGCCTGTTGTTGACCTTTGTTACATTTCTGCCCACTGACACTGATTTACATTCTTTTTTCGCTTCTGTATTGTTATGTTATAACATCAAAAGAGGTGAAATATGTTCACATCAGTTTTTATGGCCTCCGGCGCGACGCGCGCGACCATCGCAGGCGTGCTGCTGGTGGCGCTATGGTTAGCGACCTGGTGGGCGGTGGCGCTGCCATGATTGAGCTGGAGCAGCTGGTCGCTGGCTATGACGGGGTGGCGATCACCCCTCCGCTGAGCGGGATGATATGCCCCGGCAGCCTGACGGCAATCGTTGGCCTCAATGGCTGCGGAAAATCAACCTTGCTAAAAACGCTCGCCGGGTTTCTTCCGCCAGTCAGTGGCCGCCTGCGCTGGCAGGGCAAACGGCCGGTGATTGGCTGGCTGGCGCAGCGCCATGCCCTCGAGTCGCAGTTTCCTCTCAACGTGCAGGATGTGGTGAGTCAGGGCGCATGGCCCGGCGTGTCGCTGCTACGCGGTCTGGGCGGCGATACCCGGCGACGTATCAGCGCGGTGCTGGAGCGGGTCGGGCTGGCGGGTCTGGCGAAATCGCCGATTGAGGCGCTCTCCGGCGGCCAGTTTCAGCGCATGCTGTTTGCCCGGGTGATGGTGCAGCAGGCGCCGCTGGTGATGCTCGACGAGCCTTTCACCGGCATCGACGAAGCGACCTGCCGCGAACTGATGGAATTGATCCTCGAGATGCATCAGCAGGGGCAGACCATCCTGGCGGTGCTGCATGATAACCAGCGGGTGGCCGACTTTTTCCCCGAGACGCTGCTGCTGACCGCCCAACGCGCCTGCTGGGGCGTCACCCGGGCGGTACTTCCGGCTTTCAGTCATGCGAGGTCGGCATGATCTGGCACACCTTCTTTCAGCCCTTTATTGAATTTGGTTTTATGCGCCGGGCCCTCGTGGTGTGTCTGGCGCTGTCGCTGAGCACCACCATGTTGGGCGTCTTCCTGCTGCTGCGGCGCATGAGCCTGATGGGCGATGCGCTGTCGCACGCCATTCTCCCCGGGGTGGCGGTGGGGTATCTGCTGAGTGGCATGTCGCTGCTGGCCATGACCCTGGGCGGCTTCATCGCCGGCATCGTGGTGGCGCTGGTGGCCGGGTGGGTGAGCCGGCGGACACCGTTAAAAGAGGACGCCAGCTTTGCCGGATTTTATCTGGGATCGCTGGCCCTGGGCGTCACCCTGGTGTCGCTACGCGGCTCCAGCGTCGACCTCCTGCATCTGTTGTTTGGCTCTATTCTGGCGGTCGATCGTGATGCGGCGCTGTTTGTCAGCGGCGTCGCCAGCCTGACGCTGCTGTGCATTGCGCTGTGCTACCGCGGTCTGGTCAGCGAGGCGTTCGACAGCGCCTGGCTGCAGGTGAATAACCCCCGACTGCCCGCGCTGCTGCATGGACTGTTTCTGGCGCTGCTGGTGCTTAACCTGGTGGCGGGGTTTCAGGTGCTCGGCACGCTGATGGCGGTAGGGGTGATGATGCTTCCGGCGGTTGCCGCACGCTGCTGGGCGCGAACGCTGCCGGGCATTCTGCTGCTGGCGGCGCTCTCCGGCGCACTCTGCGCCTGGCTGGGATTAAGTCTCTCCTGGGCGGTCGGTCTTCCCGCCGGGCCCGCCATCGTGCTGACCGCCAGCGCGCTGTTTTTTATTTCGCTGTTTTTTGGCACGCATAGCCGGCTGCTGGTCGGCTGGCGCAAATTGATGGGGTAAGGAAATGATGAAACGTAGTGCAATGGTTGTGGCGCTGGCATTGGGGCTGATGGCGCAGGGGGCGATGGCAAAAACGCTGAACGTGGTAAGCAGTTTTTCGGTGCTGGGTGATATGGTGCAGCAGGTCGGCGGCGAGCATGTCCATGTGGATACGCTGGTCGGCCCGGACGGCGATCCACATACCTTCGAACCTTCGCCGAAGGATAGTGCGCTGCTCAGCAAGGCCGACGTGGTGGTGGTCAACGGCCTGGGGCTGGAAGGGTGGCTGGATCGCCTGATTAAGGCCTCCGGTTTCAAGGGCGAGCTGGTGGTGGCGTCGAAAGGCGTCAAGACCCATACCCTTGATGAGGATGGTAAAACGGTGACCGATCCCCACGCCTGGAACAGCGCGGCGAACGGCGCGTTGTATGCGCAGAATATCCTCGATGGTCTGGTGAAAGCCGACCCGGAAGATAAAGCAGCGTTGACCAGCAGCGGCAAGCGCTATATCGACCAGTTGACGAACATCGACGGCTGGGCGAAAGCGCAGTTCAGCGCCATTCCGCTGGCAAAGCGCAAGGTCCTGACCAGCCATGACGCCTTCGGCTATTTTGGCCGGGCTTATCACGTGACCTTCCTCGCGCCGCAGGGACTCTCTTCAGAGAGCGAGGCCAGCGCGGCGCAGGTGGCGGCGCTGATTAAGCAAATCAAAGCGGATGGCGTCCATACCTGGTTTATGGAGAACCAGCTTGACCCGCGGCTGGTGAAGCAAATCGCCAACGCGACGGGCGCTCAGCCGGGGGGCGAACTCTATCCGGAGGCGCTCTCCGCACCGGGTGGCGTCGCGGATAGCTATGTGAAAATGATGCGTCATAACGTGGCGCTGATCGCCGCCAGCATGAAGTAATCGTGCGATTTATCATCCCGGCGTCGCCGGGATGACTCATTTTGGATGTCCCCTCGTAAATTCCACACCTCGTCCCCATATCTCTGTGGAAAGTGCTATCTTTGATGGCCTCTTTATCCAGACCAAAGCGGGGCGATAATGACCGATTCAGAATTAATGCAGCTAAGCGAGAAGGTGGGCCGGGCGCTGAAGGCGCGTGGTGCGACGGTGACCACGGCGGAATCCTGCACCGGCGGCTGGATAGCGAAAGCGCTCACCGATATTGCCGGTAGCTCAGCGTGGTTTGAACGCGGCTTTGTGACCTACAGCAACGAAGCCAAATCGCAAATGATCGGCGTCAGCGAAGCGACGCTGCGGGACAACGGCGCAGTGAGCGAACCGGTGGTGGTCGAGATGGCGATCGGCGCACTGCGCGCGGCGCGCGCGGACTATGCCATCTCCGTTAGCGGCGTCGCCGGGCCGGATGGCGGCAGCGACGAAAAGCCGGTCGGCACAGTGTGGTTTGGTGTCGCCAGCGTGAGCGGGCAAGGCGTGACGCGGCGGGAATGCTTTGCCGGAGACCGCGAAGCGGTGCGTCGTCAGGCGACGGCCTATGCGCTAAATCTGCTCTGGCAACAATTTCTACAAAACACTTGATACTGTATGACCATACAGTATAATTGCTTCAACTGAACAAATATTAACGGCGAAGCGAACACGCTTCACCCTGCATGATTAGGAGTAACAATGGCGATCGACGAAAACAAACAGAAAGCGTTGGCGGCTGCACTGGGCCAGATCGAAAAGCAATTCGGTAAAGGCTCCATCATGCGCCTGGGTGAAGACCGTTCTATGGACGTAGAAACCATCTCCACCGGCTCGCTTTCTCTGGATATTGCGCTTGGCGCCGGCGGTCTGCCAATGGGCCGTATCGTCGAGATCTACGGGCCGGAATCTTCCGGTAAAACCACCCTGACGCTGCAGGTTATCGCCGCAGCGCAGCGTGAAGGTAAAACCTGTGCGTTCATCGATGCCGAACACGCACTGGACCCGGTCTATGCGCGCAAACTGGGCGTGGATATCGACAACCTGCTGTGTTCTCAGCCGGACACCGGTGAGCAGGCGCTGGAAATCTGTGACGCGCTGGCGCGCTCCGGCGCGGTTGACGTTATCGTCGTCGACTCCGTGGCGGCGCTGACGCCGAAAGCGGAAATCGAAGGCGAAATCGGCGATTCTCACATGGGTCTCGCGGCGCGTATGATGAGCCAGGCGATGCGTAAGCTGGCGGGTAACCTGAAGCAGTCCAACACGCTGCTGATCTTCATTAACCAGATCCGTATGAAAATCGGCGTAATGTTCGGTAACCCGGAAACCACCACCGGCGGTAACGCGCTGAAGTTCTACGCCTCCGTGCGTCTGGATATCCGTCGCATCGGCGCGGTGAAAGAGGGCGACAACGTTGTCGGCAGCGAAACCCGCGTGAAAGTGGTGAAAAACAAAATCGCCGCGCCGTTCAAACAGGCTGAATTCCAGATCCTCTACGGTGAAGGCATCAACTTCTTCGGCGAGCTGGTTGACCTTGGCGTGAAAGAGAAGCTGATTGAGAAAGCGGGCGCCTGGTACAGCTACAACGGCGACAAAATTGGTCAGGGTAAAGCGAACGCGATCACCTGGCTGAAAGAGAACCCGGCGGCGGCGAAAGAAATTGAGAAGAAAGTTCGCGAACTGCTGCTCAACAACCAGGACTCTACGCCGGACTTCGCCGTTGACGGCAACGGCGCAGAAGAAACGGAACAAGATTTCTGATATCGTCTAACAGAGTGATAAAGGGCTGCTTATGCGGCCCTTTTGCTTTTCTTAGATTATTGAGGTGCCTGTGACTGAACCTTCATCACGCCGCTCCGGCTACGCTCGCCTGCTGGACCGCGCTATCCGCATTCTGGCCATGCGCGACCACAGCGAACAGGAGCTGCGGCGCAAACTGGCTGCTCCGGTAATGAGCAAAAATGGCCCCGAGGCGCTGGACGTCACCCCCGAAGAGCTGGAGCAGGTGGTTGCCTGGTGTATTGAAAACCGCTATCTCGACGATAATCGTTTTGTCGGCCAGTTCATCGCCAGCCGGAGCCGCAAAGGCTATGGCCCGGCGCGTATTCGCCAGGAGCTCAGCCAGAAAGGGATTGCGCGGCAGGCCGTTGAACAGGCGATGCGCGAATGCGATATCGACTGGGTGAGCCTTGCCAGGGAGCAGGCGCAGCGTAAATACGGCGAACCGTTACCTTCCGCCTTTACTGAAAAAGTGAAAGTTCAGCGATTCCTGCTCTACCGCGGCTACCTGATGGAAGATATCCAGGAAATCTGGCGAAATTTTGCAGATTGACCCATCGGGGATTTTACTTCGCCGTAAAGAAAACTTATCTTATTCCCACTTTATTCCGTCGGGCCGCTGGTTGTGACAGTACAGACAGCGTCCAGGGCGATTATTCCTTATACACAAAATCATTCAAGCTGCATCAGGGCGGCAAGAGAGAACATCTTCTGGAACGCACGTCAGTTCGGTGCCGGGAGAGCAAGCGCAGCCAGGACAGAGGCGACTTGAAGGATGACGTGTAGCTTGATTTCAGGATAATTATGAGCAAGAGCACCGCTGAGATCCGTCAGGCGTTTCTCGACTTTTTCCATAGTAAGGGACATCAGGTAGTTGCCAGCAGCTCCCTGGTGCCGCACAACGATCCAACCCTGCTGTTTACCAACGCCGGGATGAACCAGTTCAAGGATGTCTTCCTTGGCCTCGACAAACGTAATTATTCGCGCGCGACCACCGCGCAGCGTTGCGTGCGTGCGGGTGGTAAACACAACGATCTGGAAAACGTCGGTTACACCGCGCGTCACCACACCTTCTTTGAAATGCTGGGCAACTTCAGCTTCGGCGATTATTTCAAGCAGGATGCCATCAAATACGCATGGGAACTGCTGACCGGTGAAAACTGGTTCGCCCTGCCGAAAGAGAAGCTGTGGGTTACCGTTTACGAGACCGATGACGAAGCGTTCGACATCTGGGCTAACGAAGTGGGCGTTCCGCGTGAGCGGATCATCCGCATCGGCGACAACAAAGGCGCGGCGTTTGCTTCTGATAACTTCTGGCAGATGGGCGACACGGGGCCGTGCGGCCCGTGCACCGAAATCTTCTTTGACCACGGCGATCACATCTGGGGTGGCCCTCCGGGAAGCCCGGAAGAAGACGGCGACCGTTACATCGAGATCTGGAACATCGTCTTCATGCAGTTCAACCGTCAGGCTGACGGTACCATGGAGCCGCTGCCGAAGCCGTCCGTTGATACCGGTATGGGGCTGGAGCGTATTGCCGCTGTGCTGCAGCACGTTAACTCCAACTATGATATCGACCTGTTCCGCGATCTGATCGCCAGCGTGGCGAAAGTCACCGGCGCGACCGACCTGACGAACAAGTCGCTGCGCGTGATTGCCGACCACATTCGCTCCTGTGCGTTCCTGATCGCTGATGGTGTGATCCCGTCGAATGAAAACCGCGGCTACGTGCTGCGTCGCATCATTCGCCGTGCGATCCGTCACGGCAACATGCTGGGCGCGAAGGACACCTTCTTCTGGAAACTGGTTGCCCCGCTGATCGCCGTGATGGGTTCCGCCGGTGAAGAACTGAAACAGCAGCAGGCTCAGGTTGAGCAGGTGCTGAAAACCGAAGAAGAGCAGTTTGCCCGCACTCTGGAGCGCGGACTGGCGCTGCTGGATGAGGAGCTGTCGAAGCTGAAAGGCGACACGCTGGATGGCGAAACGGCCTTCCGTCTGTATGACACCTACGGCTTCCCGGTCGACCTGACGGCGGACGTGTGCCGCGAACGCAACATTAAAGTTGACGAAGCCGGCTTTGAAGCCGCCATGGAAGAGCAGCGCCGCCGCGCGCGCGAGTCCAGCGGTTTCGGCGCTGACTATAACGCGATGATCCGCGTTGATGGCGCCTCTGAATTTAAAGGTTACGACCATCTGGAGCTGAACGGCAAAGTCACCGCGCTGTTTATCGACGGTAAAGCGGTGGATAGCATCAGCGCCGGCCAGGAAGCGGTGGTGATCCTCGATCAGACCCCGTTCTATGCAGAATCCGGCGGCCAGGTGGGCGATAAAGGCGAACTGAAAGGCGCGGGCTTCTCCTTCGCCGTCAGCGACACGCAGAAGTACGGCCAGGCCATTGGTCATATCGGTAAAGTCGCCAGCGGCTCCCTGAAAGTGGGTGACGCGGTGCAGGCCGATGTGGATGAGGCTCGCCGTCAGCGTATTCGTCTGAACCACTCCGCGACGCATCTGATGCACGCGGCGCTGCGCCAGGTGCTCGGCACCCATGTGGCGCAGAAAGGTTCGCTGGTTAACGATAAAGCGCTGCGCTTTGACTTCTCGCATTTCGAAGCGATGAAGCCGGAAGAAATTCGTGCAGTGGAAGATCTGGTGAACGCGCAGATCCGTCGTAACCTGGCTATCGAAACCAATATCATGGATATCGACGCCGCGCGCGCATCCGGCGCCATGGCGCTGTTCGGCGAGAAATACGATGACCGTGTCCGCGTGCTGCAGATGGGCGACTTCTCCACCGAACTGTGCGGCGGGACTCACGCGGCGCGTACCGGTGATATCGGCCTGTTCCGTATCACCTCAGAGTCCGGTACCGCCGCTGGCGTGCGCCGTATCGAAGCGGTAACCGGCGAAGGCGCGATAGCCATGCTGCACGCGCAGAGCGATCAGCTCAGCGATATCGCACAGCTGTTGAAGGGTGACAGCCACAATCTCGGCGAGAAAGTTCGCGCCGCGCTGGAGCGTACCCGTCAGCTGGAAAAAGAGCTGCAGCAGCTGAAAGAGCAGGCTGCGGCGCAGGAGAGCGCAAACCTCTCCAGCAAAGCGGAAGAGATTAACGGCGTTAAGCTGCTGGTCAGCGAGCTGGCCGGCGTGGAGCCGAAGATGCTGCGTACCATGGTTGACGATCTGAAGAACCAGCTGGGTTCGACGATTGTGGTGTTGGCTACGGTCGCAGACGGTAAAGTTTCCCTGATTGCCGGTGTGTCTAAGGATGTGACAGATCGCGTGAAAGCAGGGGAGCTGGTTGGTATGGTCGCTCAGCAGGTGGGCGGTAAAGGGGGCGGTCGTCCGGATATGGCGCAGGCCGGTGGTACCGATGCGTCTGCTCTCCCTGCAGCGTTAGCCAGTGTGAAAGGCTGGGTCAGCGCAAAACTGTAATAACTATAAACGCCTATACCCTAAGTAATTCGAGTTGCAGGAAGGCGGCGACGTAGCGAATCCCCAGGAACTTACTCAAGTAAGTGACTGGGGTGAGTGAGGAAAGCCAACACACATGCAACGTGAAGTATGACGGGTATAGGTGCCGTAACCTCGGGGGAACGGCACCTTGCGTCATAAGTACTGATAACGATAAAGTCGGGTTGAAATTGTGTATATCGGCTAAACTTAGGTTTAACAGAATGTGATGCCATGACTGCCTTATACCGCAAGGTATTTGTCATCGCTTACTTTTTGGCGTTATATGATGGATAATGCCGGGATACGAGAGACCCGACTCTTTTAATCTTTCAAGGAGCAAAGAATGCTGATTCTGACTCGTCGAGTTGGTGAGACCCTCATGATTGGAGATGAGGTCACTGTGACAGTTTTAGGGGTGAAGGGTAACCAGGTTCGTATTGGCGTAAACGCCCCTAAAGAAGTATCTGTTCACCGTGAAGAGATCTACCAGCGTATTCAGGCTGAAAAATCCCAGCAGTCCAGTTACTAAGGTTTCCGCGCCTCGCTGTCCAGTGAGGCGCATCCCTTCCCGCCGTTATTTTTGCCTTTTTCACTTTTTCCCCCTGCGCAATACCGGTTTTCATCACCCTTTACCGCTTTGGCTGTTTGGCGTTATGCCAGCGCCAGGTCTGATTTCCTGTTGATAAATTGCCCTTTTTGCCGTTTTTGCACGCGAATTGCGTGCGAAGTGTGCAAACGAAAAAAGGTCTCGAAAAAGTGTTTGACTTATAAGTACCAGAAAGTAATATGTGCGCCATCGCAGCGACGAAGAGCAGAAACAAGTTCTTCAAAGCACTCGAAAGAGGCGTGTGTGTGGTGAGGTGGCCGAGAGGCTGAAGGCGCTCCCCTGCTAAGGGAGTATGCGGTCAAAAGCTGCATCCGGGGTTCGAATCCCCGCCTCACCGCCATTTTGCATCCGTAGCTCAGCTGGATAGAGTACTCGGCTACGAACCGAGCGGTCGGAGGTTCGAATCCTCCCGGATGCACCATATTCTCCTTAGTAACAGCGATATCGTTGTTGCAGGGGCTGCGAAATTATCGCCAGCACCAGGGAGGATAACGTTGAGTAAACAACGGCCCGTAGGGCGAGGCGCAGCCGAGTAATCCTCCCGGATGCACCATCTTCTTTCTGAATTAAGAGAGAAGAACGCTGTGAAAGCAGCGGCCCGCAGTGCGAGGCATAATCGAGTCACTCTACCGATTAGGCCATCATACTCAGTGTGGCATGTGTTAGTTGTGACACTGACGCGTAGTAAAGCAAGTTTCCCGATGCATCCGTAGCTCAGCTGGATAGAGTACTCGGCTACGAACCGAGCGGTCGGAGGTTCGAATCCTCCCGGATGCACCATTCTTTAATAAGAATGGCAAATCGCGAAATTTGATATCAGAATTACAGCAGTAATCCCGATGCATCCGTAGCTCAGCTGGATAGAGTACTCGGCTACGAACCGAGCGGTCGGAGGTTCGAATCCTCCCGGATGCACCATATTCTCCTTAGTAACAGCAACATTGTTGTTATCTGGTTTGCGAAACCATCGCAAGTGCTAGGAGAGTAACCCCGCAGTAAAATAGCTTTCCCGATGCATCCGTAGCTCAGCTGGATAGAGTACTCGGCTACGAACCGAGCGGTCGGAGGTTCGAATCCTCCCGGATGCACCATATTCTCCATAATAACAGCGACGATGTTGTTGTATGGTCTGCGAAATCATCGCCAGCACCAGGGGGGATAACGTTGCGTAAGCAACGGCCCGAAGGGCGAGGCGTAGCCGAGTCATCCTCCCGGATGCACCATATTCTCCTTAATAACAGCGACGATGTTGTTTTACGGTCTGCGAAATTATCGCCAGCACCCTTTCGAATACACCATCCTCACTCTTCTCTCTCCATCCCGATTACCTCGTTTTCCATCACCGATTTCATCCTGACTTTTTTTATTGGCAAGCCGCGCTTTCCACTATAATTTATCCTTGTATATCAGCGTTATCAGGCTGAGATAAATGCAAGGAGAGAAATCCATGAAATGGTTCAAAGCAATACCTGCTTTTTGCGCGACGCTGCTGGTGGCGACGGCCCTTACTGGCTGTGCCGGTTCGTCCACCAAAGAAAGCACCGGCGGTTACATTGACGATACCGTGGTGACCACTAAGGTGAAAACGGCGCTCTTTAATGATAAAGAAATCAAGTCCTCAGAAATCAGCGTCCAGACCTTTAAAGGCCGCGTGCAGTTGAGCGGGTTTGTCTCCTCTGCTGATAGCGCTAAACGTGCGGTAGAAGTCACCCGTCGGGTGCAGGGCGTGCGAATGGTCGAGAACGATCTGCGTATTAAATAAGACCGGCTATCTGGTTTTATGCCTGAAGGCGCCTGAGGGCGCCTTTGTCGTTTAAGCCGCTGGCCGCGACAACGACGGGCTTTTGCGATAGAGTAACCATTCATTAACCGGTTGGTGAGAAGACAATGTACGAAGGTTACGCAGGACTGATCTTTGATATGGATGGCACCATTCTCGATACCGAGCCGACGCATCGTCAGGCATGGAACGAGGTGTTGGGCCGCTACGGTATGCGTTTCGACGAACAGGCGATGGTCGCGCTCAATGGCTCACCAACCTGGCGGATTGCCCAGGCGATTATTGAACTCAACCAGGCGGATCTCGATCCACATCGCCTGGCGCAGGAAAAAACCCAGGCGGTTAAGGCGATGCTGCTGGACAGCGTACGCCCATTGCCGCTGATTGAGGTGGTCAAGGCATGGCATGGCCGTCGCCCGATGTCGGTGGGTACCGGCAGCGAAAGCGCCGTCGCCGAGGCACTGCTGGCGCACCTGGGCCTGCGTCATTACTTCACCGCGGTGGTGGCGGCCGATCATGTGGTCAACCATAAACCCGCGCCCGATACCTTCCTGCTGTGCGCCGAGCGCATGGGCGTCGCGCCGGAAAACTGCGTGGTCTTCGAAGATGCCGACTTTGGTCTGCAGGCGGCGAAGCGCGCAGGCATGGACGCTGTTGACGTGCGTTTGCTGTGAGCGACGCGCTGTCACTCACCTCGCTGTTTGCCAGTAGCTTTTTAAGCGCCACGCTGCTTCCCGGTAATTCGGAGGTTGTGCTGGTGGCTATGCTACTTGCAGGGGTCAGTCATCCATGGTGGTTAGTATTAATAGCAACAATCGGCAATAGCCTTGGAGGGGTAACTAACGTTATTCTGGGGCGCTTGTTTCCGCTGCGCAAAACCTCGCGCTGGCAGGAGCGGGCGGCCGGCTGGCTTAAGCGCTACGGCGCGGTCACGCTCTTACTGAGCTGGGCGCCGGTTGTCGGTGATTTACTGTGTTTGCTGGCGGGATGGATGCGCATTTCCTGGGGACCGGTACTCTTTTTCTTATGCCTTGGTAAGGCGCTGCGCTATATCGTTATTGCGGCAGCGACGCTTCAGGGCATGACGTGGTGGCACTAATTGGACTGATAGTTCATCCATTACAATTATGCTTATTCAAACGATTTCGACAGGCGGGAGGTCAAATTGATCCCGGACGTATCACAGGCGCTGGCCTGGCTGGAAAAACATCCGCAGGCTCTGCAGGGTATTCAACGTGGTCTGGAGCGGGAAACGCTGCGCGTTAACGCCGACGGCACCCTTGCAACGACCGGTCACCCTCTGGCGTTAGGCTCAGCGCTGACGCATAAATGGATTACCACCGATTTTGCCGAAGCTTTACTCGAGTTCATTACGCCGGTAGATGGCGATATTGAGCATATGCTGACCTTTATGCGCGATGTCCATCGCTATACCGCGCGTCAGCTGGGCGACGAGCGGATGTGGCCGCTGAGTATGCCATGCTATATCGCTCCCGGTCAGGATATTGAGCTGGCGCAGTACGGCACCTCAAACGTGGGGCGTCTGAAAACGCTGTATCGCGAGGGGCTGAAGAACCGCTATGGCGCGCTGATGCAGACTATCTCCGGCGTGCACTATAACTTCTCGCTGCCGATGGCGTTCTGGCAGGCGAAGTGCGGCGTGGAAGACGTCGAAAGCGGTAAAGAAGCTATCTCGGCGGGCTATTTCCGCTCGATTCGTAACTACTATCGCTTTGGCTGGGTGATCCCTTATCTGTTCGGCGCTTCGCCGGCGATTTGCTCTTCGTTCCTGCAAGGGAAACCGACGACGCTGCCTTTTGAGGAAGCGGGTAACGGTATGTACTACCTGCCGTACGCCACCTCGCTGCGCCTCAGCGACCTCGGTTATACCAATAAGTCGCAAAGCAATCTCGGAATTACGTTTAACGATCTGCACGAGTATGTGGCAGGATTGAAGCGGGCGATTAAAACGCCGTCGGAAGAGTACGCCAAAATCGGGCTGCAGAAAGACGGCAAGTATCTGCAGATCAACAGCAATATCCTGCAGATTGAAAACGAACTCTATGCGCCGATCCGTCCGAAACGCGTGACCCGTCGGGGCGAAACCCCGTCCGATGCGCTGCTACGCGGCGGCATTGAGTACATTGAAGTGCGTTCGCTGGATATCAACCCGTTCTCGCCGATCGGCGTTGACGCCCAGCAGGTGCGTTTCCTCGATCTGTTTATGGTCTGGTGCGCGTTGGCCGACGCGCCGGAGATGAGCAGCGATGAGCTGCTGTGCACCCGCACCAACTGGAATCGGGTGATTCTGGAAGGGCGTAAGCCGGGCTTAACGCTGGGGATTGGCTGCGAAAGCGCGCAGTTCCCGTTGGCTCAGGTGGGCAAAGATCTGTTCCGCGATTTACGCCGCGTGGCGCAGACCCTTGACAGTATCCACGGTGGCCAGGCATATCAGCAGGTCTGCGACGAGCTGCTGGCCTGCTTTGACGATCCGGAATTAACCTTCTCAGCCCGCATTCTGCGTTCTATGATTGAAGAAGGGATTGGCGGCACTGGCCGTGCATTGGCGGATCGCTATCGGACGCAGCTGCGTGAAGAGCCGCTGGAGATCCTGAGCGAAGCCGATTTCATCGCCGAGTGCGAGGCATCGGTGGCGCGGCAGAAGAAAGTGGAAGCGGAAGACAGTGAGCCGTTTGAAGCGCTGCTGGCACGACACGCGTAGCCGCTGACGATACAAAAGAAAAAGGCCACATCAATGTGGCCAAACTTTCATCTCTGATTCAGGGATGATGATGATAATAAATGCGCGTCTTTCATATACTGAGACTCGCGGCTGAACAAAGAGTTCATTTTATTTTAAAAAAAAATCACTCCCGGAGGTGACGAATGCCGTTGTTAGATAGTTTCACAGTCGACCATACCCGAATGGAAGCCCCAGCGGTGCGTGTCGCGAAGAAAATGAACACGCCGCATGGCGATGAAATCACCGTTTTCGATCTGCGCTTCTGCGTGCCGAACCAGGAAGTGATGCCGGAGCGCGGTATCCACACCCTGGAGCACCTGTTCGCGGGCTTTATGCGCGATCACCTGAACGGGAATGGCGTGGAAATTATCGACATTTCGCCGATGGGCTGCCGCACCGGGTTCTATATGAGCCTGATTGGTACGCCAGATGAGCAGCGCGTCGCTGACGCCTGGAAAGCGGCGATGGCCGATGTACTGAAGGTAAAAGATCAGAACCAGATCCCGGAGCTGAACGTTTACCAGTGCGGAACCTACACGATGCACTCGCTGGAAGAGGCCCAGGACATCGCTCGTCATATCATTGAGCGCGATGTGCGCATCAACAGCAACGACGAACTGGCGCTGCCGAAAGAAAAACTGCAGGAACTGCACATCTAGTGCTTCCGCCACGGCCCGACGCCTGTCGCCGGGCCGCTCTCCTGACGCCGCCATGACGACCACCACGGCTTTCTCCTTTCAGCACCGCCCGCTGGTGCCTTTTGCCCATGATTATGCCCACGGTGACCAGGAAGACTGGCATCAGCATGACTGCGCCCAGTTGCTGCATATTTTAAGCGGCGTGGTGCGGGTCGCGACACCGGCAGGTTACTGGGTGGTGCCGCCCGGACGCGGCGTCTGGCTGCCGGCGGGAACGCCGCACGCGCTGCGTATGACCGGCAACGTGGCGGCGCGCACGCTGTTTATCGATCCGCTGGCGCGCGCCGATCTCCCGGCGGGCTGCCAGATCGTACAGATCACGCCGCTGCTACGGGAACTGATCGTCTCATCCCTGGGACTGGCCGAGCGCTATGCCCCCGCCAGCCGTGACGAACGCATTTATGAGCTGATCCTCGATGAGATCCGCGGGATGGCGATCCTGCCGTTTGGCCTGCCGGAACCACAAAGCGACACGCTGCGTCGGCTATGTCAGCAGGTGCGTGAGACGCCGGGCGATGTCTGGAGCAGCGGCCAGGCGGCGAAGGCGTGCAGCATGAGCGAGCGAACGCTTAACCGCCATTTTCAGCAGCAGACTAGCCTGACGTGGAGTGAGTGGGTGCGCCGGGCGAAGCTAATGGAAGCGCTGATTCGCCTGGCACAGGGTCACTCCGTGCTGCGGGTGGCGCTGGAGCTGGGCTACGGCAGCCACAGCGCCTTCAGCGCCATGTTTCGTCGGGTGATGGGCGTTGCTCCCAGCGACTATTTTCGCCCTCCGACCTGATCGGCGACGCTGATCGCATTGCACAATGCCTGCAGCGAAGCGCGCGCCACGTCATTATCAATCCCTACCCCCCAGTAGCTTTCACCTTGCGGAAAAACGCAGCGGATATAGGCGACCGACCGACTGTCGCTGCGCGCGCCAAGGGTATGCTCATGGTAGTCCTTGATCATAAACGGCTGTCTGAGCAGTGCGCTGAGGCCGCTGGCGGCGGCCGACAGCAGGCCGTTGCCCTGGCCCTGCAGGCGTCGGGTTTCGCCGTGGTGTCGCAGCGTCGCCTGCAGCGAAAGCTGGCCATCCTGTTGGCTGGCGCTCTGATAATCAAGCAGCGTCAGCGCAGGCTGCGCCAGCAGGCCGTAGCGCGTGCGGAACAACTGCCACAGCGCGTGGTGGGTCATCTCTTTGCCGTCGCTATCGGTCGCCTGCTGTACATGCTGACTGAAGTCCTGCTGCAGCCCGCGGGGCAGCTTGAGACCATGGTTTTGTTCGATAAGCCAGGCGCTGCCGCTTTTCCCCGACTGGCTGTTGACGCGGATCACCGCCTCATAGCTACAGCCAATATCCTGTGGGTCAATGGGCAGGTAGGGCATCTGCCACGGATCGCCTGGCTGACGGGTATCAAACCCTTTTTTGATCGCATCCTGATGGGAGCCGGAGAAGGCGGTGTAAGCCAGACTTCCCGCCCACGGGTGGCGCGGGTGAACGGGGATCTGGTTGCAGTTTTCCACCACCTCCACCACCCGGTTCATCTGCTCGAAGCGAAGCTGGGGGTCGATGCCCTGGCTGTAGAGGTTCATGGCCAGCGTGACCAGGCAGACGTTGCCGGTACGTTCGCCATTGCCAAACAGGCAGCCTTCCACCCGATCGGCGCCGGCCATCACCGCCAGCTCGGCGCTGGCGACACCGGTCCCGCGGTCGTTATGCGGGTGCACGCTGATGCAGACCTCGCCACGGCGGGAGAAGTGGCGGCAAAAATACTCGATCTGATCGGCATAGACGTTGGGGGTGTTCACTTCCACCGTCGCCGGCAGATTGACGATCATCGGCCGTTCGGCGCAGGGCTGCCAGACGTCCGCCACCGCCTCGCAAATCTCAAGTGCAAACTCGGGTTCGGTAAAGCAGAAGGTCTCTGGTGAGTATTCGTATTGCCAGCGGGTCTCCGGCTGTTGTTCGCACTGCTGGCGGATAAGTCGGGTGGCGGGGGTCGCCATGGCGATCACTTCGGCTTTATCCATCCCAAAGACCAGCTCGCGAAACAGCGGCGCGGTGGCATTGTAGAGGTGGACGGTGGCCTGGCGGGCGCCGCGCAGCGCCTCAAAGGTGCGCAGGATCAGCGGATCCCGCGCCTGGGTCAGCACCTGGATGGTGACATCTTCTGGGATGCGCTGCTCGTCGATCAGCTGGCGGACGAAGTTGAAATCGGTTTGCGAAGCGGAAGGGAAGGCGACCTCAATCTCTTTAAAGCCGCACTCCAGCAGCAGATCCCAGAACTGCAGTTTGCGGGCGCTGTCCATGGGCTCCGCCAGCGCCTGGTTGCCGTCGCGCAGGTCGGTCGACAGCCAGCGCGGGGCGTGGCTGATTTGCCGGTCGGGCCAGCGGCGGTCGGGCAGGGCAATCGGCGGATAGGGACGGTACTTTTCAGCAGGATGGCTCAGCATAGTATTCTCCTTAATGGTCAGCCTTTATCCTGCCCGAGCGTCGGGTGGCGGGCTCTCGCAAACGAGACAGAAACTAGCGAGAATTGGACAATCTGACGCCATAAAAAAGGGACCCGCAGGTCCCTTAGTCTGATACTTAGTGTGCGCCCCCACCGCCGCCGCCGGCGCTGAATGGCGGCCTGGCGAACCACACCAGGCTGAGCAGAAGA
Organism: Klebsiella sp. D-Nf1; assembly: GCF_002810515.1. NCBI lineage: Bacteria > Pseudomonadati > Pseudomonadota > Gammaproteobacteria > Enterobacterales > Enterobacteriaceae > Klebsiella > Klebsiella sp. D-Nf1. The sequence continues at coordinate 639,180 of NZ_PIOK01000002.1, forward strand.
ATAAATATCCCCGCCGACACCCAGAAGATTTCGTTGGCGGAGATAATCAACCCCTGGTTGGTTATCTGCTGTGCTATCCAGCCGGAAGCCTGCTGCTGGGTCATTCCCATGCCCTGCAGCTGATCGTACATCTGCTGGGCGTTGGGGTTGAACGGCGTCACCGACTCGGTGAGCTGCGCATGGTGCAGCGCCTCACGGTTGGTCCACATGGTGGTGGTAATCGAGGTACCGATGGAACCGGCAAGCGTTCGGGTAAAGTTCGACAAGCTCGACGCCGCCGCCAGCCGCTCCGGTGGCAGGCCGGAGAGGGTGATGGTGGTCAATGGCATGAAGAAGCAGGCTACCGCGAAGCCCTGGATAAACTGCGGCCACGCCGAAGCACCAAAGTCCATACCCGGTTCAAAGGTCCACGCGCGCCAGTAGAAGCACACCGCATACATAATAAAGCTGAAAGTCACCAGCCGCCGCATATCGAGCTTATGCGCAAAGCGGCCGATGATTGGCGACAGAATAACCGGGATCACCCCCACCGGCGCCGACGCCAGACCGGCCCAGGTGGCGGTGTAGCCGTAGACCTCCTGCAACAGTTGCGGCAGCAGCACGATGGCGCCGAAGTAGAGCATATAGGCCAGGCTGATACACAAACAGCCGATGGTGAAGTTGCGTGACTTAAACAGCGAGAGGTCGACTATCGGGTTATCGTCGGTCAGCTCCCAGACAATCAGGAAACTTATCGCCACCACCGCCACGATGGTCAGGATGATAATCTCGTTGGAAGCGAACCAGTCGAGCTCTTTACCGCGGTCGAGCATCACCTGCAGGCTACCGATACCGATGATCAGCAGGGCGAGACCCACGCCGTCGATGCGCCGTTGTTCGGTGCGGGTTTCACGGTTGCGCAGGGTTTGCAGGGTCATGATCACCACCGCCACGCCAATCGGCACGTTGATGAAGAAGATCCAGCCCCAGTGATAGTTATCGCTGATATAGCCGCCGAGAATCGGGCCACAGATCGGCGCGACGATCACGGTCATTGACCACAGGGCCAGCGCAATCGACCGCTTCGCCGGCGGGTAGTTGCTGAGCAACAGGCTCTGCGACAGCGGGATCAGCGGACCGGCGACGATCCCCTGAATGACGCGGAAGAAAATCAGCATCGTCAGGCTGTTCGACACCCCGCAGGCCCAGGAGGCGATAGCGAATGCCACCGTCGACCAGACGAAGAGCTTCACCTCGCCGACGCGCTTCGCCAGCCAGCCGGTAATGGGGATGGAGATGGCGTTGGCCACCCCGAACGAGGTGATGACCCAGGTTCCCTGGCTCAGCGACGAGCCAAGGTTACCGGCAATGGTCGGAATCGCCACGTTGGCGATAGTGGAGTCCAGCACCTGCATGAACGTCGCCAGCGACAGCGCAATGGTCATAATGACCAGTTGCGCGCCTTCGAGCGGTTTTTGCTGTTGCATTACGCTCACCCCGAATTATCCGGCGTTGGCCTGGATGATACCGTCGATCAGTTTATTGACCGGCTCAAGCGCGATTTCGCGGGCATTGCTCTCGTAAACCGGGGAGCTTCGCACCTGGCTGGCCAGCATTTCGCCATCGCGATCGGTGGTGTTGACTTCCACCAGCGTGGAGAGGCCGATGCGCAGCGGGTGTTCCGCCAGCTGTTTTTCATCCAGCTCGATGCGGACCGGCAGGCGCTGTACCACTTTGATCCAGTTACCGGTGGCGTTCTGCGCCGGCAGCAGGGAGAAGGCGCTGCCGGTGCCCATATCGAGGCCGACCACTTTGCCGGTGTACTTCACGTCATCGCCATAGATGTCGCTGATTACGGTAGCCGGCTGGCCGATGCGCATGTGCGCCAGCTGGGTCTCTTTAAAGTTGGCGTCGATCCACAGGTTGGTCGCCGGGACCACCGCCATCAGCGGCGTGGTGGTGCCAATCTGCGCCCCAGGCTGTACCGAGCGACGGGAAACGTAGCCGCTAATCGGGCTGACGATTTGTGTACGCTGCAGGGCCAGCCAGGCGTTACGCACTTCGGTGGCCGCCTGCAGCACCGCCGGCTGCTGTTCCAGTTTGGTGCCCAGCACGATCGCCTGGTTGGCGTTGTACTGCTGGATTGCCACGTCGAGTTCGGCCTGCGCGCTGGCGACGGTATCGCGGGCGTGCTGCAGCTCTTCGCGGCCGATCAGGTTCGCGGCGCCCAGCGGGATGCGGCGATTCAGGTCAGCCTGGGCCTGGGCAAGGGCGGTTTTTTTGACGTCGATGTTCGCCTGCAATTGCTTGCTGTTGATCATCTGCTGGCGGGTCTGACGGACGCTGGCGGCCAGCTGCGTTTTGGCTTTCTCAAACGCCTGCTGGGCATCGGTCTGATCGAGCGTCACCAGCGGATCGCCTTTCTGCACGTAGTCCGTGTTGTCCGCCCAGACTTTGGTCACGCTGCCCGAGACCTGGGCCATAATTTGTACCTGGTTCCCTGCCACGTAGGCATCGTCGGTCTCTTCGTAGTGACGCAGTACCAGAAACCAGTAAATCCCATATGCCACGGCAATAATAATAAAGAGCAATGTCAGCAACAGGAGTGCGCCTTTGCGCTTTCCTTTTTTGCTGCCTGGTTGCTGCGGGGTTTGGCTCTCCGCATTTGCGCTCATGTTATTCTCCACGATCTTATTATTTCACATCGGCTGAGCCGACCTGTTTATCAGAAAGGCCAGCAGAGATCTGCTGGCCTGGCTGTTTTCCTTGCAACGTAAAAATGGATTGAGCGACGCCGCCCTTAGCGTAGAGAGTCCGCCAGCACGCCTTCTTCTTCCATCTGGTCAAGGCGGCTCAGGAGTTTGCGGGTGATATGTTCGAGCTGATCTTTTTCGCTGGTGCTGAGTGAAGACCACAGCTGATGCAGGCAGTTATGCTGCGGTGGCAGGACTTCACGCAAAAACTGATGGCCCTTTTCGGTCAGCTGCAGATGCAGACAGCGGCGATCGTTATCGCTCTCGCGGCGTTCAATCCAGCCGCGTTTTTCCAGTTCATCAGCGATACGGGTGGCGTTGGTCCGCGACGAGCCCAGCGCGCAGCTTAGCTCGGACGGCTGAATGCTGTGGTTTTCCTGCGACTCCAGGGTAATCAGCGCCATGAATAATGTCTCGTTAATTCCCTGCGCTTTGAGCATTTTATTGCGGTTTTCCAGCAGCTTACCTTGCATGTGCATGCAAAGACGAGTTAACAGGATCTCCTGGAACGGGAAATCTTCATGGCGGCTGGCGCGGAATTTGAGCATTTGCTCAATGGGAGTAAACGAACTATCCATTTGGGTATGACCTCATTAATTACAGCCGATATAATAACTATTGTGACAAATAAATCAAATGAATTATTGACTAAAATTGATACGTAAGGCTTAGAGTCCGCTGGTGATTTTCCATGCCAGACCATAGGCCAACGCCGACAGCAGCGTCGGGACAATAATGCTGCGGGTTTTCCAGAAGGCGGCCCCCAGCACCAGGAAGCCGATCAGCGTCGGCGCCAGACGATGGGCATCGGCGAGGATCTCCGGCACGCTGGAGACCACCAGCAGCGCGCAAATCGAGGCGATGCCAATGGTATCCAGCAGCACGCTGACCGGGCCACGGCGAGCAGGCCGGGCATGGCCCGCGCGCAGGCGCAGGGGAAGATAGCGAAACAGATAATTCACGCTGCCGACAATCACCCCGAGCAGAAGGACTTCACTGTTCATCCGGCATCCCCTTCAGCATGGCCTGGACCAGCGCCGTCAGACACCCGCAGACAATCCCGGCGAGGATCGCCGCCGGAATGGAAAATAACAGAATGCCGCCCAGCGCGCCTGCCAGAGCTGCCGTGACGCAGAGTGACTGCTGGCGCTGGAATGAGGCTAGCAGGAAGCTCATAAACAGCGCCGGCAGCATAAAGCCGAGCGCGGCTTCCACCGCGGGATAATCCACCAGCAGGCCGTTGCCGGACCAGGCGCCGGCCAGCGTGCCGCACACCCACGACGCCCAGGAGGTAAAAGCGAGACCGAGCATCCAGTTTTCGCTCCAGCGGCGGTTATCGCGGACCAGCCTGGCGGTGGCCGCGGCGAAAACCTCATCGGTCAGGCCGAAGGCCCAGAGGGCGGTTTTCTTTTTATCCAGCGTCGAGCGAATGCGGCTGCGCAATGAGGGGCCATACAGCACATGACGGACATCCATCGCCATCACCGTCAGGGCTGCGACCCACAGTGAACTGCCGGCGGCCAGCATGGCGGTGATCACAAACTGGCTGGCGCCAGCGTAAATAATGCAGGAGAAAAACAGGCTTTCCAGCGGGCTGAATCCCAGCCGAGTGGCGTTTAGTCCGAAGGCGAAAGCCACCGGCAGGTAGCTGATAACGATGGGGAGGCTGTCTTTGATGCCTTCGCCAACCGTGGCGACACGTTCAGGTAAGGCACAGGTTAAGGGCGCGGGGTTTTCCATATGAATAACTTATCGCTGGATCCATGAGAAGGTGGCAATTTGACCGATGGGTCCACCTTAACAGAGCGCGGCGCGCCTTAACACTATGAAAATGACCGCAATCCGTTTTTCCGCAACCTGTGTTGCATGCTGGAGGGGAAGGGAGCCCGGATAAGACTGAGCGCCTTATCCGGGAGACTGGGTTACTGCTGCGCAGCGAGCGCCGCTTTCACCCAGCTGTCGAACAGCGGCTGGTGGGCTTTGATCCAGCCATCGACATGGCCGTTAATGTCGGCTTCGGAAGCATGGCCTTCATGCATCATCGCATTCTGGGCGTTGATGTCGGTAATCGGCAGCTTCATGACGCTAAACAGGGTGGCGGCGGCCGGGTTTTTCTCCGCCCACGCTTTGTTGGCGACAATGTGCATGGTGTTCACCGGGAAGCCATAGTTGGCGCCGTTGGCCAGTTTGGTATCGATGTCTTTCTGTTTGCCTGGCAGGGAGGAGAACGGCACCTGCAGCCAGACGACGTCTTTACCTGGCTTCAGCACGTCGCTGACCCAGTACGGCGTCCAGGTGTAGTAGAGCACCGGTTTGCCTTCTTTATAACGGGCGATGGTGTCAGCCATCATCGCCGCGTAATTGCCCTGGTTATGGGTGACGGTGTTGCTCAGGCCATAGGCGTTAATCTGATGGTTAATGACCGCTTCGCAGCCCCAGCCTGGTGTACAGCCGGTGAGATCCGCTTTACCGTCGTTATTGGTATCAAACAGTTTGGCGATCTGCGGATCTTTAAGCTGATCGATGGAGGTGATGTGGTACTGCTCGGCGGTTTTTTTGTCGATCAGATAACCCTGGGCGGCGCCAGTGACAAACACCCCCTTGCGATAAAATTTGTTATCACCGCCTGCCGCAGCGTACATATCATCGTGCAGCGGCTGCCAGTTGGTGGCGATAAAGGTGGTATCGCCGGCGGCAATGGAGGTGTAGGCGACGTTATAGTCCACTTCGCTGGGTTTCTCAACGGTGTAGCCTAGCTTCTCCAGTGCGCGGCTGACCAGCAGGGTCTGGAAGGTCTCTTCCGAAATGGTGCTCTGAGCAGGCTTCACGGTAATCCCTTTGCCCGGCAGGTCGGCGGCGAAGGCGCTGGTGGCGATCAGGGTGGCAAAGGCGGCGGTGGCCATCATCGTGCGATGTCGCATGGTGGTTCCTCTTATTGTTTAATGGGGAGGCCGGCTCCCCGGCATCGGCTGTTGCCGGGGGGCAGCGCTGTTATCGACAGAAAGGGCGAGTGATAAGCCCCAGTGGGCCGGTGGTGTACCAGCGGCGGTTGCCGCGACTGCGGGCGTCGCGACCGACGGCCTGGGTGAGGCGGTCAAGAATAATCGCGAGGATCACGATCCCCACGCCGCCGACGGTAGCCAGACCCATATCCAGGCGGCCAATGCCGCGCAGCACCATCTGGCCGAGACCGCCGACAGCGATCATCGAGGCGATCACCACCATCGACAGGGCCAGCATCAGCGTCTGGTTTACCCCAGCCATGATGGTGGGCATCGCCAGCGGTAGCTGAACCTTAAACAACAGCTGGCGCGGGCTGGCGCCAAACGAGCGCGACGCTTCGATCAGATCCGCTGGCACCTGGTTTATCCCGAGAATGGTCAGGCGGACGATCGGCGGCAGGGCAAAAATAATCGTCACTACCACGCCGGGCACGTTGCCGATGCCGAACAGCATCACGATCGGCACCAGATAGACGAACGCCGGCGTGGTCTGCATGGCATCGAGCAGTGGGCGGATAATTTTCGCCGCCCGCGGACTGCGCGCCAGCCAGATCCCCAGCGGCAGGCCGATAACCATGCAGAACAGCAGGGCGGTGAGGACCAGCGCCAGGGTGACCATCGCCTGCGACCAGGCACCGATGGCGCCGATGGCAATCAGCGAAACCAGGGTGGCGACCCCCATGCCGAGGCTGGAGATCTGCCAGGCGATCAGCGCGAAGACGATAATCGCCACCGGCGCCGGCATCCCCAACAACAGCTGCTGGAAGGCGCTGAGGATGTAGTCGATCGGCACGCGGATCCCCTGGAATAGCGGACGGAAGTGCAGCACGATCCAGTCGATAGCGTGAGTGACCCAGCTGTCGAGCGGGATCAGCGTTTTATGGAACGGGTCCATGATGTTGAACGATTCCGGCTGCGGCGCGGGCGCGCTGTGCAGCCAGTCGGCGCCGCCGCCGTTGGCCGGCGCGGCAGTAGAGGCGCCACCCCAGGCATCGGCGGCCTGCGCAGCGCTGTCGGTTGCCGGGGCGCTGTCCCACGGATTAGTTTGATCAGCCATGATTCACCCCCTCGCGATCTAAAGCCTGGAGCAGCATTCGTTTGGAAATGATGCCAATGTATTGTTGTTCTTCATCCACCACCGGGACGGCGCACGGGGCGTGGCCGACGTGGGAGAGCAGATCGCTGAGCGGCGTTTGCGCCTCCACCGCCAGCGGGGCGTCAATCAGCGCCGCCTCGATCCCCTGGCCGACGCTGAGCGCGGTTTTCAGAGAATCGATCGAGACAATCCCGACAAAGCGATTTCCGCGTTCGATGACATAGCCATATTCCCGGTCTTCATCCTGTAATAATTTCAGCGCGGAACGGGGGCCAAAACCTGGGGTTTTACGAATCAATCCAACCGGGCTGCGACGGGCAATATCTTTGGCGCTGAAGACCTGGCTAATATCCACGCCACGGAAGAAGGTGCGCACATAATCATTGGCCGGATTATTCAGTATTTCATCCGGCGTACCGACCTGGACCACTTCGCCATTTTGCATAATGGCAATGCGATCGCCAATTCGCATGGCTTCATCAAGGTCATGAGAAATAAAGACGATAGTGCGTTGATGCTTCGCCTGTAATTTGATGAGCTCATCCTGCATTTCGGTGCGAATGAGCGGGTCGAGCGCGGAGAAGGCTTCATCCATTAACAGAATATCGGGATTAATCGCCAGCGCGCGAGCTAAACCGACGCGCTGACGCATCCCGCCGGAGAGTTCATCCGGCCAGGCGTGGGCATAATTCTCCAGCCCCACCTGCCGCAGCGCCTCCCGGGCTTTTTGCTCTCGTTCGGCGGTCGGGACGCCGGCCAGCGCCATGCCAAACGCCGTGTTGTCGAGCACGCTCATGTGTGGCATCAGCGCAAAGGACTGAAAAACCATCGCAATTTTCTTGCGACGCACCTCGCGCAGCTCGGCATCCGACATTTTGGCGATATCGACTCCGTCAATCAGCACCTGGCCGCGGGTGGGTTCAATCAGGCGATTGAGAAGGCGAACCATGGTGGATTTCCCCGAGCCGGAGAGCCCCATGATGACGAATATCTCGCCTTCTTCAATGGCCAGACTGGCGTCTTTGACGCCAAGCGACAGCCCCGTTTTTTCCAGTATTTGCGCTTTGTTGAGTCCTTTCTCAATATATTTGAAAGCCCGGTTTGGGTGCTCGCCAAATATCTTATAAAGATTTTTAATTTCTAATTTAATTGCCATGCAATAGAGAAGTTCCTGTTATTTGTTTATTGCGATACGATACCCGATGGTGATTATGATCTTTTTACACCCTAACATACTCAGATTCTGTGACAACCCTCAATGGCAAACTCTCGGCAAAATGGCGTGAGAGACAGAGCGGCGCAGCCCCCGTGATATAAGGGCTGAGCGTCAATTCGTTGTGGGTAATATTTTTTGATTATCTCTGGGTTATTCGACTGAAATGGACCAGTTTTCTGTTAAATATGACGGAGTGATGACGGTTATGCGATGGAGAGAATATTTGGCAGATGAACCCACTTTTCTGCGAAATAGATCACCAGGAACCAGCCCGCCATATTCCTGGTGAAAGTACGGTTAAAAGTCCCAATCGTCGTCGGCGGTTTCTTCCGTTTTGCCTATCACGTACGAGGAGCCGGAGCCGGAGAAAAAGTCGTGGTTTTCATCGGCGTTAGGCGACAGCGCGGCGAGGATCGCCGGGTTAACCGCCGCCATCTCCGCCGGAAACAGCGCTTCATAGCCGAGGTTCATCAGCGCTTTGTTGGCGTTGTAGCACAGGAAAGCGCTGACGTCGTCAAACCAGCCGCTCTCGCCATACAGTTCCCGACTGTAGACCAGCTCGTTGTCGTAAAGATCCATCAGCAGATCGAGGGCGAAATTTTTCAGTTCTTCGCGCTTTCCGGGGCTGACGATCTCCAGTCCTTTCTGATACTTGTAGCCAATGTAATAGCCATGTACCGCTTCATCGCGAATGATCAGACGGATCAGATCCGCGGTATTGGTCAGTTTTCCCCGGCTGGAGAAGTGCATTGGCAGCCAGAAGCCGGAATAGAAGAGAAAGGATTCGAGGAACACGCTGGCGATTTTTTTCTTCAGCGGCTCGTCGGCCTGATAGTAGCCCAGCATCAGCTGCGCTTTACGTTGCAGGGGTTCGCAGCTTTCACTCCATGCGAAGGCGGCATCCACCTCTTTGCTGTGGCACAGCGTGGAAAAAATGGAGCTGTAAGAGCGGGCATGAACCGCTTCCATAAAGCTGATGTTCGACAGTACCGCCTCCTCATGCGGGGTCAGGGCGTCCGCCATCAGCGCCGGGGCGCCGACGGTGTTCTGAATGGTGTCGAGCAGCGTCAGCCCGGTGAAGACGCGAATGGTCAACTGCTGCTCCGCCGCGCTGAGGGTTTGCCAGGCGGGAATGTCGTTTGACAGCGGCACTTTTTCCGGCAGCCAGAAGTTGCTGGTGAGACGATTCCAGACCTCAAGATCTTTGTCGTCATCAATGCGGTTCCAGTTGATAGCGCTGATGCGCGTTAAATGGGTCATCCTGTTCTCCTTACAGTGCGCAGGACACGCAGCCTTCAATTTCAGTGCCTTCCAGCGCCAGCTGGCGCAGACGGATGTAGTAGAGGGTCTTAATGCCTTTCTTCCAGGCGTAGATTTGCGCCTTGTTGATATCGCGGGTGGTGGCGGTATCCGGGAAGAACAGCGTCAACGACAGCCCCTGATCGACGTGGCGCGTCGCCTCGGCGTAGGTGTCAATGATCTTCTGGGGCCCTATCTCGTACGCATCCTGATAAAGGGCCAGATTGTCGTTATTCATAAACGGCGCGGGGTAGTACACCCGCCCGGTTTTCCCCTCTTTGCGGATCTCAATCTTCGAGACGATCGGATGAATGCTGGAGGTGGCATGGTTGATGTACGAGATCGACCCGGTGGGCGGCACCGCCTGCAGATAGCGGTTATAGATGCCATAGCGCATGACATCGTCGCGCAGCTGGCGCCAGCTTTCCCGGTCGGGCAGGGAGATACCGGCGCGGGCGAACAGTGCGCGCACCCGTTCGGTTTTCGGCTGCCACTCCTCCTGCAGATATTTGTCAAAGTACGCCCCGCTGGCGTAGCGCGACTGTTCGAAGCCGGCGAAGCGCTGGCCGCGCTCGCGGGCCAGCAGCATTGAGGTGTGCAGGGCATGCCAGGTCACGGTGTAGAAATAGATATTGGTGAAGTCCAGCCCCTCCGGACTACCGTAGGCAATCCCTTCCCGCGCCAGGTAACCGTGAAGATTCATCTGACCCAGGCCGATGGCGTGGGAGGCCGCATTGCCGGCCGCCACCGAGGGAACCGACTGTATGTCGCTCATATCGGACACCGCGGTCAGGGCGCGCACCGCGGTGGCGATAGTGCGGGCAAAATCCGGCGAGTCCATGGTATGGGCGATGTTCAGCGAGCCGAGGTTACAGGAGATATCTTCTCCGGTATGGGCGTAACTGAGGTTCTCATCATAGGTGGATGGCGTACTGACCTGCAGAATTTCGGAACACAGATTGCTCATGGTGATCCGTCCGGCCACCGGATTGGCACGATTGACGGTATCTTCAAACATGATGTACGGATAGCCGGATTCAAACTGGATCTCCGCCAGGCGCTGGAACAGATCGCGAGCGCGGATCCAGCGCTTGCGGACCCGTTCATCGGCCACCAGCTGCGGATAGAGATCGCCGATGGCGCAGTCGGCGAAGGGTTTACCGTACAGCCGCTCGACGTCATATGGCGAGAACAGAGCCATCTGCGCGTCTTCTTTTGCCAGCTGGAAGGTGATATCGGGGATCACGACCCCCAGCGACAAGGTTTTGATGCGGATTTTCTCATCGGCATTCTCACGCCGGGTATCGAGGAAGCGCAAAATATCGGGATGGTGCGCATGCAGCCAGACCGCTCCAGCCCCCTGGCGGGCGCCAAGCTGGTTGGCATAGGAGAAGGCGTCCTCCAGCATCTTCATCACTGGCACCACCCCGGAGGACTGATTTTCGATGCGCTTGATCGGCGCCCCGGCCTCGCGCAGGTTGGAGAGTAAAAAGGCTACGCCGCCGCCGCGCTTCGACAGCTGCAGCGCCGAGTTAACCGCCCGGCCGATGGACTCCATATTATCTTCAATGCGCAGCAGGAAGCAGGAGATCAGCTCCCCGCGCTGCTGTTTTCCGGCGTTGAGGAAGGTGGGGGTCGCGGGCTGGAAGCGGCCGCTGAGCATCTCTTCCATTAGCTGCCGCGCCTGCTGGTCATCCCCCTGGGCCAGCGTCAGCGCCACCATTACGCAGCGATCGGCAAAATCCTCGAGGTAGTGCTTGCCGTCAAAGGTCTTCAGCGCGTAGCTGGTATAGAACTTCCAGGCGCCGAGGAAGGTCTGAAAGCGAAACGCGGCGCGCCGGGCATGGGCGAACAATGCCAGCACAAACCCGCGGTCATAGCCGGCCAGCACCTGCGGATCGTAATAGCCCTCGCGGACGAGCCAGGTGAGTTTATCGTCCTGGCTGGCAAAGGTGAGGGTGTTGGGCCGGACCTGGGCGGTCATAAAGGCCTCCACCGCCTGGCGATCTTTCTCAAACGGGATGCGGCCCTCGCTGTCGTACAAATTCAGCATCGCGTTGAGGGCGTGAAAATCCGCCGCGGCGGTTATACGTTCTGCGGTTGTCGTTGCCAAAATTCGCTGACTCCTTTACGCACGTTGTCGATATCGTCGGGGGTTCCCATCAGCTCGAAGCGGTAGAGATAGGGCACAGCGCATTTTTGCGCGATGACCTCCCCGGCACGCCCCCAGGCGTCGCCAAAGTTGCGATTGCCAGCGGCAATCACCCCGCGGATCAGCTGGCGGTTATGCACGTCGTTTAAAAAGCGGATCGCCTGACGCGGCACCGCGCCGGCGGTGCCGCCGCCGCCATAGCTGGGAACGATGAGAATATAGGGTTCGTCTACCTGCAGATGTTCACGCTCGTTCAGCGGAATGCGCACCGCCGGCAGCCCCAGGCGCTGCACAAAGCGATGGGTATTCTCCGAACGGCTGGAGAAGTAGACGATGAGGCTCATGCGCTGGCCGCCGTGACGGAGGGGCGCAGGCGGTTGATCATATCCGGGCGGAAGCCGCTCCAGCGCAGGTCACCGGCGATCACCACTGGCAACTGGCGAAACCCCTGCTCGCGCAGGGTGTCGGCGGCATCCGGCTGCTGGTCGACGTTCACCATTTCAAAGGCCAGTCCCCGGCTCTCCATGGCTCGCCGTGTGGCATGGCACTGCACGCAGTCATTTCGAGTGTAAATAATAATGCGCATGATTCGTATTTCCATTTAAGATAACAGCACGGCGCTAAACGCAGCGTCGAACGTTGTGGGTCATTCGATAAGGAAATACTAGATGTAGTTATTTAAAAGTTCAACCACTCAATATATAGCGTTTTTAGTCTGAAGATCCCCCGCCAGGACAATTCGGCGGAGGAGGGGGAAGGCTGTGCGGAACTACAGACGCATGGCGACGGCGAGACGGTTAAAGGCGTTCATCAGGCTGATGGCTAAGGTCAGATCGCTTATCTGACGCGGGGTAAAATGTTCGCGCAGCGGCAGGTAAACGTCATCTTCCGCATGGCTGACGGCAATGTCGGTGACCGACTCGGCCCACGCCAGCGCTGCGCGTTCGGCAGGTGTGAAGTGAGCGCTTACCCGCCAGCCCGCCAGGGCATCCAGTTTGCTTTGTGCCATACCGCCTTTGCGCAGCGCCTGGCTGTGCTTCTCAAGGCAGAAGGCGCAGCCGTTGATCTGCGAGACGCGTAAATAAACTAGCTCCACCAGGGCGCTGCCCAGTTCGCTTTTCTCCAGCGCGATGCTGGCCTGTACCAGCCCTTTATAGACTTCCGGGCTCAGTTCACTGAATGGCTGACGTAATTGGCTCATGGTGTTCTCCTCTCTAAGACGGCAGCCAAAATAGCACTATAATGGACTGCAAAAGATAGCCATATTGTGATGAAAAAAGCAGACCATAATGGAAGCGACCCACCTCCCTCTCTATCAGCGTATTGCCCGCCAGCTGAAATCGGCGATTGAACGTGGCGAACTGACCCCGGGTAGCCGTCTGCCCGCCAGCCGGGTGTTTGCTCAGGAGCAGGGTGTCTCCCGGGCGACTATCGAAAACGCCTGGGGCGAACTGGTCGCCCAGGGGTGGCTCGAGCGGCGTGGGCAGGCGGGGACCTTTGTCAGCGAGCGGCTCAGTCCGCGCCAGCTGGCACCGGTAACGCCAGCGCAATTAGCCGCCTCGACGGACCCGTTGCCCTTTCAGATGGGGCTGCCGGCGCTGGATCTCTTTCCGCGCGGGCTGTGGGCGCGAGTGATGGGGCGTCGGCTGCGGACGCAGTCGCGGTTCGACCTTGCTCCTGGCGATCCTGGCGGCGACCCGCTTCTGCGCCAGGCGATCGTGGACTATCTGCGCCTGTCGCGCAGTATTGACTGCCAGCCGGAGCAGGTGCTGATTACCGGCAACTATACTACCTCCATGGATCTTATCCTGCGTACGCTGGCGCAGCCGGGACAGCATATGTGGATGGAGGATCCCGGGTATCCCTTTATCCGCCCGGTCGTTGAGGCCAGGCAGCTGGTGGTGGATGCGATCCCGGTGGACGACGAAGGAATGAATGTTGGCTGGGGCCTGCGCCATCATCCTCAAGCGCGGTTTGCCCTGCTCACCCCGGCGCACCAGAGTCCACTGGGGGTCGCGCTGTCGCTTCCCCGGCGTCGCCAGCTGCTGGCGTGGGCGACAGCGCGCGACGCATGGATTATTGAGGACGATTACGATAGCGAGTTTCGCTATCACGGCAAACCGCTGCCGCCAGTGAAAAGCCTCGATGCGCCGCAGCGGGTTATCTACGCGGGCACTTTCAGTAAGTCGATGTTTCCGGCGCTGCGCACCGCCTGGCTGGTGGTGCCGACCCCGCTGGTGGCGCGTTTTCATCAGACGGCGGAGCGCCAGCCCTGTACCGTTCCTACTCTGTGGCAGCAGACGCTGGCGGATTTTATCCAGCAGGGACATTTCTGGCGTCATCTGAAAAAAATGCGCGCCAGCTATAGCCAGCGCCGACAGTGGCTGGAGTCGGCCCTGCAGGCGCAGGGCTTTCAGGTCACGCCGCAGCAGGGTGGCATTCAGCTGGTCATGCCGGTCAGCGGCAACGATCGCCTGCTGGCCCGGCAGGCGGTTGAGGCCGGGCTGGCGGTGCAGGCGCTGAGCGACTGGCGTCTTCGCCATGCAGGCGAGGGGGGATTACTGATGAGTTTTACCAATATTCGCTCAGCGGCGATGGCCGACGAACTGGCCCGGCGGCTCAGAGAGGCGATCGCGAACGATGGCGCATAAAAAACCCCTGCGGCCAGAGGCGCGCAGGGGCTGACGCGTATTTGTTATCTTCATTAGATTCCGTGAAGCTCGCGGGCTTCCGCTCGCCAGGCGCGCGCGGAAGCTGACGCTGTCTCTATTATCGACGTAAATTGAGCAATACGCCAATAAATACCCCGACGGCGGCGGCGGCGCCGACGCTGTGCCACGGTTTATTGCGCACGTAGGTATCGGCGCAGCCCAGCGCATCACAGGCTGCCTGACGGGCATCCAACGCCGCCTGTTGCACCCGGTTGTGACCGTTGAGGCGGGCACGGGTCTCTTTTAGCAGCGACTGTGCTTTAACGCGCGCCGCTTCCGCTTCCTCTTTCGCGTCACTGCCCCACGATTTCAGCACCTCTTCCAGCGTATCCGCTAATTGACTGACATCGTTATGGATATCCTCAGCATTCTCGTCAAAATTGTTGCGGTTCACATGGTTAGCCATCGTTATCTCCCTTAATTCCATCGAGTGAGTAAGTGTAGGACAAGATTTTGAATTATGCTTACTGCTGTGGTTTCTGGAATTTTCCGAAAGCACTGCGCTTAACGAATAAGGTAAGGTCAATGTGCGGTAAAAGATAACGAGGAATCAGTATGTATTTAAGACCCGATGAGGTGGCGCGTGTTCTTGAAAAAGCCGGCTTCACCATGGATGTTGTGACGCAAAAAGCGTACGGCTATCGCCGAGGCGATAATTATGTTTATGTGAACCGCGAAGCGCGCATGGGGCGGACAGCGTTAATTATTCATCCAGCGCTAAAAGAGCGTAGCAATATGTTGGCCGAACCGGCCTCAGATATCAAAACCTGCGACCATTATGAACAATTTCCGCTGTATTTAGCCGGAGATGCGCAGCAGCATTATGGTATTCCGCATGGATTTAGCTCACGGATGGCGCTTGAGCGTTTTCTGAATGGACTATTTGGCGAAGCCCAGCCGGCGATGTCGACAAATTAATACGGTGGTTGAGGACCGGGGCGGAGCAGGCTGACGAGAGAGCGACTGGCAGGGCCAGTCGCTGGAATGGCGTCGGTCAGGCTTTCGCCTGCTGGTAAGGGGCCACGCGGAACAGGCGGCGGCAATAGTCGAGGAAGTAACCGTAAGCGGCGCCCATCATCATCGATACTGCCAGGTTTGAGCTCACCGCAGCGACAATCTGGTGCCAGTCTGCACCCACACTCCACAAAATCGCGACATACACTGGCGACTGAAAAGTGACGTAGGCCAGCACGTCGGCCATATTTTTCATCCAGCCGGCCGGGCTAATGCGCCGGGCCTGACGCATCGCAAAGTCGCGATAAAAACCATAGGGCACGGCAATAATAATGTTGACCGGGATTGCCACCAGGCGCGACGATAACGACTGCTCAAACGTCATACCAGAGAGAAAAATTTCGATCATCATGTTGACGACGGTGCAGTAAACCACCATCGCAAAGGTGTCTGCAACCGCATGCCGCAAGCGGGAGTGCGCAGAGAACATCGGAGTGCTCCTCGAAAATGAAGTCAATAACGCCGAAAAATGCGCGTTGGTATAGCGTTTTTGGGCTGCCTGTTTTGATGTGCGTAGAGTATATCTCTGCATTAAAAGTGGCAACTAGCTATAAATTTTTATTTATTGCCTTTTTGTCGATAAAATACTCTGCAATGGTTCATTTTCTGTCCGTTACGCTACTTTTATTCCCATCTCTAATAAAGTTATTATTTTTCAGATGCTTATGGTTTATTTTTCTATCGTCTCTGGTCAGCGAGTTGACGCCTGACTGCCCGCTGTGGAGCAAAATCACGTTAGACTGTGACTGATATCGTGTTTAGAATTTTTTATGCCATTAGTCGCTTTTTTGTGGTGTAAAACTCTTAATCGGTGTGTGTCGTTTTATTCTGAATACCTGATTAACTATTCAGTGTGTCGTGAGGGGCATATCGGCACGGTCACTGATGAACAGAAGGTAAGTCTCTGACCATAAAGATAATATCCTCAATGAGATATATTTTATTGTGCGCTATTGCGCTGTTTTTATTTATTCATTCTCTCTTTTGTGGGTATTGATGAAAAAGGCAAGGCACTTTGCCAATATAGTCATGCGGATAACCACTACTTTCTGCGTAATATATTTTTCTGGATAACCGAAGGCTGGAAATAAATAAGCGTTTCTATTACACTTGCCGCGTTGTATCTTTTAATTGGTTATCTGGGATTTTTTAATTTTATGTCTTTAATGTTACACAAACTGAATAATATCCGTTCACTCCGTGCCCTGTCCCGTGAATTCTCCATTGACGTGCTTGAAGAGATGCTGGAAAAGCTCAGGATCGTCACTGAAGAAAAACGTACGCAACAGCAGCTGGCAGCGCAGCAGCAGGCTGAATATCAGGAAAAAGTGAATACCTGGCTTGAGCTGATGCGCGCCGACGGTATTTCTCCTGACGACCTCGTGGCGGATATTCAGCCGTCGATGGCGGCAGGGAAAAAGCGGCAACCGCGCCCGGCGAAATATCGTTATACCGATCATACTGGCGCAGAAAAAACCTGGACCGGTCAGGGAAGAATGCCGAAGCCGATTGCTCAGGCGGTCGCTCAGGGGAAATCGCTGGACAGTTTTCTCATTTAAAGCCGATCCGGCCAGTGTCATGACGGTGGGGGGAGACCCACCGTTCAGTCTGGCCTTGTGAATCAGCGGGAGGGGGGCTTTAGCAGACGCCGAAGTCGCCTTCTTCCTGATAGGGCGTCACCTCGTCTGACTTCAGCGTATAGCGCTCACCCTGCTCTTGCGCGGCCTGAACCACCACCAGCTGTTCTCCCTGCACTTCAACCACTTTCAGTTTTGGCCCACCCGCACGCGGTTGTACCAGATCGCCGACAGAAAACATCATTCACTCCTCACGGTTAACATCCTGGATGAACCTCAACCATAGCTCAACGGCTGGCCACTGAACACCGGCTGTGTTGTTTTTTGTTAAAACAATTTGGTGGTATATGTATTAGTGTTGTTAATGTTTTGCTGGCGCCAAACCGCTGCTGACAAGGGGGACGGCGAAGGTAGGGTTACCACCGAGTTGGTCAGGAAAGACATTATGAAGTATATCATTCTATTAATTATTGTTATTGCTGTGCTGTACGTCCATTACCGCGGGCGGGTGCGCTATCGTTTCTGGCGACAGCTCTCCGATCATTCAACATTTACTGCTCCGCTGAATGGATTTATGTATTTATTTTCCCGCGTGCCGAATACGCCATATCTGCGCCCGGAGATGTTTCCCGAGCTGGCGATATTGCAGCAGAACTGGCAAGTTATTCGCGACGAAGGGATCCACCTGCAGCAACTGGAGCAGATTAAAGCGGCCGATAAATATAACGATGCCGGATTTAACTCATTTTTTAAAACCGGCTGGAAACGCTTTTATCTGAAATGGTATGAGGATGCCCATCCCTCCGCCAGCCAACTCTGTCCATACACCACCGCGCTGCTGCGCGATATCCCATCGGTGAAAGCGGCCATGTTCGCCACCCTGCCGGACGGCAGCCGTCTGCCGCGCCACCGCGATCCCTACGCGGGTTCGCTGCGCTTTCATCTCGGCCTGGCGACGCCGAACGATGACCGCTGCTTTATTGAGGTGGATGGCCAGCGCTACAGCTGGCGCGATGGGGAAGGGGTGCTGTTTGATGAGACCTATATTCACTATGCGGAAAATACCAGCGGTGAGAATCGGCTGATTCTGTTCTGTGATATTGAACGGCCGATGCGCTACCGCTGGGCGCAACAGGTTAACCACTGGCTGGGACGTCATCTGATGAGCGCCGCCTCGGCGCCCAACGATACCGGCGATCGCATTGGCGGGATTAACCGGGCGTTTCGCTATATCTACCAGATCCGCATTGTCGGCAAGCGGCTGAAAAAATGGAATAAGACGGTCTATTACATCGTTAAATGGCTGCTCTTCGGCGGCATTGCCTGGCTTATCTGGAGTGCGTTTTAACCCTCCTGACGCCGGTTCCAGGGCATGATCGCCAGCAGGCGCGCCATGCCGCAAAAGCCGGTCACCCCGGCAAACGTGAGCCCGGCGCCGACCGCGCCGCTGAGCAGAAAGAAGCCGCTGCTCACGGTATAGCCCAGCAGTACACCGAGTAAAATCAGGACGCCAGCGGCAATTTGTACCTGGCGCATCAGCGGCAGCGGCTGGGATTTATCCTCCTCAACCGGGAACCCCGCGGCCCTCCAGCCCTGAATCCCCCCGGCCAGCAGGCTTGCCTGCGCCGGCGCGGCGGCGGCGGCCAGATGAATCGCGTTATTCTGCGTCCGGGAACCCGCCTGGCAGTGAAAAATGACCGTCTCACCGGCCCGGGCATTGAGGGTCGCACCGTTGGTCAGGCTGGCGAGCGGCACCAGCTCGGCATCGGGAATATGTTCGCGCGCGTATTCATCCGCATCACGGATATCAATCAGTCTGGCACCCTGGGCAATCAGCGCCCGGGCTTCGGCAGGGGTTAAGGTGGCGATAGTCATAGGATCCTCACGGGCAATAGAGCGTTTTCAGCGTGTTGATCACCTGCTGTACCGCAGGGTGGGTGATGAAATAGTGGATACGCTGGGCATCGCGCTCGCTGTCGATCAGCCCCTCGTCACGCATCCGCGCGAGGTGCTGCGAGGTGGCGGAAGGACTCAGGCCGGTGGCGCGGGCCAGTTCACCGGCGCTGGCGCGCGGCGCATCGCACAGCATGCACAGGATCAGCAATCGGTGAGGATTGCTCATGGCTTTCATCAGCGCGGCGGCTTCTCCGGCGCGGGCCTGCAGGTCTTCAGGTGTGGTCATGTATTTTAGCTTTCTCTAAATTTAGATAACTCTAAAATAAAAACATCGCCTGCGCCAGCACTATTTATCCGTGACTCAGGTTATCCGTGACTCAGGCCGGAACGGCGAGCTGGGCAATCTGCGCCCGGGCGCTGGCGATCCCTGCGTCGCGACCATGCGGACGATTATCCAGCCCTTCGGCATAGATAAATTCCACTTCGCCGATCCCCATCAGCCCCAGTACCGCGCGCAGATAAGGCGTGATGGCATCGGTGGTCTCTCCCTGGTGAATACCGCCGCGGCTGCTGACGACCACCGCCCGAACGCCCTCGACCAGCCCTTGCGGCCAGCTGTCGGTGTAGCGAAAGGTTTCCCGCGCCCGCGCCACGAGGTCGAACCATTTCTTCAGATCGGTCGGGACGTTGAGGTTATACATCGGCGCGCCGATCACCAGCAGGTCGCTGGCTTTTAACTCGGCGATAAGCTGGTCGGAGAGCGCAACCGCCGCGCGGATGGCCGGCTGCGGATCCACCGCCCCGCGCAGGGCGGCGAACAGGGGGTGATCCAGCGTTGGCAGCGCCATGGCGCTGAGATCGTGTTCCGTGAGCCGATCGCGGTGTCCCGCCGCCTGGCGCGCCGCGAGAAATTCGTTAATCAGCTGATTGGTCAAGGATGTTTCGCCATTAATGCTGGATTTTAACACCAGAACGTTTGCCATAAGGGATGCCTCAAGTGAAGGATGGAGGCAGAGACTAACACTGTCTTTTTTCTCTCTGGAGTGACATTATTTTCCTCTATTGTATCCCATAAGGAACCAATCTGTGCGCGACGATCTGAACGCGATCCCGGTGTTTGTCACCGTGGTCGAGAGCGGTAACTTTGCCAGCGCGGCGACGATCCTCCACGTGACGCGTTCGGCGGTGGGTAAAACCATTGCCCGGCTGGAAGCGCGCCTCGGCGTGGCGTTATTCCAGCGCACCACCCGTCGGCAACTGCTGACGGAAGAGGGGGAGCAATTCTACCACCAGTGCCGGGAAGCGCTGGCGCGTATCCACGAGGCCGAAGAGGCGCTCCAGCGCGGGAAGGGTGAGGTGCAGGGGCGGCTGCGGATTTCGTTACCGGTGCTGTTTGGTCAGCGCTGCGTGGCGCCGCTGCTGTTCCGCCTGAGCCAGCGCTATCCGTTACTGAAGCTCGAGCTCCACTACAGCGACCGGCAGGTCAATCTGCTGGAGGAGGGGGTTGATCTTGCGGTGCGTATCGGAAACCTGGCCGATACCGGGTCGCTACGGGCGCGGGCGCTGGGGGAGCATGGCATGGTGCTGTGCGCGGCGGCGGATTACCTGCGACGCCAGCCGCCGCCGCAGACCATCGCCGGGCTGAGCGAGCACCGCACCCTCGGCTATCTGCACAACGGCCAACTGCAAAAATGGCAACTGTACGACCCGCAGCAGGGTGAAGTGCGCTTCAGTCCGGAGACGGGGCTGGTACAGGATGATTTTGCCGCCATCGCGGCGGCGGTGCAGCAGGGGATGGGCATCGCCTGGCTACCGGACTGGCTGGTGGCCAAGGGGCTTGCCGATGGGGCGCTACAGCAGGTTCTGGCATCCAGTGCCTGTGCGCGTTTCGCCATCCACGCGGTGTGGCCGGAGGGGCCGTGGTTGCCGCAAAAAACGCGGGTGGCGATCGATGCTCTGCGGGAAGGACTGCGCCTTGCTAAAAGCACACCGTCCAGCGGTTAAGGGTATCTTAAGGCGTCCGGGCGATAATGACAGAAAGATGACGACTGAGAGCTATCGCTATGAACGCCCTGGAAACCCTGAATCAATCTGTTTTTTTCGCGCTTAACGCGCAGCCTGGCGCCGCGGAGAGTCTGCTGTCGCTGGCGCGTATTTGTGCCAGCGGCATCGTGTTTATTATGCCGGCGATCGCGCTCGGTCTGTGGTTTCTCGGTGGTCGCGAGGGGCACCGCCAGGCGCTGTTTATGACCCTGGCCGTGGTCATTTCCCTCGGGCTGGGGATGGTGTGCGGGACGCTCTGGTTCCATCCGCGGCCGTTTATGATCCCCCTCGGTCATACCTGGATAAGCCATCCGGCGGATAATAGCTTCCCCAGCGATCACGGTACGGTGATGTTCAGCGCCGCGTTTGCGCTGCTGTCGCTGCGCCTGCGGGCGCTTGGCCTGCTGGTGCTGCTGGCTGCGCTGCCGGTGGCCTGGTCGCGCATCTATCTTGGGGTACATTTTCCGCTGGATATGGTGGGCGCGGCCCTGGTCTCCATCGGCGGGGTCATCGTGGCGAAGCGGGTCTGGCAGGCGGTCGGCCCACGGCTGGTGTTGCTGTGCGAGGCCGTCAGCCGGCGGATGTTCTCCTGGCTGCCGGCGCGCTTTACGCCGTAGCCTCAGCGACGAGGCCGTCCGGCACGGGCGGCGCGGCGGTACAGCGTGCTGCGGGCGATACCCAGCATCTGTGCCGCCCGGCTGACGTTGCCGTTGACGCTGGCCAGGGTATCGACAATCAACTGCTCGTCATGGGCCTGCAATCCCCCGCGCGGCAGCGGCGCAGGCGCGGTGCGATACGCCTCCGGCAGTGCGTCGGGCGTCAGCGTGTCGCCCTCATCGGCCAGAGCCAGCATCACCTTCAGGACGCTCTGCAGCTGGCGCACGTTTCCCGGCCACGGCAGCTGGCTGAGGTGGCTCAGCAGCGCGCCTGACAGCGTCACCCGGCGTGAAACACCGCCCAGGTCGCGCCACAGCGTGGCGATAAAGGTTTCCAGCGCCGGCCACTCGCGCAGCGGGGGCAGCGCCAGGGCATACTCCCGCAGGCGCCACAGCAGATCTTCACGGAATTCGCCGACGCTGACCCGTTGCGTCAGATTGCGGTGGGTGGCGCAGATCAAGGCGAAATTCACCGGCACGCTGCGGCTGGCGCCCAGCGGGGCCACCTCTTTTTCCTGCAACACCCGCAGGAGCCGCGTCTGCAGCGCCAGCGGCATATCGCCGATCTCATCGAGAAACAGTACCCCGCCCTCAGCCTCGCGGATTTTACCGATATAGCCGTTTTTGCTGGCGCCGGTAAATGCCCCCGGCTGGTAGCCGAAGAGCTCGGATTCGATCAGCGATTCCGGGATGGCCGCGCAGTTGATGGCGACAAATTTGCCGCTGCGCCAGCGGCTGTGCTGATGCAGCGTGCGGCTGACATACTCCTTGCCGCTGCCGGTTTCCCCCTCAATGCATAGCGCAATGCCGGCGTTGAGCAGCCGCAGCAGCTTTTCGCCTTCGCGCGGGCTGGTGAAAGGGAGATGCATGACCGGCGGGGCGCTTACCGCCACCCGGCGGCGGGTGGGCTCCCGCAGGCGATAGTGATAGCGGCCCTGCGGGGTGGTCAGCGGCAGCGGGACGCTGACCGCCCTTTGCGCCAGCGTCGGAAAAAGCGACGCAAAGGTGAGCTGACCAAACTGCGCCGCGCTCAGGCCGAACTCGCGCATCGCCAGTCGGTTGCCGGCGGTGAGGACGTTGTCAGAAAAGACCAGCAGCAGCTCCTCGACGCTGTCGAGCTTGTCCACCTGCCGGTGCAGGCTCATCAGCCACTGCTCCGGATGCAGGCTCTGTTTCACCCACAGATATTCAATCTGCTTTGCCGCCGCCTTCACCCAGCCGAAGGTGTGCTGGTGGGGAAAATCCGCCGGGCCGGAAATATCCAGCACGCCGGCAATGCTTCCGTCCGGCCGCTGGAGCGGCATCGCTGCACAGTACAGATTCTGGTTGCGGGTGAGAAAGTGCTGGCGGCCATCGATTTCGCAGCCGTCGTCAATGACCAGCGCGGTGCCAATGGCATTGGTCCCGCGCCCGCTTTCGCTCCACAGGTTACCGGGGGCCAGCGCGACGCGCTGAGCCTTCAGCATCGCCTGGGTATCGCCGACGGTGTGCAACACCAGGCCGCTGGGGTCGGAGAGGATCACCACCGACTGCAGGTCCGCCACCTGGCGCGACAGCGCCTCCACCATCGGCTGCGCCAGCTGCTGCAGGCTGCGGTGGCTGGCGAGCCGGTCCGCCAGTTCCCCGGCGCGCAGACGGGGAAAATCCTCGGTAGCGGGATCCAGACCATAGCGCTGGCAGCGAGACCACGAATCGCTGAGCAGGGGGTTAGCGTTAACCTCTGGTGCGAGAAGATAGGGATTGCCTGGCACAGGGCACCTCAGGGTCGATGTTGCTGTGTTGCAATATTGTAGCTATTTGGTTTATTTGGTGTTGCGATTTGCGACACATAAGTGGACATCTGTGCGACAGCGCCTGCCCGTCTGGTAAATCAATAATCCTAACCCATTAATAAATAATATAAATTATTGGCAATAAAAAACTGGCATAACCCCTGCAAAGTGAGAAGCGTTCGGCGGCAAGTTTAAATAATCAATATGCCGCTGCGTCTCAACCCTACAGAAGGAGATTTGCGATGCGTTATGCACACCCTGGCCAGCCCGGCGCCCTGGTTTCATTTAAATCCGCTTACGGCAACTTCATTGACGGTAAATTTGTCGAGCCGCTGAGCGGTGAATTCTTTATGAATACCTCCCCGGTCGACGGCAGCAACATTGCGCAGTTTCCCCGCTCGGACGCCAAAGACATTGAGTTCGCCCTCGATGCCGCTCACCGTGCGGCGCCGGCGTGGGGTAAAACATCAGTGCAGCAGCGCTCCAGGCTGCTGCTACAGGTCGCCGATCGTATTGAACAGCACCTTGAGTATCTGGCCGTCGCGGAGAGCTGGGACAACGGGAAACCGATCCGCGAAACCCTGAATGCCGACCTGCCGCTGGCGGTGGACCATTTCCGCTACTTCGCCGGCTGCCTGCGCGCCCAGGAGGGGAGCACCGCCGAGATTGACGAAACGACGGTGGCCTATCATTTCCATGAACCGCTGGGGGTGGTTGGACAGATTATCCCGTGGAACTTCCCGCTGCTGATGGCCGCGTGGAAGCTGGCCCCGGCCCTGGCGGCGGGTAACTGCGTGGTGCTCAAGCCGGCTGAACAGACGCCGCTGAGCATTACCCTGCTGCTGGAGCTGATCGGCGATCTGTTCCCGGCCGGGGTGCTTAACGTGGTACAGGGATTCGGCAAAGAGGCGGGCGAGGCGCTGGCCACCAGCAAGCGTATCGCCAAGCTGGCGTTTACTGGCTCCACGCCGGTCGGCCGGCATATTCTCGCCTGTGCGGCGGAGAATATTATCCCGTGCACTGTCGAGCTGGGAGGAAAATCGCCCAACATCTACTTTGCCGACGTGATGGACGGCGAAGAAGAGTTTATTGAAAAGGCGGTGGAGGGGCTGGTGCTTGGCTTCTTCAACCAGGGTGAGGTCTGTACCTGCCCGTCGCGGGCGCTGATCCATGAATCCATCTATGAACCCTTTATGGCGCTGGTGATGGATAAAGTGGCGCAGATCCGCCGTGGCGATCCGTTAGATACCGACACCATGATCGGCGCGCAGGCTTCCCGCCAACAGTTCGATAAGATCCTCTCCTATATTCAGATTGCCCGCGAAGAGGGCGGGCAAATCCTGACCGGCGGCGAGCGGGCGGTCATCGCCCCGGCGCTGGATAACGGTTTTTATATTCAGCCTACGCTGATTAAAGGCCGCAATGATATGCGCAGCTTCCAGGAGGAGATCTTTGGGCCGGTGATCGGGGTGACCACCTTTAAGGACGAAGCGGAAGCGCTGACCATCGCCAATGAGACCCAGTTTGGCCTTGGCGCCGGGGTTTGGACGCGGGATACCAACCTTGCCTATCGCATGGGCCGCGGGATTAAAGCCGGTCGCGTATGGACCAACTGCTATCATATCTACCCGGCCCATGCGGCGTTCGGCGGCTATAAACAGTCCGGCGTTGGCCGGGAAACACATAAGATGGCGCTGGATGCTTACCAGCAAACCAAAAACCTGTTGGTGAGCTACGGCACCGCGCCACTGGGCCTGTTCTGAGGCATTCCCGCGCGTCTGACCCATCCTCTATCCGCAATCCGTCCGGGTTGCGGATTTTTTTTAACTGCAAAATAACCCTGCTATTTAGTCGACTTTATTGAGCGGCATGACCAACACATTCACACTGCTGATGTAACATCTTTCACTTGAAAATAAAAACGGTTCCACAACAAGAAATTATGCGCAGTGAGGCGGACACTTGGGCTTCATTTATGTAGAAATGATGAATATTAATACCAGGAAAATTCCTAATTTTCCTCTACTACCGATCGGAAGCACGATAAAACAAGACGACTTTTTGGGCGATTACTTTTAAATTTGTTAATGGCTTTGATCTGTTGTTGTTTGAACGTGTTTAATTACCGTTTGTATAGATATGTAAATTAACATTGAAAAGGCATTTCAAAAATAAATTCTATGACGCCGATAATCCTTAACTTATCCGCAACATTGCGTTGGGTTGCCTTTTGGTGGGACCGGTAATATATTTATTTCGCACACCAAAATAACTCTTTGTCTTCTGTTTTTTATTATTAGCGACACTTTGTCGAAATAAAACAGAGTGAGAGGGCGTGTGCCTACTATCCTGCGGAAGGAACGCAATGAACATTTACAGGGAGGAACTAATGAGCAGCTTCGCGATAGCCATGCGCTATTGCCGATGACTGTGCGATATATTCGTTAACGATGAGATAAATAATGAAAACCCAACTTCGTATTATGGCAATTCTCATGGGCGCGCTGGTTTCTGGCGCGGCAATTTCAGGCAATACGCAACCGGCAAGATCGACAATGACCGTTAACCCAGGCGCCAGCGCAGGCACTCAGGGTACCGGTGGGCAGGTAATTTTTAACGGCTCTATTACCGACAGCTCCTGCAACGTCGACAGCGGTTCAACCGGCCAGACCGTGGATCTGGGCAAATGGGCCAGCAGCTATTTTACCGGCACCGGCTCCGAAACCACCAAAACTCCCTTCCATATCAAAGTCAAAGATTGCCCGGCAAGCGTGGCCAAGGTTGCGGTGCTGTTTGACGGCGCGCGCGATCAGTCTGATACCACTCTGCTGGCCACCAATGGCGGCGCCACCGGCGTGGCGATCAAGCTGTATGAAGACGACCAGAACACGGCGGTTAGCCTCGGCAAAGTGTCCAAAGATCACCCGGTCGTCGCGGGCGCCACTGCCGGCACCGGCTCTGCTGACCTCGAGTTTTACGCCGACTATGTCTCTACCGGGGCCGTGGCGGCGGGCGATGCCAACGGTACGGCTAATTTCAATATGATTTATAACTAAGCATATTGCGCGTTATTCAGAGCCAGTCCATTGCGTCTGGATCCATAGCAGTCTGTTGAAATATTAATGGCGAAGCAGTCGCGATATATATTCGTGACGGTATTGTTGTTCCTGCTAATTATCTCAATGGTTACTGGCTCTGTTATTCACAGCTTTATTTTATTGTCTGTTCAACCTTTACCTGATGGTTATTAATGATGAAGAAAATAATTGCCGTTGCGGCTTTTCTGCTGTGCTCCACGGCAGCGCAGGCCGGTATTGTCATGGGGGGAACCCGTGTGATTTATCAGGAAGGGAAGCGTGAAGCCGCTATTTCAGTCACCAATGCCGATACTCACACACCCTATCTGGTGCAGTCGTGGGTGGAAAATTACGCGGAAAATGACAAGAGCAAGGTGCCCTTTATTGTGACCCCACCGCTGTTCCGTCTCGATCCGGAGCAGAATAACGTTCTGCGTATTAACTTTATTGGCGCCTCGCTGCCCGGCGATCGTGAGTCGGTGTTTTGGCTGAACGTCAAAAGTATTTCTCCGACGCCGCAGGGCGAGGTGAATAAGCTGCAGGTCAATATTAAGTCGAAATTCAAAATTTTCTATCGCCCCAACGGTCTGGCAGGCGACCCGGCAAAAGCCTGGCAGCAACTGAAGTTTACCCAGTCCGGCGGTCATCTGACGGTGGCAAACCCCACTCCCTATTTTGTCTCTTTTTACTCCGTCGCGGTGGGCGGGCAGAGCATCGATGAGCCAGGCATGGTGGCTCCGTTCGGCCAGAAAACGTGGCCGGTGAGCGGGCACGGCGCCGTCAAATGGCGGGCGATTAACGACTACGGTGGCGTCAGCGATTTCGCCCAGCAGTAATTCCCTTTTGTGATGACATGACCGGACGGCGCCAGCATGAAAAGAACAACAACAGCGAAGGTGCGGGAGTATGCCGCAATGCCAGTGACCGCAGGACGGGCGCTGGCGCTGGCGACAGTGCCGACGATGATGTTTTGTCTCAGCCCGCTGAACCGGGCGCTGGCCGACGACTATTTTGACCCGGCGGCGCTGGAGTTTGCCGACCCGCAGCAGCAAACCTCCGACCTGCACTACTTCGCCAAACCCGGCGGGCAGCAGCCGGGCACTTACTCTGTCACCGTGGTGGTTAACGATCAGGAGCTGGGTCAGGCTGATATTACGTTTGTTGACGATGGCGGGAAGCTGCAGCCGGTGCTGACGCCCGCTCAGCTGGCGGATTATGGGGTCAACGTCAGCGCCTTTCCCGCCTTTCAAACGCTGCATGAAGGAGAAACCTTCACCCGGATCGAGAAGTTTATTCCCGATGCCAGCAGTCGGTTCACCTTTGCTAACCAGCGCCTGACGCTGAGTATTCCCCAGGCGGCGATGAACGTGCAAAGCCGCGGCTATGTCGATCCCTCGCGCTGGGACGATGGCGTGCCGGCCGCGTTTGTCGATTACTATTTTTCCGGCGCGCAAATAAAGAACGCCGATGACGGGGAGAGCAGCCGCTCAAACTACCTCAATTTACGCAGCGGCGTGAACCTGGGCGCCTGGCGGCTGCGCAACGTCTCCTCAATGCAGTACGACCAGCAGCGCCGGCACTGGGATACCCAGAGCACCTGGCTGCAGCGCGACGTCCGCTCGCTGAAGAGCTTGCTGCGGATCGGCGATACCTACACCACCGGCGATGTGTTTGACAGCATCCCCTTTCGCGGCGTCCAGCTGATGTCTGACGATGAGATGCTTCCGGACAGCCAGCGCGGCTTTGCCCCCACCATCCGCGGCGTGGCGCACAGCAATGCCAAAGTGACCGTCTCTCAGCACGGGTATGTGATCTACGAAACCTTCGTGTCGCCGGGGGCATTTGCCATCAGCGATCTTTACCCCACCTCGCAGAGCGGCGATCTGGAGGTGAAGGTGACCGAGAGCAATGGTTCGGTGCGCACCTTTACTCAGCCCTATTCCGCAGTTCCTTTTATGCTGCGCGAAGGGCGCGGCAAATTCAGCCTTAGCGCCGGGCGCTACCATTCGGGGGCGGATACCGTCCGCTCGCCGGAATTCCTCCAGGGAACCCTGTTCTACGGTCTGTCGGCGGGATTTACCCTCTACGGCGGTACGCAACTGGCGCAGGACTATCAGTCCTGGGCGCTGGGCCTGGGTCGTGGCTTCGGCGAGTTCGGGTCGCTGGGAGGCGACGTGACCCAGGCCGTCACCCGCACACCGTCGGGCAAGCGCTACGCGGGCCATTCGCTGCGCGCCCAGTATCAGAAAGATTTTGTCAGCTCGGGGACCTCATTCAGCCTCGCCAGCTACCGCTACTCCTCCAGCGGCTATTACGATTTTGCCGAAGCCAGCGCGCTGGAAAGCGCGCAGGGGCAGGTGGACAACCGGCGTCGCCGGGAAGAGCTGTCGGTGACACAAAGCCTTGGCGGCCTCGGCAGTCTGGCGATCTCCGCCTGGTCGCAGGATTACTGGCACCGGCAGAGCCGGGATGAGACGGTACACCTCGGGTTCTACAGCGCCTGGAAGGGGATCTCCTGGGGCGTGGGCTATTACTACACCCGCGCCAGCAATCAGGAAAAAAATGACCGTTCCTGGTCATTTAATATCAACATCCCGCTGGGCGGCCCGCTGTCCGACAGCGCGGTAAGCTATAACACCACCTCGGACAGCAATGGCTATACCTCGCAGCAGGTCTCGCTGTATGGCGCGGTGCCGACGCGGCCAAATCTGTTCTATTCGGTCCAGCAGGGCTATGGCAACCAGGGGCGAGGCAGCAACAGCAGCGTCGCGCTGGATTACCACGGCGGCTTCGGCAACGCCCAGCTCGGCTATCGTCATGACGCCGCCAGCAACCAGCTGACCTGGGGAGGCGCCGGCTCGGTGGTCGCGCATCCGCACGGCGTCACCTTCGGCCAGACGGTGGGCGAGAGCTTCGCCATCGTCCGCGCGCCGGGGGCCGCTGGGGTGGCGGTACAAAACGGCAACAATGTGCACACCGACTGGCGCGGCTATGCCGTGGTGCCATCCCTGACCGCCTATCGAAAAAATGTCATTACCCTCGACACAGAGTCGATGGCCGACGATACCGACGTCGATCAGGAGGGGCAGACCGTGATCCCCGGCGGCGGCGCGGTGGTGATGGCCAACTACCGGACCCACATTGGCAACCGGGTGCTGTTTACCCTGCGCAATGCCCAGGGGCCGTTGCCGTTTGGCGCCAGCGCGCGGCTGGTCACGACGGAGGAGGGCAGCAACGCGCCGGGCGGCATGGTGGCCGACGGTGGGCAGGTGTACCTCAGCGGCGTGCCGCAGGAGGGGACCCTGGCGGTGAGCTGGGTCGTTAACAACCAGTCGCAGAGCTGCACGCTGCATTTTCAACTTCCGGATAACCCACAGCAGAGTCTGAATACGGTGAAAACCGTCTCCGGGCTGTGCAAGACACGCTGAGGCGGCTATGAAATCTGTTTTTCGTCTACTTCCTGTTCTCTTTCTGCTGGCGCTGAGTGGTTACCTCCCCGGCGTGCGGGCTGAAACCTGCCGCGCGAATATCGGCCAGACCACGGTCAATATTCCCAATATCAAATATTTACCCACGCTGCCGGTCAATACCCAGATGACCAGCGCGATGGCGGATAACGGCAGCGGGATCCCCTTTTCCTGCGACCTGCAGCTGCCGACGGCGAGCGCCAAACGCATCGTCTATAAGCAACTGAAAACCGGCGGCGCGCCGGTGGTAATTAACGGACAGCACGTCTACCCCAGCGCCATCGACGGCATCGGTTACTCGCTCAGCTTTCAGTGCGCGGGCGGCCCGATGCGCGCTATCGACGGTAGCCACTCCGCGGGCGGCGAGTCGGTGGTGGTGTGCGACAGTGCAATGCTCCCGGCGCTGATGACGCAGCAGCAAACCACGGTCAGGATCGCGGTGACCTTCTATAAAACCGGGACGGTGCAGCTGGCGGACGGGACGCACACCAACTCACCGTCGCTGCCGCTGGTCGGGGAGATGACCATTGAGCAGCAGGCCAGCGGGAGCGCCGGCTATGTCGCCAGCGCGCCGGTCAGTCTCGATATGGCTGCCCTGAACGTGGACATCGGCAGCAGCGGCAGCTGTCAGGTAGCGACGTCGACGATCCAGGTCACTCTGGGCACGGTAAACCGGGCGGAATTTCACGGTAAAGGGAGCACCGGCGGCCAGGCGAAGCGCTTTTCGATTCCGGTGTTCTGCCCGTCGCCGACCGACGTGCGCATCGGCTTTTTCGGCGTCAGCGTGGAGAGCGATACCCTGGCCCTGAGCAAGGCCAGCAACAGCGCCAGCGGCGTCGGCGTGAAGCTGACCTACGGCAATAACCCCGGCGCGGCGGTCTCTGATGGCACCAGCGTTAAGATCAATGAGGCCAGCAACTTGCCGATCCTGAAAAGGGTGACCGGCACGAACGCCGGTACCGCCGAGGCGATCAATTTTAACGCCCAGTATGTGCAGACTGACGCCACGGTGGGGGCGGGCACGGCCAACAGCATGGTGACCTTCGCCCTGGAGTATAACTAACCTGACGCTGGCGCATGGGCATTCTGCAGGGGGATGGGCACCACCGCGCCGTAGTCGTCGATATAGTTCAGCTGGTACAGGCGAGTGCTGTCGGTGGTCATCACGGTATGGCTGCTGTACGGGCGGAGCATCACGTTTCTCATCGGCGAGAGGTGGCCTTTATTATCGATCAGCGTCCCGTTGACCAGGGTGATATGCAGTGGGCCTGAGTTGGTAAAACGCAGGTTATTCCCGCTCTGCTGCCACTGCAGCTTTTGCACCTCTCTGGCGAGGGTGGTGGTGATGGCGGGCGGACGATAAAAGAGCTTCAGGCGGGTACGGACGACAAATTGCAGCGTATGCGTGCCGACGGCTGCGGGAGGCGTCTCCTGGATATTGACCCAGTACACGCTTTCCCGATCGCCGGGCAGCCCGCCGCCGAAATAGATAAAGCGCAGCTGGGCGGATTGTTGCGGCGATAAATAGACCTGCGGCGGCGTCGCCACTATCGGCAGGCCGACGCGCGAGGTATTGAGTCCGGCGTCCAGCCAGATCTGCACTTTATAAGGCGTGCTGCTGCGATTGTGAATGTTCAGGCTGGCGACCTTTTCTTTCCCGGAATAGACCACCCGCGTGGCATTAATGGTGATCCCGGCGCAGGTCTGAAAGGTCACGGCGCAGAGCAGAACCGCCAGCTGTGTTTTCATGAAGACTCCCTTGACGTCTCATCCCTGACCGGGAAGCTATTCCTGCATAATGGTAAATCGGGCCGTTGCGTTGCCGTCGCCGGGATCCACGTGGGCTTTATCCCAGGTGTAATAGAAGGCTTTCAGCCTGAAGGTTCCGGAGCCGCCGTCCACCGGGATCTCTATGCGGGGATCATGTTGCGGATCAAGGCGTTCATCGAGACTGAGCGGGGTGCCCGTGCGGTCGGTGAGCAGAATGCCCACCTTGCTGGCCGTCTTGCCGCTGCCGTCGAGCGCCAGCACGCGGTTTTCAGGCGTGCCGGCAGGCGAGGGGCCGTCAACCACAATGTAGTAAGTGCCTTTCTCACAATCTTTAACGCGAATGTCGATGCCGACCGCCGGCCCGGTGCCAGACTGGCTGTTTTTCAGTCTCGACAGCGGAATAGCGCCCATACTGACGTCGATGACCCCGCTGTCGCTCACCCCTTCGAGCTTGCAGGAGGCGTTCACGACCTTGCCGATGAAATTCAGCTTGCCCTCTGCCGCGAGTACTGAGCTGGCGGCCAGTCCGGCAAAGACCGTCGCCAGACACAGCGTGATTATTTTCATTTTCTTTCCTTCTCTAGTGCCCGTAAAGCCGGCGCCAGGGCCGTTATTTGGTGAGAATTATTTACGCCAGGTATGTTTTTTATTAATTCATCTGACTGACAAATTTATTAATGCCTGGAAATAAACTGGCTTGTTATTTATGGGCTGCTTTTGTCGGGATAGTAGCGTGGGGGAATTGCGACGTAAATAAGACGGTTATTAACGCGAGTTGAATGCTAAATATCTCTCGATAAAATAAATTGCTATTTTAATTCAATAGATTAGAAATAGCCTATTGCTCTTTTTTACCAGGTGTTCGAACCCGCTTCATGGTGGAAAATACGATCGTTCACGTAAGGCTACGCCCGGCGGATGAGAGATCATTCACCGGAGGGGGGCTGTTTTTTATCGCCAGATTTGCGATCGGCAACCGCGCTGCCGGGTTGTATGTCACGATGATTAAAAATAGGATGAATGCCCTGGCACATGCTGCGGATGGTGTTGACTGATAAGCGGCCGATCACCCCGGCGCGAAAAACCGATAATGATAAGGATGGCGAGATGAAACTGACGGTGGGGCTGGCGCTGACGCTGGCGATAATGACCTGCGGCGCCCAGGCGCGCGATATGCAAACCATCGAGCACAGCGGTGAGCTGAAGGTGGGCGTGCCGGGCGATTATGCCCCGCTGGCGTTTCGCAATACCGCCGGCGAGCTGCAGGGCTATGACGTGGACATGGCCCGCGATCTCGGGCGCACGCTGGGGCTGAAGGTGAGCTTCGTCTACACCAGCTGGCCCGCGCTCGCCGCCGATCTGCAGGCGGACAAGTTTGATATTGCAATGGGCGGCGTGACGCAGACCCCGGCGCGGGCGCAAGCCTTCGCCCTCAGTCACCCGGTAGTGGCGAACGGTAAAATCGCCTTAGCCAACTGCCAGGCCGCCCCGCGGCTCGGCTCGCTGGAGAAGATTGACCGCCCGGAGGTGAAGGTGGTCGTCAACCCTGGCGGCACAAACCAGAGCTTTGTCGATGAGCATATTAAGCAGGCGCAGATCATTCGCGTGCAGAACAACGTCGACAACCTGGAGGCGCTGCGGCAGAAAACGGCCGATATGATGGTGACTGATCTGATCGAAGGCGACTACTACCAGAGCAAAGAGCCCGGCGTGTTCTGCGTTGCTAACGAAACGCCGTTTGCCGGCACCGCCAGCGACAAGGTGTATATGATGAATAAGGATAACCCGGCGCTGCTGGAGAAAGTGAACCAGTGGCTGGATAGCCAGGACAAAGAGGTTCTCAAACGGAAGTGGAAAATTCGCGGTTAACCGCTGAGCTAAGAGGGGAGAGGGTCTCCCCTGCGATTCAGAGAATATCATCCACCACGCCGCCGTCGACGCGCAGCGCGGCGCCGGAGGTGGCCGACGCCTGTGGCGAGCAGATGTAGACCACCATATTGGCGACCTCTTCCACCGAGGCCGCCCGCTGGATCACCGAGCTCGGACGATGGGTCATGACAAACGCTTTCGCCAGTTCCTCCAGCGACTGGCCGGTTTTCGCCACGTCGTCTTTCAGCATCTCGGCAAAGCCGTCGGAAATCGTCGGCCCTGGCAGTATGCTGTTAACGGTCACTCCGCTGCCGGCGACATATTTCGCCAGGCCGCGGGCCAGCGACAGCTGCGCGGTCTTGGTCACGCCATAATGGATCATGTCCGCCGGGATATTGCGCGCCGATTCTGAGGAGATAAACACCAGCCGCCCCCAGCCTTTACTGACCATCGCCGGGAGCAGCCCCCGCGACAGGCGTACGCCGGACATGACGTTGGTCTGCCAGTAGTTGTCCCAGGTCGCGTCGTCGGTGGCGTAGAAATCCTGCGGGCCATAGATCCCAGCGTTATTGACCAGAATATCGACGCCGGTCACCGCCCGCAGCAGCTGCGCTGCGCCGTCGGCGTCGCTGAGGTCGGCGATGGCGGGGCGCGCCTTCGTGCCCGGCACCTCATTTTGCAGACGAGCGATCGCGGCGTTCACGCTTTGCTCGCTGCGCCCGTTAATGATGACCTCTGCGCCGCTCTCCGCCAGGCCTTTGGCAATGGCGAAGCCAATCCCCGCCGTGGAGGCGGTGACCAGTGCGACTTTCCCCGCTAAATCAATCTTCATGTTCCTGCCTTCTGGTTGTGGATCTCCCATTAAGCGTAGCAGCGGCGGTATGGTTGGGGATCAGTAACCGGCGTGCTTATTGACCAGGTTTTTCAGCGGCAGTCCACGGCGCTGGCGCTGAATGTTCTCCAGCAGCTGGCGGGCGATCACCTCGGCAGGGGCCGCAGAGGCCATATGCGGGGTGATGACCACCTGCGGATGGCGCCACAGCGGATCGTCCGCCGGCAATGGCTCCTGCGGGAAGACGTCGAGCACCGCCCCGGCGAGCTGGCCGCTCTCCAGCGCCGCCAGCACATCTTCATTGACCATATGCTCCCCGCGGCCGCAGTTGATCAACACCGCCCCGGCGGGTAGCTGGTTGAACAGCGGCGCGGCGAGGATACCGCGGGTCTGCGCGGTGAGCGGCAGGAGGTTAATCAGCCCGTCAAGCGACCCAAGGAAGTTGCCGAGCGCCTCCTCGCCTCGATAGCAGGTGACGCCAGCCAGCTGCTTTTCACTGCGCGACCAGCCGGAGACCCGATAGCCGAGGCGGGCCAGCTGGTCAGCGATATAGCCGCCAATTTCGCCCAGACCCATAATGCCGATATGGAAGTCGGCGGCGGCGCGCTGGGGATAGAGCTTCCAGGTTTGGGTTCGCTGGTGGGCCAGCGCCCGGTCGAAATGGCGCTGAAACCACAGGACGCTCCACAGGGCATATTCGAACATGCCGTGGCGAAAATCTTCATCGATCACCCGGCACAGCGGGATCTCGCTGGCGAACAGCGCGGGCGGCAGATGATCGACCCCGGCTGACGCGGCCTGGATCAGCTTCAGCCCCGGCGAGCGGCTCAGCAGCTGCGGGTCCGGGAACCAGCAACTGGCGTACTGGGCGTCACGCGCCGCCTGGTGATGGGGCAGAAGCGCCGTGACGTCGGGAAACTGCTGCAGGGCGGCGCAAATATCGCGGGCGAAATCCGCGTCGTTACAATCCACAACGATAGTGATATCAGACATAGGCGTTAGTCTTTGTAAGAGGTATCGAGACGGTCAAGACGGCGCAGCCACGCCTGCCAGACCTGTTGACGTTCATGCTCCACGCCCATCAGCTGTTCGCAGGCGTGTTGGCTGAGGTGCGGAGCGATGGTGTGGATCGGGCTGAGAGCCGCCAGCTGGGCGGTGGCCATCTGGATCTCGCAGGCGCGGTTCAGGTAGTACATGATGTAAAAGGCGTCAGCCACGGTGCGGCCCACCGACAGCAGGCCGTGGCTCTGCAGGATCATGGCGATATTATTCCCCAGCGAGCGCTGGATGCGCGCCCGTTCGTCGAGGTCAAAGGCCACCCCTTCATAGGGATGGTAGCCGACGCGCTGGTAAAATTCGGTGCTGATCTGGTTGAGCTGCAGCAGGCCGTCCTCGCAGGCGGCCACCGCCATTCCCGGCAGCGTATGGGTGTGGATCACACAGTGGGCGTCTTCCCGGGCCATATGCACCGCGCTGTGGATGGTAAAGCCCGCCGAGTTAGCTGGCGCGTCGCCCTCTACGACCTTGCCCTGCATATCCACCACGATCAGGTTGCTGGCGGTGACTTCGTCAAACATCATGCCGAAGGGGTTAATTAAAAAACGCGGCTCGCCATCGCCGGGCAGGCGCACGGAGAAGTGGGTGTAGAGGGTATCCTCCCAGCCGAACAGCGCCGCCAGCCGGTAGGCGGCGGCCAGCTGCTGGCGCAGGTGTTGCTCAGTTGCCATTTAGCGTACTCCCATAAATTCACGGATTCGTTGCAGAGAAGGGGCCTCCAGCGGGCTACGGATCACCTGCGGGGCGATATCGGCCTGTACCACGCCGTTCTCCATCAGCACTACGCGGTCGGAAATCGACAGGGCGAAGTCCATCTCGTGAGTGACAATCAGCATGGTCATGCCTTCGCGGGCCAGCGACTGAATGACCTTCAGTACTTCGCCCACCAGCTCCGGATCCAGCGCCGAGGTCGGCTCGTCAAACAGCATAATGTCCGGCTTCAGCGCCAGCGCCCGGGCGATCGCCACGCGCTGCTGCTGGCCGCCGGAGAGCTGCCAGGGGTATTTGTGGGCATGGGCCAGCAGGCCGACGCGGTCGAGCAGCACTAGGGCCTGTTCTCTGGCGACCGGCTGGTCCAGCAGCTGGTGATAGCGCGGGGCCAGCATCACGTTGTCGAGCACCGTACGGTGGGGGAACAGGTTGAAGCTCTGGAAGACCATGCCGATGCGCCGCACCCCGGCGCGCATCTGGCGCTTATCAACGATGGCTCCGCCTTTCAGATAGTCTTCGCCGTAGAGAATGATCTCCCCGCCATCAATGCTTTCGAGGGCGTTGATGGTGCGGATCAGGGTGGTTTTGCCGGAGCCGGACGGGCCGATGATGCTGATCACCTCCCCGTTCTCCACCTGCAGATCGATGCCTTTCAGCACCTCATGCTGACCCCAGGATTTGCGGATGCCCCGCAGATCGAGCGCTGGCGGCGCGCCGTTGACGGCCGGGGTTTTGATCTCTTCGGTCAGCGCCGGAAGGCTCTGGCGCAGTGCCTGGCATTCCGCCTCGCTGAGGGTTTGCGGACGCTTACGCTGAATATCGAGACGATTTTCCAGCGCCCGGAACAGCCAGGTGAAGACGGTAACCACCATCACGTAGTACACCGCCACCGCCAGCAGGGTCTCCATCACGAGAAAATTCTGCGCATACAAGCGCTGGCCGGTGAGCAGCAGCTCGGGTAAGGAGACCACCGACAGAATCGAGCTCAGCTTAATGATGGTGATGTATTCATTGATCAGCGTCGGCAGCGAGATGCGAAACGCCTGAGGAATAACAATCAGCCGCTGGATGCCGATAAAGCTGAAGCTCAGCGCATGGCCCGCCTCGCTCTGCCCCTTGGCCACCGACAGCAGTCCGCCGCGGTGGATCTCCGCCATATAGGCCGCTTCGGTGACGGTCATCGACACCAGCCCGGCGATAAACGGCACCCCGAGCAGCGGCTGGGTCACCGGAAACAGCTGCGGCAGGTTGTAGACAAACACCAGCAGCACCATCAGCGGCACGCTGCGAAAAAACCAGATATAGAGTTCGACGGGGATCTTGACCCAGCGCGGCGCGGAGAGCTTCGCGCAGGCTAACAGAAAACCGACCACCAGGCCGATCCCCCAGGACAAGGTGCTGACCACGATCACGGTCACGCACGCCTGCCAGAATGCTCCAATGCTAAACAATGAAAAAAAGTATCCCCAATCGAACGCCATACCGACTCCTGTTGCGCAGTGCTTATTGTTTTAATCGATGCTTTCTAAGTTGTATTTCTTGATCAGCGCGGCATATTGGCCGTTGGCTTTCAGCGTGGCCAGGGTGGCCTTAATCGCCTCCGCCAGCTCGGTGTTGCCTTTGGCGACGTAGATCCCCAGCGGCAGCGGGTAGACCAGGCGCGTAGAGCTTATCCCCAGGCGGCCGCGGCTCTTGTCGACGATGATCTGCGCCGCCGGGGCAATCTCAAGCTGGGCGCCGATGTTCTTCGACAGCAGCGCCTGCGAGGCTTCCGGCGCCGTCGGGAACTCCTGAATGGTGATGGCCGGTTTGCCGT
Source organism: Klebsiella sp. D-Nf1 (assembly GCF_002810515.1). Taxonomy (NCBI): domain Bacteria; kingdom Pseudomonadati; phylum Pseudomonadota; class Gammaproteobacteria; order Enterobacterales; family Enterobacteriaceae; genus Klebsiella; species Klebsiella sp. D-Nf1. Next base: position 676,944 of record NZ_PIOK01000002.1, read on the forward strand.
TTTTCAGGCACCACTCATCGGAGTGTTTTTTCAGGCTGGTCACCCAGGTAGTGCCTGCCTGCAGACCGACCTTCACACCGCACAGCTCATCTTCGGTTTTCGGCTGCACCGCGCCGCCCTTCAGGGCGATGATCGACGCGCCGGAGAGGGCGTAAGGGATGGCGTCGGCCTGCTTCTGGCGTTCCGGCGTTACGTACATCCCGGAGATCACCGCATCATATTTCTTGCCGATGCCGAGGATCAGGCTGGTGAACTTGGTGTCGATCAGCTGCGGTTTGGCCTGCAGATGTTGGGCGATCAGCGCGGCAAAATCCGGGTCGAGACCGACGATGTTGTTATTGCTGTCATAGGACTCAAACGGCGGGTAGGTGACTTCCATCCCCACCTTAAAGACGCCCTCGGTCAGCAGTTCCGCCGCCTGGGTGACAGGGGAAAAACAGGCGCTGACGGCGAGGGTAAGCGCGACACGGCGCGAGATTTTTTTTAGGGTGCTAGTCATCATGGTTCCTCACGGGTGGTTAGGGGTTTTTTTGCTGTGCCTGTTTTTTCAAATGGCCAAACGTATTGGTGCCGCGCGCGCGCTCCGGTAGCTGAAGTTCACCGCGATTGACCTTCTCGCGCAGGTAGCGATAGGTTTGCAGCGCCTGGCTCCACATATGCTCCCCGATGCTGAGCTCCTGATATTCACCGGCTTCGCCGGCGGCGAGGAAGGTCGGCAGCGGGCGGATCAGCGTGTGGTAATCGCAGGCGAAAAACAGCGGGAAGGAGTACCGCTCCTGCGGCACTTTGCGCACCCGGTGGGCTGTAGCAACAAATGTGCCAGCGCTGAGCACTTCCAGCATGTCGCCGATATTGATCACGAACGCCTCTTCTCCGGCGGCGTTCTTGACGGGAGGTGCATCGATCCACACGCTTTCTTCATTGAGGACTTCAAGCCCGGGCTGGTCGGCGAGCAGCAGGGTGAAGCACTCATAGTCGGTATGTGCACCAATTCCGGGAACATCTTCGACGCTGGCGTCGAACGGGTAATGGATCAGCCGCAGCTTGGCCGGTGGGCAGGTCACCATCGGTTTGAAATACCCTTCCGGCAGGCCGAGCGCGAGGGCGAAAGCGTCGAACAGACGGTGGCCGAGGGCGAAGACTGCGTCGTAGTAGGCCAGCACCCGCGCGCGGAAATCCGGCAGATCGGGCCACTCATTGGCGCCGATCAGTGGCGTGCCGGCGAGCACCAGCGGATGGTCATCTGCTGCCTGGAAGCCGATATCGAAAGCCTCTTTATGGTCCGGCTTGCCGGAGCCGTAGATCTCTTCTCCTTCCGGAACGTAGCCCTTATGGCTTTTGGAGTGGCCGATGTAATAGTTCATCTTCTCCTCCATCGGCAGGGCGAAGATCTGCTTCGCCGCCTCGCGGACGCCGGCGATCACCGCCGGGTCGATGCCGTGGCCGGTGATGTAGAAAAAGCCCACCTCGCGCGCCGCGCGGCCGATGGCGTCGGCCACCGCCTGGCGCCTGGCGAGATCGTCGCCGGCCAGATCGCGGATATCGATGGTCGGGAGTTCAGTAAAAGCGTGCTTCACGGCGGTCATGGCTGCGGCTCCTGTTCAGTGAGCGTTAAAAACTGCTGAAAGTGGGCCTGCTGGCGCGCGGCCATCCAGGCGTTGAGCGACCAGAGGTCGGCCACCGGAACGTTGGTGAACGGCAGATGGTGCAGATAGCCGTCGGCGCCAAACTCCGGGGTCAGCGTGGTCTGCGGGTAGCCGCGCTGGCGCTGTGAATGCCAGACCTGCTGCCAGAAGCGCTCGGCAAAAGCCAGCGCCGGCTGATACTCCGGCGCCGCCGGGTGCGGCACCTGCGGCCCCTGGTCGTAGCCCACCCGAGCCTGCACGTGATGCACGCGGTCGATAAAGGCGCTGAAGTCATCGCAGGGGTCATCCAGCAGGCGCTCGCTGACCACCACCCAGTGGCTGATGTCGGCGGTAAAGCGCAACTGGGGGAGCTGCTGAATAATCTCCAGCGTGAGCCACGGGCTGTACAGCGAGGTGGCGCGATGGGTTTCAAAGCTGCAGGTCAAACCAAACCCGGCGGCCAGCTCGTGCGCCTTGCCGAGAAAATCGACCTGCTGCGCCAGCGGCCAGCGATCGTTGCCCGCCAGCAGATTGACAAAGCGCGGGTTGAGGCTGCTGGCCTCGGCGAAGCGGGTCTGCAGGCGCGCCAGATGCTGCTCCGGCGTTTCATGCTGGGCGGGGAGCACTCCGCCGCCGCTGAAAAGAATGGCGATATACTCCAGCCCCGACGCCTGCAGGCGGTCGGCGAGCTGCCGCCGCTCGGCCACCGTTAACGGCACGCGGGCTTCGATACCGCAGCAGCCGACGCGCTGCAGTTCATCCAGCGTTTGCGACCAGGGGGTGGTGACTCCCCAGAGGGTGCGAAAGCATTTCAGCTCCATGGCGGCTCCCTCAGGCGTACTTCACGCCGGGCAGGACGCAGAGCATCTCGTACAGCAGGTTGGCCGCCAGCTGGGAGGTATTGCCGCTCACGTCATAGGGGGGAGAGACCTCGACCAGATCGGCGCCAATCAGGTTCAGGCCGCGGCAGCCGCGGACGATCTCCAGCGCCTGAATGGAGGTCAGGCCGCCGACTTCCGGCGTCCCGGTTCCCGGAGCCCAGATGGGATCGAGGCTGTCGATATCAAAGCTGAGATACACCGGCCCGTCGCCCATCTGCTGACGAACTTCGGCCATCAGCGGCGCCAGCGAGGTATGCCAGCACTGCTCCGCCTGCACCAGGCGAAAGCCCTGGTCAACGCCCCACTGGAAGTCGCCGGCGGCGTAGCCCTGGGCGCGCTGGCCAATCTGCACCACCCGTTTGAGGTCGAGCAGTCCCTCCTCAACGGCGCGGCGGAAGGTGGTGCCGTGGGCGATTTTCTCTCCGAACATCTCATCATTGGTATCGGTATGGGCGTCGACGTGGATGAGCCCCACCGGACCATGTTTTTTGGTCAGCGCCCGCAGGATCGGCAGGGTAATGGTGTGGTCCCCGCCGAGGGTCAGCGGGATCAGCGGATAACTATTCAAACCGGTGTAGTAATCTTCGATAATTTGCACCGATTTGAGCAAGCTGTAGGTATTGATCGGCACATCGCCGATGTCGGCCACCGACAGCGAGTCGAACGGTGCGGCGCCGGTTGCCATATTGTACGGACGGATCATCACCGATTCGGCGCGAATATAGCGCGGTCCGTAGCGCGTGCCTGAGCGCTGCGAGGTGCCGATATCCAGCGGAATGCCGACAAATGCCGCGTCAAGTCCCTGTAAATCTTCGATAAACGGCAGGCGCATCATCGTGGCGCGGCCGGCGAAGCGTGGCATCTCATTGCCACCCTGCGGTTGGTGAAAGAGGTTATCCATGTCTGCTCCTGAATCTGACGGATGAAACGTAACAGGAGAGATAGTGCGCAACCCGCGCTGGACTTTACATCGTCTGACGTAAATACTCAGTTCATTTATTGGTGAACTAAATACGATGCATCACGACGCCAGCCTTAATATTCGACAGCTGCAGGTTTTCGAGGCGGTGGCCCGCCTGGAGAGCTATAGCCGGGCCCAGCAGGAGCTGGGCATTTCGGTCTCCGCCATCAGTAATGCGATGTCGCAGCTGGAGGGACAGCTCGGCTTCACCCTCTGCCAGCGCGGGCGCGGCGGCTTTTCCCTGACCGAGAAAGGTCAGCAGTTTTTACAGCAGGCGATCCGCGTGCTGAGCGAACTCAATGAGCTGGAGCGGCAGTCAGCACTGCTCAAAGGGGAGCACAGCGGTACCCTGTGCATCTCGACACTCGACTCCATCGAGACCGAAACGGCGCTCTCGCTGCCGGTGGTTCTGCGCAGCTTCAGCGACAAATTTCCCCATGTGCATATCAAATTGATTATTCGCACCCCGGCGGAGCAACTGAACGGCGTGCTGAACAACCATATCGACCTGGCCATCGGCAGCTACAACTCGCAGGTGCATAACATCATCAGCGAGCCGCTGTACCGCGAACAGCACTGGCTCTACTGCAGCGATCTGCACCCGATGTTCTTCAGCCGTCAGCTGGATAAAGAGCAGATCAGCCAGTGCCCGCTGGTGACCCGCAGCTACTGGAACACCAGCGATTTGCGCCGCCGGGGCTTCAGCAAAGGCAGCGCCACCGTCGAGACCGTCGACGCCCAGCTGCTGCTGATCCTCTCGGGGAAATATATTGGCTATCTGCCGGAGCATTACGCCTGGCCGTGGATCAAAGAGAACCGCCTGCGGGTACTGCTGCCCAACGAGTTTGGCTTTCAGTCGCCGTTCTCGGCCATCTGTAAGCGCGGGCGCAGCAATGAGCCCTACCTGAAAGCGTTCCGCGACCTGCTGAAGAAAAACACGGTGGCGCGGCCGAAGTGGAATTACTGAGTGGGGTAGGGGCTTCCCTCCGCCGCGGTGGTGACTCTGGCGCTCAGCGCGCAGCCCGGCGGTGGCATTTCTCCTGTTCAAAAAACGAACGGCAGCCGGTAGCCCGCCCGGGCTGCGGCTGCCAGGCAACTGCCTCCAGGTTATCCACAGGGTTAGGCGCCGCTGGTGTGGACAGGTCGTCGGGCAGCGCAGTCGTTAGCGATTCGCTTTAATGGTTTTTTCCGCAATCGCGATGGTGGAGAGTTTGTGCAGGCAGATCAGCGCCAGACAAATCTCGCAGGATCCGCTGCCGTTATGGCAGCGGATAGTTGGCGAACGGGGAGGGGATGATGTCTCCTGAACCACCTGTCAACGGCTGACCCGTGCCAGATTTCAGCCAGTAATAAATCCTCGGGTGCCGTTACGCTTCTCCTATACTCATACGAGCATGCCGGAACGCCTGCCCAGACGAAGTTTGCCCGCCTCAAACGAGAGGGCGACACGCGCCATCTTTGTCGAGGGATATCATCCGCGGCCGCCGGGTCGCTTTGAAGCCTGAAGCAATACCACTTGTCAGCCTCATTTCACAAGGACAGCTCAACGTCATGTTGCGTACTGCGGCCTATATCAATATCGCCGCACGGTCATCGCTTTTCGAGGATTCTTGTCATGGTTAAATTGCTGTTGCAGGGCTCATCCGGCCCGGAGGTTGTCCAGTTACGCAAACGTCTGGCGAAAACGCTGGGGGCGGATGCGAACATGTTTGCATTGTCATCGAATAGCGACACGTTCGATGCCACGCTGGCCTCGGCGGTCCGACACTGGCAGTCGCATATCGGCATCATCGCCGATGGCGTCGTCGGTCCCTATTGCCAGAGCCTGCTGGCGCTTATCACGCTGCCTGCGTTTACGCTGCGGGCAGATGAGGTGCAGCATTTATTCCCCGCCACCAAACCATCCAATGTGCTGCGCTATCTGCCGTACGTCGCGGCAGCGTTAACCAGCGAAGGACTCACGACGATCCCGTTGATCTTGGCCGCCCTGGGGACCATCCGCGCGGAGACCGAAGGCTTCGTGCCGATTTCCGAATATCCCTCGCAGTTCAACACGCTGCCAGGGCTGCCGGCGTTCAGCGCCTACGACGCAGGGACCGACAAAGGCAAGAATCTTGGTAACATGACCCTTGGGGATGGCGCCAGGTTTCGCGGACGTGGTTTCGTACAGCTTACGGGGCGTTCGAACTACCAGAAATATGCTTCCCGCATAGGTGTGGACATTATCGGCTCTCCCGATTTAGCTAATGCACCCGAGGTGGCGGCGGTATTGTTGGCGATGTTCCTCGGCGATCGTCGAGAGGCGTTAACCACGGCCCTGACAGCCACGCCCCCCGACTATCGGAAAGCGCGCAGGCTGGTGAATGGCGGGGCGCACGGGCTGGATAGTTTCAAAAAAGTCTTCACGCTTGCAGCGGTCTTGCCAGCGGTTATGCAGCAGACCAGCCAGATTCAGGGCGCGGGAGCTGGCAGAGGGACCAGACAGCAGGCGGGCGCAGCCGCGATCGCGGTCCCGGCAGAGGGACCGGTTCTCAATGCGTCAAAGGATCCGCTTGATCTGCGCGATCGTACCTATACGCCGCCGCCGGTGAGCCTACCGGACCGCTTTCCGGTTGATAAGGATATCGCCACGCTACTGACCGTCTACACCCAGGCGCAGCTGATCCTCGATCAGGGGCGGGAAGGCGCCTGCACGGGTTTTGGCTTAGCCTGCGTGGTGAACTATTTGCGCTGGCGTAAAGCCGGTTTCCCGAAAAAACTCGATTCAGTGAGCCCCCGCATGCTTTACAACTTTGCCCGGCGATACGACGAATACGCCGGGGAAGATTATGACGGTTCGAGCTGCCGTGGTGCGCTTAAAGGGTGGTTCCATCACGGCGTGTGTCTGGAGTCTGACTGGCCTTACCGGGAGCAGGAAAATATCCCGCCGCAATACGGATACGCGGAGCGCGCGGTGAATACGACTCTGGGGGTCTACTATCGTATTGATATCAAAAATATTACCGATATGCAGGCCGCCATCCATGACGTGGGGGCTATCTACGTTTCCGCCTTTACCCATGAGGGCTGGCAGACGGTCCCGACGGCGAAAAAGACGCCCACCAATCATGACTCGCTGGCCGTCATCGCGTTCAATGGCAAGCCTACTAAAACGGGCGGTCATGCGTTTGCGCTGGTTGGGTTTAACCGCGACGGGTTTATCGTACAAAACTCCTGGGGTACAGAGTGGGGATGCGGTGGCTTCGCGGTACTGAGTTATGCCGACTGGTTGACCAACGCGATGGATGCCTGGGTGGCGGCGCTGGGCGTGCCCGGCGTGGTGCCAGGGCAGCTTGCAACGGGTTCGCCAGCCCTTGCCACACCGGCCGCCGCGGGTAATCACCCGCAGTGGTGGGACGAAACCACGGCCTATCAGCACAGTATTGTTATCGGCAACGATGGTCGGGTGGATCGCTACCTGACCCAGGACGAGATGACGCGTACGCTGATGTATCAGGGATGCGTATTGCCCGATCGTTGGTTTCGCTTACAACACGAAGAGACTAAACGCTTAGTCATCTATGCGCATGGCGGGCTCAACAATGAGGCGGGGTCGATTGCGCGGGCGCGGGCGATGGGACGTTACTTCACTGGCAACGATTGCTATCCACTCTTTCTGGTGTGGAAAACAGGGATCCTGGAGTCCATTGGCGATATCTTCTCCGACCATTTTCGCCGTGAACCCTCGCGCGCGGGTGGCGTGCGTGAGGCATTGACTGAGGCTTCCGATCTGCTGATTGAGGAAACTATTGGTCGGCCGGCCGCGAAGCCTCTGTGGAGCGAAATGAAGGAGAACGCTGAATTTAGTTGCGTTTCAGGACGCGCAGGCGATCTGCTGGTGACGGCCCTGCAAAAGTTAGTGGAAACCTGGGGGAAAGCGCTTGAAATTCATATAATTGGTCACTCGGCGGGCAGTATTATTCTCGGCCATTTCGTCGATCTGTTGTCATCCCGCGGCCTGGGTGACGCTCTCAAGTCTGCGCATCTCTATGCGCCGGCATGTACGGTACAGTTTGCCAACCGACACTATGCCCCGCATGAATTGCTGATGAAACGTATGTATCTCCATATCCTGTCCGATCGCATTGAACGAGCCGACAATGTGGCAGCTATTTATCGCAAGTCGCTCCTCTATTTCGTCTCCAACGCCTTAGAAGGGGATCGGCGAACACCGCTGCTGGGAATGGACAAGATACGCGACAAAAACTACTCGGGCTGGGACGGTTCGTCGAGCACCGGGGAAGCATTGCGTAACTGGCGTCATGCCGCGGCTGAGGCGGGGCTGGAAAAGCGCGACCGAACCAATATCATTGATACCGACAAGGTCAATAGTGGCCCAGGCGTGATGATCGATGCTTCCCACGGTAGTTTCGATAACAACATTGATGTGATCAGCCTGACCCTGCAACGCATTGTTGAGAATAGCCAGCTGAACTTACCGGTGGATGATCTTCGCGGTTTTTAGATGGCACGGTATGCGGTTGCCGGGTTTGTCATCCGGCAGCCTTTGCCCGTGAAATCAGAAAATTTACTTCGCAGGCTAACCGCAGATTGCTTCAAAAAAATTCCCGTATTTGTTATATTGTTGTTCATTGATTATTCACCTCTGCGGTGCCAAAAAGAACAAGATTCACCGCAACCCAGGACAATACCATGTTAGATTACCGCTTCCCGACAGCTTTGCAGATGGTTCTCAGCGTAGCAATGGCGGAGCAGATGGGTGAACGTTCGACGAGTGCGATTCTGGCCTACGGCCTGGAAGCGAACCCGAGCTTTATCCGTAAACTAATGGTTCCGCTTACTCGTGACGGCATCATCGTCTCCACGCTTGGCCGCAACGGCTCTATTCATCTTGGCCGCCCGGCAGACAAGATCACCCTGCGTGATATCTATCTTTCGGTTATTGAAGATAAAAAGCTGTGGGCGTCGCGTCCCGAAGTTCCGGCCCGCTGCGTGGTCAGCGCCAACGCCTGTTGGTACTTCAAATCTATCGCCGATGAAGCAGAGCAGGCTTCGCTAAACGTCCTCGCTCGTCACACCGTGGCAAGCGCGCTGGAGGCGGTGAAAAATGGTGATAGCAGCGGCTGCGACCCGGTGCCGGAAATGATCGCCCGCTTTAAAAAAGCGCATTAATCATTTTCTGGTGACGAAAAAAAACCGCCTTCATTGTGAAGGCGGTTTTTTGTTATCTGCTGCAGGTTAGGCGGGCAGATCCTCCTCGACCGGTTTCCTGCGGGTCACGAACTTCCGCAGCGTCACGTAAAACACCGGTGTCAGGAACAGACCGAACAGCGTCACGCCCAGCATCCCGGAGAACACCGTGATCCCGGTGACACCGCGGACTTCCGCCCCCGCGCCATGGCCGAGGATCAGCGGAATGGTCCCGGCGATAAAGGCGATGGAGGTCATCACGATCGGGCGCAAACGCAGGCGGCATGCCTCCAGCGCCGCTTCCATGATGCCTTTCCCCTGGATCTCCAGCTCGCGGGCAAACTCGACGATCAGAATGGCGTTTTTACAGGCCAGGCCCATCAGGACCACCAGACCCACCTGCACGAAGACGTTGTTATCGCCGCCGGTCAGCCAGACGCCAAACAGCGCGGAGAGCATCGTCATCGGTACGATAAGGATCACCGCCAGCGGCAGAGTCCAGCTTTCATACAGCGCGGCCAGCACGAGGAACGCCAGCAGCACCGCCACCGGGAAGACGATCAGCGCCGTGTTGCCCTGGGTGGCCTGCTGGAAACTCAGATCCGTCCACTCAATATTCATCCCGTTCGGCAGGATCTGCTTCGACAGCTCCTCCAGGTGCGTCATCGCTTGTGAAGAAGAGAGGACCCGCGGATCGGCATCGCCAATCAGGTCCGCCGCCGGATAACCGTTGTAGCGGATCACCGGATCCGGCCCGTAGGTGGTACTGATATTCACCATACTGCCGATCGGCACCATTTCGCCCTGATTATTGCGGGTGCGCAGATTAGCAATATCTTCCACGCTCTCACGGAATGGCCCATCGGCCTGGGCCATCACGCGCCAGGTACGCCCGAACTGGTTAAAGTCATTGACATAAGACGAGCCGAGATAAGTCTGCAGCGTGCCGAACAGATCGGTCAGCGATACACCCTGGGCTTTCGCCTTATCGCGATCAACCTGCACGTCCAGCTGCGGCACGTTAGCCTGGTAGGTCGAGATAGGGAAGTGCATCCCCGGCGTCTGCATAACCGCCCCGGACATCGCATTCACCGCGCTTTGCAGCGCGCCATAGCCCAGCCCACCGCGATCCTGGATGTAGAGCGAATAGCCGGAGCCCTGGCCCAGTCCTAAAATCGGCGGCGGCAGGATGGAGAAGCCAAAGCCCTGCTGAATTTGCGCGATTTTGGCGTTGATCTCCGCGTTAATTTCCGCTGCCGAGTGTTTGCGCTGATCGAACGGTTTGAGGCCAAAAAAGACCGTCCCGGTATTCGGCGTGTTGGTGAACTGCAGTGCGTTAAGACCCGGGAAGGCGACCGCATAATCGACCCCTTCGGTATTCATCCCGATCTCGCTCATTTTGCGGATCACCGCATCGGTGCGCGCCAGCGACGAACCTTCCGGCATCTTCACGCCGCCAATGAGATACAGCTTGTCCTGGGTGGGAATAAACCCGCCGGGGACGATTTTAAACATCACCCCAGCGGCGCAGAGCAGCAGCAAATACACCACGAACACTGCGCCACGGCGTCCGAGCGTTTTGCTCACCAGTCCCTGATAGCCGTTCGAGCTGCGCAGGAAAAAGCGGTTAAACGGACGGAAAATCCAGCCAAACAGACGATCGATCAGCCGGGTAGGGAGGTCTTTCTTCGCGCCGTGCGGCTTTAACAGCAGGGCCGCCAGTGCCGGGGAGAGCGTCAGCGAGTTGATGGCCGAGATCACCGTCGAGATGGCGATGGTCACCGCAAACTGTTTGTAGAACTGGCCGGTGACCCCGGAGAGAAACGCCATCGGCACGAACACCGCACACAGCACCAGTGCAATGGCGATAATCGGCCCGGAGACCTCACGCATCGCCTGGTGCGCCGCGGCAAGCGGCGCAAGCCCCTCTTCGATATTACGCTCGACGTTCTCCACCACCACGATGGCGTCGTCCACCACGATACCGATAGCCAGTACCAGCCCGAACAGGCTCAAGGTATTCAGCGAGAAGCCCAGCAGATAGAGAATGCTGAAGGTACCTACCACCGATACCGGCACCGCGATCAGTGGGATAATCGACGCGCGCCAGGTCTGCAGGAACAGGATCACCACCAGCACCACCAGCACCACTGCTTCCAGCAGCGTCTGCACCACCGCGCGGATGGAGTCGCGCACGAAAACCGTCGGGTCGTACGGCGCCGCCCATTTCATATCTTCCGGGAAGCGGGTGGCCAGTTCGGCCATTTTGGCGCGTACCGCGTTCGACAGATCGATGGCGTTAGCCCCCGGCGACTGGAAGATACCGATCCCGACCGCATCCTTATTGTTGAGCTGGGAACGCAGCGCATAGCTGCCGGAACCCATCTCGATGCGCGCCACGTCGCGCAGGCGGACCAGCGAGCCGTCCTGCGCCGTTTTCAGAATGATATTGCCAAACTCTTCTTCGGTATGCAGACGGCCCTGGGCGTTAATGGAGATCAGGAAATCGCTCTCCTGCGGCAGCGGCTCGGCGCCAAGCTGTCCGGCAGACACCTGGACGTTTTGCTCCTGCATCGCCGTCACCACATCCGAGGCCGTCAGACCGCGGGCAGCGACCTTATTGGGATCCAGCCAGACGCGCATCGCATATTCACCGGAGCCAAAAATCTGGATCTGGCCGACGCCGGGCAGGCGCGCCAGCTCATCCTTCACTTTCAGCGTGGCGTAGTTGCGCATATACAGCGAGTCGTACTTTCCGCCGGGGGAGAACAGATGTACCACCAGGGTCAGCGTCGGGGACTGTTTCTGGGTGGTGATCCCCAGACGGCGTACATCCTCCGGCAGACGCGCTTCCGCCTGCGCGACCCGGTTCTGCACCTGAACCTGCGCCTGATCCGGGTCGGTACCCGGGCGGAAGGTCACGGTGGTGACCAGCACGCCGTCGGAGCCGGCGACCGATTTCATGTACATCATGTTTTCAACGCCGTTGATCGCTTCCTCCAGCGGCGTCGCCACGGACTCGGCAATCACTTTCGGGTTGGCGCCGGGATACTCCGCGCGCACCTGGACGCTCGGCGGGACGACGTCCGGATATTCGCTCACCGGCAGCAGCGGGATAGCGATTAACCCGGTGATAAAAATTAAAATCGACAGCACCGCGGCGAAAATCGGCCTGTCGATAAAAAAGCGGGAAAAGTCCATGTGTTGGATTCTCTGATTAGGGATCAGTTGAGGGTGGCGCTGGTGGTCATGGCAACGGTTTTGGCATTCACCGGCATACCCGGCATAAATACTTTTTGTAACCCGTCGACGATGACGCTATCCCCAGGGTTCAGCCCCTTCTGAACGATGCGTAAACCGTCTGCCAGACGCCCCGGGGTAATATCACGTCGCTGCGCTTTACCATCTTTATCAACGATATAGACGTATTTACGGTCCTGATCGGTCAGTACCGCTTTGTCGTCGATCAGCGTGGCTTTGAACTCCGCGCTGCCCGGCAGACGCACGCGGGCAAACAGCCCCGGCGTGAACAGGCGCTGCGAGTTATCCAGCAGCGCGCGCATGCGGATGGTGCCGGTACTCGGCGTTAACTGATTATCGAGAAAATCCACTTTGCCCTGATGGGGGTAGCCCTCCTCGCCAACCAGGCCAATCTCCACCGGGAGCGCCTGATTATCGCTGGACGCGCCTTGCCCGCGGCGGGCGAGGTTTTGATAGTGAAGATAGGTTGACTCGTCGACGTCAAAGTAGACGTACACCGTCTTCTGCGAGACCAGAGTGGTGAGCACGCTGGCGGTGTCGCCCGCGGTGACCAGGTTACCGCTGGTGATCAGCGCCCGGCTGGCGCGGCCATCGATAGGCGCGGTCACTTTGGTGAAGTCGAGGTTAAGCTGCGCGGCATCCACCGCCGCCTGCGCGGCGCGAATATCAGCCTGCGCCTGAACCGCGGCTGACCGGCGCTGCTCCCACTCTTCACGGGAGACAAGATTGGTATGGACTAATTTATCGGTGCGGTTCGCCTCGCTTTGCGCCAGGCTGGCCTGCGTTTTGGCTCTCGCCAGCGTCGCCTGCGCCTGCTCCAGCGCGGCGCGATAGGTTCTGTCATCTATCGTGAACAGCACCTGGCCCTTTTTCACCTCCTGACCGTCGGTGTAATTCACTTTATCAATATATCCCGAGACGCGGGGGCGAAGCTGAACGCTTTCCACCGCCTCAATCCGACCGTTAAAACTATCCCACTGACTGATCGACTTCACTACCACCGTCGCAGCACTGACCGCCGGGGCGGGCGGCGCGGCGTTTTGCGCGACACTGTCGTCGCAGCCGACGAGCAGAAAGGAGAGCATCATCGCGCCGAGCGCGGTCAGGTGAATGTTTCCCCAGGTTTTTTGCAGGCTCATTATTTTTATTCCGGTAATTGTAGCCGCCGGGCAAGACGCAGCGCGAGACGCTGCGCCACTTCCTTTGACCGGGCTGGCTTAAGGCCATTTGTGTCGATCATCGCCACAAAACTGTAACAATTTCGAATACACTATCGCGGCGATTGTAGGAAGGCGCTTAACTAAGTGCAAGAATAATTGTTGCACTTTATGTGCGGTCCTGGCTGGAGACAAAAACCGCGATCCCGGCGCGGATTTAAATGTAACAATAAAACTTGCATTTTGTGTCAAACCAGTCCACCTTTAAATGCAACTGACAAAGATGCTTTTAACCGGCTGCGCGGAGGTAACATGATGAACACTGGCGCCATCATTCAGGATCTCATTGACTGGATCGATAACCATCTTGATAGCCGTCTGGATATTGACACCGTTGCCCGACGATCCGGCTATTCGAAGTGGCACCTGCAGCGGATCTTCAAAGAACATACCGGTCAGCCCCTCGGAGAATATATTCGGGCGCAAAAGCTTGAAAAGTCGGTCGAACGCTTAGCCCACAGCAACGAGCCGATCCTGAACGTGGCGATCGCCCTCGGCTTTGACTCCCAGCAGTCCTTCAACCGCAGCTTCAAGCGCCAGTATGGCCAGGCGCCCGGCGTCTGGCGCCGGAGCATCAGCCGCTCTGCTGCGCAGACATCTCGCCAGTGATCCGCATGACCGGGCAGGGTCAGTCCTGACCCGGCCCATGATCGAATTTGCTGCCCTTACCGATGGCATAGAACTGCCCGCCTGCGACATAGTGAACGGTCCGCAACTCGTCCGGCGCATCATCAAAGATCCAGTGTCCGTTACGGAATACCCGATCATCGCTCCAGGCGGCGATGATATCGCCCATAAACAGATTGTGTTGCTGCTGAATGTCCGGGTAGGGCATCACTTTGCACACCAGCCAGCCCGCGCAGCCTGCCACGAGGGGGATGTCGAACCCCGGCTGATAAATGAAGGGGATGGAGTCATTTTTATCCGGCGCGTCGGCATAGCTGCGCCCGCCAGCGTAGAGGACGGTTGCCATCTGGCTGACTACGGGGATCTGCACCACGAAATAGCCGCTCTTTTCGACCAGCTGACGAGTGAAGGCCTGGGGGCCGATATAGGCCACCACTTTTCGCTCGCCTGCCAGCCCAACCCAGGCGGCTGACATGACATTTTCGACGCCATTATATTTTGCGGAAATCATGGTGGTGGACCCGACCTGCAATAAACGATACGCCTTACTTAATTCGACAGGCTGAACGGACATGGTTTTTCCTTTGCGCATGCTATTTAACGTAATGATTATCTGGATATTTGTTGAGGGCATGTTCATTTTCGGCCCCTCCTTCGTCATCCACCGAGCAACGATACGCCAGGCGATTAAGCGCAAAAAGGTGCATAAATTGTTTTCATTATTCATAATCAACGAATAATCATGCCGTCTGTCGGTAAGCAGCTCGCTACAGGGGAGAAAGAAGGTGGATCGTATCCAGGCTATGCAGATGTTTATGCGCGTCGCGGAGGCAGGGAGCTTCGTGCGTGCCGCGGAAACCCTTTCCCTGCCCGCCTCCACTGTCACCAGTACCATTAAAAACCTTGAGAAATACCTGAAGGTGCGGCTGCTGAACCGGACCACAAGGCGGGTGAGCCTTACCCCGGAAGGGATGCAGTATCTGGCGCAGTGCCGGGAAATTCTCGCCCTCATCGAACATAGTGAATCCAGCCTGAGCGAGTCTGTCGCGCGGCCTCAGGGACGCCTGCGGGTTGATATGCCCGCGGGCATCGCGCATTTCATCGTCATGCCGCATCTGCCGGACTTTTACCGGCGCTATCCCGATATCTACCTGATGATCGGCGTCAGCGATCGCCAGGTCGATCTCATTCAGGAAGGCGTCGACTGCGTGATACGAACGGGAGAGCTGAACAACTCCAGCCTGGTGGCCCGCCCTCTGGGCCGCTTTCGCTGGGTAACCTGCGCGTCGCCGGACTATCTCAGGGAATATGGCGTGCCGCCATCACCGGAGGCACTCTCTCAGCACCGGGCGGTGCATTATTTCTCCGGTCAGGCGAGGCGGGCCGATGAGTTCCGCTTCGTTCGCCACGGCGAGACCTTTTCTGTACCCGTCAGCGGCAACGCCGCGGTGAATGAAACGGGGCTCTATATAAAAATGTGCCTGGCGGGCTTCGGGTTGGCGCAGCTGGCGGAGAATATCGTTGCTGACCATCTACAGGAGGGGAGGCTGGTGGAAGTGCTGACGGACTGGCAGCCGCCCCCGGTACCCGTCACATTGCTCTATCCGCACCAGCGCTTTCTCTCTCCCGCCGTGCGGGCGTTTGCTGAGTGGATGAACGAGGTGGTTTGAGGGAGGTATTGCTTCCGATATAGCGCGTCGGGAGCCCCGCCAGGGAGGGGAGGGTTCCAGCAGAAATATCTGGTCTGCGGATGAATCGCTCGATATTCTGTAATGCTTTGTCTTTTTTGTGAACAGGAAAAAGTATGCTTAATACGCTACCCGATTTACACAGAAGTTTTGCAGAGCAACTGAAGCTTAAATTACAGTCTGATTCGCGGATCCACTCCCTTCTCGCTGGCGGCTCGTTTATCCATGGCGGGTTTGATCAATACTCCGATCTGGATTTTGTGGTGGTGGTCGACCCTCTCTATTATGACGAAATCATGGCTAAGCGTATGGCGTTCGCCGGAACGCTCGGCCATCTGCTGCATGCTTTCACCGGGGAACACGTCGGTGAGCCTCGCCTGCTGATCTGCCTGTTTGGCCCGCAACTTCTGCATGTCGATATGAAATTTATCACCCTGGACATGCTCACTCAGCGCGTTGAGGAGCCTGCCGTGCTATTTACCCGTGATAATGATGCTCTCGAGCGACAGCTGGCAAAATTTAGCGCGCACTGGCCGAACATGACGCCGGAGTGGTTTGAGTCCCGAGCCTGGATCTGGCTGCATTATGCCGTGGTTAAGCTGGGGAGGGGCGAACTCTTCGAAGCGCTGGGGATGCTGTCCTTCTTCCGGGAACAAGTGCTGGGGCCGATGCTGTTCCGTCGCGCCAATCTACCGCAACGCGGCGTTCGCCGAATAGAAGCCCTCGGCATTGATCCCGATGGCCTGCTGACTTCCACCCTGGCAACGCACGATCGTGACTCCGTCGGGATTGCCATTCGAAGGGCTGCTGACGCTTATGTCACTCTGCGGGCTGATGCGCTGCCTGACAATATCGCAGACGATGCGGCGCGTCGGGCGGTCCTTGCCATGCTGGACGCCTATTCTGCCAAGGGGTAAATCTATCTCTCCGGCCGCGGACGCGGCCGGAGGGTGAAAGGGTTGTGCGAGATGTTGTGGGTGGTCTTATCCTGAGAGGGGGGGCGGGTAATTGGTAGCGCGAAAACAACAGAGCTTTTCGTTGGGCCAATCAATGGGCCTAAAAAGTTCAGATTAAATTAGTTTTCTTGAGATTTTGCGGGACAAATTGAGGGCACAAAAAAGCCCGCAGGGCTTGCGCCGTGCGGGCTCTTAGGACTTCATCGGATGACTCTGGTAATCACCGATGGAGAATTTTGGTGGGCTGGCGGAGTCTGAATTGGTTATGTAACTTGTTGTTAAATTGATTGTAATCTTCAGTTCAATTTTCATTTTGGTCCCATTGTTGGTCCTAAAAGAAAATGTTAGGTTATTTATAGAGTAGCAGACGTTACTACGGGAGCTTTTTTTCTTAGAGATTAGCGGTTTGCTTTCCTTTAAGCTTTGAAGAAGTATCTGTTAAAACAGCATACTTGCAAGTACTGATTGTCACTTCATGGATAATTTTTCTAGTTTCATGGTAAAACTGTCTGAAACGAGTGGAAATTGTCAGTATTTGCACGAATATGGGCTATTTACCATGAATAGAACAATGCTGGTGGGTAATTTTTGCGCCTAGCATGAATTGAATAGCGTTCACCATCAAACCAGCAATACTATTCAATTAAGATACCGCACCACGCCAGCATACATCTTGAAGGGATTAGCTTCTTTGTTTTGTAGGCTTCTGGTTCTGGCCTGGAGTGAGTCGTGCCTTGCGTTTCGCACTTGCCGATCGCCCGGCAGCTCTTGGTGTAGGCTGTAAAATGTAGCCCCCTGCTGTAGTGCGAATCATGAGTGTACCATTTCTTCCTAACTCAGCCACTGCGCGCAATAGAGACTCACTATCGTTCTGAGGCACTCTTCTAGTTCGATTAGTAGTGACGCTTTTTGGTTGTTGAACATTACCACCGACTACAGTTAAGAAGGCATCTGTTTTCTGAAGTGGTTTCATGAGTTTTTCAGTAGGAATGCCAATATACTGACTAACCTTGTCATTTATTAACTCTAAAAAGCCGCATACATCCGCATGGTCATAAATTGAATGACGGTAGCGGCGATTGAAATTTTCTGTCAATGCGTCATTGTGTTCACTAACAAAGTCGAATAGTTCGTCTAAAAGTTCTGCTTTGGTTTCTTCTGACTCATTTTTCAAATAAAAATCAATGCATTTGGAGGCATCCCCTTCCCCTGTAAAATAAAAACTATCTTGGCCTAAATATAGAGACATGAGGGTGTCAAGTGTTGGATATGCAGACATTAACGTTCCTCCAGGGAGGGGTGAGAGGTGATAATGCTATTCTCCAGTGGATAAGCACCTGTTCTGTCTTTAGAAAAGCTAACTACAATCCTTCTCGCCTTCTGTATTTTACCCGGTTTGTCTCTTTCAATCACAACCCCAATATCGTAGCTAAGTTCATGGGAGAGGGTTATGGAGGTTGATGTAGTCTTAGTTGCCCATCTTAGCACTTGCTGGAAATTTGCAGCGATGGTTTCAGTAATCGCTGCATGAGCCGTGTCGAGATCAGTAAATCTTCCTGCAGCTGGAATATTTTCTGTATCTAACCGGTTCTGAAGCTGTGCGTCAGTCATATTTACATGCCTGAATATGGTATGCCCACCGGGGAGTTTTGGCGGGTTTTTAGATTCGTGCATAACCAGATTGATGGTGGTTAAGCGTACGAAGTGAGTCAGAAAACCTTGAACAATTTCTTCAGCACTAGGTGTTGCCTTTGGATGCTTTTTGTTTCTCTTACTAGCCTGTGCCATATGAATCATCCATAAAGTGACAGTGACAGTGACAGTGACAGTGACAGTAATAGCCCTTGGTATTAATCACCCTTCTAATTTATACAGATGATGCTTAATTTGTCATCATTTAGTTGAGATAAACCGCCCGAAGGTGGCCTATTGTTACCAGTTACGGTTCACTGTCACCGGCACGTGGATGTTGACCAATCCCTTGTTAATTAATACGCGACCACGTTAGCAAAACCACTACCCGCTCGCAGAACCACTCGAACCTCTGCTCCACGCGGCCATTCAAGGAGTTAATAATTTTTCCCACATAATCTCAGTTATCTGGATTTGTTTGACTATCCAGCAGGCATAGCATCCTTTACAGATCAGACAAACTGAACGCTCCGACAGGGTGTGCAGGCACATGGATGGCGTATAACGCAGAGTGAAAAGATGATCGATTAAACCGATCGATTGGTAAAAATTGATCTGCAAAATGAATTATCCGGCCCGGTAGTCCCTGTGATAAATTCCCAAAAACTCATTTAACGTATTGTTTGTTAATTTATTTCCTGTCTTCTGGCGGGCGGCCTTCTTTTGTCCTGCGGGCACGGCATGGGAATGCGACAGCAGGTGATGGAATGAAAAGATGTACCAGATGCAACAAGAAAAGAGGCGTTCTGGACCGAATTTTCGGGCTTGATAAAGAATTCTGCGATGACTGTCTGATGGTGGTTAACCAGGAAATCAGAGAAAAACGAGCGGTGTCCGCGCCAGCACAAAAATCATTGGAGCGTTCTTCCTGATAATGCATCTTACCCGGCAGGTTATTACCTCTGATGGGGTGACAACGCTGAACTTTCCCTCTGTTTACATTTCCTTTGTTCAATGAAAAACAACATCGATATCAGCGTCATCATTCCTGTCTTCAATGCGGCTGAGAGTATCGGGGGTCTGATCCATACACTACTTGGCGAAACAACGCTGAGTACTGAAATCATTGTTGTGGAAGATGGCTCAACCGACGAAACATGGACGCTACTCAGCGCCATTACAGATGAACGGCTTATTCTCATTCGTCAGGAAAATCAGGGCGTGTATGCTGCCCGTAATGCTGCACTGGCGATTCACCGTGGTGAATGGGTGGTGTTCCTGGATGCGGATGACCGGGTTGCGGCAGATTTTCTGCAGGAGCGGCTGTGCACAGCCCGCGAAGCACAGGCCGATGTCGTCCTTTTCAATGCCCGGCATACAGACAGCGCCGGACATCTGCGGCATACCGTTCACCGCAGACAGCCTTACGGTCAGACGCTGACGGGTCAGCAGTGGATACGCCATTGCGTCAGTCAGAGGGAATGGCCGCATTATCTGTGGCTGCAGATAATCCGTTCAGCGTATATTCGCGAGCATGACCTGCGATTCCAGGAAGGGAAAAGCCACAAGGACATTCTCTGGACGATACAGCTTGCCGCCGCAGATGGCCGATTTTATTTCTCTGACAGACAGGATTACCTGTGGGTGAATAACCCGGCGTCAATTACCCACCGCCCGGATTATTACGACATCCGCGCGTTCAGCTATTGCGACGTGATTGCAGATATTCTGGCACTCAGTACACAGACGCAGTACCGATCTGTCAGACGAGCGCTGGTCAGGCATGCGCTGGTGGAAAGCCGCCATTTTCTGGGCCTGTACCGGCGCAGGGTGAATGACCGGCTGGCAGTCCGGGCGCGTTTTCGTGCGCGGATAGCCTTTCGCCATCTGGTATCCGGCGTGAGCAACCTGAGCGATGTCTTTTTCCTCCTGAAGCTGGTCCGCAATATTTATCTGCCTGGTGTCCGCAATACTCCCGCAGCCGTTTCGCAGGTGCGGCGTTAATCTATGGATATCGCAACGCTTCTGGTGCGGTCGTGGCAAACTGCGACAACGGGTGATGACTCCATTCGCTCCGCAAGGGATATCGTCGAACACTGGTATGATAAAGGCGGTGACCTCACCCGACGGACCCGACGGTTTGAGGGGGCAGGGATTGTATTTGCATGGTTTGCACTCTTTTGACGAAGGAAAAGCGTCCGGGGTTTATGCGGTTGTTGCAGACGCCGGATAAATTACGATATACAAATAGCCACAGGAACCGAGCGTATCGGCCTCACATATCAGCCCTTTTTCGTGGATCGTGATGCAGCGCTGAATGTGGGGCGTGAGTTCATTGCTGGTCAGCATAAGCTCCATCTGCTTCATCAGTACCGGAAATGCCTGGTCCAGATGGCGTAAATCTGCGTCATTAAATGTCCCGGCAATGCTGGCGCGGTCAGCAAGGTAATGCAGGTGGTTACACTCCTGTACCAGCCGGGCACCAAAACACGGCGTGATGTTGCGTCTGAGGCCCCACCAGGGTTCCGTGATGTTATGGTTGATTACACGGGTTGCTTTCTGCATGTAAGTACTCCTTAACGGTGAGTCAGTTCAGGGTAACGCTGCGCAGGATCACATACGGACCGTTGCGGTCCTGTCGGCGTTCAGCAAACACGGCCAGCACACCCCGGATATCCTGCACTTCCCTGCCGTGGTAATGGCAGATACTGCCGGACCACCTATATTTCCCGGTACAGAAGCGAAACAGCCGGGACTCAGAATGCTGGCGGTATATCGCCATTGCCTGACGTTTGCTGATGATTTTCATCGTAATTCTCTCCCTAAAGCCAGCCACGCTCGGCAAACGAGACGATGTCCATGCCTCCCACGACCAGGTGGTCCAGCAGACTGATATCCACGAGTTTAAGTGCCTGTTTCAGATGGTCAGTGAGCAGCCGGTCGGCATGGCCAGGTTCCGCATAACCTGACGGATGATTATGTGAAAGCACGATGGCAGCCGCGTTGTATTTCAGTGCTGCCTTTATCACTTCACGGGGATGTACCTGCGTATGGTTGATGGTGCCGGTGAAGAGCGTTTCATGGGCAATAAGACGATGCTGGTTATCGAGGAAGAGTGCCATGAAGACTTCACGCTCCAGCGTGGTGAGCTGCAGACGGAGCCAGTCGCGGACCGCCTGACTGGAGGTGAATGCCTCGCCGGGTTCGCGTAACTGGTGTTCCAGCAGGGTCAGTGCGCGTCTGATAGTGCGCTGTGCGACGGGAGATATTCCCCCGCGGTCAGGGGGACACGTGGTGGTATTCATTTGCTTTTCCTGTCTGTTGACGTATCCGGGACGGATGTGTTGTACAGCTTCACCGCAACGACGAACCCGTCGGGAAATGCAGGAAGGGTTCGTCGATCACAACGTCACCGTCCTCATCCCTGACCGTTGTTTTCCCCAGCGCATCCCACAGGGCATTCAGGTGAGACAGTTCATACGGCATGGCGGGACACTCAGTCGATAATGCGCATGATGGCGCTGCATTCCGGGTGATGCAGCGCATAGTCACGCAGACGCCAGTAATGTTCCGTCATGGCATCGCATTCTGTGCGGCATGCGTGATGACTGTAAGCGACAAGACAGACTGCAATCCCTGCAGCTTCGGCGCTCATGTCTGCGGCGTTGCCATTCATGGCGTTGAACAGCGACCAGAAGGCATCGTTGTCCGTTTCCGGAACCATGAAGGCCCCGCCGTTGCTGAGAGTATAAAAATTCCAGATACCACCGCTGTAGTCAGCGCAGAACCGGTCCATCCACGCAAAGACCTGCGGTTCAAGGGTCATCCACTGCGGGATGTTACCAAAGTGCTGCGGCCAGAACTCCACACGCTGTTCGTCCGGTACGGGCGTGGCTGTCAGAGCAGGTGCAGAACCGTTATCGCCAGCCTGCAGAGGTAGCTGATGGTTGTCGTTAATATTAATAATGTCGGTCATGTTAATTTTTCCTTATGCAGTCGAATGTAGGTCTCGGGCCGGGGATTGATTTCGGTGGCGGGGCGCGGATGATTACCTGTCCAACAGTTTCAGCATATTCTCCGCCATCACCCAGAGCGCACGGTTTAACTTAACGTCGCCATCAATCCCGTTTACTGGGCGGGTGTGGGTACGTTTCCCCTGCGCGGTACGGCCACTTAGCCCGCCTTTCAGCAGGTTTTCCTGAATGCGCTGGTAAGTGGTCCACAGGTCATCGCTCTCGTCCTGCCAGCGTCGAGGAGCAAGAATTTGCGATTCAGTTACTGGCTGGTACTCTTCCCCAAAACGATATGTGAGCGCCGCTTTAGCCAGTGCATGTTGTGCGGGTGACGGGAGTTGCACGGACTGCATGGCTTCACGTTTCTCTTCCACCCGCTCAAAGACGCTGAGAACCTCATAGGCCCCCTCAATCACCTTCCCGACAACGTCGCCCCTGTGTGGCACGCGGATCTCGCCAAACGACTGTCCGCAAACGAGCGAATTGGTGCAGACGCTTCGGAATATCCCCGGCAGTAACTGAAAACTTGATGCGCCATCGTGCGAATTCAGAATGATGATTTCCGGCACCTGCTGACCGTTTATTTGACCGGTACGACGCAGTCGGAGCATATGCTTTGTATGTTCCCGTCGGCTCTGGTCGCGCACTCGTGACTGACAGGCAAAGAATGGCCGGAACGCTTCGCGTTTAAGGTTCTCCAGCAGGGTGATCGTGGGTATGTAGGTGTACTTTTCGCTTCTGGAGTCGTGCTTGTCTTCCCCGAAGACGCTGGGGACATGCCGCATCAGTTCTTCGTGGGTTAAGGGGCGGTCACGGCGAATCTGGTTCACCCGACCAAAACGGCTGGCTAATCGCATAGTTGATTCCTCATCTGATTAATCTGAAGGCATAAAAGCAAAAGCCCCTGCTCCGTGAGGAGGCAGGGCTGGATGTGTTGTTCTCAATGAACGGATAGGGTGGGCGGGATTACAGCGTATCCAGAATCTTCAGTATCTGCGCCATCAGGGCGGTGATAAGTGCAGTGACCAGCAACGTGACCGCTTCCCGGGCTGTATCAATGCAGTCGTCATCGTAACCGGCCTGACGAAAGCGGATTTCAATATACTGCCGGGCATGATGTCCGCCGCACCAGGTCAGCACCTGGCTCAGGGCGGTCACCAGCATTTTCAGAAAGGTCATAGGATTTACTCTGGACTGCGCAGCGGCAGCCCGTTGGTCATGTGGCATTTTTTAGGTTGGGAAACGTTAATCAGGGGCGGGGGACTCAGTGGTAAGTGTAACGCCATCCCCCCTTATCAGTAGTGACGACGACTTCTGAAGCCACGCAGTTATTATAAAAACTTACGCTGACGGACTGCCCGTAACGCAGGGTGGCAGGCAAAATAGTTTCTTTATTGCTGGAGTACAGATATTTCTGGTTGGCAATGCGACAGTTTCCCCGGTTCACGTCAATATCTTCGACTTTCACGGTGTTATCCAGTGCAGTGACCACGACAGTGACGTAGCGTGTTCCGGCAGGGTGAACCTGATTACTGGTCTCCACTTTGATGGATGGCGTTGGCTCTGCCAGCGCCAGGGCTGACAGTGCAAACAGTGCGGGCACCAGCATGTGTTTAAATTTCATAAACTATTCCTTTTAAAAATAACGTAATCAACAGGTATTAAATTCAGATGCAGGCTAGAGTGCATCTTTACCCACGCAGCCGTGGGTCCCGAATACCGGCAATACCTTTGCTGCCCCAGCCAGCGTGAATGTGGCATCCTTAACACCGTCTCCGGTTACTGAGACCTGTTTGCCATTACGTAACTGAGCCCAGGCCAGCGCCAGGTTATTACCGCCCACTCGACTGCCAGATTCGCTGATGTCGATGGGGGCTCCACCGTCGATACTGACCTGAAGGCTTTTATCTTCATCCATACTGACCTGATGCCCGCTGGCGTCAGTGAATATGACCGTGGCTGGTTGCGAGCCGTAATCCTCACAGGTCAGAGACAGTTGCGATTGACTTTCCCCATTGATAACAAACTCTGATACTCCCTGGCCCCATCCCCGGGTCCAGGTGGTTTGATTACCGAAGGCCATTGCCACTGCCGGTACCAGCGCACAGGTCAGTAGTAAAGGGTGAATCATTTTTCTGTTCATTTTTGTGCACCTCTGGTTTTCGTAAAACGCTACCCGGAAAGGGTATCTGCATGATTTTTAGTAGAAGACAGACAGTCATAAGCATCCCGTTGGGATTTTATAGCTGCAAAAAAGAAGGGGATAACGATGAAATTCGATCGAACCGATCGACAAAATTGATCGTGGTTCAGTAAATATATTTACCGTAAACCTCGCCCGAGTTTATCGATGGTCCGGTTTCACTTCAGAAGGGTGATATATATCTGAGATTTTATTGAACACAGGCTGAGGAAATGCATCACTGAGGCGGTATGGCGCAGACACCGTCCTCTGTGACAGGAGGAACACTAAAAAAGCGGTTATAGAAGAGATTACAGGCTCTGTGGTCGCTGGTGTCAATGTGAAAATATTTTGCCATGTACTGGCTGAGTATATGCTGAAATTCGTCGTAGATTTGTTGAGACCCCCGCTTGTGCTTCACCCTGATTTCATCGACTAAACGATAACATTGCTCCAGCAGGTGGTCGGCGTCGCCGTTCAGCAACGCATGAAACGCGGCAACGGCAAATAATTCATTCGCAGGCCCGGCATTAAGCCAGACGCTGACTTCGGTACAAACCAGCGTTTCCCATAGTGACATCAAATTCAGGCGTAAGGCTTCCTCTTTTAACAGACGGGTTAGTGGAGGGAATGCGTAAATATCAGTGTCAAATAGCCTGCGTGACAGACTTAAATCAGCAAAGGCAAGATGCTTAACTCCGTACAATGCTTCCTGTACGGCATCTGAACCGTATTTATCCGTTAACGCTTTCAGTAAGGTCGATTTAACCGGTTGAGGTGTTTCCATTGCTTTTATGCCACTCAGCACTCCTGACTGACAGCAGGGGATAAAATCCTTCATCATCCGGTTTATAGCAGCAGGTGCGATGATAATGTTTCTGGCGATATTTGCACCGCCCTTAGAGTTAGGGTAAATGTGGCATAGCTCAAGATCCAGCCAGGGGATTAACCTTTTTGTCGTATCAGCAACTCTGTGCCCGTTCAGCATATTATACGTTTTTTGGTGGACAGCTTTGCGCTGATATAACCGAATGAGGTCTGCAATATCCGTCGGAGCGGTGATACTCCCCAGTCCAAGGGAATTATTTTTTAGCATAGCTTCCACATTGAGCCAGTAAGAGTGCTTAACCAGTCTTATAATAGCATCGTCATCGATTAACCTCCGGGCTTTATCCCGATGTTCCTTACAACAATAAAACTGATTGCGGGTTTCAGATATACTGATACCACAGGCGGGATACTGGCATATTAATGCTGCTCTTTCCGTTCGTCTGGCTGCATTTAACTGTCTGCCCTGATAATGTACCGGGCATAGCCGTAATATCCGTTCGGCGGGTGAATGGCCGATCTGTGCCATGCAGTTATTTCTTTTACATACGGCCATAATTAAACTCTTATTTAATGTGATAATGTCTTTGCTTTTGTTGTTAATAACAATGATGCTATTTTTATATGTCATTAAATATATTTATTAATCAACATTAATTAAATGTTAATGTATTTGTCTCAAATGAGTAAGAAATACACTAGCAAAACACATTGTGTTAAATTACATGTTTTGATGGCTGTTAATGGTTCATATCCACAGAGCTTTCCACCAGTCGTCATTATCTGTTTTTTAGCACTGTATTCTGAGAAAACCCCGCGCGGATTGCGACCAGTCGCGACTGGCGCGGGGTTTTTGCCTCTGTGGCTGTTTTTCGAAGACATTTAACCGGTTTACGCTCTGGCCATTCGGGTCTCTGTAGTGAGGTGTCCCGATTAATATTCCAGCCTGTTAAAGTCAAAGTATTCAAAACCATACCTGCCAGTGACATTCTCTGGCGATGCAATAATCGGATTATGTCCGTTCTCCAGGAATGCCGGTGGAATACACCATGAGTGGCGACATTCCAGGGAGGGCATGGCAATATACACCGCAGAATGACGGCCGGGACGAATAAAACAAATCAGACCCAGTGCGATTAACTGCTCAAGAACAGATTGTGATTTACTGGCGTCACGCAGCCGGTTCGGGCCGTTCCGGTTTACTTCATTTTTCCTGAGTGGATATCCCTCATTATCGAGAAATTTCTCCTTAAGCCACCTGAACATCTCGTAAACGTCTTCCATAAATGCATTCCGTTCAGAAGAGGGGAAAAAAAGCCTTTCCGCTTCTTCAAGGTGCCATTCCACAATGTTGAAGGCAGCCTGGATGACCCCCCGCGAAATACATAAACTCTCAGGTGAATACATATATGTCAGAATGGCCGCAACCCTGAGTGCATTCGCCCCCGCTTTGGCTGCAATTTCACTGATATGCTCCATCTGCTGTCCGGGGGCTGTTTTACGGCTGAGCTCTGACTGTTTGTCTGCCCAGTAAGTGGTCGCATCATCAGATAACCTGAGCGTTTGTTTCTGCGTTTCATGACTATAAAAACGCGCCTTTTGCTTATCAAGTAACTGGTTAATTTTACTGTGGAACACATTTAATGCTTCATCAGAATGAGCGTGGTCCGTATTTGCGCGGCGACGTCCCAGCGTGCTGATGGTATTGATATAAAGAAACCGTGACAGAAAACCACTTCCCTTGCTGAGTTCACCGTGGTTACGGCGGTAATTTTCAAAGACTGGAGGCTGAACCATTAATGCCAGGGTCAGGCAGGCGTTGATATCGTACTCCTCGCCGCCCGGGCGGTGGTATTCATAGGTCTCCCCGTCCCAGGCTTTATTCAGTAAACCGAGGTTGTTTTTCAGATACCCTTTAAAAAAGGTAATCGCCTCATCTGAGAGCACCCCGGCTTCAGAATACCGGCTCAGACCTTCCAGGAGCGCCTTTGCGGTGGTGTCATCATAAAGCATCGCCAGACGGGCTGGGGGCTGCTGCCGGCTTTCTGCATGCTCATCTAACAGCCGTTCTTCCTCCGTCCCTTCAGAACCGTTTTTGATGGCAGTGTACAGATTACTGGTCAGCGCTTTCTGGTGTATTTTCCAGATATTGTCAGCACGCAGGTGTGCTTTCATCAGACCGTCGTGCTGTTGCTTCATTTGCTCAGAGAACCGGAAAAAAGGCTTCATCACTTTTTTGCTGATACTGGTCTTACCTTCACCGGAGACCGCCAGCGTCAGTAAATACAGTGCGCAGTGCATCGGATCCGATGAGTGTGGTGGTACCACCTCAATATGAGCCTGACAGGCGAGGGAAGCGGCTGCCAGTACGGCCCCCGCTATCAGTTCCGCCGGGATACCCGTCTCGTTATAAAGAGCATCAATGACATCCCGCATCACCGACGGGAACGCACCGACAGGGTAACCCTCCGGGGTTCTGTTTTGTACGGGGATATAAGGCTCCGGCATTTTCGGAATGGCAGTGTATGGCAGTAAATTCTGCATGTAATAATCTCCTAGTTACTGTTTTCAGTAACGGGTTAGTTGTGAATATAATAAATAGCCAGACGTCAAAATTTGTTTATTTAAAGTAATAACCTTACCCAATAAATAATCGCATTCACTTTCTTTGCAACTGGCAAAAATATGGCGCAGCGAGCACATATTTAAATCAGAGACGTTGTTATATAACCTGCGTATCCTCCTTTAATTTTTACCACCACTATCTCATCGCTTATGATGCCTGCTGGCGTTCCAGCAGCCATGCATCCAGCTCTGACTCAAGCCAGCCGACGGACTGCATACCCAGCCTGCGCTGTTTTGGGAAGGTCGGGTCGTGGCGCGGTGACTTCGGGTTGATCCAGTCATAGATGGTTGAGCGGGCGATGCCCGTTTTGTTAACAACGGCGCGAATGCGCAGTACCCTGATGCTTTGTATGATCGTACTCATTTGATCCCCTTTAGCGCTACATGGATTGATAGTGTCACGGTACAGGGAGTAAAAATGATCGGGTAGACGCAGACCAAAAATACTAAAAGATTTTGCTCAACGTACTTTTTAAGGAGATATTTTGTCTGATAACAACGAATTGTGTTCATGTGATGCTGAATGCACGGATGTTTTTTTCTCAATGGTTAAAGATCAGGTGCAGAGCATGTATTCCCTGCTTCATCAGGAAAAAAGACTTACCAGCGAAGAGGAAAAAAGACGAGTAAAACAATGGTTCCGGGATGCCTTGAGTGATATGAGGGGGTGGAGCCGAGAATCTAAAACCAGAATTGTTAATGGGAAGGTGAATGATTGTTACGAGCAGTCTCACCTTATGGTCGGTGTTTTCGGAAAGGATATTGATCATTATCTGGATGCTGCTGGGGTTTTGTTCTTGTGGGGGCAATATGCCTGGAAGAGAGGTGGCCGGAGAGAAGGTATTCGCGCCATGCTGCGAGCCGCTCACTGTTTGGGGGCATGGCAGGGAGCCCGTAATCAATTTGATAAGGAGGAGGTGCGTGAGTCACTCAGTGAAGTGCGGAGCGAGGCTGGAAAAAAAGGGGCAAAGGCGAAAAGCAGGGCTTTTGAGTTAGTCAAAAAAAAATTTTTATCCCTGATCGAAGAGCATATGCCTTCAGGGGGCTGGAAAAGCCGGGCCCAAGCAGTAAAGCTTGTCGCGCCTGAGTTACGTGTATTCATCGCCGGACTAAAAATAAAGCCTGAACCGATTGATATTGACTTGCAACGTCTGATTGGTGACTGGTGTCGGAACAAGAAGTCGCCCGAATTTGGCAAGAAGGTTAATGAAATATTAAAAAGGCCCGGAATCTGATTACGTCGGGGGAAGGTTCAATTTTTTGTAACGCGAAACGGCCCCCCTAAATAAGCGCTCCGAATATCGCTACGCTTCTGCCAGTTCATCTTTATTTCCGGGGGATGGGCTGACAGTTTCAGCAAAATTGCAGACTTTTTTCAGTAACTACCACTTAGTGCGGCATTGATGATTATAGGTGATTGTCTCATGTAAAACCTAACATATAGGAGGCTGCTATTAATAGTATTGTTAATTAATTAAGAGCGTTCATTCAGCAAAGAAATAATGAAGTAAAAATAAAAAAGTTGAAAAGCCATGAGTAGAAAAACCTATATGTTGACTGAGTTAGGACTACCCAAAAGGTTGCAGGTTTGGCTGAAAGTCGATTTATCTGTGAATGCTGCAGTTACAAGAGTGGTCAGCAGAGGGCAAAAGTAGTGTGATAATAGTCATTTAAAGCGTATTTACTGATGGGCATTTTTTAGCGGAGTGGTAAAATAAGTTGCCGTATCGACTCTCAGTCAACTCAATGATTCTTAGTTAAAAGGCTTAAGTTAGAAGGACTCGAGCTTACGGCGTGGCGCTAAGCTGCTACAGGTTGGCGCATCCCTATACGGATTGAGAGGAGCCACAATGTCAGCAGCAGACGCCACCACATCATTATCTGGGCAGATATCCCTTCGATTTGTTGAGCTTCGCCAGTTCCGCCGACTTGGTAAGGTCCAGCTTGAGGTTGATCCAAAGACTACTATTCTCGTCGGTGCTAATAATAGCGGCAAAACATCAATTCTGGCAGCGCTGCGCCATTTCCTCGCAGATGGTTCGCCATTTGGTGCTTTTGACATCAGTGTTTCTCAATGGCCAAAATTGCGGGAACTTGGAAGAGCTTGGGACGTATTAGAGGAAGATCCGTCCACTTCTGGCGCATCCGAAGGTGAATGGGGAGAGCAACTTGGAACCTTACTTTCGGCGATGCCAACGCTAGATCTATGGTTCGATGCTAAGGCTGGTATGTTCCACTATGTGTCCCCGTTCTTGTCAAAATTTAGTTGGAAGGGGGGCGGGGTAGGTGTCCGATTACGTCTGGAACCTGCTACAAATATTGAGGATCTGAAGCAGTTGGCTTGGAAGTATCACCTGGCGAGAATACCTGTGAAAGATATGGGCAAAGATTCGCTTGCATGGCCGATTGATCTTCTCGATTTTTGGTTGCGAGAACCTTCTTTACTCGGCCAGGTTCGGGCCTATAAGTTGGATGCAGATAATAATCCTTTGGACGGAATAAAGACCTATGTTAGCCAGATACTGGATGCTGACTCTAGCCCAATTGATCGTAAGCATCTGCAGAAACTAATAAAAGTAGACTTTGTGGCTGCACAGCGTGGCCTTGGTAGTGAGGAAGCTGATTCCCGATCTGCTTCTGGCCCCCATCGCATAGGTTTATTCTCTAATCAGCTTCTCAAATTTGCTCGACAGCATCTAAATGTGGCAGCAACAGGCCATGGGCACCGAGCTGACCTCATAAAAGCTGTTGCTGAGG
Source organism: Klebsiella sp. D-Nf1 (assembly GCF_002810515.1). NCBI lineage: Bacteria > Pseudomonadati > Pseudomonadota > Gammaproteobacteria > Enterobacterales > Enterobacteriaceae > Klebsiella > Klebsiella sp. D-Nf1. The sequence goes on from NZ_PIOK01000002.1 coordinate 707,387, forward strand.
CGCAGCAGGCGCTGGATAAAAAGATTCATGAGGCTATTGGACCATCGGTAGAAGAGGTTAAAGAGCTTGGGTACCCCGGCTTGCATGATCCCCAAGAGATTCGTTTCCGCACGCGCATACAGACAGCCGAATTACTCGACCATGGGACAGCTGTTCAATACAGTATGCAGAAGGATTCATTAGAAGAGCTTCTACCGGAATATTCCATTGGACTCGGTTATCAGAATTTACAGTCCCTTAGTTACCAACTAGTTTCTTTCAAAGCTGCTCGACTAAATCCTGAAAAGGGCGCTCCTGCACCTGTTCATCTGGTTATGATTGAGGAACCCGAGGCTCATTTGCACGTACAGGTACAACGTATTTTCCCGGGTAAGGCACATAAGTTAATCAGTCCTAACGGTAGCGATGAGTCTGGTCTTAAAAGCCAATTGATTATCAGTACTCATTCTAGTCATCTAGCACATGCTGAGAGTTTTGACCGGCTGCGTTATGTTCGCCGCATTGCTAAGAGTGAAGAACAAAACATGCCTGCCACTGAGGTGGTCAATCTTGGGCAAGTTTTTGGTGATGATAAAACGACCCGTCAATTCGCTGAGCGTTATTTTCGCGTTCAACACACAGATCTTTTATTTGCCAATGCTGCAATCTTTGTCGAGGGGGTTGCTGAGCGAATGCTCTTACCTCTTTTCATTGAAAGAGATTTTGCAATACTCAACAGTCGCTATCTGTCCTTCCTTGATATTGGAGGTAGCCATGCTCATCGGCTAAGGTCTCTCGTTGAAAGACTCCGTATTCCAACTGTAATTATTACTGATATCGATCCAGTTGAAGAAAGACCTGGTAAGCCTAAGAAAAATGGGGAGCCGACTACAACCTTGGTTGCTGTAGCTAATACAGGACAACCCGGGCTGCAATGTGGGAACCCGACTCTTCGCGGATGGCACCCTAAGCTGCAACAGCTTGAGGATTTCAAGAACCCGAAAGATGAGCATCTTGTCTGGAACGAAATTGCCGAATGTTCTGTACGTTTCGCATGGCAGTTGCCTGTAGCCGAGGCTGATAGTCAGTGGCCAAGTACTTTTGAGGATTCTCTCATACTAAGGAATATTCCTTGGCTTAAGGAGTTGATGAATGAAAAAGTCGATGACGAAGGCAAGCAAATCACACCGCCGAAAGGCGCGCTGGGCTCAGTAGCAAGACAGGTTGCTGAAAATGATAATATTCCAGAACTTCTCGCGGCTCTTCATAAATTAATGCATGGGTCTTTTAATAAAGGAGACTTTGCCGCAAGCATCTTTGAAATGGTCGCTGCGGAAGAGCCGATTGTCTGTCCTAAATATATCGTGGATGCATTGGAATGGCTCCAGACACAGCTTGAGCCAAGCAAGGAGGTGATGCCATGACTAACTCACCAATCCTTGACGGTAATGATCGCGATGCAGGGGTAGTAGAAGAGATTTGCGGCTATCTTACAGACATTCCACCTCGTAACTACTTCCTTTTTGCGGGGGCTGGTTCTGGTAAAACAAGAACATTGGTGGAAGTTTTACGTCGCCTTACGGGTGTGACCGAGCATGAGAAGGGGGGACAATTGGCACGGTCCCTGAAGATGTATGGGCGTTCGATTAGAGTGGTGACGTACACAAAGAATGCTGTCTCTGTAATCAACGGACGTCTTGGGGACAATAGCTTAGTCAGTGTGTCTACTATCCATTCATTTTGTTGGGAGTTAATTAATGGGTTCAACGATGATATTCGCGAGTCCCTTATAGCAGTAAAAGAAGCTCAACTCGCTAAAGAGACTGCAGAGGCACAAGCGAAACCGAAGGGTATTACTGCAGCAAAACAGCGTGACCTTGACGAAATCACGAATGAAATCGAGGATCTTCGGACAACTGAAGTATTCAAATACCATCCCGATCGCAATACATATGGGCCTGGCGCACTACCGCACAATTACGTACTCGATGCGACAGCTTGGTTGCTTCAAAATAAGCCAACACTCCAATCCATTCTCAAAGATCGACATCCAATCATACTGATTGATGAGTCGCAGGACACGATGAAAGGTGTACTGGACTCCTTGATGGTGCTTGCCAAAAAACGGGAGAGAGATTTGACTCTTGGTCTGCTGGGAGATCATCGACAACGAATTTATATGGATGGTCATGCCGATCTTCCAAGCATTGTTCCGGAAAGCTGGGCAACGCCTGAGTTACAAATGAATCATCGTAGTCAGCGGCGGATAGTCACACTGATTAATAAAATCTGGGAAACTGAACTGGAAGGCAGGACGCAACCAACAAAGGGTTCAGCACAACATCCCCGAACGGAAAAAGCTGGTGGAACGGTTCGGCTCTTCTTGGGGGATACATCACGAAGTCCAGAAGATAAAGTGCTTAGTGAACGCTGGTGCGCTGAGCGAATGTTTGAAATTAGTGGTTTGGCAGATTGGAATCAAGGGCAATATCAGTTGCTTGCGCTTGAGCATAAGCTTGTCGCCACTCGTGGCTCGTTTCTTGATGTTTATGAGGCAATGGTTCTGTTAGATCCTCATGCAGCAGCGCCATCTGGCAGTGGTGATAATAAGGGGCCTTCATCTGTACAAACATTGCTTAATGAACTGGCACACTTGGAAGCCTGTATAAGCAATGACGGGATTGTAAATGAGTACATGGCAACTGAGGTTTTTAGACGATATGGCAGGTTAGATAATATTCCTGAAGACTATGAAGCAAGAGCCGCACGTACTGACGAAATACTCAAGGCGGTAAATATATTTGCGGCGGCTTGCGCTAAACCAGAGTCAACGGTTGCTGATGTGTTAGCTCCAGTCTTGTGTGCAAGCTTGTTCGAGATAGATCATCGCCTTCATGAGGCTTATGCCGATAAGTCACCAACACCCCCAGCTCCTGGACGAGGTGAGGATGAGTCAAAACAAACAAGAATGCGCCGTGGATGGTGTGCACTGTTGGCTGCTCCATGGAAACAACTTAAGTGCTATCGGAGTTACCTTGCTGGGATTTCAGAGCTTGCAACACATCAGGTAGTTAAAGGCTCTGAGTTCAAGCATGTTATGGTTGTAATGGATGATGAGCTTGCCGGAGGGTTCCTCATTAAATACGACAAGATTTTTGGTGGTACGGAGTTAAGTCCAACAGATAAAAAGAATGCAGAGTCTGGTAAGGAGACAACAATCGACCGGACGTTACGTTTGCTGTACGTGACTTGTAGCAGGGCGCAAGAATCGCTCGCCTTAGTGCTTTGGTCGTCCGATCCAGCTGCAGCAATGGCCAGAATTAAAGAAAGTCAATGGTTTAATGAAGAAGAAGTGCAGTTCATACCTTAGCATCACTTAGTCGTTCACAATGTCATCCGTTTTTGGGGGTCGTCGGTATTGATGATGGATGTTAACATTACTCTAAATTTTCAGTGCATTAGTTGTATAGGTTATTGAACGTAGAGGTAAAGTCTTCCCCAACTGATGATTTGAAACTGAATCAGCATGCTGCAGGGCTTATGGCGCATGGTTCAAGCGCATCGTCAATAACAAGATACACAATAGAGAGAAAAAATTTCAGTGTCCAGACTGACTGATTTGCTTGCTAAAGCAAAAGCTAAAGACCCGGTATTAGGGGCTGAACTAGATCGAGAGTTCAAAATTTTGTCGTCGCGCCTTCCATTCGGACTAAATTTTGAGCGGCACAGCCCTGAAGCTGTTGAGTTACCATTGCGACCTGTCCGAAAAGGTGACAAGGTGCGTATTCTACCGGAGCGTGGAGCGGTCAAGAAAGGTGACCAGCGGCTTTGGCAGGTAAAAAGCATTAATAAGGCTAAGATGGTTGCTGTTTTAGAATTAACTGGGGCTGCAGAGAACGATACACAGACAGTCATGCTTGAGGACTTGGTAGTGGTGGCGGAGTCTCGTGACATTATCTATCCTGGTCTTGTTAGTACAGGTAAGGTATTGCGCGGAGGGGAGAAACCATTCCACACTGTCATTAATGGTGAGAATTACCATGCCCTTAAGGCATTAACATATACACATCGAGGCTGTGTTGATGCTATCTACATTGACCCACCATATAATACTGGGGCAAAGGATTGGAAATATAATAATGATTATGTAGAAGCTGATGACCTTTACCGCCACAGTAAATGGTTGGCGATGATGGAGCGTCGCTTGTTGATTGCACACCAGCTCCTTAATCCAGCAGATTCAGTACTAATCGTTACTATTGACGAGAAGGAATATCTACGATTGGGTTTACTACTGGAACAAATTTTTCCAGAAGCACGGATCCAAATGGTATCGATCACTACAAATCCAAAAGGAGCTTCTCGCCCTGATATGTTTGCTAGGGTAGATGAGTTTGCTTATTTTGTTTTGATTGGTAATTCCAGCGTTTCTGGAATTACAGTAAATGATTCGCAGGGACAGCCAGTTCGTTGGCCATATTTACGTCGTTCAGATGAGCAATCGACTAGAGGACACCGACCTCGACAATTTTATCCGGTATTTGTCGATCCGAAAACCTCGAAGATTGTTGGTGTAGGTGAGCCTTTAGCTCATGATGTATCACGAGAAAGCATCAAGCCACCTCCCGGTGTTGTTGCAGTATTTCCTGTTCGCGACGATGGGGTCGAGATGGAATGGGGGCTTACCGGGCCCAGTCTGATGCGCGCTGTGCGTGGCGGTTTCGCTCGTGCAAATCGTACAAATTCTCTCCAGCCATATGCGATTTCCTACCTTACCGCTCCAGCGATTAGTAAAGTCGAGTCTGGCGAGTACATCGTATCTGGACTTCGAGAGGATGGAACAAAAATTGTTATTGCGCCAAGTGGCAAAACTACTCGACCGACAACCGTATGGGCTGAAAGTCGGCATAGTGCTCCCGATCACGGAAAGAAAGTACTAGGAGCGCTTATTCCTGCAAGGACGTTCCCTTTTCCAAAATCATTGTATGCCGTTGAAGATTCGTTGCGTCTTTTTGTGGCGAACAAAAAAGATGCAATCGTCCTGGATTTTTTCTCTGGCTCAGGTACCACCGCTCACGCGGTGATGCGCCTTAATAAGCAGGATGGAGGCAGTCGTCAATGTATTTGTATTACTAACAATGAAGTTAGTGCAGATGAGCAAAAAATACTATTAGCCAAGAAATTGCGTCCTGGTGATGTAGAGTGGGAAAAATTTGGTATCTGTGATTACATCACTAAACCTCGAGTAGCCGCCGCGATAACAGGTAAGACGCCTGAGGGCAATAAAGTCGTGGGTGATTACAAATTTATCGATGAATTTCCTATGTCCGAGGGTTTTGAAGAGAATGCTGAGTTTTTTACTCTGACTTATGAAACTCCTATATCAATAAGTTATAACTTGGCGTTCCACCGAATTGCTCCATTACTGTGGTTACGGGCGGGGGCGAGGGGAAGTCGTATCGAAAATCTTCCAGACGAAGGTTGGGCTGTAGCGGATACTTATGGATTGCTAACTAATGTGGACGCTGTTACGCCATTTATTAAAGCATTAGGGAAGGAGCTAAATATTGCTTATATCGTTACTAACGATGACCGCCGTTTTCAAGCCATTGCAAAACGTTTACCTGATGGTATTGAGGCTGTGCGCTTATATGAATCGTATCTAAACAATTTTAGCTTCAGTAATGGGGATTAACGGATGAAGTTCACACTCAAAGACTATCAACGCGATGCTATCCGTGATTCCTTGAACAACCTGAATAAGGCTCGGCGCTTGTGGCACAGGGATTCAGATAAGACAGCCTTCTCTTTGACTGCAGTAACTGGCGCGGGCAAGACAGTTATGGCTGCAGCCACTTTTGAGGCTCTTTTCCATGGTGACGATGATTTCAATTTTGATGCCGACCCCGGCGCAGTTGTAATCTGGTTTAGCGACGATCCATTATTGAACGAGCAGACTCGCTTTCGCTTCATCGAGGCCAGCGATCGCATCAACTATACTGACCTCGTAGTTGTGGGAAATACTTTCAGCAGACCGAAATTTCAGGCGGGAAAAATTTATTTTCTTAACACTCAGAAGTTGAGTAAGAACAGTTTGCTGGTGCGTGGTTACGATCCTGAGGAAATGTCGGCCAAAATTGATGCAACATTCCCTGAAATGAGACCTGACCTGCGAGCCTATACGATTTGGGACACGATTCAAAATACCATTGAAGACCCTGATTTGACGCTTTATCTTGTGTTGGATGAGGCGCATAGAGGCATGGGCCTCCAGACTGCGGCCAGTCAGAATGTCAAGAGCACTATCGTCCAGCGCCTTATCAATGGTGTGGGCAGTGTGCCCGGTATTCCTGTGGTATGGGGAATATCCGCCACGGTCGAACGTTTCAACAAGGCTATTGAGTCTGCAGGCAAGCATATAAAATTGCCGAATGTAGAAGTGGATGTATCCAAAGTTCAGGAGTCAGGCCTTATCAAAGATACTATCCTGCTGGAGATTCCCGAGAATGTTGGTGATTTCGATACAGTGCTAGTACGGCGTGCGACCGATAAATTGAAAGAATCCAGTTTGGCTTGGAGTGCATACTCCAGGCAGCAACAGGAAGCCCATATTGTTGTTCCATTAATGGTCTTGCAGGTTCCAAACACACCGGATCCAGATGAAATTGGGCGGGCTTTAGATATAATTTTCGAACGTTACCCGGAACTAACCTCTTCAAGTGTGGCGCATGTTTTCGGGGAGCGTACCACACAGCGATTTGGAAACCGTGACGTACTTTATATCGAGCCGCAGCGAGTTGAGGATTCGACGTGGGTACGGATATTGATTGCAAAGGATGCTATAAGTACAGGGTGGGACTGTCCTCGCGCCGAGGTAATGGTTTCTTTCCGTGCGGCCAGCGATAAGACTCACATCACGCAGTTGCTAGGGCGCCTTGTTCGTTCACCATTAGCTCGCCGCATCCCGGGCAATGATCGTTTGAATGCGGTGGATTGTCTATTGCCGAAATTCAACCGTAAGGCTGTTGAGCAAGTGGTTGACGAATTAACGAGTGGTAGCGAAGCCGCAACACCTGGTCGCGTTTTGACTGATTATATTGAAGTGCTGCCAAACCCGGTGGTTTCCTCTACTGTATGGGCAGTATTCGAGGCTTTACCGTCTCAAACACGTCCTCAACGAGGCGCTAAGCCAGCTGTTAGGTTGACTGCGTTAGCACATGAATTGGCCTCCGACGATATTTTGCCTAGTGCAGGCAAAATTGCACATTCTAAAATCCATTCCATCTTAGATAAATTTCAGTACGAAAATGAGGATAAAATAAACACCAAGCGTAGATCCGTGTTGGTTGTAGATGGAAAGACTGTGAAAGCAGACATGCTAGGACAAGGACGTAGCTTGGAGCAATTCTGGGAAGATGCGGACGTGGCAGTGATCGATGATGCATACCGCCGGGCTGCACGTATCTTTAGCCCATCTATTGCGCATTCGTATGTTGATCACCTAGCGAGTCAGGTTTCCGATCGCAAAGTTGATCCAGAAGCATTTCTTGAGGCTATTTTCGAAGCACGTGTAACAGTTGCTAGTTTGGGACTTGTAACGGAAGTGCAGCCTTATGTCGATTCCGAGGCCGAAAAGCTTGCGAAAGATTGGCTGTCAAAATATAACCAACAGATTAATATGTTAAGCGATGATCGCAGGGAGTCCTATCGGCAGATCATTGAAATGAGTACTGAACCACAGGATGTTGGATTGCTGAAGCCTGAGGCCCGCTATGAGGCGACTAAAGCGAACGAAAATGGAAATGTGAAAGTTCTGCCTGTCTGGGATGACCACCTGTTGTGTGGATTGGATGGAAAATACCCAACTGAGCTGAATGACTGGGAGCGGACGGTTGTTGAGACTGAATCTGGGAGATCTGGATTCTGTTACTGGTATCGTAACCCGCAACAACCAGGACAATCTTCGCTTGGCATAGCTTACGAAAAGGCTGGGCAATATGGAATTGTTCGTCCTGACTTTTTATTCTTTGCCGAACAGGATGGTTCTATCGCTGTCGACTTAGTTGATCCACATGGGCTGTATTTGAGTGACGCACTTGCTAAGTTACAGGGCTTGGCGCAATACGCCGCAAGCCATGCCAATGTATACCGCCGAATTGAGTCCATCGCGCAGATTAAGATGAACGGAAAATTGCGAGTTCTAGACTTGAAACGGCAGGAAGTACAAGACGCAATTGCTACGGCCCAAGATGCAGAGGCTTTATTCAGTAGTGGACTTGCTAATGACTATCAGTGAAAACGACTTGAACTGTAGACCTGAGTTTGCACACTGGGACAGTTATTCTCGATTCGCGCGCTACGTTAGTAGTGTCAATCGTTATATCTTAAGTGAAGAACAGAGAACATTCCTTAATACGGTTATTGCGACGATTAGGGGGCGTGACGGCGAGTTGAAAGAAGGGGATGTGTTCTATCGGGCACAGCTTGGGATAGATCAATGTGACAGGATCGATAGTGACGGCAACTGGATTGGCGAGGATATATGGGGTTTCGGAGCTTCACGTATGAAGCCTCTTACCGACCGAGCCAGAGAAGGACGTGCAAATTCCTCGGGTATCCCGGTCCTATATGTAGGAACGACAGTGAAGACCGCGATTTCCGAGGTGCGGCCTTGGATTGGTGCTGATGTGTCGGTTGCTGTCTGTCAGCTCTTGCGTCCATTGCGGACTCTTGAGCTTTCACTTGGACATGGCCAATCATCACTTTCTGGGCCTATATTAAGACACGTGCTGGGAGGACGAGAGCCAACAGCACAGGAGAAAGAGAAAGCCGTCTGGATTGATATAGATAACGCCTTTTCAACTCCTGTCACACACTCGGATGACCGTGCCGATTATGCGCCCACTCAGATACTGACTGAACTGTTTCGTAGTGTTGGCTATGATGCAATTGCATACAAGAGTCACTTTGGAGATAACGATAAGCAATTGGGATATAACATTGCGATCTTTGACCTAAGCGCTGTTGAAATTGTGAGTTGTGCCCCTTATCAGGTAAAAGCAATTCAGATTGAGTCGGAGCAGACAGGGAATGCTTGGTTCAAATCCTCTTAAACATAACCAATATAAAATGGTTGCTACGCTAGCGTTTTACTCATAGGCACTACCATTATCAGCGAGTAAAATAATGAAGTTGAAATCTCGCAGCAATTGAGGAGTGTTGAGCGGATGTTTTTATGTTCCGCTCATAATTCTAATATACTGATATTTTTACAGAATTTAATATTTTCGAAATTATATTGAATGCTAAATTGAGCATGAGAGATGTTCTTACCTCAAGCTACTAGGTTATTCCTTGACGTAAAGAATAAGAGAATGGTTTCCTCTCTTACTTTTGTAAGGTTTGCCAACTTTGGAAAAGCCAAATTTGTTAAATAAATACTGCATTGCTGTATTATTTTCACGCGTCGTGGCGAAGCATGATTTGTCAGTTAGTTGTTTGCAAATTAATTCCATCAAGATGTGCCCGTAACCTTTATTTCGTGCTATTTCTGCAACATATAGCCAGCCTAGCTCAAAGTCGTAATTGTCTTGTCCGGAAACACCAGACCTTTCAAAGGTCTTGGATTTATATGCTTTACTTGGGTTTTTGATAGCTCCAACTGCAAGAATTTGGTCGTCATTGTCGTAAATAAAAATAAGCAGTTCTGCGCGCAAAATCCGTTCTTGAAGTCCTGCCAATTCTACTTCTCCACCCTCGTTAACAAGTGCTTCAAATATTGCGATTTCTGCATCGTTACAACACTTAGGTTTTTTAATTAATTTTTTCATGATTATTACACCTTTTATAATGAATTAATCTTTTATCAATTTCAATATTGATTATAAATATTCCTAATTACAACATAGGGTTAATGAATAGCTCTGTTTTAGTACTATCGAATCATTCCACAAGCCGCATTCCTTTTATTCCATTTTCAATCATGCTTCTGCGGTCCGCGGCCATCACGAAATCAGTCCACCATTGCATCATTGGACGACGCTGCTCAAGATAGTCGCTGCGGTTGTAAGCACGACGTACCTCATTTTTGTCCACATGAGCCAATGCTGCTTCAATAACATCAGGCGGAAATCCTTGCTCATTGAGTGCCGTACTGGCGATAGAACGCAAGCCGTGAGATACGAGTACGCCTCCTAAACCAGCGCGCTTGAGTGCTGCATTCACTGTTTGGCTGTTCATCGGCTGGGTTGGTTTGATGCGACTGGGAAAGATAAACTCTCGGCCACCACTGAGAGACTTCATCATTTCCAGAATAGCGAGAGCTTCATCAGATAATGGAACCGTATGGTCCCGGTTCATCTTCATTCGAGCAGCAGGAATTTTCCATTCGCTAGCATCAAAATCGATCTCATCCCATCGAGCTTCAGCGGCTTCGGCAGGGCGGGTGATGGTGAGAAGCTGCCACATGAACAGACACCGCGTGGACACACTGATACTTGCCGTACGCATAGTCTGCATTAATTGTGGAAGTTGATCCGGGCGGATACTAGTCATGTTTTTCTTCTGCGGTTTCTCGAATGCTTTCCCGATGTTAACGCTGGGAACAGCATCAATTAGGCCTGTGTTCTGAGCATAAATCATGACTTCGTTAATACGCTGACAAAGGCGTCGGACAGTCTCTAATGCCCCTCTGGCCTGAACCGGCTGGACTGCTTTAACCAGAGTATGAGCCTTAATCTCAGTGACACTGATATCACCGATTGCTGGAAAAACATCTCTCTCAAGTGAACGCCAGATGTCGTCGGCATAGTCCTCTGTTACGCTGGCTTTCTTCACGTTCCACCAACGTTCGGCGACCAACAAGAAAGTGTTGGTTTTGGCCTCTTGTGAATTTCTGACCTGTTCTTTCTGATGTTCTTGGGGATCAATGTCTTTCGCTAGTAAAACTTTAGATTCGGCTCTGAGTTTACGTGCATCATAAAGCGAGACGGCAGGGTAGGCACCGAAGCTCTGTTTGGTTCTCTGCTTGGTTAGAGGGCGATAGTAACGGAACTGCCAGAGCTTACTACCGCTGGACTTGATTAGCAGAGTAAGCCCGTCACCATCATACAGCTGGTAATCGGCATCTTTAGGTTTGGCGGCTTTGATTTCCGTATCGGTTAACGGCTTGGTTTTTCTTGCCATGGGGAGTCTCCATGCGTATAGGCCCAACGAAAACAATAGAGCTTTTCGTTGGGCCTATCAATGGGCCTAAAAGGTTCGGATTTAATTAGTTCTCTTCGGACTTCGCGGGACAAATTGCAGGCACAAAAAAGCCCGCAGGGCTTGCGCCGTGCGGGCTCTTAGGACTTCATCGGATGACTCTGGTAATCACCGATGGAGAATTTTGGTGGAGCTGGCGGGAGTTGAACCCGCGTCCGAAATTCCTACATCCTCGGCACTACATGCTTAGTCAGTCTTTACATTCGCTTGCCAGCTGCGGACAGACACGCCACTAACAAACTAGCCTGATTAGATTTAACGCTTCAACCCCAGGCAGGGCATCCACGCGATCTCTTTTGGGTTTGACCTCTCTTTGATCCCCGTCTTAAGAGCGGAAGCTAGGGAGAGAGGGCTCAGAGCAGGGTATTAAGCTGCTAAAGCGTAGTTTTCGTCGTTTGCGACTATTTTTTGCGGCTTTTTACGAGGCCAACCGCCCCTCGGCATGCACCTTGGGTTTCGCAAATCCCGTCGAATCCAGAATCAGCCCCAATGTGTAGGTCAAGTATAACAGATTTGTGAATGTCGTTACCAGCCCCATTACGCAGGATTGTTTCAACGGGGTGGATGAAAAAGCAGCATCAACAAGGATATAGCGTAAGGGCCAGCGAGAGCTGGCCCTCAGGGGAGGGGGTTAGCGTCCGGCGTGCTTCATAATCCGCGCCTTATCCAGCGCCCATTCACGATCCTTCAGGTCGGTACGCTTGTCGTGCTGTTTCTTACCTTTGGCGACGCCGATTTTCACTTTGCACCAGGCGTTCTTCCAGTACAGTGACAGGGCGACGACAGTGTAACCTTCGCGGTTAATGCGGCCGTATAGCGTGTCCAGCTCACGCTGGTTAAGCAGCAGCTTACGAGTGCGCGTCGGGTCGCACACATAGTGGGTGGAAGCCACGGCCATAGGCGTAAAGTTGGCGCCGAACAGGAAGGCTTCGCCATCCTTCAGGATGACATAGCTATCGCCGATGTTGGCTTTGCCTGCACGCAGGGATTTGACTTCCCAGCCCTGCAGGGCGAGACCAGCCTCGTATTCATCTTCGATAAAGTATTCGTGACGGGCGCGTTTATTCAGCGCAATGGTGGCTGATCCAGGTTTGTGGGCTTTTTTCTTAGTCATAATGTCCTGAAGTCATCGTCTTATACACAGTTACCTCGATCGCATCCTGCGAGGTGTACTGCGCATCTTAGCACGAGTTGCGGCACAGCGTTTTTTTTAGCAGCAGATAAATGATATTATTTGCACTGTGTTTAAATGTGGAACCTGCTATGCCTCAGATTAGCCGTACTGCGCTGGTGCCTTTCAGCGCGGAACAGATGTATCAACTGGTAAACGATGTGAAGTCCTATCCTGATTTTCTGCCAGGCTGCACCGGTAGCCGCGTGCTGGAATTCGGGCCGACGCAAATGACGGCGGCGGTTGATGTGTCCAAAGCCGGCATCAGTAAGACCTTCACGACCCGGAATACACTGACCAGCAACCAGAGCATTTTAATGAGCCTGGTGGATGGCCCGTTCAAGAAACTGATTGGCGGCTGGAAGTTTATTCCGCTGAGCCCCGAGGCGTGCAAAATCGAGTTCCATCTCGATTTTGAGTTTACCAATAAGCTGATTGAGATGGCCTTTGGCCGGGTCTTCAAAGAGCTGGCCGCCAACATGGTGCAGGCGTTCACTTCGCGCGCCAAAGAGGTCTACAGTGCCAGCTAATATTCGTGTTGAAGTCGCCTACGCGCTGCCTGAAAAGCAGTATTTGCAGCGAGTCACCCTGGATGAGGGAGCGACGGTCGAGCAGGCGATTATCGCCAGCGGGCTATTGGTCTTGCGTGATGATATCGATCTGGCGAAGAACAAGCTGGGGATCTACAGTCGTCCGGTTAAGCTGCATGACGAAGTTCACGACGGCGACCGGGTAGAAATCTATCGCCCGCTTATCGCAGACCCGAAAGAGCTGCGTCGCCAGCGGGCAGAGAAAAGCGCTGCGAAGTAACCCGCAGCAGCAGACCGGCTATCAGTCATAAAAAAAGCGCTCACTGAGCGCTTTTTGCTTTTCCGGGCCTTACTGACTGGTCAGCGCGGGCTTGTTATCAATGTTAGTTAACACGCCGCCGCTGTTGAAGGTCAGGGTCAGGGTCTGCTGAGTCACTTTCTCGTGGCCTGGCTCCTGACGGAATACATAGAACCAGGTGTTGGTGCCGAACGGATCCGACATCATTGGCGTTCCGAGAGCATAAGCAACCTGCTGTTGCGTCATACCGACACGAATTTTTGCTACATCGTTAGGTGCCAGATAGTTACCCTGGTTGATGTCAGGACGGTAAACCACTCGTTCCAGAGTGGAACAGCCTGCGGTCAACATAAGAAGAACCGCTGCGGCAGCAGTCAGCGTTTTACAGCGCATAGTGATTTGATTCCTTTTTGGGCCCGAGCAGTACGTGGCTCATCTGTAATATGCCGATAATAATAGACCTTCGCGCCGATGGAAACCTCCGGCTGCAGGTCAGCAGGCAATTTGCTGTTCACTATGACCCTGTGAAAATCAAAAAGTTTACGCCGCAAGCAACTCTTTCGCGTTCGCCAGGGTGTTGCGCGTGACCTCGCTGCCGCCCAGCAGACGAGCCAGCTCCTGTAGACGAGCGCGCTTATCCAGCGGCTGCATATGGGTTTCGGTCATCTCGCCATCGGTCTCTTTGCAGACAAAGAAATGATGGTGGCCGCAGCCCGCAACCTGCGGCAGGTGGGTCACACACATCACCTGCGTGGACTCGCCCAGCTGGCGCAGCAGCTTGCCGACCACGGCGGCGGTCGGACCGCTGATGCCGACGTCCACTTCGTCGAAGATTAGCGCCGGGGTTTCCATTTTACGCGCGGTGATCACCTGAATCGCCAGTGCAATGCGCGACAGTTCGCCGCCGGAGGCCACTTTGGCGATCGGCTGCAGCGGCTGACCCGGGTTAGTGGTGACACGGAACTCAATATGGTCGGCGCCGTCGGCGGTCAGATGGCGTTCATCGAAAGCGACCTCAATCGCGAAGACCCCGTGTGGCATCGAAAGTGAGTGCATACTCTCGGTGATAAGCTGGGTCAGCTCGTCGGCGCTGGCCTGGCGCAGGGCGTGCAGCTGGCGCGCGGTCTCCAGCGCCAGCTGATGATGTTCGACCACCTGCTGGCTGAGGGATTCCAGCGAGCCGGCGCTGTCGTCCAGCAGGCGCTGCTCTTCCAGCATCGCCTGATAAACCGCCGGCAGCTCTTCCGGCATCACCTGATGTTTACGCGCCAGCGCGATTTGCCGGGAAATCCGCTGCTCAAGTTCGAACAGACGGTTCGGATCGAGATCCAGACGGTCGTGATAGTGGCGCAACTCGTCGCTGGCCTCGCTGAGCTGAATGGCTGCCTCTTCCAGCATATCCAGGACGCCGGAGAGCTTGCTGTCCATACCCACCAGCTCGCTGACCAGCTGCTTCGCGGTATAAAGCTGGCTCTGCAGATTGGCCTCTTCGCCGTCCGCCAGTACCGTCAGGGCGTGCTGGCAGGTGCTGAGCAACTGCCCGCTGTTGGCCAGGCGCTTGTACTCTTCGTCAATCTGCTCAAACTCGCCCGCCAGCGGGTTAAATTCGTTCAGCTCTTTAAGCTGATACTGCAGTAGATCGGCGCGGGCGGCGCGCTCCTGGCTCTGCTGCTGGTGTTGAGCCAGCTCGCGGCAACTCTGGTGCCACTGACGGTAATGCTCGGCCATACGCTGAGTAAGCGCATACTCACCGGTATAGCCGTCGAGTAGCGTTTTCTGGTGTTCGGGTTTAGTTAACAGCTGGTGCGCATGCTGGCCGTGGATCTGGATCAGCAGCTGGCCCAGCTCGCGCAGCTGCGAGAGCGGGACGGCGGTGCCGTTGATAAAGCCGCGCGAGCGACCGTCAGTGCTGATCACCCGGCGAAGTAAACACTCACGCCCGCTCTCCAGCTGGTTCTCTTCCAGCCAGCGCTGGGCGGCCGGGGTATCTTTCAGCGCGAAGCGCGCGCACAGGTCGGCACGGGTGGCGCCGCGACGCACCATGTCGGCTTCCGCTCTGCCGCCGAGGCACAGCCCCAGCGCGTCGATGGCAATGGATTTCCCGGCGCCGGTTTCCCCGGTGATAGCGGTCATGCCGCTGTGGAAATCAATTTCCAGTTCACGAACGATAGCAAAATTACTGATGGTGAGTTGCGCCAACATAGCTGCCTTCCTGTATGAAAAACCAATACTGTGTTTTCGTACAGTATAGACTGGTTTTTTATCCAGTAAAGAGGCAGCGATGTAAATCAGAACAATTTTTTCGACCAGCCGAGCTTGGTGCTTAATGTATTGAAATAGCTGTAATCTTTAGGGTGAATCAGATTGAGGTGATAATCACAGCGGCGAATGAGAACGTCTTCGCCATCCTGGATCGGCAGGGCAATCTGGCTGTCGCAGCTGATCTCCAGATCGCTGCAGCGATGAGAGAAGCGCAGACGGATGGTGCTGTCGCCGTTGATCACCAGCGGTCGCGCTGAAAGGGTATGCGGGAACATCGGCACCAGGGTGATGGCGTCCAGCGACGGCGTGAGGATCGGGCCGCCGGCCGACAGCGAATAGGCCGTGGAGCCGGTCGGGGTGGAGATTATCAGGCCATCAGAGCGCTGAGAGAACGCAAAGACTTCGTCGATATAGACTTCGAACTCAATCATATGCGCCACTTTGCCCGGGTGCAGCACCACTTCGTTGATGGCGGTGCTGATGCGTTTCTGGCAATCCTGCTGGCACACCTGGGCCTCCAGCAGAAAGCGTTTCTCGGCGATGTAGTGGCCTTCCAGCACGTCGGCGAGCTGCTGCAGGGCGTTGTCCGGGTCAAGGTCGGTGAGAAAGCCGAGGTTGCCGCGGTTAATGCCGATGACGTTAATGTCATACCGGGCCAGGGTCCGCGCCGCGCCGAGCATATTGCCGTCGCCGCCCACCACCACCGCGAGGTCGGCCTGTTGACCAATCTCCGCCAGCGTGCCGGTTTTCACGTTGCTGAGCTGAAGTTCATGGGCGATCTGCTGTTCAACCAGCACTTCATACCCTTTGCTGCACAGCCAGCGCCAGAGCATTTCATGTGTGGTCAGGGCGGTGGGGTGACGAGGATGTCCCACAATGCCGATACACTTGAAATGGTTCTTCATGATCTGGATGTCCTTGCGTTAAATGAAATAGTGACAATCTGTCCGCTTCCCTTGAAACCCGGAAACTGATCCCCATAATAAGCGAAGTTAGCGAGATGAATGCGAAAAAAAACGCGGAGAAATTCATGAGTAGTAAAGAACAGAAAACGCCTGAGGGGCAAGCCCCGGAAGAAATTATCACGGAGCAGCACGACGACGTTGAGGCAATAGAGCCTGAAGTTTCGGCTGAGCAGGTGGATCCGCGCGATGAAAAAATTGCGAATCTGGAAGCCCAGCTGGCTGAAGCGCAGAAACGTGAACGTGAAGTGATGCTGCGTGCCAAAGCCGACGAAGATAACCTGCGTCGCCGTACCGAGCAGGATATCGAGAAAGCGCACAAATTCGCGCTGGAAAAATTCGTCAATGAACTGCTGCCGGTGATCGACAGCCTGGACCGCGCGCTGGAAGTGGCCGACAAGGCTAATCCGGACCTGGCGCCGATGGTGGAAGGGATCGAACTGACCCTGAAATCCATGCTGGACGTGGTGCGTAAGTTCGGCGTGGAAGTGATCGCCGACACCAACGTTCCGCTGGATCCGAACGTCCACCAGGCCATTGCGATGGTCGAATCTGAAGACGTGGCGGCGGGCAACGTGCTGGCCGTGATGCAGAAAGGTTATACCCTGAACGGCCGTACTATTCGCGCCGCGATGGTGACGGTAGCGAAAGCGAAATAACGTCTGCTGCATTGCTCAACGGCTGCCCGCGGGCGGCCGTTTTTTTATGCCACCGCTCCCGGCGCGAGATAAAAAAACGGCGGGCCGCAGCCCGCCGTGATGTTAATTCCTTCGCTCGCGCTACTCCGCGACGCTCTCGCGTAATGATTTCACCGGCATCACTTTCACCTGTTTGATCATGTTGTCCTGCACGTCGAGGATATCTATATCGTACTGCTCAATGCGCACGCGGGTGCCCGGGACCGGGATCTCTTCCAGCGCTTCGAGGATGATACCGTTGACGGTGCGCGCTTCATCTTCCGGCAGGTGCCAGTTAAACGCTTTGTTGATTTCGCGAACGTTGGCGCTGCCGTCGATAATCACCGTGCCATCGTTAAGCGGGGTCACTTCCTCCGCCAGGGTGGGTGACATAGAGGTGGTGAAGTCGCCGACAATCTCTTCAAGAATATCTTCGACGGTGACCAGCCCCTGAATATCGCCGTATTCATCGACCACCAGACCGACTTTCTTTTTATTGCGCTGAAATTTCACCAGCTGGGTGCTGAGCGGCGTCCCTTCCGGAACAAAGTAGATCTCATCTGCCGCCCGCAGCATGATCTCTTTTGTGAACTCTTTCTTCTCCGTCATCAGACGGTAGGCTTCGCGAACACGCAGCATGCTGATGGCATCGTCCAGTGAATCGCGGTAGAGCACGATGCGGCCATGCGGCGAGTGGGTCAGCTGGCGGACGATAGATTTCCAGTCATCATTGATGTCGATGCCGACAATCTCGTTGCGCGGCACCATGATGTCGTTAACGCTGACTTTTTCCAGATCCAGGACCGACAGCAGCATATCCTGGTTGCGCCGTGAGATTTGTGAACGGGATTCATTCACAATCGTGCGCAGTTCATCTTTGCTCAGGGCGCTACTGATGACGGTATCGGTGCGGATGCCCATCATGCGCATCAACATGCGGGTGATGGTATTCAGCAACCACACCAGCGGCATCATCAGCACCTGCAGCGGCGCCAGCAGGAAGCTGCTGGGGTAGGCGACCTTTTCCGGATAGAGGGCGGCGATGGTCTTCGGCAGCACTTCGGCAAATACCAGCACCACAAAGGTGAGCACGCCGGTGGCGATCGCAACGCCGGCGTCGCCGTACAGGCGCATGCCGACGATGGTGCCCAGCGCCGAGGCGAGAATGTTGACAAGGTTATTGCCGATGAGCACGAGGCTAATCAGGCGGTCCGGCTTGCGCAGCAGCTTCTCCACGCGCTTAGCCTGGCGGTTGCCTTGTTTCGCCATATGACGCAGCCGGTAGCGGTTCAGCGTCATCATGCCGGTTTCGGAGCCGGAGAAATAGGCAGAGATAATCACCATGACGATCAGTGTTATGATCAGCGTGGTGGTGGAGATATGTTCCACGTAGGATTCCTTAAAAGACTTAGCTCACGAACTGCTGCAGCACGCGGCTACCAAAATAGGCCAGCGTCAGCAGACCGGCGCCAGCGACGCTGAACCAGACCACGCGACGTCCGCGCCATCCTTCATGATAGTGGCCCCACAGCAGGACGATATAGACGAACCACGCAATAATCGACAGCACCGCTTTATCAATGTTTTCGCTGCTGAACAGATTGTGCATATAGAACAGGCCGCTGCACAGAGTCAGGGTCAGCAGCACCACGCCGACCTGGGTGATGTGGAACATTTTGCGCTCAATGCTCATCAGCGGTGGCATTTCGCTACTGAAGGCCAGCTTTTTGTTCTTTAACTGGTAGTCGATCCACGCCAGCTGCAGCGCATACAGCGCGGCAATGATCAGCGTGGCGTACGAGAAGAGCGACAGACCGATATGCACCAGCATCCCCGGGGTGGTTTCCAGGTGGGTGATATATTCGTTAGGCACGAAAGTGGCGAAGGCCAGATTGATTAGCGCGAAGGCATAGACAATAGGCAGCAGCAGCCAGCCGCGATTGCGCGAGGCCACGATAGTCATCACCGTACAGATCATCAGGCTGACCAGCGACCCGACGTTCAGTAAGCTGAGGTTTTGCCCGCTCTCGCCGCCGGGGAATATCCGTGCTTCCAGCGCAAAAGCATGGCAGATCAACGCGATAGTCGCAGATAAAATCGCCATACGCCGCCAGCTGCTGTTTTTTTGCAGCAAGCCGGGGATAATCAGCGCCAGGCTGATGGAGTAGGCGACAAGGGCGAGTAGAGCAAAAACAGGCATAGGTGTCGGCTGTTGGCTAAATAAGAAAGAGAAGCAGTATAACGTCAGCAGGCCTCTGCTCCAACCGTTGCAGCACATTCAGATTGATGTCGTGTTATACTCCGCCACATTCGTTTTGTGTGTCGCTGCGGCGACCGACCGTTTCCACCTCAGGCGAGAGACAATGTTTGATAATTTAACCGATCGTTTGTCGCGTACGCTGCGCAACATTAGCGGCCGCGGACGCCTTACAGAAGACAATATTAAAGACACCCTGCGCGAAGTGCGCATGGCGCTGCTGGAAGCGGACGTTGCGCTTCCGGTAGTACGTGATTTCATCAGCCGCGTGAAAGAGCGCGCGGTCGGCCATGAAGTCAATAAAAGCCTGACCCCGGGTCAGGAGTTCGTCAAAATCGTCCGCAACGAGCTGGTGGCGGCGATGGGCGAAGAGAACCAGACGCTCGACCTGGCGGCGCAGCCGCCGGCGGTGGTGCTGATGGCGGGTCTGCAAGGTGCCGGTAAAACGACCAGCGTCGGTAAGCTGGGGAAATTCCTGCGCGAGAAGCACAAGAAGAAAGTGCTGGTCGTTTCCGCGGACGTTTACCGTCCGGCGGCGATTAAACAGCTGGAAACCCTGGCCGAGCAGGTCGGCGTCGATTTCTTCCCGTCTGACGTCGGCCAGAAGCCGGTGGATATCGTCAATGCGGCGCTGAAAGAAGCGAAACTCAAATTCTACGACGTGCTGCTGGTGGATACCGCCGGTCGTCTGCACGTTGACGAAGCGATGATGGACGAAATCAAGCACGTCCACGCCGCCATTAACCCGGTTGAAACCCTGTTCGTCGTCGATGCGATGACCGGTCAGGATGCGGCGAATACCGCGAAGGCCTTTAACGAAGCGCTGCCGCTGACCGGCGTGGTGCTGACCAAAGTGGACGGCGACGCCCGCGGCGGTGCGGCGCTGTCGATTCGCCATATTACCGGCAAGCCGATTAAATTCCTCGGCGTCGGCGAGAAAACCGAAGCGCTGGAGCCGTTCCATCCGGACCGCGTCGCTTCCCGTATCCTCGGCATGGGCGACGTGCTGTCGCTGATCGAAGATATCGAGAGCAAAGTTGACCGCGCGCAGGCCGAGAAGCTGGCCTCCAAGCTGAAGAAAGG
Source organism: Klebsiella sp. D-Nf1 (assembly GCF_002810515.1). Taxonomy (NCBI): domain Bacteria; kingdom Pseudomonadati; phylum Pseudomonadota; class Gammaproteobacteria; order Enterobacterales; family Enterobacteriaceae; genus Klebsiella; species Klebsiella sp. D-Nf1. The sequence continues at coordinate 727,868 of NZ_PIOK01000002.1, forward strand.
CGACGGTTTCGATCTGACCGACTTCCTTGAGCAGCTGCGTCAGATGAAAAACATGGGCGGCATGGCCAGCCTGATGGGCAAGCTGCCGGGTATGGGCCAGATCCCGGACAACGTAAAAGCGCAGATGGACGACAAAGTGCTGGTGCGTATGGAAGCCATCATCAACTCGATGACCCTGAAAGAGCGCGCCAAGCCGGAAATCATCAAAGGCTCACGTAAGCGCCGTATCGCCGCCGGCTGCGGGATGCAGGTGCAGGATGTGAACCGTCTGCTGAAGCAGTTCGACGACATGCAGCGCATGATGAAGAAGATGAAGTCGAAAGGCGGCATGATGAAGATGATGCGCGGGATGAAAGGGATGATGCCGCCAGGTTTCCCGGGCCGCTAATACGCGTCATAATTCAAGCCGCAGGAGCGTTGGCTGCGTTCGTTCACCCCGGTCATGTACTTGTGTACGCTCCCGGGGATTTACTCACTTGCCGCGTGATTCGGCCATTCGGCCTCACCCCTTCGGGGCCAGCGCAAGCGCTGTTCAAAACGCTTTCGCGTTTTGTCCTGCAACTCAAATTATTTAGCGTATGTAGTTTTGAATTGATTTTTGCACAGAAATCAGTAAAATTTTCGGGCTTTTAATATGACACCGGGCTCCGTTCCTCGATGGGGCCCGGTTGTTTTATTCACACAAGAGGATGTTATGGTAACTATTCGTTTAGCACGTCACGGCGCTAAAAAGCGTCCGTTCTACCAGGTTGTTGTCACCGACAGCCGTAATGCACGCAACGGTCGCTTCATCGAGCGCGTTGGTTTCTTCAACCCGATCGCTAGCGGCGCGGAAGAAGAAACTCGCCTGGATCTGGATCGTATCGCTCACTGGGTTGGCCTGGGCGCTACTGTTTCCGATCGCGTTGCCGCGCTGATCAAAGCCGCTAACAAAGCAGCTTAATCTGTCACGGTGGTCATGATGAGCAAGCAACACACCGCACAAGCACCTGTTGATCCGATCGTATTGGGGAAAATGGGTTCTTCCTACGGTATCCGTGGTTGGCTCAGAGTGTTTTCCTCCACCGAAGACGCCGAAAGCATTTTTGACTATCAGCCCTGGTTAATCCAGAAGGCGGGTCAGTGGCAGGTTGTTGAGCTGGAAGGCTGGCGCCACCACAATCAGGACATCATCATCAAGCTGAAAGGCGTTGACGATCGTGATGCCGCGAATCTACTGACTAATTGCGAAATTATCGTGGATTCATCGCAGTTGCCGGAGCTGGAAGAGGGTGACTACTACTGGAAAGACCTGATGGGCTGCCAGGTAGTGACAACGGAAGGCTATAGCCTCGGTAAAGTCATCGATATGATGGAAACCGGGTCTAATGACGTACTCGTCATCAAGGCAAACCTGAAAGATGCATTTGGCATCAAGGAGCGGTTGGTTCCGTTCCTCGATGGGCAGGTTATCAAGAAAGTCGATCTCACTACGCGTACTATCGAAGTAGATTGGGATCCTGGTTTTTAAATTCTCCGGATAAACGGTAAAAGACGGCGCTATGTGGATTGGCATAATTAGCCTGTTTCCTGAAATGTTCCGCGCAATTACCGATTACGGGGTAACTGGCCGGGCAGTAAAAAATGGCCTGCTGAGCATCGAAAGCTGGAGTCCTCGCGACTTCGCTCATGACCGGCACCGTACCGTGGACGATCGTCCTTACGGCGGCGGACCGGGGATGCTAATGATGGTGCAACCTTTACGGGATGCTATTCATGCAGCAAAAGCCGCGGCAGGTGAAGGCGCGAAGGTGATTTATCTGTCACCTCAGGGACGCAAGCTTGATCAAGCGGGCGTCAGCGAACTGGCAACGAATCAGAAACTGATTCTGGTGTGCGGTCGCTACGAAGGGATAGACGAGCGCGTAATCCAAACCGAAATTGACGAAGAATGGTCAATCGGCGATTACGTTCTCAGCGGTGGTGAGTTACCGGCAATGACGCTGATTGACTCCGTTTCCCGGTTCATTCCGGGAGTACTGGGCCATGAAGCTTCGGCAACGGAAGATTCCTTTGCTGATGGGTTGCTGGATTGCCCGCACTATACCCGTCCTGAAGTGTTAGAAGAGATGGAGGTACCGCCAGTATTGCTGTCGGGAAACCATGCTGAGATACGTCGCTGGCGTCTGAAGCAGTCGCTGGGCCGCACCTGGCTTAGAAGACCTGAACTTCTGGAAAACCTGGCTCTGACTGAAGAGCAAGCAAAGTTGCTGGCGCAGTTCAAAAGCGAACACGCGCAACAGCAGCATAAACATGATGGGCAGGCGTGAGCCCCCAATATCAGTTTACCCAGGATAAGAGATTAAATTATGAGCAACATTATTAAGCAACTTGAACAAGAACAGATGAAGCAGGACGTACCTTCCTTCCGTCCGGGTGATACCGTGGAAGTGAAAGTATGGGTTGTTGAAGGTTCCAAAAAACGTCTGCAGGCATTCGAGGGCGTGGTTATCGCTATTCGTAACCGCGGTCTGCACTCTGCATTCACTGTTCGCAAAATTTCCAACGGCGAAGGCGTTGAGCGTGTCTTCCAGACTCACTCTCCGGTAGTTGACAGCATTGCTGTTAAACGTCGTGGTGCTGTACGTAAAGCTAAACTGTACTACCTGCGTGAGCGTACTGGTAAGTCTGCTCGTATCAAAGAGCGTCTTAACTAAGATTCGCTTTCGCGACATCCTGACAGAAGGGCTGGCCAAGTGGCTGGCCCTTTTTTTATCTTTGTTGTAACCATCGTGATGCAAATCATTTACAATACGGCCTCATTTCGGAGGGGCGGTGGTCAGCAACAGTTTCCAGCAAACGACACCTAAACGGCGAGCCGCCTGGCTGGCGCTGTTGGCGATCCTGCTGATCGTCGTGGCCCCCCTGATCTCCATCTCCCTGCAAAAAGACCCCATGAGCGCCATGCCTGGCATGCACCACGCCATGATGATGGACAGCTCTTCCGCGAGCATGGCGCAAATGCCCGACCACGAGATGGCGATGATGCATAGCACAGACGGCGCCACGCATACCGGACACGAACTGCCGCTGGACCATGCCGAAGCGTGTGGCTATTGCGTGCTGTTAGCCCATGTCCCGGGACTGCTTTTCGCGCTGGCGCTGTTCGTCGCCATGCTCCTGCGGCGCATTAGCCTGCCGGCTTCTCGCCCGGTATTAAAACACTGGCACTACTTTCCCTGGCTCTACCCTGAAACCCGCGCCCCGCCGCGGCTGTCTGCTTTTTCCCTTTAATAAAAATCAATCTGCGCACCGCGCAATGACCTCTTTTGCTTTAAAAAAGGAAAAGTATGACAACCTGCACCTCGCGCGCGGCATGGTTAAACCTGCTGCGCCGCCTCCATTTCTACATCGGACTGTTTATCGGACCGTTTATCTTTGTCGCTGCCCTGACCGGCACGCTGTACGTGGCGACGCCGCAGCTGGAAAACTGGCTCTATCACGACGCGCTGCATGGCCTTGCCGACGGGACCCCGCAGCCGCTCAGTGCCCAGATTGCGGTGGCGGAAGAAGCGACCCAGGGTAATCTGCGGCTGCTGGCGGTGCGGCCGGCCCCTGCGATGGGGGAGACCACCCGGATTATGTTTGTTGACCCGAGCCTGGGCGAGTCAGAATCCCGGGCCATCTTTGTCGATCCGATCTCGCTACGGGTGAAGGGCGATATGACGGTCTATGGTACCAGCGGCATCCTGCCGCTGCGCCAGTGGATTGATTATGCGCATCGTTCGCTGCTGCTGGGCGACAGCGGGCGACTCTATAGCGAACTGGCTGCCTCATGGATGTGGGTCGCCGCGCTGGGGGGAATTGCCCTGTGGGCGATGACGCGTCCAAAACGGCGGATCAATAACGCCCTGCAGAATCATCGTCGGTTGCACGTGACACTGGGCTGGAGCTTACTGCTGGGCATGCTGCTCTTCTCCGCCACCGGCCTGACCTGGTCGCAATGGGCTGGCGGTAATGTGGATAAAATGCGGGCGGCTTTCGGCTGGTGGACGCCGCAGGTGAATACCCTGCTGCACGGTGAGGCGCCGATGGCGCACGATCCCCACGCCGGGCATCATATGGACGGGATGGCCATGCAGCATCAGTCATCGCTGCAGCCAGCGCAGTTTGACCAGGCACTGGCGGTGGCCCGTCAGGCGGGGCTGAACGCCAGCCGGCTGGAGATCCGTCCGCCGGTTTCGGAGGAACGTGCCTGGACGGTGAATGAGATAGACCGCCGCTGGCCGACGCAGGTGGACGCGGTGGCGATCGATGGCGCCACGATGCAGGTGGTGGATCGCACCCGGTTCGCCGACTTCCCGCTGATGGCGAAGCTGACCCGCTGGGGCGTCGATTTCCACATGGGGATCCTCTTTGGTCTGGCGAATCAGCTGCTGCTGGTGGGGTTCGGCTGCGCGCTGTGCGTCACTATCGGGGTGGGGTATCGGCTGTGGTGGATCCGTCGTCCGCCTCAGGCGGTCTGGGATCCGGCGCATTCGCTGCTGCAGGCGTGGTTATCACTCGTCTGGCCTGCCCGTGGGCTGGTGCTGGGGATAGCATTATTCCTGGGGCTGGCCATGCCGTTGATGGGGGCAAGTCTGGTGCTGTTCATTGCCGTTGACTACCTGCGCTGGCGCGCGGCAACGGCAATGAGGACGGCGAAGTCGAGCGATTAAGCGAAGGCTTACGGCGTGCTGATGACCACCGTGACCCGGCGGTTTTCAGCGCGCCCGGCCGCCGTGTCGTTGCTGGCAATCGGGTATTTCTTGCCTAGGCCGCGGGTGACTAAATGACTGCGCGGGACATGGGCGCCTTCCGCCCAGGCATCGGCCACGCTATTGGCGCGCTTAAGCGACAGGGCTTCGTTATAGCTATCCTCACCGTAATTATCGGTATGGCCTTCAAGGCGGCTATGGGTGATCCCGGTCGCCGCCAGCCGCGAGGCCATCGTGGTGATCTGCTGGCGGCTGTCGGGACGTAGTCGGTAGTCATTCTTGTCAAACAGGATGCTATCGGATAAGCCCAGGGACCAATCGCCATTGTTTTCAGTGAAGCCGTAAGATTTCATCGCCGCCACCTGCTCGGGGGTAAATTTTCCCTGAGGAGCCTGGCAACCTGTCAAAAGCGCCGCCGCCATCAGGGCGGGAGCGAAATATTTCCTGAGCATAATGAGTCCTTTATTATTTCAGCGTCTGCTGGATACGTTGGTTTTTCATCCGATACATATTCTGATCGGCAAGTTCTTGCAGTGATTCCGCGGTGGCGTGCTCCCACGCCAGGGCATAACCGACGCTCAACGAGAGCGTGGCGCTATGGCCATTGTGCAGGTTGAATGGCGGAAGAAATTGTTCGGACAGCGCCTGGCACAGGGCCTGCACTTCGGCTTCCGAGCGCACCTCGCGCAGCAGAACGGCAAACTCATCGCCGCCAAGGCGCCACGCCAGATGGCGTTTGCCGGCGAAGGCCATCAGGCGGCTGGCGACCTCCGTCAGCACTTTATCGCCCGCCGCGTGTCCCCAGTTGTCATTGATCAGCTTGAAGTTATCACCGTCAAGAAACAGTAACGCCGAGGTCTGATGGCCCACCTCGTTCTTCATCAGTTCGGCGAGCGCGTTGCGAAAGGCAGCGCGGTTAGCCAGGCCGGTCAGCGGGTCGTGTAGCGAGCTACGTAACAGCTGGGCGTTTTTGGCCTGCAACTGTCGCTGCCAGTCCTCCATCTCCCCTAGCAGACTGTTAAAGTCCTGAGCGAAAAGATGGAACTCCTCAATACGCTCCTCGGGCACCCGACGCGAGAAATGGCGATTTTCGCGAATATCGTGCACGACTTCGGTGATGCTCTGCAGCGCGGCAACGATCCCCCGGTGCAGAGAGTGAGTCAGCAGCAGGGCGATAAACGAGGCGAGCAGAATGCTGCCGGTCAGTACCAGAATCGAGATCCCAAGAAAGTGGCTGATCAGCTTATCGAGAGCAGTCAGCTGCAGTTCGCCGATTTGTTTGCCCTGGTGCCAGATGGGCTGCACCGTGGGCTCCGGAAACAGCCATTTACTGACAAGTCCGCTCACTTGCTCTTTGTTGGCCAGCGGTTCGTGGCGCCACGCGGCGAAGTGCTGCTTCTGGCCATTGAGTACAATGGCCTGGGAAATCTGCCCTTGCTTCCCCAGTGAAGCGAGGGTGTCTTCTGCCGCCGCGCTGTCGCCAAATACCAGGGCGGCTTCAAGGCTGCGACCCATGGTCGCGGCAGTGAGCTCTAGATTTTTCTGCGCGTACTGCTTGAGCGTGAAGATTGAGGCTGTGCTTAGCAGCAGCCAGACCAGCGTCATGGAGATCACCACGCTTATCACGCTAATTCGACGAAGCGCGCGTTTAAATGTCGGGCGCGCGGTCTGTGAAAAGTCCTTATTCATGTGGTTTTTTCCGGGCAAGCATCAGGACGTCCGGGTTAACCCGGACCCCGCTGTGCGTCAGAACGTCCAGATTAACGGAGAAGCGGACCCTGTCGTCGTTGATGATCAGGCAAAACGCGCTACCAATGGAGCAATCCGTATTTTGTTCTGCGATGAGTAAAAGCGGCTTCGGGCCATAGCGGCGAGTTAATTCCGACTGTTGGGTCGGTGATTCGCTGCCAAAATAAAAACCATCGCAGGTCGTTTTTAACGCTTCTTCACTATTACGTACTATCACCGGTTGATAGGGCAAGGCATCCGGATCTTCATGAGCCAGGCTATGGGTGAAGCGTGATGAGGCAAAAATGCACAGCTTCGGCGCCCCTGTTAATGCCGGCCAACGGGTGTAGGTCACGATCCCGGAAACAATAGCGCGAACATGTTCTGAAGGTCCGGCAGCAAAAACAGGAGATACCGCGATGAGAAAAAATACAGTCAATAAAAGACGGTGTAATACTGTCATTAACGCTTCCGTCAAATTCGCCATAGCGCGGGAAATACCGCTGCCGATGCCCGGCGCAGAATACCACTGTTAACAAAACCCGTCATTACATGCGCCCTTTGCTTTGGGACAAATCTCACCAGGATTTTTCGTAATAGCGATAGCGATAGTGCGCAAGTTTGGTGTGATTTAGGGTGATGTAAACATTGTTGTACGTTTATTGCCGGGTTAAGAGCCAATTAATTTATTGGTGTAAAGTAAAATTTACGGAATATGGATTGAATTCTTTACTCCGTGTGGTATCGTTACGTCATGCCCGCTGAGGCAACCTTTATCGCAAACGAGCTACACAGGATCGCAATCATGCAAAAAGACGCGCTGAATAACGTACATATTACCGACGAACATGTGTTAATGACCCCGGAGCAACTGAAGGCGGAATTCCCGCTGAGCGTTGAACAGGAAGCGCAGATTGCGCATGCCCGTGAGACCATCTCCGATATCATCGCTGGCCGCGATCCGCGCCTGCTGGTGGTTTGCGGTCCTTGCTCGATTCACGATCCGGAAGCTGCGATTGAATATGCTCGTCGATTTAAAGCCCTTGCCGCAGAGGTCAGCGATAGCCTCTACCTGGTGATGCGCGTCTACTTTGAAAAACCCCGTACCACCGTGGGCTGGAAGGGGCTGATTAACGATCCGCACATGGATGGTTCGTTTGATGTTGAAGGCGGCCTGAAGATTGCGCGTCGTCTGCTGGTCGAGCTCGTGAACATGGGACTGCCGCTGGCGACGGAAGCGCTGGATCCGAACAGTCCGCAGTACCTTGGCGATCTGTTCAGCTGGTCTGCCATCGGCGCACGTACCACGGAATCACAAACGCACCGCGAAATGGCCTCCGGCCTGTCGATGCCGGTCGGCTTTAAAAACGGTACCGACGGTAGCCTGGCGACGGCCATCAACGCGATGCGCGCCGCGGCAATGCCGCACCGTTTCGTCGGCATCAACCAGGCCGGGCAGGTCTGTCTGTTGCAAACGCAGGGTAATCCGAATGGCCATGTGATCCTGCGCGGCGGCAAGGCGCCGAACTACGGTCCGGAAGATGTGGCGAAATGCGAAAAAGAGATGGCGCAGGCGGGACTGAAACCGTCGCTGATGGTAGATTGCAGTCATGGGAACTCCAATAAAGATTTCCGCCGCCAGCCAGCCGTGGCTGAATCCGTTGTCGCGCAGATCAAAGATGGCAACCGCTCCATTATCGGCCTGATGATCGAGAGTAATATCCACGAAGGTAATCAGTCCTCTGAACAGCCGCGTGAGGCGATGAAATACGGCGTCTCGGTGACTGATGCCTGCATCAGCTGGGAAAGCACCGATGCGCTGCTGCGTGAACTGGATAAGGATCTCCGCGGCCATCTGGCGGCCCGTTTGATGTAAGAGGAAAGTATGGTTGCTGAACTGACCGCGTTACGCGATCAAATTGATGAAGTAGATAAAGCGTTGCTTAGCCTGCTGGCTAAGCGTCTGGAACTGGTGGCCGAAGTCGGCGAGGTGAAGAGCCAGTATGGCCTACCGATTTACGTCCCGGAGCGCGAGGCGGCGATGCTCGCCTCCCGGCGTGAAGAGGCGGCTGCGCTCGGCGTACCGCCGGATCTGATCGAGGATGTTCTGCGTCGCGTGATGCGGGAATCCTATTCCAGCGAAAACGACAAAGGCTTCAAAACCCTGCACCCGAATTTGCGACCGGTGGTTATCGTCGGCGGCGGCGGGCAGATGGGGCGTCTGTTTGAGAAGATGTTAACGCTGTCCGGCTACCAGGTGCGTATTCTGGAAAAAGAGGATTGGGCGCGGGCGGCGGATATCGTCGCCGATGCCGGCATGGTCATCGTCAGCGTACCGATTCACACCACCGTGGAGACGATCGGCAGGCTGCCGCCGCTGCCGGCGGATTGCATTCTGATCGACCTTGCCTCGGTGAAAGCGGAGCCGCTGCAGGCGATGCTGGCAGCGCATCAGGGTCCGGTTCTTGGCCTGCACCCGATGTTCGGTCCGGACAGCGGCAGCCTGGCGAAGCAGGTGGTGGTCTATTGTGATGGCCGCCAGCCGGAAGCGTATCAGTGGTTCCTCGAGCAGATTCAGGTGTGGGGCGCGCGGCTGCACCGCATCAGCGCCGTTGAGCACGATCAGAACATGGCGTTTATTCAGGCGCTGCGCCACTTTGCCACCTTCGCCTATGGTCTGCACCTGGCAGAAGAGAATGTGCGTCTTGAGCAACTGCTGGCGCTTTCGTCACCTATTTACCGGCTGGAGCTGGCGATGGTGGGGCGCCTGTTTGCCCAGGATCCGCAGCTGTACGCCGACATTATTATGTCATCGGAAAACAACCTGGCGCTGATTAAGCGCTATTACCAGCGTTTCGGTGAAGCGATTGGCCTGCTGGAGCAGGGCGATAAGCAGGCGTTTATCGACAGCTTCCGTAAAGTCGAACATTGGTTTGGCGATTACGCTCAGCGTTTCCAGAGCGAGAGCCGCACGCTACTGCGTCAGGCGAACGATAATCGGCAGTAAAGCGAAAAAGATGTATACAATAAAGCCAGCGACCGCTGGCTTTATTTATAGGGATGACAACGATGGCTGAACCACAACCGCTGTTTGACTACACCGGATACCTGCCGGAATGCCCGACCTGGAGCGAGGCTGAACAGGCCCTCTACTGGGCCGATATCATGGAGTGTGAAATCCACCGCTACGATACCCGCAGCGGCGAACACCAGGTGCTGCAGTTTCCGGAGGAGGTCGGCTGTTTCTCCCTGCGTGAGAAGGGCGGGTTTATCGTTGCATTACGCAGTGGCATCTGGCTGACCGACGCCCACGGCCTGCTGCGGCGGAAAGTCTGTGATAATCCGAGCAATCCGGAGCTGGCGCGGTTTAACGATGGTGGGACCGATCGCGAGGGGCGTTTTTATGCCGGCACCTTCTGGGGGCCGGGGGATTACAACGGCGCGCTGCTGATGCGAGTCGATAATGACCTGAAGCCGAAAGTGATCCAGTGTGATATCCATGGCGCCAACGGTCTGGCGTTTAGCGCCGACCAGCGCTGGATGTATACCTCTGATACGCCGAACGCCGTGATCTACCGTACGCCGCTGGATGAACAGGGTGAGCCTGGACGACGCGAGGTGTTTCGCCGTTTCCAGCCGGGCGAAGGCATCCCTGATGGGGCGGCGATCGATGTGGAGGGCTGTTACTGGAGCGCGATGTTTGACGGCTGGCGGATTGCTCGTTTCTCGCCGCAGGGCGAGGAGCTGGAGACTTACCCGATGCCGGTTCGTTGTCCGACAATGGTCTGCTTCGGTGGGGCTGATATGAAAACGCTCTATATCACCACAACCCGGGAAAATATGGGGGACGATGAGCTGGCTCAGTATCCGCTGTCAGGCGCCATCTTCACCCTGCCGGTTGCGGTGGCAGGGATGAAGAAATTACCGTTCCGCGAACGTTAAACCGGATCCACCGGCACCACGTTTTCGCTGGGGTAGCAACCGAGGACCTTCATGGAGCGAGTGATTTCCGCCAGCTCCTTCAGTGCCTTGCGCATGGGCAATGACTCCAGGTTGGCCTGAATATCAAGGTAAAACATCTCTTCCCAGGGATTGCCGTGGATCGGACGGGATTCCAGTTTGGTCATGATCAGATTGTGGTTGCGCAGTACCAGCAGGGCTTCCACCAGGGCGCCCGCCTGCTGACCGGTTGCCATTAACAGCGTGGTCTTGGCCGGAACCTGATCGGAGACGTTCACCGCTTTGCGCGCCAGGACGAGGAAGCGCGTGATATTCTGCGTCTGGTTGGCCTGGCAATGCTCCAGCACCTGCAGGCTATACAGGGCGCCACCCGCTTCGCTGCCGAGTGCCGCAACGGCCGGGGAGTTAGCCTGCGCCACTTTTTCCATTGCCGCCGAGGTGCTCTCGGTATATTCGATTTTCCAGTGCGGGTAGCGGCTCAGATACTGGCTGCACTGCTGGAACGGCTGAGGATGGCTGTAAACGGTATGAATTTTATCGGCATCCGTCGAGGTGCTGACCAGCACGCAATGATCGATAGGGATCGTCAGTTCGCCAACGATCGACAGGCTGGTGTGCTGCAGCAGATCGTAGACGTCGTTGATCCCGCCAGAACTGGTGTTTTCAATCGGCACCACCGCGTAATCGGCCTGGCCGGTCTCTACCTGATTAAAAATATCGGCGAACTTCGCGCAGCCGCTCTCAATAAACTGCTCAAAGTGGCGAGCAGCATACTGACGCGCCGCCAGGTGCGAATAAGAGCCTTTAGGGCCGAGGAACGCCACGCGGGCCGAATGCGGATTAATTTTATTCAGATGCTGCTGCAGCAGGGTTTGTTGGGTCAGGACAGAGTCTTCGATGATCAGCTGGAACAGGCGGGTGATGTAGTGTGCATCCAGATTATGACGCTTGCCGATGGTCATCAGACGCTCCAGCAGATCGCGTTCGCGGTCAATATCACGCACTGGACGGTGGGAAGCCAGTTTGGCTTTACCAACCTCAACAGCCAGCCCGCGGCGCTCCGCCAGCAGAGCAAGCAGTTTCTCGTCCAGTGCGCTTATCTTATCGCGCAGCGCCAGTAATGGGTTTTCCTCGGTCATAGATGTTGCCTTTGTCGTTATCAAATAAAAAAGGCCTCCCGGGTGGGAGGCCTTATTGTTCGTCTTCGCATTCTTTCTTATACGACGAATTGCCTCCCGATCAGGGGAAGGTAAAAAAGAATGCGAAGAAGAACGGGACACGTTTCATGATGAATTCCTTTAGGTAGTGGGGATTACAGTACCTGTACTGTTTTCACTCTGTCAATAAAAAACGCGCCCGAAGGCGCGTGGCATGACACAACTTAAGTTAAGGATTACTCTTCTTCTTCCACAAAGCCTGCCTCTTTCACCGACGTCGCGGCGCGGCGGGCTTCCCCTTTGTGTTGCACTTTATTCAGCTGCCGTTCCAGCTTGTTGATCAATTCGTTAATGGCGACGTACATATCTTCATGGCGCGCACTGGCAACCAGATGACCGTTGGGCGTATTGATGGTTGCATCAGCGATAAAACCCTGCGGCTCCTTAGACAGAATGATGTGCGGGTTAATTAAATGAGTTTGCCACTTATCCAGTTTGGCGAGACGGTCTGCGACATGCTGGCGGATTGCCGGAGTAATTTCCATTTGTTTACTGGTAATGTTCATTGTCATAAATTTTACCTCTTGTCTTTCCCGTCTTGGTGAATCCAGCATACCTTTCCCAATGTCAAAATGTGTGATCTAAATCACATTTTATTGTCACTTTTTGTCAACGAATTCATTTTGTGAGACAGGGCAGGAAGAAGTGAGATTTTACTTGTCGAACCCGACAAAGCAGGCCATATTTGATGAGTTAACCCGGCGCTAAACCGCTTCAGCTAGCCGGGATAAAGTATAAAAAAACGGCAGCCGCTGGCTGCCGTTTTGCTTTCGGGTATTACCCTCAGGTGTTCTTGTCGTTGGCGGCGATGATTTTGGCGACTTTGTCTGCCTGGGCGTTCATCTGCATCTGACGATAGGCGTTTTCCATCTTCGGCAGGGCATCGCGGGTGGCCTGGGTATCCGGATAGTTACGCATCATACCCTCCACGCGGTTCACGACGGCAACCCAGGCGCCACGGTCGGTGTAGTAATCCACGACCGACAGCTCATATTTGGCCAGGCGATCTTTCAGGAACACCATGCGTTTATAGGCGTCAGTGGCGTACTGGCTGTTCGGGTAACCACGAACCAGTTTGGAGAAGTCATTGAAGGCATCGCGCGCGTGCTGCGGATCGCGGTCAGAGCGGTCGACGCCAAAGAAACCCTGCAGGGCGCTGTCATCCAGGGCCATGTTGGTCAGGCCGCGCATATAGATGACGTAATCGATATTCGGGTGGGTGGGGTTCAAACGCATGAAGCGATCGATGGCCGCCTGAGCCAGCGGCAGATCGGCGTTTTTGTAATACGCATAAATCAGATCCAGCTGTACCTGTTGGGAATAAGGGCCGAATGGATAACGGTTATCCAACGCTTCCAGTTGCGTTATCGCCTGTTTCCAGTTACCGTCCTGCAGCTTTTGCTGGGCAGTCGCGTAGATTTCATTCGGCGGATTATCAGGCACCTCTTCCTTAGAGCCGGAGCAACCCACCAAAGCCAGGCTCAGTGTGGCGGCTGCCACCAGGTATTTCATGCGCGTCATGACGTTTTGACTTCCTCAAAATGTTTATGCGGGAGAATCTCTGTTCCTGCTCCCGATTAAGACCAGCTACAATAGCACACTATATTAAACGGCAAAGCCGTAAAACCCAACGTTAAACGAAGAAGCTGTATATGGCACAACGAGTACAACTCACCGCAACGGTGACCGAAAATCAACTCGGTCAACGCTTAGATCAGGCTTTGGCCGAATTGTTCCCTGATTATTCGCGATCGCGGATAAAAGAATGGATCCTTGACCAACGCGTATTAGTCAATGGCACCATTGGCGATAAGCCGAAAGAAAAAGTGCTGGGGGGAGAGCACATCGCTATCGATGTCGAAATCGAAGAAGAAGCGCGCTTCCAGCCGCAGGATATTCCGCTCAATATCGTTTACGAAGATGATGACATCCTCGTGATTAACAAACCGCGCGATCTGGTTGTGCATCCTGGCGCGGGCAACCCTGACGGTACTGTGCTGAATGCGCTGCTGCACTACTATCCGCCGATTGCCGATGTGCCGCGCGCGGGGATCGTGCACCGTCTGGATAAAGACACCACCGGTCTGATGGTGGTGGCGAAAACCATTCCGGCACAAACCCGGTTGGTGGAGTCGCTGCAGCTGCGCGAGATCACCCGCGAGTATGAAGCGGTGGCCATCGGCCACATGACTTCCGGTGGCACAGTGGAAGAGCCGATCAGTCGTCACCCGACAAAACGTACCCATATGGCGGTGCATCCGATGGGCAAACCGGCGGTGACCCACTACCGGATTATGGAACATTTCCGCATCCATACGCGCCTGCGCCTGCGCCTGGAAACCGGTCGTACGCACCAGATCCGCGTGCATATGTCGCATATCACCCATCCGCTGGTGGGTGACCAGGTGTATGGCGGCCGGCCGCGTCCACCTAAGGGCGCGTCGGAGGAGTTCATCACCGCACTGCGTAAATTCGACCGCCAGGCGCTGCACGCCACCATGCTGCGTCTGTACCACCCGATCACCGGCATTGAAATGGAGTGGCATGCGCCCATCCCACAGGATATGGTCGAGCTCATCGAGGCGATGCGTGCCGATTTTGAAGCCCATAAGGACGATATTGACTGGTTATGACTAAACTGATTGTACCGCAGTGGCCGATGCCCCGCAGCGTGGCGGCCTGTAGTTCGACCCGCATTGGCGGCGTGAGTCTGCCGCCCTATGACTCGCTCAACCTGGGCGCCCATTGCGGAGACAATCTGCAGCATGTTGAAGAAAACCGGCGGCGGATGTTTGCCGCCGGTGGCTTGCCGTCTTACCCGGTTTGGCTGGAGCAGGTTCATGGCACCGACGTTCTGACGCTGGACGGCGGACCCTATCCGTCGAAACGCGCAGATGCTTCTTATAGTCGTACGCCAGGCACCGTCTGTGCGGTGATGACCGCTGACTGCCTGCCGGTCCTGTTCTGTAACCGCGACGGCACCGAAGTCGCCGCGGCGCATGCGGGATGGCGCGGCTTATGCGAAGGGGTTCTGGAAGAGACGGTTGCCCGTTTCGCCGATAAAGCCGAAAACATGATGGCGTGGCTGGGCCCTGCCATCGGTCCGCAGGCGTTTGAGGTGGGGCCGGAAGTCCGGGATGCCTTTATGGCGAAGGACGAGAACGCGCACCGGGCTTTTCGTCCGGCAGGCGAGAAATATTTTGCTGATATCTATCAACTGGCTCGGCAGCGTCTGGCAAACGTCGGCGTTGAGCAGATTTTCGGCGGCGATCGCTGCACGCTAAGCGAAAAGGATGATTTTTTCTCTTACCGGCGCGACAAGACCACTGGTCGTATGGCAAGTTTCATTTGGCTGATATAACCTAGAGAATCAAGACGATCCAGAAGGCAAACTTATTTTTCGCATAGTTCAGGTCTTTAACCTTGAATAATTGAGGGATGACCTCATTTAATCTCCAGTAGCAAATTTGACCTGTTTATGGGAGGAGTTATGCGTCTGGATCGTCTTACCAATAAATTCCAGCTTGCTCTTGCCGATGCCCAGTCACTCGCACTCGGGCACGACAACCAATTCATCGAACCTCTTCATTTAATGAGCGCCTTGCTGAATCAGGAAGGGGGATCGGTACGTCCTTTATTAACCTCGGCGGGCGTGAATGCCGGGAAACTACGCACTGACATCGAACAGGCCTTGAGCCGTTTACCGCAGGTGGAAGGCACCGGCGGCGATGTACAACCTTCTCAGGATTTAGTGCGGATCCTGAACCTTTGCGACAAGCTGGCGCAAAAGAAAAAGGACAACTTTATTTCGTCGGAACTGTTCGTTCTGGCGGCGCTTGAATCGCGCGGTACGCTGACCGACCTTTTAAAATCCGCCGGAGCAACAACCGCCAACGTGACTCAGGCGATTGAACAAATGCGCGGAGGTGAAAGCGTGAACGATCAGGGTGCCGAAGACCAACGTCAGGCATTGAAGAAATTTACCGTCGATCTGACCGAGCGAGCCGAGCAGGGCAAGCTGGATCCGGTGATCGGCCGTGATGAAGAGATTCGCCGTACCATTCAGGTACTGCAGCGTCGTACCAAAAACAACCCGGTACTGATTGGTGAACCCGGGGTGGGTAAAACGGCAATCGTCGAAGGGCTGGCGCAGCGCATCGTTAACGGCGAAGTACCTGAAGGGCTGAAAGGCCGTCGGGTGCTGGCGCTGGATATGGGGGCGCTGGTGGCCGGGGCGAAATACCGCGGTGAGTTTGAAGAGCGTCTGAAAGGCGTGCTGACTGACCTGTCAAAACAGGAAGGCAACGTCATTCTGTTTATCGACGAGCTGCACACCATGGTCGGCGCGGGTAAAGCCGACGGCGCGATGGACGCGGGCAACATGCTGAAGCCAGCGCTGGCGCGTGGTGAACTGCACTGCGTCGGGGCGACCACGCTTGATGAATACCGTCAGTACATCGAAAAAGACGCCGCGCTGGAACGTCGCTTCCAGAAGGTGTTCGTCGCCGAGCCGACGGTAGAAGATACCATTGCTATTCTGCGTGGCCTGAAAGAACGTTACGAGCTGCACCACCACGTGCAGATCACTGACCCGGCGATTGTCGCGGCGGCGACGCTGTCTCACCGCTATATTGCCGACCGTCAGCTGCCGGATAAAGCCATCGACCTTATCGATGAGGCGGCGTCCAGCATCCGTATGCAGATCGATTCCAAGCCGGAGGAGCTGGACCGTCTCGATCGCCGTATTATCCAGCTGAAACTGGAACAGCAGGCGCTGAAGAAAGAGTCTGATGAAGCGAGCCTGAAGCGTCTTGATATGCTCAATGAGGAGCTGGCGGATAAAGAGCGTCAGTACTCGGTACTGGAAGAAGAGTGGAAAGCGGAAAAAGCATCCCTCTCCGGTACCCAGACTATTAAAGCCGAGCTTGAACAGGCGAAAATCGCTATTGAACAGGCGCGCCGCGTCGGCGACCTGGCGCGGATGTCCGAGCTGCAGTACGGAAAAATTCCGGAACTGGAAAAACAGCTGGCGGCTGCCACTCAGTCCGAAGGTAAAACCATGCGCCTGTTACGTAACAAAGTAACGGATGCGGAGATTGCCGAAGTGCTGGCACGCTGGACCGGCATTCCTGTGGCGAGAATGATGGAAAGCGAGCGTGAAAAACTGCTGCGTATGGAGCAGGATTTGCATCATCGGGTGATTGGCCAGGATGAGGCGGTTGAAGCGGTATCTAACGCTATTCGCCGCAGCCGTGCCGGGCTGTCCGATCCGAACCGGCCGATTGGTTCGTTCCTGTTCCTCGGTCCAACCGGGGTCGGTAAAACCGAACTTTGCAAAACGCTGGCTAATTTTATGTTCGACAGCGACGACGCGATGGTGCGTATCGATATGTCCGAGTTTATGGAGAAACACTCCGTCTCGCGTCTGGTCGGTGCGCCTCCGGGATACGTCGGCTATGAAGAGGGCGGTTACCTGACCGAGGCGGTGCGTCGTCGTCCTTATTCCGTCATTCTGCTGGATGAAGTGGAAAAAGCGCATCCGGATGTGTTCAACATTCTGCTGCAGGTGCTTGACGACGGGCGTCTGACCGACGGGCAGGGGAGAACGGTCGACTTCCGTAATACGGTGGTCATCATGACCTCGAACCTCGGTTCCGATCTGATTCAGGAACGTTTTGGCGAGCTGGACTACGGTCATATGAAGGATCTGGTGCTTGGTGTGGTTAGCCAGAGCTTCCGTCCGGAGTTTATCAACCGTATCGACGAAGTGGTGGTCTTCCATCCGCTGGGTGAAAAACATATTGCTTCTATTGCCCAGATCCAGCTGCAGCGTCTGTATAAACGTCTGGAAGAGCGTGGGTATGAAGTGCGGATGTCCGATGAGGCGTTGAAGTTGCTCAGTGCCAATGGCTACGATCCGGTGTACGGCGCTCGTCCATTGAAACGTGCTATTCAGCAGCAGATTGAGAACCCGTTAGCCCAGCAGATCCTTTCCGGTGAGCTGGTTCCGGGAAAAACCGTCGAGTTGGTGGTGAAAGACGACCGTATCGTGGCAGTGCAGTAAGTCACAAAACGACAAAAACGGGCCCAACGGGCTCGTTTTTGTTTAAAAACCAGGCAAGAATTAAAGCTCAACAATCATTTTGATTGAAAAGTGAGCGGTTGGATTCTTTTTTTGAATTTATCCTTGTCACTTCAGAATTACTCCCTATAATGCGCCTCCACTGACACGGAACAACGGCAAGCAAGCCGCCGGGTTAGCAGGGTTTCGGCGGTGAAGTTCAACGCTGAAAACCGACAGAGAAAAGCAAAATAAGTGCTTGACTCTGAATGAGGAAAACGTATTATACGGGACCTCGCAACGGTGAGCTGAAAGCCGCGTTGCAACTGCTCTTTAACAATTTATCAGACAATCTGTGTGGGCACTCAAAGTGACATGGATTCTTAATGTCTTCGGACAATAAATGAATACCAAGTCTCTGAGTGAACATACGTAATTCATTACGAAGTTTAATTCACGAGCATCAAACTTAAATTGAAGAGTTTGATCATGGCTCAGATTGAACGCTGGCGGCAGGCCTAACACATGCAAGTCGAGCGGTAGCACAGAGAGCTTGCT
>NZ_PIOK01000029.1:0-854 GCF_002810515.1 Klebsiella sp. D-Nf1
GGCGCAGGCTTTATCGGCTCTGCCGTAGTTCGTCATATCATCGAAAATACCCTGGACGAAGTCCGTGTGATGGACTGCCTGACCTATGCCGGCAACCTCGAATCCCTGGCGCCGGTAGCCGGGAGCGAACGCTACTCGTTTTCCCAGACTGATATCACCGATGCCGCTGCCGTGGCGGCCCAGTTCAGCGAGTTCCGCCCGGATATCGTGATGCACCTGGCGGCGGAAAGTCATGTGGATCGCTCCATTGATGGCCCGGCCGCCTTCATCCAGACCAATGTGATCGGCACCTTCACTCTGCTGGAGGCGGCCCGTCACTACTGGTCCGGGCTTGGGGAAGCGCAGAAACAGGTTTTCCGCTTCCACCATATTTCCACCGATGAGGTGTACGGCGACCTGCACGGCACCGATGACCTGTTCACCGAAGAAACCCCGTACGCCCCGAGCAGCCCGTACTCCGCCTCCAAAGCGGGCAGCGACCATCTGGTTCGCGCCTGGAACCGCACCTACGGTCTGCCGGTGGTGGTGACCAACTGCTCCAACAACTATGGTCCGTATCACTTCCCGGAGAAACTGATCCCGCTGACTATCCTTAACGCCCTGGCGGGTAAACCGCTGCCGGTATATGGCAACGGGGAGCAGATCCGTGACTGGCTGTATGTCGAGGACCATGCCCGTGCGCTGTACAAAGTGGCGACCGAAGGCAAAAGCGGCGAGACCTACAACATTGGCGGTCATAACGAGCGTAAAAATATCGACGTGGTGCGCACCATCTGCGCCATTCTCGACAAGGTGGTGGCGCAGAAGCCGGGCAACATCGCCCACTTCGCCGACCTGATCACTTTTGTCACCGA
>NZ_PIOK01000030.1:0-789 GCF_002810515.1 Klebsiella sp. D-Nf1
TGGCCTACATCGCCAGCACGTACTTGAGCATCACCCCGGCGGCGATCGCCGAGCCGATCACTCCGGCCACGTTCGGGCCCATGGCGTGCATCAGCAGGAAGTTCTGCCCGTCTGCCTCCAGACCCACTTTGTTCGACACCCGCGCCGCCATCGGCACTGCCGACACCCCCGCCGAGCCGATCAGCGGGTTGATTTTGTGCCGGCTGAACACGTTCATCAGCTTCGCCATCAGCACCCCGGCCGCGGTCCCCACGCAGAAGGCGATCACCCCCAGCAGCAGAATGCCCAGCGTCTGCGGCTGCAGGAACTTGTCCGCCACCAGCTTGGCCCCCACCGACAGGCCGAGGAAGATGGTCACGATGTTGATCAGCGCGTTCTGTACCGTATCACTCAGCCGGTCCACCACGCCGCTCTCGCGCATCAGGTTGCCGAAGCAGAACATCCCCAGCAGCGGCGCGGCGTCCGGCAGCAGGAGCGCCACCAGCAGCAACAGCACCGCCGGGAAGAGGATCTTCTCCCGCTTACTCACCGTGCGCAGCTGCACCATGCGGATCTTCCGCTCCTTATTCGTGGTCAGCGCCTTCATGATCGGCGGCTGGATCAGCGGCACCAGCGCCATGTAGGAGTAGGCCGCCACCGCGATGGCCCCCAGCAGCTCCGGCGCCAGCTTGCCCGACAGGTAAATCGCCGTCGGACCGTCGGCACCGCCGATAATCCCGATGGCCGCCGCCTGCGGCAGGGTGAAGCTGATGATGCCGAAGTAGTTCAGCGTCAGCGCCCCGAGCACGG
>NZ_PIOK01000031.1:0-671 GCF_002810515.1 Klebsiella sp. D-Nf1
CTGTTAGGCGAAGGCTTCACCCTGATGTTTCTCGGCATGGGCTTTGTGCTGGTGTTCCTGCTGCTGCTCATCTTTGCCATTCAGGGAATGTCCCTCGCCGTGAACCGTCTGTTCCCTGAGCCGCCTGCCGCCCCCAAACCGGCGCCGGCCGCCGTCGCGCCCGCTGACGACTTCGCCCGCTTAAAACCGGCGATTGTCGCCGCCATTCACCACCATCGCCGTCTTCACCCTTAATTCACGGAGGAATTTATGACCGTTGCCATTACCGATGTCGTCCTGCGCGACGCCCACCAGTCCCTGTTCGCCACCCGTCTGCGTCTCGACGATATGCTCCCCGTTGCCGCTCAGCTGGATGACGTCGGCTACCGCTCCCTTGAGTGCTGGGGCGGCGCCACCTTTGACGCCTGCATCCGCTTCCTCGGCGAGGACCCGTGGGTCCGCCTGCGCGAGCTGAAAAAGGCGATGCCGAAGACCCCGCTGCAGATGCTGCTCCGCGGCCAGAACCTGCTCGGCTACCGCCACTACGCCGATGACGTGGTGGAGCGCTTTGTGGAGCGCGCCGTCAAAAACGGCATGGACGTCTTCCGCGTCTTCGACGCCATGAACGACCCGCGCAACATGCAGGCCGCCCTGCAGGCGGTCCGCCGCCACGGCGCCCACGCCCAGGGCAC
>NZ_PIOK01000032.1:0-646 GCF_002810515.1 Klebsiella sp. D-Nf1
CTGGTGACCCCGACCTCGCAGATTGTCGGCACCCAGGCGGTGCTCAACGTCCTGACCGGCGGGCGCTACAAAACCATTGCGAAGGAGACCGCCGGTATCCTGAAGGGCGAGTACGGCCGCACCCCGGCGCCGGTGAACGCCGCCCTGCAGGCGCGGGTGCTTGAGGGCGCTGAAGCCATCACCTGCCGCCCGGCGGACCTGCTGAAGCCGGAGCTGGCGCAGCTGGAAGCCGACGTCAGACGCCAGGCACAGGAGAAGGGCATCACGCTTGCCGAAAACGCCATCGACGACGTGCTCACCGTGGCGCTGTTCCCGCAACCCGGCCTCAAGTTCCTCGAAAACCGCCATAACCCGGCGGCCTTTGAGCCCGTGCCGCAGGTGGAAGAAGCAAAATCTGCCGCACCGGTAAAAGCCGCCGCCTCCGGCGTCTACACCGTGGAAGTGGAAGGTAAAGCCTTTGTGGTCAAAGTCAGCGACGGCGGCGACGTCAGCCAGCTGACGGCGGCCGTACCTGCTGCATCTTCCGCACCGGTTCAGGCCGCCTCGGCCCCGGCAGGCGCCGGCACCCCGGTGACCGCCCCGCTGGCGGGCACTATCTGGAAGGTGCTGGCCAGCGAAGGCCAGACGGTGGCCGAAGGCGAGGTGC
>NZ_PIOK01000033.1:0-634 GCF_002810515.1 Klebsiella sp. D-Nf1
AGGCATCGTTGCCGATGAACTTCTCGCCAATGATAAAGGCCTGCGCCAGGCCGTCCGGCGACGGCTGGATAGCGTAGCTGAAGTTCACCCCGAACTGCGACCCGTCACCCAGCAGGCGCTGGAAGGAAGGCATGTCGTCCGGGGTGGAGATGATCAGGATGTCGCGAATGCCCGCCAGCATCAGGACGGACACCGGGTAGAAAATCATCGGCTTGTCATAGATAGGCAGCAGCTGCTTGGAGACGCCCTGGGTGATGGGATATAAACGCGTGCCGGAGCCGCCGGCCAGAACAATACCTTTCATCTTTACTTCCTTATTAGTTATTCAGGCCCAGACGCTCGCCGGCATAGGAGCCGTCCAGTACGCGCTGCCACCAGGTCTGGTTGTTCAGGTACCAGTGCACGGTTTTTTCAATCCCGCTCTCGAACGTCTCCTGCGGTACCCAGCCCAGATCGCGCTGAATTTTCGCGGCATCAATGGCATAGCGCAGGTCGTGTCCCGGACGATCGGTGACAAAAGTGATCAGGTCGGCGAAGTGGGCGATGTTGCCCGGCTTCTGCGCCACCACCTTGTCGAGAATGGCGCAGATGGTGCGCACCACGTCGATATTTTTACGCTCGTTATGACCGCCAA
>NZ_PIOK01000034.1:0-634 GCF_002810515.1 Klebsiella sp. D-Nf1
AGGCATCGTTGCCGATGAACTTCTCGCCAATGATAAAGGCCTGCGCCAGGCCGTCCGGCGACGGCTGGATAGCGTAGCTGAAGTTCACCCCGAACTGCGACCCGTCACCCAGCAGGCGCTGGAAGGAGGGCATGTCGTCCGGGGTGGAGATGATCAGGATGTCGCGAATCCCCGCCAGCATCAGGACGGACACCGGGTAGAAAATCATCGGCTTGTCGTAGATAGGCAGCAGCTGCTTGGAGACGCCCTGGGTGATCGGATATAAACGCGTGCCGGAGCCGCCGGCCAGAACAATACCTTTCATCTTTACTTCCTTATTAGTTATTCAGGCCCAGACGCTCGCCGGCATAGGAGCCGTCCAGCACGCGCTGCCACCAGGTCTGGTTGTTCAGGTACCAGTGCACGGTTTTTTCAATCCCGCTCTCGAACGTCTCCTGCGGCACCCAGCCCAGATCGCGCTGAATTTTCGCGGCATCAATGGCATAGCGCAGGTCGTGTCCCGGACGGTCGGTGACAAAAGTGATCAGGTCGGCGAAGTGGGCGATGTTGCCCGGCTTCTGCGCCACCACCTTGTCGAGAATGGCGCAGATGGTGCGCACCACGTCGATATTTTTACGCTCGTTATGACCGCCGA
>NZ_PIOK01000035.1:0-563 GCF_002810515.1 Klebsiella sp. D-Nf1
CGCCGGCTATAACGGTTCATATCACCTTACCGACGCTTTTCGCAGATTAGCACGTCCTTCATCGCCTCTGACTGCCAGGGCATCCACCGTGTACGCTTAGTCGCTTAACCTCACAACCCGAAGATGTTTCGTAAAACACCAACGTGTCGCGAAAATTTGAGAGACTCGAACACACTTAAACAGTGTGTCGTTTCAATTTTCAGCTTGATCCAGATTTTTAAAGAGCAAATATCTCAAACATCACCCGAAGATGAGTTTTGAGATATATTGGCACGCGTCTTTCACTCACGAACCAGCAAGTGGCGTCCCCTAGGGGATTCGAACCCCTGTTACCGCCGTGAAAGGGCGGTGTCCTGGGCCTCTAGACGAAGGGGACACTGAAGTCTCAATCGCAAGACGCCTTGCTTCTTTACTTTCATCAGACAATCTGTGTGGACACTACAAAGGCAGGTTCTTTAAGGTAAGGAGGTGATCCAACCGCAGGTTCCCCTACGGTTACCTTGTTACGACTTCACCCCAGTCATGAATCACAAAGTGGTAAGCGCCCTCCCGAAGGTTAAGCT
>NZ_PIOK01000036.1:0-534 GCF_002810515.1 Klebsiella sp. D-Nf1
TGGCCTACATCGCCAGCACGTACTTGAGCATCACCCCGGCGGCGATCGCCGAGCCGATCACTCCGGCCACGTTCGGGCCCATGGCGTGCATCAGCAGGAAGTTCTGCCCGTCTGCCTCCAGACCCACCTTGTTGGACACCCTTGCCGCCATCGGCACTGCCGACACCCCCGCCGAGCCGATCAGCGGGTTGATTTTATGTTTGCTGAAGATATTCATCAGCTTCGCCATCAGCACCCCGGCGGCGGTGCCCACGCAGAAGGCGATCACCCCCAGCAGCAGAATGCCCAGCGTCTGCGGCTGCAGGAACTTGTCCGCCACCAGCTTGGCCCCCACCGACAGCCCGAGGAAGATGGTGACGATGTTGATCAGCGCGTTCTGCACCGTGTCGCTCAGCCGGTCCACCACGCCGCTCTCGCGCATCAGGTTGCCGAAGCAGAACATCCCCAGCAGCGGCGCGGCGTCCGGCAGCAGGAGCGCCACCAGCAGCAACAGCACCGCCGGGAAGAGGATCTTCTCCCGCTTACTCACCGTGC
>NZ_PIOK01000037.1:0-476 GCF_002810515.1 Klebsiella sp. D-Nf1
GCCAGCTTGCCCGACAGGTAAATCGCCGTCGGGCCGTCGGCACCGCCGATAATCCCGATGGCCGCCGCCTGCGGCAGGGTGAAGCTGATGATGCCGAAGTAGTTCAGCGTCAGCGCCCCGAGCACGGTGGCGAAGATACCGAACTGCGCCGCCGCCCCCAGCAGCAGGGTGCGCGGGTTGGCCAGCAGCGGGCCGAAGTCGGTCATTGCCCCGACGCCCATAAAAATCACCAGCGGCGCGATGCCCGAGCCAATCGCCACCTTATAGAAGATGGCCAGCACCCCGGCGGAGTAACCCATGTCCACCGCGAGGCTCTCCATCTGCCCCTGCACCGACGGCAGGGCCAGCGCCAGCGCCTCCTTGATGGCGTGGACGTCCGGCGCGCAGTGGAGCTTCGCGGCAATCACCGCCAGCTGGACCGGGTCGTGGTGGGCCAGCAGGTTTTCCAGCGCGCTCAGCGCCAGCCCGGCCTCCGG
>NZ_PIOK01000038.1:0-439 GCF_002810515.1 Klebsiella sp. D-Nf1
CGCCGGCTATAACGGTTCATATCACCTTACCGACGCTTTTCGCAGATTAGCACGTCCTTCATCGCCTCTGACTGCCAGGGCATCCACCGTGTACGCTTAGTCGCTTAACCTCACAACCCGAAGATGTCTTGTTCTGTCCGGTTCGTTGCGCATCGTGAATCCTACGTTGTTCCGTACTCGCGATGCTCATGGACATTAAGTCCACTCCGCTCGCTGCGTGCGGTACGCCTTGGCTTCACTTTGCTCACGTCACCTTTTACAGTGCCATCTTCTGATTGCGAAAATTTGAGAGACTCGAACACACATTAACTGTGTGTCGTTTCAATTTTCAGCTTGATCCAGATTTTTAAAGAGCAAAACTTCGCAGTGCACCTTTTCAGGTTCACTCTGAAGTTTTCTTGTGTTTGCAGTAATGATGGTGGAGCTATGCGGGATCGAA